>NZ_JBVJYK010000003.1:0-55641 GCF_055600605.1 Kitasatospora sp. NPDC038210 | reverse complement strand
CCTCCCTCTGTTGGAGATTGGGGAGACCCCCAATTGCCTTGGGGGGGGGGTGGGGGACCGCTTGCCCGGGTGGTTGCGGGCTTCCCCAAAGAACGGGTGGGGGGGTTGGGGGTGGGGGGCCGGGCCAGTTTCCCCCCTTCCCCCGGCGCGGGGGTGCGGCCCGCCCTGACTGCGGGAGGGCGGGCCGCACGTTTCCGGGCCGGCCGGGCCGGCGGCGCGTCCGGGGTGACGCCTTGCCGGTCCGGCCGGGGCCGGCCGGGTGGACGGTGGGCACGGGGGAGCCGACCGGCCACCCGGGGTCTTCGGGTGGTACTGCTTCCTGCTGTCCCGCGGGTGGTGGTGCGTCCCGCGGGTGGTGCGATCCGGGTGGGCGGCGAGCCCGGGGGGAGTCGCTCGCCGCTCACCCGGAGTTCTCGGGGTTACCTCTCGGTGTTCTGGCCGTCGGCGTGACCGGGCTTGCTCGCCCGGACGTCGGGTACCAGGGGTGTGGCGGGCACGGCCGGTACGGTCACGCCGCCCTTGCCGGGCTTGACGACGCCGCCGGTGTCCTCACCGTTGCTGCCGCCGTTGGCGTTGCCGCCCCCGCCGTTCCTGCCGTCGGTGCTGCCCTTGCCGGTGCCGGGCGCGGCGCCGGTCCTGGCGGGGTCGCGCGGCTGCGCGCCGGTGCCCTGGTGGTCGTCGTCCCCCGCGCCGGCGCAGAAGTCCGCCACCCGGTCCGCGCCCCCGGCCGCCGCGACCAGCGGGCCGTAGACCGGATCGGTGACCAGCTGGGCCTGGCGCTCGCCCTTGGCCATCCGGTCGGCGAAGCTCCGGCACGGGCCGAGCAGCGCGGGCGGGACGACGGGACGGTCGCCGCGGCCCTCGGCCGACGGGGTGCCGGGGGTCGGGCTGCCGGACGGGGCGACCGTCTGCTGGCCCGCGGAGGCACCGCCGGACGGACGGGCCGACCCGGCCCCCGGGGCGAACGGGGCAGCGCCGGGCGAACCGGCGGCCGACGCACTGCCGGAAGCGCCCTGGGCCCCGAGCGTGTGCTCCGGTTCGCCGAGGCCGCCCAGCGCGGACGACAGGTTGCCGGTGCCGGCGGCGACCGCGACCCCGCACAGCGCGGTGGCGCCGAGCACGACGGCAGCAGCCTTCGTGCTGAAGGCCCTGGCCAGCGCGGCGGTTGCCATCGATCGTCTCCGGACTGGGGTCACTACGGGTGCGGGCGTGAGACTCGCCTCCCGGAACGCGGCCAGCGCGGCCTCCTCCCCGGCCAGTTCGCCGACCGTCGCGGGAGCGGCGGCCGCGGCGAGCACCCGGGCGAGCTGCCCGGGGTCTCCGTCCGGTCCGGTGAGCGAGGCGCCCTGCCCGGCCGACGGGGCGGCCACGGCACCGCCGAGCAGTTGCTCGGCGGTATCACGGTCGATCCGACGGGATCGGTTGGTGCTCATCTCATGTCCTTCAGCGTCGCGGCCCGGCGTTCTGTCACACCCTGCGGAGAATTTTTTTTCGGCGGTTTCCCCGCGGGTTGCGCGGAGGCCTTGCCGGCGCTCCCTCCGGCGGTCCCGCCGGGGGCCGGATCCCGGTCCCCCGGCCACGCGGCCGGGATCCCGTCACCGGACGCGTAGGGCTGCTCCAGCAGCTTGGCCAGCCGGCGCAGCCCCCGGTGGGCGGCCATCCGGACACTGCCGGCCCGCTTGCCGAGCACCCGGGCGGCGCTCTCCGCGTCCAGCTCCATGACCACCCGCAGCAGGACCGCCTCGGCCTGGTCACGGGGCAACCGGGAGATCAGTGCCAGCGCGTCGGCGGTACCGACCGTGGTCAGCGCGGCGCCCGCGGTGTCGTCCCCGGCCGCCAGCTCGACGAGGTACTCGAAGGGCAGGTCGGCGACCGGACGGCGGCGGCGGGCGCGCAGGTGGTCGAGCGCCCGGTGGCGGGCGATCGTGGCGGCCCAGCCGCGGAAGCCGTCCCCGTCGCCGGAGAAGCCGTGCAGGTCGCGGGCGATCTGCAGCCAGGCCTCCGAGGCGATGTCCTCGGCGTCCTGCATGTCCTCAGGCCGGCCGCCGACCAGCACCCGCAGGTAGCGCAGCAGGCCGGGCTGGACGGTCCGGAACAGCAGCCGGAACGCCTCCTCGTCCCCGCCCTGCGCGGCTCGGACCGCCTCGGTCAGATCGATGGGAGCGGCGACCGGTCCCGGGGGTGGGCCGGTGGTCGGTACTGGTCCGGACCGGCCGACGCGGCTGCCGGTGCCCGCTCCGGGGCGCTCTGCACTCTGCACCCGCCACATGATGCGCCATTCCGACGATCAGGTCGGCTTCGACCGAAGGACCGGACCACCCAGGGGCCGGGCCCCCGCGCGCTGCCGCCCTTCGTCCGCCGCCCCTTCGGGCCTGCCCTGAAAGTGTCATCCGTGGACGAATCAGTCCGGCCTGCCGCCGCGTCCGGGGGCGGGGCGCCGGAAGCCCGGTCCGGCCACGCGCCCCCGCGTGCTGCGACCCGCCCGCCGGGATCCGCCCGCAGCGATCCGCCGCCGGGATCCGCCGCCGGGATCCGAGGTGCCCCGCCGCCGACCGGGCGCCGCCCGACTTCGACCCCGGACCGGCCCGCCGCGCCCGACCCGACGGCCGCCGCCCGGCACGCCGGGGACGAGCGCTTCGACACCGTCCGCCGCCCGGCCCCGTGCGCCACGAGCCGTGGACCTCCCCCGGGGTCGGCCGGAAGAACCGCAGGTGGGGCGGGGTGTCACGGCGCGCATCATGACAACTGTCACGCGGATCCCGCAACGGACGGCACTGCTCCGACGGAGGGTCGGACGGAAAGACTGGAGGCACGACGCGGGCAGCAGCCCGCGGCCACCAGCCGGGGAGGAACCCACCGTGAGCCAGACCGTCAGCGCCGCCGCCGTCACCGTCGCAGCTCCCGCGCAGGCCACCACCGCCGGCTCCGCCCAGGCCGAGGCCCCCAACCCGCTGGCCTCCGGCCTCCGCCCGCTGGCGCTCGACGTCGCCGCGCCGCTGGCCGGCTACTACCTGCTGCACTCGGCCTGCGGCCTGAGCGAGTTCGCCGCGCTGGCCTGGAGCAGTGCCTTCCCGGCTGCCCGCACCGTCGTCGGCCTGCTGCGCGAGCGCAAGCTCAACCTGTGGGCCACGCTGATGCTGACCGTCAACCTGGCGGGCCTGGCACTGACCTTCGTCACCGGCGACGCCCGGCTGATGATCGCCAAGGACGGCGGCCTGAGCGGCACCGTGGCACTCGCGATCCTGGTCTCCGCGCTGATCGGCAGGCCGGTGATGAGCCCGGTGCTGATGCCCTTCGTCACCAAGGGCAAGCGGGACCGCTCCGCCGCCTGGCAGCGGCTGGCCGAGGGCCGGGCGGCCGCGTCGCGGTCCTTCCGCCGCCACGAGCGCCTGTTCTCGGCCATCTGGGGCACCGCCCTGCTGGCCGAGTGCGCGGCCCGGGTGGTCGGCGCCTTCACCCTGCCGGTGTCGACCATGGCCTGGCTGTCCACCGTGTTCCTGATCGGCGCGATCGTGGCCGGTTCGATGCTCGGCCAGATCGCCGTCGAGCCGATGGAGAAGCTGGTCGGCGCCGAGGCCGAGGCCCCGACCGCCGACTGAGCACCGCCCCGACCGGCACGTGAACAAACGGTTCCGGGCGCTCGAACGGCCAGGAACCATCCGGATCCCCCGGGAGTCCTTACATAACGAGGGGGTAACGGGACCCCCGACGAGGAAACGGGGAGCCCCATGCACCGGACGACGGACGCGCTGACCACCATCGAGGACCGCACCCTCGTCTGGGACGGCTGCCTGAACGTCCGCGACCTGGGCGGGCTGCCCACCGCCTCCGGCCGGCTCACCGCCCGCCGCGCGATCGTCCGGGCGGACAACCTGGACCGCCTCACCGCCGAAGGCTGGGACGCCCTCCTCGACCACGGCGTCCGCACCGTGATCGACCTGCGCAACACCGAGGAGTACAAGCCGCTCCTCCCGCTCCCCGACGGCGTCGACCTGATCCGGGTCCCGCTGGACGAGCTCGCCGGCCCCGCCTGGTGGGAGGCCCACGGCCGGCTGGACGGCACCCCGCTCGCGCTCCGCCCGTACCTGGACCACTGCCCGCACGCCGCCGCCGCGCTGATCGCCGCGATCGCCGGCGCCCGCCCCGGAGGCGTGGTCGTGCACTGCGGCGCCGGCCGTGACCGCACCGGCCTCGCCGCCCTGCTGCTGCTCGCCCTGGCCGGGGTCGACCGGGCCGCGATCGCGGAGGACTACCTGCAGAGCGCCCCCAACGTCCGCCCGCTGTACGGGATGCTGGGCCTGCCCGACCCGTACCGCCGGATCGACGCGGTGCTCGCCGAGGCCGGGACCACCGCCGAGGCCGCCCTGGGGGCCGCGCTCGACGGGTTCGACCCGGCCGGCTACCTGCTCGCCGCGGGCGTCACGCCCGCCCGGATCGCCGCCGTCCGCGGTCGGCTGCTGCCCGCCGCGTAGGACGGTCGCCGAAGCCGCACCGAGCGGGCCTCCGGGACCTCCCAATCAATCGTCAACCGATGGTTGACGTCCTCCGATCGACAACCTACGGTTGACGCATGGAGAATCCCGTTGTTCCCAACACCACTCCGCTGCGCCTCGACGACCTGATCGCGGCGATCAAGAAGGTCCACACCGACGCGCTGGACCAGCTCTCCGACGCGGTCATCGCCGCGGACCACCTCGGCGAACTCGCCGACCACCTGATCGGCCACTTCGTCGACCAGGCCCGCCGCTCCGGCGCCTCCTGGACCGACATCGGCCGCAGCATGGGCGTCAGCAAGCAGGCCGCCCAGAAGCGCTTCGTCCCCAAGGACCCGGCCACCCCCGACGACCTCGACCCCAGCCAGGGCTTCAGCCGCTTCACCCCCCGGGCCCGCAGCGTCGTGGTCGCCTCCCAGGAGGAGGCCCGGAAGGCGGCCAACGCCGAGATCACCACGGCGCACCTGCTGCTCGGCCTGCTCGCCGAGCCCGAGGGCATCGGGATGAAGGCGCTCGCCGCCCAGGGCGTCACCCCCGAGGCCCTGCGGGCGGCGGCCACCGCCGCCCTGCCGGCCGCCGCCGCCGAGCTGCCCGCACTGATCCCGTTCGACGCGGGGAGCAAGAAGGTGCTGGAGCTGACCTTCCGCGAGGCGCTCAGGCTCGGCCACAACTACGTCGGCACCGAGCACGTCCTGCTGGCACTGCTGGAGCAGGACAACGGGCAGGACGTCCTCACCTCGCTCGGCGTGGACAAGTCCGAGGCGGAGACCTTCGTCTCGGAGGCCATCGCCGCCCTCGTCGCCGCCCGGAACACCGAGTCCGAGCAGCAGGGCTGAGGACCCGGCGCCGCACCCCGGGCGGAACTCCCGACCGGGGCGCGGCACTTCCTCCCGGAAACCGGATCAGGCCGGAACCCGGATCAGGTCAGAAACCGGAGACGTTGGTGGTGACGATCCGGACCCGGCCGTCCTCGGCCGCCTCCAGGGCCGCCCGCAGCCGGGCCGAGCGGGCGGGGCCGAGCAGCTCCAACGCCTCCTCGACCGGGGCCCAGCGGTGGTCGTCCAGCTCACCGGCCGGGACGGTCACGGGGGTGCCGTCCGGGACGGTGCCGAAGTCGAACATGAAGTGCTCCGCGGGGTGGTCGAGTTCGCCCGACGGGTGGGTCCAGGAGATGGCCAGCAGCTCCCCGGCCTCCCCGACGATCCCGGTCTCCTCCTCCAACTCCCGTACGGCGCACTCGACCGGGCCCTCGCCGAGGTCGATCGTGCCGCCCGGGAACTGCCAGTGCTCGCGGTACCCGGCCTTCACGATCAGGACCCGGCCGGACTCGTCCCGCAGCAGGCAGCCCGCCGCCGCGTAGATCCTGGGCAGGGACGCCAGCCATTCCTCGCGGGACTTCAAGGGCTCTGTCGTCACGGTGGTCCTCCTGGGGCGCGTGGATTCGGCGACCCCACTCTGCCACCGGATTTCGGGCCGGACCGATGAGTCGGCGCCCTCACGCCGGTCCAACCCGCATGACGACCGCCACCGGGACGACACCCGGCACGACGCCCGGCACCGCACCCGCCGTGACCGTACTGACCTGCGACCTGGGCGCGCTGGGCGCCCCCGACCTCGCCGTCGTCGACGCGCTCGCCAGGCTGAGGCTCGCCGCAGCCCGGCACGGGGTGGGCGTGGTGCTGCTGAACGCGAGCGGCCCGCTGCGCGAACTGCTCGCCTTCAGCGGGCTCGCGGCGCTGCTGCCGGACGCGGCCGATCCGCTCGGCCCGACCGATCCGCTCGGCCCGGCCGGACTACTCGACCCGGCCGGACTACTCGGTGTCGCCCTCCTCGGCGTCCAGCCGGGGCGGCAGGCCGAACAGCGGGAAGAGCACGTCGGTGTCCAGGAAGTTGGTGAACCCGGTGATCCGGCCCGCTGACACCTCCGGCACGATCAGCGCCCACGGCTCGTGCCCGCCCGCCGGGCTCGGCCGGTACTGGGCGAAGGCCGGCCCGCCGTTGGCCGTGACCGGGAGCAGCCGGGAGCCGCGGCAGCCGTTCCCGGGGCCCAGCATCCAGGCCCTGATCTCGTCCTCCCCCTGCAGCCACATCGCGAACGGCGGCATGTTGAGCGTGACGTCCTCGTGCAGCAGCGCGGCCAGGCCGTCCATGTCGTAGGCCTCGAAGGCGCGGACGTAGCGGTCCAGCAGCGCGCGGTGGTCCTCGTCCAGCGCGGGGGCCGGCCGGGCGGCCGGGGCGTCCGAGGCGAGCACCGCACGGGCCCGCTGCAGTGCGCTGTTGACCGAGGCCACCGTGACGCCGAGGAGTTCGGCCACCTCGGCGGCCTTCCAGCCGAGCACCTCGCGCAGGATCAGCACCGCGCGCTGCCGGGGCGCGAGCCGCTGCAGCACGGCCACGAAGGCCAGCTTCACCGATTCGCGCTGGGCGGCCACCTCGGCCGGGTCCCCCGTCTCGGGCAGCACCCGGCCGTCCGGGGCGGGGCCGATCCACGTCACCTCGGGCAGTTGCGTGCCGTGCGCCGCGGCCACCGTGACCGGGCCCGCCAGGTCCATCGGACGGGCCCTGGCGTTGCGGCCGTTCAACGCGTCCAGGCAGACGTTGGTGGCGATGCGGTACAGCCAGGAGCGCAGCGCCGCCCGGCCCTCGAAGCCCCGGTGCCCTCGCCAGGCCCGGACCATGGTCTCCTGCACCGCGTCCTCGGCCTCGAAGACCGAGCCGAGCATGCGGTAGCAGTAGCCGGTGAGTTCGGTCCGGTACCGCTCCAGCTGGAGCTCGACCGGCTCCTCCGTGATCACGTCGGCCATGGTGTGCCCCCGTCGTCCTGCCGTGCGTGCTGAACGGGACGAACCTAGCGCAGGGCACCGACAGTCCGGCCCGCCGCGCTCCGGCCGCTCCCCGCAACGCCCCTGACCGCGCATCAGGGGCGGGCGCCGACGGCCCGGCGCCCGCCCCTCGGCGGAACGGCGCGCCGGGCGGCCGCTCAGTGCGCGGAGTGCTTCTCCGCGCCGCGGTGCCGGTGGCCCTTGAGCTCACCGTGCATCGCGGGGGCGGCGTGGACGGCGGTGGTCGGCGCGTCGCGCCCGCCGTGGCGGAACACGTCGCCGCTGCCGTGGCCGGTGCCGGCCGCGGACATCGCACCGGTGCGCAGCTTCGGCGCGATCCGGGCGGGTGGGCTCGCCATGCCGCGGCGTTCGAGCAGTTCCTGGGTGCCCTGACGGAGCTGGGCGGTGCTGCCCGGGGCTCGCTTGGTCATCGTCGGCCTCCCTTCGGCGGTCACCGGCCGGACGGCTGTCGACCGGAGGGGCCGCGCGGTCGCTATGTCCGGATTTTATCCGGCTTGCGCGCCCGTGCCACCGGGGCGGCCCGCAGCCCGCGACCCGTGACGAAGGCCCGCCCCGGCCCACGGCCTCCCCCGGCCCACGGTCTCCCTCAGCCCATGACCTCGTGGACGAAGCACCAGCGCCAGTCCTCCCCCGGCTCGTACGAGCGGATCACCGGGTGGGAGGTGTTGTGGAAGTGCGCGGCGGCGTGCCGTTGCGGCGAGAAGTCGCAGCACCCGACGTGGCCGCAGTCCAGGCAGATCCGCAGGTGCACCCAGTCCCTGCGGCCCTGCGCCAGGCACTCGGCGCAGCCGCCGGCGGGCGGGAGCGGCTCGATGTCCTGAGGGGCCAGAGCGAGGTCTTCGCAGGCACTCATGAGTGCAGGCTAAGCCGCTCGGGGCCGCTCCGCCCGCTCAGGGACGGGCCGCTCAGGACGCCTCCGACACCCCGGAGGGGCCGGCCGCCTCGGCCGTCCCGGCCGGGGCCGTCCAACTCGCCAGCAGGGCCAGCTTCTGCGCGGTCGGCGACCCCACCGGGGCGGTGTAGACGACCAGCAGTTGGTCCGGCGAACCGTTGACGCCCAGGGTCTCGTAGCCGAAGTCCAGGTCGCCGACCAGCGGGTGCCGGACCAGCTTGACGCCGTGGGTCTTCTCCCGGACCAGGTGGTCCGCCCAGAGTCGGCCGAACTCCTCGCTGCGCACCGATAGTTCGCCGACCAGCGCGCTCAGCACCGGGTCGTCGGGGTGCAGTCCGGCATCCCGGCGCAGGTAGGAGACGGTCTCCGCGGCGACCGCGTCCCACTGCCGGTAGTACTCCCGGGCCGCCTGGTCGAGGAAGGCGTGCCGGGCCTGGTTGGGCGGGCCGTCCGCGCCGCCGTCCGGACGCGTGGAGAAACCGTTCACCGCCTCGCCCAGGGCGTTCCACGCCAGGACCTCCATCCGGCGGCCCAGGACGAAGGCCGGCACCCCGGTCATCAGGTCCAGCAGCAGCCTCGTCCCCGGCCGGACCTGCTGCCGCGCCCGCCCCCGGCCGGCGGCCGTCCCGGTCGGGGCCCTGGGCGGCCGGGCGAGCGAGCGCAGGTGCGCCGTCTCCACCGCGTCCAGCCGCAGCACCCGGGCCACCGCGTCCAGCACCGCGTCCGAGGCGCTGCCGCCCCGGCCCTGCTCCAGCCGGACGTAGTAGTCCACGCTGACGCCCGCGAGCTGCGCCACCTCCTCCCGGCGCAGGCCCTGCACCCGGCGGCGGCCGTGCGAGGGCAGGCCGACCTCCTCGGGCAGGATCCGGGCCCGGCGCGAACGGAGGAAGTCCCCCAAGGTGTTCTCCATGCCCGGCAGGTTAGTCGCGTGCGGCGGAGCGAGGGTGGTACTGCCGTTCCCAGGAAAGGCCGTCCCCGGAAGGGAGTTCCCAGGACGGCGGTACCCGGGAAGCACACGGCCCTGGGTCGGCCGTCGCGGTCCGCGCAGAGTGGTCGACGTCAGCCCGACCGCACCAGGAACCCGGAGCCCCCGATGAGCCTCGCCCCCCTCGCCGCCCGCACCGCCGTCGTCACCGGAGCCGCCAGCGGCATGGGCGCCGCCACCGCCCGGACGCTCGCCTCCCAGGGCGCCCGGGTCGCCCTGCTCGCCCGCCGCACCGAGCGGCTGGACGCCCTCGCCGCCGAGATCGCCGCGGCGGGCGGCCAGGCGCTCGCCGTCACCGCCGACATCACCGACCAGGCCTCCGTGGACGCCGCCGCGAAGGCCGTCCACGACGCCTGGGGACAGGTCGACCTGGTGGTCAACAACGCCGGGGTGATGCTGCCCAACCCCCTGGCCGACGGCCGGATCGACGAGTGGACCCGCATGGTCGACACCAACCTCACCGGCGCGCTGCGGATCGTCCGCGCCTTCACCGCCGACCTCACCGCGGCCGCCGCCGAGGGCCGCACCGCCGACCTGGTCAACGTCTCCTCGATCGCCTCGCACGTGGTCTTCCCCGACTACGCCGTGTACGGCGCCACCAAGGCCGCGCTCACCCAGCTGTCGGCCGCCCTGCGCAGCGAGCTCGGCCCGCGCGACGTCCGGGTCAGCGCCGTCGAGCCCGGCCTGACCGACACCGAACTCGGCGGGCACATCGACAACCCGGTGCTGCGCGACCAGCTCGGCGGCATGTTCGCCGCCATCCCGGCGCTCGCGGCCGAGGACATCGCCGACCTCGTCGCGTACACCGTCAGCCGCCCCCGGCACGTCAACCTGCGCCACCTGGTCGTGCTGCCGACCCGGCAGGCGTGACCGGCCCACCGGCGTCCCCGCTCCGCGTCCACGGGTGACATGGGAGCATGCCACCCGTGGCGATCGTGACGGGGAGAACGAACGGCGACACCGACGGTGGCGACACCGGAGGTGTGCCTGCGCAGCGCAACGGCGGCGCGGGGGCGCCGGACAGCCGGGCTGTGGGCAGTGGCGCTGCAGGTGGTGGCGCTGCGAGCGGCGGCGCTCCGGGCAGTGGCCCGAGAGGCGCCGGCGCGAGGGGCGCCGACGGCATACCCGGGCAGCCCGGACCGGCCCGGTTCCTGGCCCGGACGATGCCCGCCACCGGTCGGCTGCGGCAACCCGTCGCCCTGATCCGGCTGCTCGGCGGCCTGCTCGCCATCGCGCTGACCCTGCTGCTCGCCGACTACGCCCGCGCCACCACCGGCGGCATCGCCGCCGACGTCGCCGAGGCCGCCGGCCTGGTGCCGCGACCGCTGGCGAGCCTGGCCGGCGGTCTCACCACCGCCGCCGTCCTGCTGCTGCCGGTCGGCCTCGCCGTCCGGCGCCTGTTCGGCCCCGACCGGCGGCGGGCCCTCCAGCAGGTCTCCGACGGACTGCTCGCCGCCGTCCTCGCGTACGGCGCCACCCTCGGCGTGGACCTGTGGGCCGACAGCCTCGCCCCGCACTCGCTGCTCACCGCGCTCACCCAGCCGCTGCCCGGCAACGTCCTCGGGCGCACCGAGCCGGTCTACGGCTACCTCGCCCCGGTCCTCGCCTTCATGACCGCCTCCGGCAGCCGTGAACGCCGCCTGCCCTGGACGGTCCTCGCCCTCTCCGGCCTCGCCGGACTGGCCTGCGGCTACGCCACCCCCACCGCACTGCTGCTCGGCCTGCTGATCGGCTGGACCGGCGCCCACGGCACCCTGTACGCGGTCGGCAGCCCCGACCCCTGCCCCCGGCCCGGCGAGATCCTGCGCGCCCTGCGCGAGAGCGGCCTGCGCCCGGTCGAGGCCCAGCCGACCGGGCCCGACCGCTACCGGGTCCGGCAGACCGACGGCCGCCCCGACCTCGACGTCCAGCTCCTCGACCGGCAGGCCGTCACCGCCGCCGCCGTCCAGCGGGCCTGGCGCCGACTGCGCCTGCGCACCGCCCCCGACCCCCGGGCCCTGCGCTCCCCGCGCACCGGGCTGGAGCACGAGGCCCTGGTCACGTACGCGGCCCTGGCGGCCGGCGTCCGCACCCGCGACATCGCCGCCACCGCAGGCCTCGGCCAGGACACCGCCCTCATCGCGTACGAGCGGCTGGACGGCCGCACCCTGGACCAGCTCGCCGACGAGGAGATCACCGACGAGCTGCTCGTCGACGCCTGGGGCCAGCTCGCCCTCCTCCAGCGCCGCGAGATCGCCCACCGCGCCCTCGTCCCCTCCTCCCTGCTGGTGGACGGCTCGGGCGCGGTGCACCTGGTCGACTTCGCCGACGGCGACATCGCCGCCACCGAACTCGTGCTGCGCTGCGACGTCGCCCAGCTCCTCACCACGCTCGCCCTGCGCACCGGCGCCGCCCGCTCGGTCCGCACCGCCACCGCCGTCCTCGGCCCCGACCCGATCGACGCCGTCCTCCCCCTCCTCCAACCCATGGCGCTCACCCACACCACCCGCCGCGCCCTCAAACGCCACGGGAAACCCGCCCGACCGGCCCCGGTCCACCCGGAGCCGTCACCCGCCGACGCGGGCTCCCGCCCCACCGCCGGCAACCGTGCGAACGCCGTCACCGCCACGCTCACCGCCACGTCCGCCACCACATCCACCGCCCCGACCGCCGGCTCCGGCAGCGACGGCGCGCAGGCCGAGCACGCCCCCGCGCCCGGCGGGCTGCTGGAGGAGATCCGGGCCGAGGTGCTGCGGGCACGCCCGCAGGTGGTGGGCCGGCCGGTGCGCCTGGAGCGGCTGCGGCCCCGGACGCTGCTGGCCGTCGTGGGCGGGGTGGTGGCCGGGTGGCTGCTCATCCCGCAGCTGTTCGCGGCGGAGGACAATCCGGTCTCCGCCCTGGCCGACGCCGATCCGTGGTGGCTGCTCCTGGCACTGGCGGCAGCGGCGACCAGCCACGTCACGGCGGCGATGGGCTTCGTCGGCTTCGTGCCGGAACGCCTGGACTTCCGCAACGCGGTGCTGGCGCAGGTGGCCGGGTCGTTCGTGAAGCTGGTGTCACCCGGCGGGGTCGGCGGGGTGGCGCTGAACACCCGGCTGCTGCAGAAGGCGGGCATCCCGACGGCGCAGGCGCTGTCCAGCGTCGGCGTGGGGACGATGATCGGGCTCGTGCTGCACCTCCTGCAGCTGGGCGCCTTCGTCTACCTGCTGGACCTGCAGCCGGGCGGCTCCGAGCTGGACGCGCTGCCCGCCGTGGTGGGCGGGCTGGCGGGCGCAGCGGCCCTGCTGGCGGTGGTGTCGGCGATCCCGGTGGCCCGGCGGTGGCTGGCCGCGCGGCTGCGGCCGCTGACGACCGAGGTGCTGCCCCGACTGCTGGACCTGCTGCGCAGCCCGACCCGCCTGGCGGTGGGCGTGACCGGCCAGCTGCTGGTGTCGATCTGCCTGATCTCCTGCCTCTACTGCTGCGCCCGGGCGATCGGCCGCGAGCCGTCCTTCGCCTCCGTCGCGGTGGTGTTCCTGGTGGGCAACGCGGCGGGCAGCGCGGCGCCGACCCCGGGCGGGGCCGGCGCGGTGGACGGGGCGCTGATCACGCTGCTGCAGCAGACCGCGTCGATGGAGAAGGGCGGCGCACTGGCGGCGGTGGCGCTGTACCGGCTGCTGACGCTGATCCTGCCGGTGCTCCCGGGGTGGGCCGCGATGGCCTGGCTGCAGCGCCGTCGCGCGCTGTAGACCCCGGGGGCCACCGCCCCGGGGACCACCGCCCCGGCGGCTACTCCCGGTACTCGTCCTCGTCGAGCTGGACCACCCGGGACTGCTCCGCGGCGTCCGCGACGTCGGTGGCCGGGTCGGCGCCGAGGGCGCGGCGCTCGGCGACCTCGTCGTACTCGTCGACCTTCGGCGCCTCCTCGTCCGGCTCGACGGTCTCGACGGTCTCGTCGATCAGGTACTCCTCGTGATCCTGCGGCATGGCGTCCGTCCTCACTGTTCGGAGGCTCCCACGGGCTCGGGTGGCGTACTGGAAGTATCCGCCGCCCGGCGCCCCGACGCGAAGCGCCGGGTCCGCCCCGGCGTGTTGCCGGAGGCCGCGCGACGCCCGGCCCGGACGCGGCCCGGGCCCGGCGCGCGCCCCCCTGATTGACCCGCGGATCATGCGCCCGAATGACCCTGATGACGGGTGCACTCCGTCCCTAGGGTCGTCGTCATGACGACGAACGGGACCATCGGATCCCCCGCCCGCCTCGACTACGCCCGCACCGTCCCGAAGGTGTTCCGCGCGATGATCGCCCTGGACGCCGCCGCCCGCGAGGGCCTGGACCCGGCGCTGGTCGAGCTCGTCCAGATGCGCACCTCGCAGCTGAACGGCTGCGCGTACTGCCTGGACGTGCACACCAAGGACGCCCGCAAGGCCGGCGAGAGCGACGAGCGGATCTACCTGCTGCCGGTCTGGCCGGAGGCCCCGGCCGGGGTGTACGGCGAGCGGGAGCGGGCCGCCCTGGCGCTCGCCGAGGCGATCGCGCGGGTCGGCGACGGGGTGGCGGACGCGGTGTACGCCCGGGCCGCCGAGCACTTCGCCGAGGCCGAGCCGGCGCAGCTGATCTCGGTCTGCTTCACCGTCAACGCCTGGAACCGCCTCAACGTGGCCACCCGCAACGTCCCCGGCGCCGCCTGAGCGGAGGGCCCGCCGTCCGATCCGCCCCGGGGCCCGCCGCGGCGCCCGCCGGCCCGCCCGCCCGGAACGCCGCCGAGGCCGCCGGGGGTACGATCGGTGCCGTACAAAGGGCTTACCCACACCCACCCGGTGGCCCCGAGGCCCATACGAACGACGGGGAAAGCATGTCCGGCTCGCACTACTTCACCGGTGCACCCGAGGTCGCCAGCGACCGCCGGCCGATCACGGTCTCCCTGCCGGACCTCACCCTGGAACTGACCACCGACACCGGGGTGTTCTCCCGCAGCCGGCTCGACCCGTGCACCCGGATCCTGCTGGAGCACGCACCCGCGCCGCGGGTGCGCGGCCCGATCCTGGACATCGGCTGCGGGTACGGTCCGATCGCGCTCACCTGGGCGAGCCGGCGCAAGCGCCTCCCGGTCTGGGCGGTGGACGTCAACGAGCGCGCCCTGGAGCTGGTCCGGCTGAACGCCGAGGCGCTGGGGCTCGGGAACGTCCACGCCGCCCTGCCCGACGACGTCCCCGAGGACGTCCGCTTCGCCACCATCTACTCCAACCCGCCGATCCGGATCGGCAAGGCCGCGCTGCGCCGCCTGCTCGCGCACTGGCTCGGCCGGCTGACCCCGGACGGCTCGGCGTTCCTGGTGGTGCAGAAGCACCTGGGCTCGGACTCGCTCCAGAAGTGGCTGAACGAGCAGGGCTACCCGACCAGCCGGGTCACGTCGGTCAACGGGAGCCGGATTCTGGAAGTGCGGCCCCGCCCCGAGGCGGGCGAGGGCTCCGAGAGCGGACGAGGGACGACGACGTGAAGCAGCTGCGCGGGACCGAACTGAAGCGACTGCACCGATCCTGGCGGCGCAGCAACGCGTTCCGGCTCGCGATGATCCTGGAGAACCTGCAGTCGCCGTTCAACGTCGGCTCGGTGGTCCGGACCGGTGCGGCGATGGGTGCCGAGAAGCTGTACCTGACCGGGGACACCCCGTCGGTGCGCTCGTCCGGCGCGCAGAAGGCCGCGATGGGCACCGACAAGTACCTGAAGGTGGAGCACTTCCCGACCGTCGCCGAGGCGGTGGCGGCGGCGAAGGCCGACGGCTTCAAGGTGGTCGGCCTGGAGCTGGCGGACGAGGCCGTGCCGATGTTCGCCGCCGAGCTGACCCCGGCGGTGGCCTTCGTGCTCGGGCACGAGGACCGCGGGATCACGCCCGAGGCGCTGGCGCTCTGCGACCAGGTGGTGTTCGTGCCGCAGCTGGGCCGGGTCGGCTCGCTGAACGTGTCGGCGGCCGCGACGGTGGCCTGCTACGAGGCGCGCCGGCAGGGGTACGCGATCAGCGGCACCCCGGACGGCGACCTCGCGGGCGACCTCGGCGACCTCGGCGGCGACGAGGACTGAGTCGTGTGAACGGCGGGAGGGGTGTGCCGAAAGGCCCACCCCTCCCGCCGTTTCCGCCCGGAAACCCGCGCATCTCTGCCGAACGGCAGATGTGCGAACGGGCCCCGCCCGGAAGCATTCCGGTCGTGACCGAACTCCGGATCCTCGACCTGACCAAGGAGTACCGCGGCGGCAAGCGCGCGGTGGACTCCTTCTCGCTGACGCTACGGCCCGGCGTGCTCGGCCTGCTCGGCGCCAACGGCGCCGGCAAGTCGAGCCTGATGCGCATCCTGGCCACGGTCACCCGGCCCTCCTCGGGCCGGGTGCTCTGGGAGGGCGTCGACACCGCCCGCCGCCCCGGGCCGCTGCGCCGTGCCGTCGGCTACCTCCCGCAGGACTTCGGCGTGTACCCGCAGCTCACCGCCCGCGAGTTCCTCGGGTACCTGGCCGCCGCCAAGGGCATGCGGCGCCGCCCCGCGAAGGCCCGGATCGACGAACTGCTCGACCTGGTCAACCTGTCGGGCGCGGCCGGGCAGCGGCTCGGGGCGATGTCCGGCGGGATGCGCCAGCGGGTCGGCATCGCCCAGGCGCTGCTCAACGACCCGGCCCTGCTGATCGTGGACGAGCCGACGGTCGGGCTGGATCCGGAGGAGCGCCTGCGCTTCGGCAGCCTGCTGAGCGCGCTCGGCGCCGACCGGATCGTCGTGCTGTCCACCCACATCGTCCCGGACGTCGCCGCCACGGCGGACCGGATCGCCGTCATGGGGCACGGCCGGCTGCTGCACCACGGCACTCCGGAGGAGCTCCTGGGCCGCGCGGAGGGCTCGGTGTGGGAGCTGACCGTCGCCGCCGACCGACTCCCGTCGCTGCGTTCGCGGTTCCTGCTCGGCGGCACCACCCGCACCCCGGAGGGCGTCCGGGTCCGGGTGCTGTCCGGGGGCCGGCCCGCACCGGAGGCGCAGCCCGTCACGCCCCGGCTGGAGGACGCGTACCTGCTGCTCACCGCCGCCCCGGCCGGGACCTCGGCGTCAGCCGAGGAGGTGGCGGCGTGGTGACGCGCGTCGGGGCGCTCGCGCTGGCCGACTTCCGGGAGCGTCGGCGGCGGCCCGGGTACCTGGTCGTGCTGATCGGCACGCTCGCCCTCGGACTACTGGCCGCACCGCTCGGCGACTCCCGGTGGGAGGTGTTCCAGGTGACCGACCTCCACGGCCGCTACACCAGCGGCTACGTGGGGACGGTGACCGCGCTCGGCGGCGCGGTCTGGCTCTCGCTGGCGGGCTTCGGCATCGCGCGCGGGGCGATCCCCCGGGACGAGCAGAGCGGCGTGGGCCGACTGCTCGCCGCCACGCCGACGGGCCGGATCGCCTACCTGGCGGGCAAGTTCGGCAGCAACCTGCTGCTCTTCGGCTCGATGCTGCTCGCCCTGGCCGGGACGGCCCTCGGGGTGCAGCTGCTCAAGGGGGACTCGGACCGGGTGGACGTGGTGCGGCTGTTGCTGCCGTACGTCCTGATCACGCTGCCGCTGCTGGCGGCGGTGGCCGGGTGCGCGGTGCTCTTCGACACCGTGCCCGGGCTGCGCGGCGGGCTGGGGTCGATGGTCTGGTTCGCGGTCTGGCTGGTGTTCGTCCTGGGCGCGCAGACCACCGGCGGGCTGGACCTGCTGGGCATGCGCCGGATCACCGCGTCGATCCGGGAGGTGCTCGCGGCCGGCGGACGGCCGGTCGACGGTGTGGAGTTCGGGGTCGGGCTGACGGCGGACAACCGGGTGCTCGGCACCTTCGACTGGCCCGGTCTGGGGCCGGGCGAGGCGGGCGGGCCGGCCGCGACGGGGCTGCTGCTGATCGCGGCGGCGCTCGGGCTCGCGCTGCTCGGGGCGCTGTGGTTCCGGCGCTTCGACGGGACGGAGGCCCGCCCGGCCCCGACGGGGCTCCGCCCGGGCGCGACGGGGGTGCGTCCGGGCGGATGGGGCCGCAGCGCGGCGCGGGACGGCGAACGGGCCGGCACGGCACCGGAGCCCGGAGCGGCCGGCTTCGCCCTGGATCCGGCCCGGCTGACCCCGGCCCGCCAGGGCCGCACGGTGACCGCCGCGCTCACCGGCGAGCTGCGGATCCTGGTGCAGGGGCAGCAGTGGTGGTGGGCCGGGGCCGCCGTCATCGCCGCGGCGGCACTGAGCGTGGCACCGGACGGGCCGAGCCACGCGGTGCTGCCGTTCGCGATGCTGTGGCCGGTGCTGCTCTGGTCCCGGATGGGCCACCGGGCGGACGGCGGCAGCACCGCCGAACTGCTCGGCGCCTGCCCGTCCCCGCTCCGCCGGGGGCTGGCCGCCCTGCTCGCCGGAATCGTCCCGGCACTCGCGGTGGTGGCCGGATCGCTGGTCCGGCTGCTCGGCGCCGGAGAGCCCCGCGCCGCCGCGGGCGCCCTGGCCGGCGCACTGCTGATCCCAGCCCTGGCCATGCTCTGCGGCACCGTCACCCGCGGCCCCCGGCTGTTCCAGACCGTCTACCCGCTGCTCTGGTACGGAATGATCAACCACGTCGGCGGGCTGGACTTCCTCGGCGTCTCGGGGGACCGCGCCCCGGCACCCGCAGCCGTCGCCGGCCTCGCCGCCGTACTGGCGCTGGGCGTGCTCACGGTGGACGCGATACGCCACGCCACCCGCTGAGCCGCCGGGCGGGCGCGAGCGCCCCCGTCCGGACAGGTGCCCGTCGCCTCCGGCAACAAGGAGTCCGCGCGCCCGCCCGGGTCCGCAAAGCTGCCGGTCAACCGGCAGATTGGGCCCGGCCCGGGGCCGGAGCGCCGGAGTACGATGGCCCGGTCCCGGAGGCGCCGAACACCCGAGCGCCCTGGCAGGCCCGACCCTCGCCGAGGCGATCCTCCCGGCGCACGGTGGGCCAGGGCCGCGCGCGCCCAGGACCGTCAACCGCACCACAGCACCAGGCAAGGCCCAGAACGACGGCCCGTCGTGCTGCGCAGGCAGGGCGACGGGCCGCGCCACGCCCCGATGCCCGTCTGTGAGGACGCACCCATGACCCCTGCCCTGTCCAGCACGAGCCCGGACACCGGCGGACGCCCGACCGGGATCACCGACTCCTCCGACTCCTCCGACCCCACCGCACCCTTCGACCCCGCCGAACTCTCCACCTACAGAAGACTGTTGGTCCTCCTGGCGACCAACCCCGCCGCCTACCGCACGATCTGCCACGAGCCGGAGGGGAACACCGCCCTCGCCAGCGAACTACGCGGCCACCCACTGGCACAGGCCGCCAAGTCCATCGTCCTCCGAGCCAAACGAACCAAGCGGGACGGCGGCGGCCGCTACGCGCTCGCCGTGGTGCCGGGCGACCGCCGGGTCGACCTGGATGCCGTCGGCCACGCCCTGGGATCCGACCGGGTCGGCTTCGCGGACCGCACCACCGCCGAACGACTGAGCGGCTGCACGAGCGGCTCGATCATCCCCTTCTCGTTCCACCCCGACCTCGAACTCCTCGTGGACCACGACCTCTTGACCAACCGCCACCTCTACTTCAACGCAGCACGACTCGACCGCTCGATCGCCCTGTGCACCGCCGCCTACCGAACCCTGGCCCACCCCCACATCCTCGCCATCGCCGCCTGACCCACCCATCCGTCCGCCCGCCCACCCACACCGGGCCCACTCCCCCGCCCGCGGACGCAAAAGGCCCAGGCCGGACGACCCCCGGCCTGGGCCCCACCCCGATCAGCCCCGGCCGGGGTCCCCGAACAGCGGGTTGTCGGGCCAGTGCGGCTTCGGCAACCCCAGCTCCTGCAGGTAGCCGATCCGCGCGTTGATGGCGGCGGAGAAGTGCCTCCAGTCCAGACTGGCGACCGGCTCGTTCGGCTTCGGCTCGGTCGCGGACGACGTGACGTAGCAGACCGCGTCGTACAGCTGCTCGGTCATCAGCCGCTGGCAGAAGATGCCGAACCGTTCCTGGTAGGACTTGCCGTGCCAGATCTCCTCGACGGGGAGAGCTCCCGCGGCCGGCCTGACCGGCCGCCTCGATCCCTCCTCGTCCTGCATGATGAAGAAGTAGCCGAGCCAGGGCTTCTCGCCGGGGTAGAGGTCGGCCAGCGCGGCCCTCCGGAGGTCGACGGCGCTGCCGAGGGCCTCCTCCACCCGGTTGTTGTAGTTGTTGCCGAACGACGGCCCGCCCAGGGCCTTCAGCTCGAAGGCGGCCACCAGCGTGTCCTCGTACGCGACGACGACGTCCCACTGCTTCTGGGGCCTGTAGTAGCCCGGGAGTTCCAGCCGCTGGGACTTGGCGATCCGGATGCTCCCGGGCGGGTAGCCGGCTTCGAGGAAGAACTTCGCGAGGAGGGTCGCGATGGAGTCGAAGTGCTTGCCGCCCCGCACGGAGCCGGCGGTGCCCGCGCCGACCGCCGCCTTGATCGCCGACTGTTCGTTCTGGGCCTGTTTGACACCCCAGTACGCCGCGACGGCGTCCTCGAAGTCCTGGCGGCTGACCGTCAAGGTCGGTTCCTCCTAATCGGGAAGCTCGGTGAGCCCGTAGACACGCAGCGCTGCCTCGGTGGCCGCCTCCACGTCCCGCTCGTCGAAGGCGCGCGCCAGGGCGGTCCGGTCCTCCTCGGCGATGGCCGCCGGGTCCGGCACGCGGATCCTGCGGAGGTACTGCGCCTGGAAACGGAGCGTGCCCCCACGCATCTTGACCGCGTACGCCTCCACGAACGCCTCAGCCACCTTGGAGAGGAGCAGGCCCCCGAGCACCCGCATGTTCCAGACGTCCGAGACGATGAAGTACAGGTTGTGGTGAGGGTACAACCTGCCCTTGTCAAGGACCGGATGGATGGTCAGTTTCATGTCCGGGAACAGGAGTTTCTGCCGACTGGTCAGCCCGTGGTCGACCTTGTCGATGGTCTTGTACCAGCGCTCCGGCTGCTTGGCCGCCACGTACCGCTTGCGCAGGACCCCGCTGTGCCGACGGAAGTGGGCGGCGAGCTTCGGATAGGCAGCGAGGTCGACGAGTCGGCCCTCCGAGTCCCACGGATTGACCAGACGGGAGCCGCTCCAGTCGATGGAGCCGCTGGTGGTGTCCCGCACCATGGCCAGGGGCAGGAGGCGGTCCTCCTCCACCAGTTGGGGATCGTCGGTGATGAAGACCTTGTCCGCGCCGGTGGCGATGCCGATGCCGACGCGCGTGCCCGTGACGCTGTCCTCCAGCGGCCGGAACCGGTCGCTGAGATCCTCGAGAACGGCCAGCCTCGCGGGTGAGGCCGCCGGCCAGGAGTCCTCTCCGGGGAACCAGTGCGGCAGCGGAGCGGCCTGGTAAGCGGCCGTGACGATCGGCTCCCGGTCCTCCGCCTCGTACCAGGCGAGGAACTCGCGGGCCTCCGGCTCCCCGAACGCCCGGGTCGTGTCGGCCGCAACCGCTCCGCCCTGCTCCCGGCGGGAGACGACCGTGATCGCGGGGTAGGCCGAGACCTGTTCCTGGAACGCGTCCACGTCGTGCATCACCAGCGCCAGGTCCATGCTGAACTCCCGCGTCACCAAATGCCGGAGCTTGCGGCCGTACTGGTTCCGCATCCAGCGGTCCGCGCAGATGAACCCGAGACGGCCCCCCGGCGCCAGGCTCCGGAGTGCCACCTCGTAGAAGCCGATGTAGATGTCGGCGCGGCCTCCCATCGTGGCGCAGGCACGGCGGTAGGCGTCCATCCGCCCCTCGGGGACGTCCTCCAGCCTGATGTAGGGGGGATTGCCCACGACGAAGTCCGCGCGCTGCCCGGAGTCGGCCCGGAGCAGGTAGTCGTCCTGTACCACCCAGCTCGAAGCGACCTTCCGGGCGTCGCCCCGCTCCCAGCCGTCATCCTGGAGCCGCTGCTCGACGAGCCCCCGGCTCTCTGCCACGTTCCGCCCGAGCAGGTCGAACGCACGCACAGCGCCCACCGCATCGGTGATCGGCCGACCGTGAGCCCGGCACGAGGCGCTGATCCGGGAAGCGATCACACCGAGGAACGCTCCCCCGCCGCACGCCGGCTCGACGACCCTCAGCCGCGCGAGGTCCTTGTCCGCCGTGTACCCGAGCAGATCGAGGATGAGCTCGACGACCCAGCGCCTCGTGAACACCTCGCCGTGCTCGACCGCCTCTTCAGGGACCTCTGGCAGAGCCTGCTTGTCGACGCCGAAGAGCGGGAGATTTGCCACCGGTCGACCATACAGCGGCCCCACCCCGCCCGAGCGCGCCCACGAACGACAAAAGGCCCAGGTCACGGGCTACATGACCTGGGCCTCCACTGAGCCGCCTGCGGGATTCGAACCCGCGACCTACGCATTACGAGTGCGTTGCTCTGGCCAACTGAGCTAAGGCGGCACCGTTGCCGTGTGTGGCGGCAACGCGGGCCAGTCTACACAGGTTCGCGGGTGATCCGTACTCGGATACCAGGGGGGTGGGTCAGGCGGAGGAGACGGCGAGCTTGGCGGCGAAGCCGGCGAAGAGGACGGCGACGCCGCTGGTGAGGGTGGCGGAGAGGCGCTTGCGGCGGCGGAAGGCGGTGGCGAGGGTGGTGCCGGCGAAGATCAGCAGGGAGAGGTAGAGGACGCTGAAGGTCTGCAGGATGCCGCCGAGGAGGACGAAGGAGAGGGCGGGCCGGCTGTAGGAGGGGTCGACGAACTGGGTGAAGAAGGAGAGCAGGAAGAGGATGGCCTTGGGGTTGAGAAGGCTGACCACCAGGGCGCGGCGGAAGGGGTTCTCGGTGGACTCGGGGGCCGTCTCGGTGGCGGGGTCGGCCGCGGCCCGGCGTTCGCGCCAGAGCTGACGGGCGGCGCGGAGCATGCCGTAGCCGATCCAGAGCAGGTAGGCGGCGCCGCCGAACTTGACCACCGCGAAGACGGCCGGGTTGGCCTTCAGCAGGGAGGCCGCGCCGATCGAGGTGAGGCTGATCAGGGTGAGGTCGCCGACGAAGACGCCGGCTGCGGCCCGGTAGCCGGTCCGGATGCCCTTGCGGGCGGCGACGGACAGCACGTACAGGGAGTTGGGGCCGGGCAGCAGGACGATGACGAGGGCGCCGAGGACGTACGTCGCCAGGTTGTCGACTCCGAGCACGATGCGCTCCTGTGGGGGAAGGGCGGCAGAGGGGGGCGCTCATCGTAACGTCGCACCGGTAATCGATTGAAACGAAAACTACCTGCCGGCCGCCCGGCGCCCCAGCCCCTACCGGTCGCAGCGCTTGCCCTGCTCAGGGGCCTCCCCGGTAAGCAGGAAGCGGTTCACCGCGCCGTCCACGCAGGCGCTGTGCCGGCCGTAGGCGGTGTGGCCGTCACCGTCGAATGTGAGCAGGCGACCGGACTCCAGCTGTCCGGCCAGGGACTGGGCCCAGGCGTACGGCGTGGCCGGGTCGCGGGTGGTGCCGACGACGACGATCGGGGCGGCGCCCGCCGCCCGGATGGTGTGCGCCGCACCGGTGGCCCGGACCGGCCAGTACGCGCAGGTCAGCGCCATCCAGGCCATGTCCCGCCCGAAGTGCGGCGAGGTGTGCTCGAAGTCCGGCACCGCTCGCTGGACGTCCTCCGGCCCGCTGAACGGGGCGGGCAGGTCCAGGCAGTTCACCGCGGTGTTGGCGAACATCAGGTTGGGGTACGAGCCGTCCGCCTCGCGCCCGTAGTAGGCGTCGGAGAGCTTCAGCAGCCCGGTGCCGTCGCCCGCCGTGGCGTCGGCGAGGGCGGCGCGCAGCTTGGGCCAGAGGAAGTCGGCGTACATCGCCTCGATGACGCCCGTGGTCGCCTGGGCCTCGGTGAGCCGCCGCCCGTTGTCGGTGGTGGGCAGTGCGGCGGTCCGGACGGCCGCGAAGAGGGCGGTGAGCCGCTCGCCGGCCTGCTGCTCGGTACGCCCGAGCGGGCAGTCCTCGCGCTTGGCGCAGTCCTTGGCGAAGGCGGCCCAGGCCGTCTCGAAACCGCCGGCCTGGGTGCGGTTGCCGGTGACCGAGTCGAGCGCCGGGTCCATCGCGCCGTCCAGCACCAGCCGGCCGGCCCGGCTCGGGAACAGCCCGGCGTAGGTGGCGCCGAGGAAGGTGCCGTAGGACTTGCCGACGAAGTTGAGCTTCTCGTCGCCGAGCAGGGCGCGCAGCACGTCCATGTCCCGGGCGGCCTCGACGGTGCTGAGGTGGCCGAGTGCCGGACCGGCCTGCTTCCGGCAGCCCTCGGCGAACTCCTTGTCGGCGGCGACCAGTGCGTCGATCCCGCGCTGGTCGCCGGGGGTCAGGTCGACGGCGGTGAAGGCGTCCATCCGGTCGCCGCTGAGGCAGGTGACGGGACTGCTGCGGCCCACCCCGCGCGGGTCGAGGCCGACCAGGTCGTACCGGGCGCGCACCCCGCTGTCGAACGTCCGGGCGGTCGCCTCCAGGTACTCGATCGCCGAGCCGCCGGGCCCGCCCGGGTTGAGCAGCAGCGACCCGAGCCGCGGGTCGTGGGCGCCGGCGCCGGTGACCGCCCCGGCGCCGGTGACCACTCCGGCCGCGGCGGGTTCGGCCACCGAGCGGGCAGCAACGAGGGTGAGGTCGCCGTCCCCCGGGTGGTCGTAGTCCAGCGGCACCCGGAACGTCGTGCACTCGAACCCGCCATCGCACGACTGCCAGGCCGGCCGTTGCGCGTAGTACGGCGCGAGCCCGGCCGGGACGTCGGCGGGCAGCGGCTCCAGCGGCGTGGCCCCCGACGTGCCGGGGCCCGGGGCCGAGGACCCACCGGGGTGGGCCGAGTCGGACGAGGCCGCCCCCGGCACCCCGGACGGGCCCGAACTGCACCCGACCGCCAGCAGCCCGACGACCACCGCCGCGGCCGACAGCCGCACCGCGGCGGCCCGTACCCGAACCCGCCCGAAGGCCCTCATCCGGTTGCTCTCCTCAGAAGGGATCGAAGGAACGAAAACGCGATGACGTGATGACGCGATGACGTGATGACACGAAGACGGACCGGAAGGCAGGAAGACAGGAACACGGGGAGACGGGAAGGCCGGGGGACGCGGGGAGCCCGGGGGATGCGCCGCTGCCCGGCACCCACCCCGGGGTACCGGGCAGCGTAACGCCCGCTCGGCGCTCCCTCAGGAAGACTTGGCCAGCGCCTCGGCCAGGAACTGCGCCGCCTGCCGGACCAGCCTCAGCCGCTCCCGGTCGGGCGTGAAGTCCTGCACGTTGTCCGAGATCCGCACCTCGGCCTTGGCCGCCGGACCGGCGCCCGCCTTGAGCGAAGCCTGGAGCTTGCGGGCCGCGTCCAGCCCGGCGGCGTCGGCCTTGGCGGCGGCCAGCAGCAGCTTGGCCGCGCTGCCGGTCGGGGCCTCGGCGCCGGTCTGGGTGAGCGCGGCGGCGTCGTACCGGCCGGAGACCGCGGCGGCCGCGCCGTACAGGTCGGGGCGGGCCAGCCCGGCGGCGGCCGCGCACGGCGCGCCGCCCTCGACGCCCAGGGCACCCCAGGACGCCGGGCCGGGCGGCAGGGTGCGGAAGGAGGCCGCGATGGTCGTGCGCAGCGCCGCGTCGTCGGCGACGGCGGCCGGGGCGGCGGCGACCAGCTCGCAGGGGTGGGCGGTGCCGTTGGGCGCCTCAGGGGCGACCAGGATGAACGGACGGGACTTGCCGGTCTGCAGCGCCGAACCGATGCCCTCGAAGACGTCGGGCACCTCGGCGTCGGCGGTCTTGCGCGGCGCGGCCGCGTGCATCACCACGACCGGGAAGCGCGCGTTGGGCTCCTTGGGGTACTGCGGCGGAAGCCAGACCCGGACGTTGCGCGGACGCCCGTCGGGGCCGAGCACGGCGGACTGGAGCAGCTCGCCGCCGCCCGGGTGGCCGACGCTGTCGAAGCGGCTGGCCACCGCAGGGGCCGTGGTGGCGGCCGTGCCGGGGGCGGCAGCGGCCGACTCGGTGGCCGCGGGGGGTACCGCCTGCTGCCGGACGGCCGCACCGCCCGCTGCCCCCGCGTCCGCACCCGCCGTGTCCACGACGGGCTCCGACCGGTCCGGTTGCCGGTCGCCGCGACCGAGGCCGCCGAAGGCGCCGAGGGCGGTGAGCAGCGTCAGTCCGGTGACGCACACCCCGCAGACCATCGCGCCGCCCGCCCGCAGCAGCATCGGCCACCGGTCGCCGGCCAGCTCGTAGGTCTCGGCGGCCCGCAGGTCGCGCCAGCGCTGGAGGGCCCCGCGGGCGAGCCAGATCCCGCCGAGCGCGGCGGCCAGTAGGGGGATGACGAGGAGCGAACGAACCATGCGACGCACCGCCTCGGAGGAGGGCCGGCGCCGGACCGGACCCGGCGCGTACGGGAGGCGACCGGCCCGTCCGGGCGCAGTCGGCCCCCAGCGTGCACAACCGGCGGACGGTCACACGCGGGTGTGCCCGGCGCGTATCGCTCGTTCACTCGAAGGTGGGACAGCGCACCGGCTCCGGCAGGCGTACGGCCGTCGGCCGGTGGAGCGGTCGGACGGAGCCGGTCAGGCGGAGCGGGGCCCGCAGAGCGCGTCGGAGCAGAACGCGACGGAGCAGAACGGGCCGGCGGACGACCGGCGGACGCCCCGCGGTCGGCTCAGCCCGCGCGCAGCGCCACCGTCATCGCCTCGACCGCGAGCAGCGGGTCCACGTTGCGGTCCAACGCCTCGCGGCAGGCCAGCACCGCCTCGATCCGGCGCAGCGTACCCTCCGCCGGACCGGCCTGGGCCACCCGGTTCAGCGCCTGCCGCTGGTCCTCGTTGGCGAGCGCGCCGCTGGAGCCGAGCTGGATCGCGAGCACGTCCCGGTAGAAGCCCAGCAGGTCGAGCAGGGCCACGCCGAGGGTCTCCCGGCGAGTACGGGTGGCGCGGCTCTTCTGCCGCTTCTCCAGCTCCTTGACCGCGCCGGCCATGCCGCGCGGGGCCTTGCTGCCCTCGGCGGCGCCGTAGGCCGCCTTGAGGTCGTCGGTCTCCTTGGCATCCTGGGTTTCGGCGAGCGCCTCGGCGTCGGCCTTGGCGGTGTCGACCAGGCGCTGGGCGGCGGCCAGGCAGCCGCCGATGTCGCCGACCTCCAGCGGGATCCGCAGCACCTCCGCACGCCGGGAGCGGGCCTGCTCGTCGACGGCGAGGCGGCGGGAGCGCTCGATGTCGCCCTGCCCGGCGAGCGCGGCGAGCCGGGCGGTCTCCGGCTCGACGCCGTCGCGGCGCACCAGCGTGTCGGCGACCGCCTCGGCGGCGGGGGTGCGCAGCACCAGCAGGCGACAGCGCGAGCGGATGGTCGGTAGGACGTCCTGGACGGAGGGGGCGCAGAGCAGCCAGACGGTGCGCGGGGAGGGTTCCTCCACGCCCTTGAGCAGCGCGTTCGCGGCGGCCTCGGTGAGCCGGTGGGCGGCGTCCACCAGGATCACCGACCAGCGGCCGCCGGTCGGGTAGCTGGAGGCGCGCATCACCAGGTCACGCATGTCGCCGACGCCGATGGACAGGCCGTCCGTCCGGACGTACTTCACGTCGGCGTGGCTGCCGGCGAGCACGGTGTGGCAGCCGTCGCAGAATCCGCAGCCGGGCGTGCCGCCGAGCGCGAGGTCGGGGCTGGTGCACTGGAGTGCGGCGGCGAAGGCCCGCGCGGCGGTGACCTGACCGGCGCCGGGCGGACCGGTGAACAGCCAGGCGTGCGTCATCAGCGAGGCGTTCCCGCCCTCGACCGGTGCTGCCCCGCGACCGGCCTCGACCGTCGCCCCGGCCGCCCGGGCCGCGGCGGTCAGCTGCTCGACCACCCGCTCCTGGCCCACCAGGTCGTCCCAGACGGCCACTGCTGCTCCCAAGCTCCGTACGGCAGCGCCCACGGCGCCTCTTCCCCGCCGTCGAGCATACGTCTCCGCCCTGACAGCCATTGCTCCGTCCGGGTCACGACGGACGGGCCCGGAAGCGGACGGCAGCACGCGGAGACACCGGTGGAGGGCACCGGGGGACGGCACCGGCGGAGGGCACGGGCGGACGGCGGGACCACCACCGACCGGCACCGACGTCGGCGCCCGCCGACAGCAAGGCGGCGCCGCCGGGGACCTGCCCCGGCGACGCCGCCCGCGTCGTGTCCGGTCAGCCCCGGCGGCCCCAGCGACGGCCCTTGCCCTTGCCGTCGCCCTTGTCCTGCTTCTCCTGCTTGTCCTGGCCCTCCTGGCCGAACCCGCCGCGCGGGTCCGCCCCCTGCTGCGGAGCGCCCTGCGCCGGGCTGCCGCCGTGCTCCCAACGCGTCCACTCGTCGTGCGAGCCGAGCAGGGTGTCGGTGAGACTCGGAAGGTCGTCCATCGGCGTCTCCTCGGCCCACTCCGGCCGCGACCGCTCGGCGGCCGACGGGGGCTCCGGCTGGGCCTGAGGCTGAGGCTGCCGGCCCTGGGGCTGCGGCTGGCCCTGGGGCCGCTGCGCGGCGGGCTCCCCGCCGACCCGCGGCAGCTCACGCGTACCGTCAACCGGACGGTCCGATCCCACCTGCGGCAGCACGGCCGTCCGGTCCGCGGCCTCCGCCGGGACCCGCGGCAGCACGGCCGTCCGGTCGGTGGCCTCCGCCGGGACCTTCGGCAGCACGGCCGTCTGGTCCACCGCCGGCACCTTCGGCAGCGGGGCCGTCTGGTCCACCGCCGGCACCACCGGCAGCTTGGCGGTCTCGTCGACCGCCCCGGCGGCTCCGGCCGCCTTGCGCGCCTCGGCGGCATCGGCGGCCCGGACCGCGGCCTGCCGGTCCCGCAGCGACAGCTCGCGCGTCGCCTCGTCCCCGAGCCCGTCCGTCGGGCCCTGCGCCGACTCCTGCGGCACGTCCCGAACCGGAGCACCCTGCTCCGAAGCGCCCCGGTCCGAAGCGCCCCGAACCGGAGTGTCCCGAACCGGAGCGTCCTGCGGCGTCTCCCGGACCACCCGCAGCTCCGTGGTCACGGCGTCCCCGCCCGTCGACCCCGGCCGCCCGGCCGCCCGGTCCGCCGCCGTCTCGGCCGCCTCGGCCGCTGCCGCCAGGGCGGCGGCCTGCGCCAGCCGGGCCTCCTCGGCCCGCTGCAGCGCCTCCTCCGCCCGACGACGCTGCTCCTCGCGGGCGAGCTCGCGCTGGCGCTGCAGCTCGGCCTGGGCGGCCGCCTCGTCGGCGATCCGCTTGCGCTCGGCGGCCTCGGCCGCGAGCCGGGCCTCCTCGGCGGCGCGGAGCTTGGCCTCCTCCGCCGCGCGGCGCTCGGCTTCCTCCGCCGCCCGACGGCGCGCCTCCTCCTCGGCCTTGCGCCGGGCCTCGGCAGCGGCCCGCTCGGCCTCCTCCTTGGCCAGCCGTTCCTTCTCCGCCTGCTCGGCGCGCAGCTGAGCCAGCACTTCCTGCCGCTTGCGCTCGGCGGCCTCCTCCTCGGCCTTCTTGCGGGCCTCCTCCGCGGCGCGGCGCTCGGCCTCCTCACGGGCGAGGCGCTCCTGCTCGGCGCGGGCGGCCTTCTCCTGCTCGGAGAGCGGCAGCTCGCGGTCGAGCCGGTGCCGGATGGCGGTGGTGACGAAGCCGGGTGCCTGGCTGCCGTCCACGACCAGGTAGCGCGCCGGGTCGGCGGCCGCGAGGGCGAGGAAGCCGGCCCGGACCCGCTGGTGGAACTCGGTGGGCTCGGACTCCAGCCGGTCCAGCGCCTCGGTGAAGCGCTCCCGGGCCCTGGTCGGGTCGACGTCCAGGACGACGGTGAGGTCGGGCAGCAGCCCGCCGGTGGCCCAGCGGGAGATCCGGGCGACCTCGGTCGCGGCCAGGTCGCGCCCGGCGCCCTGGTAGGCGATGGAGGAGTCCATGTACCGGTCGGTGATCACCACGGCGCCGCGCGCGAGGGCCGGGCGGATGACGTTCTCGACGTGCTCGGCGCGGTCGGCGGCGTAGATCAGTGCCTCGGCGCGGTGCGACAGGCCGGTGTTGCCGACGTCCAGGACGAGGCCGCGCAGCCGCTGGCCGACCGGACTGCCGCCGGGCTCGCGGGTGAGCACGACCTCGTGCCCCTTGCCGCGGATCCACTCGGCGAGCGCCTGGGCCTGGGTGGACTTGCCGGCGCCGTCGCCGCCCTCCAGGGCGATGAAGAAGCCGGTGCCCGCGCCCCGGTGCGGCACCGGGCCGGCCGCGCCGCGCAGCGCGTCCACCAGGTCCCGGCCGAACGGCACGGTGCCCCGGCGGTCGTCGGTGCGCAGCAGCACGACGGCGGCGAGCACCAGCGTGAGCAGCCCCGCGGTGGCCACGGCGAGGGCCGCGCCGCCGTGGATGAAGGTGAAGGAGCCGGGCTCGGCGGTGCCGTACTCGACGTCCCCGTAGGCGGCGGCGATCAGCGGGACGACGACCAGCGCGGCGGCGACCACGATCCGCAGCACCGCGTACAGGTGCTCGGTGACCTTCGGCAGCCGGGCCTCCTCGACCTCCTGGGCGAGCAGGGTGCGCCCGGCGGAGAGGACGATCCCGGCGGCCAGGGCGGCCAGCACGGTGAGCAGCAGGACGAGCACGAAGTCCAGCACCAACCCGGCCAGGATCAGCGCGACGCCCTGGGTGAGCAGCGCCAGCGCGAGCAGCCGCCGGCGGGAGAAGGTGGGCAGCGTGGCCCTGGTGAGCCGGGCGCCGAGGGCGGGCGCCCCGGTGGCGGCGAGCACCAGCAGGCCGTAGCCGATCGGACCGGCGCGGTGCTCGGCGGCGGTCAGCAGCGCGAGCGCGGCGACGCCCGCCATCGAGGCGAGGGCGGCGGCGACGGCGAAGGTGAAGTAGGGGGCGCTACCGGTGCGGCCCTTGCTCAGCGCGGGGCCGGGGACCGCATCGGTCGGGGCGCGCAGGCCCTGCAGCGGGGAGACCGGGGCGACGGCCACCGGACCGCCGGGCAGCTGCTGGAGGTAGCCGCGGGCGGCCGAGGCGGCGAACAGCCCGGCCGCGCCGAGCGCCGCGAAGGTGAGCTGGTGGGCGCGGAGCCAGTCCGCACCGGCCGCCGCGCCGATGTTGTTGAGCAGGGTGAAACCAACCAGGCCGACGGCGGCCAGCGGCACGGTGACCCAGCCGGTGAAGCGGTCGATGACCCGGACGGTCTCCAGGTTGGCGGCGGCGGGCCGCCGCTCGGCGGCCGGGGCGTAGGGGTCGGCCGCCGGGAGCAGGCCGGGGACGGCGGAGGCCCTGGCGATCTCCCGGACCCGCTCGACCGCGCCGGTGACGAACACGGTGGCGAGCAGGACGTAGGTGGCGGCGCCGGAGGGCTTCGAGCCGGAGCTCAGCCAGACGGTCCACCAGGGCGCGAGGCCGATCAGCAGGGCGCGCAGCGCGTCGGCGCCGAACAGCGTCCAACGCCGGTCGAGCTTGCCCGCGACCAGCTGGTGCACCGGGCCGAGCAGCGCCACGCCGACCAGGCCGGTGGCCACCACGCGGACGGCGAGGACCGCGGCGAGGGCGAAGGAGAGGCTGCGCGGCAGGTCGCCGAACTGGCCGCCGAGGGCGGCGGCGATCACGGTGAGCGCGAGCAGCACCAGCAGGCCGAGTCGGTCGGCGGTGCCGCCGATCAGCTGGGTGGTCCACAGACGCCGGTAGGCGCGTGTCCGCAGCAGTGCCCGGGCCCGGTCCACCGGGGTACCGGCGGGTGCGACCTCGGGCAGGTCGGACGCCCAGGCTCTGGCGGCCGGGGCGGCGCTGGGGGTGGGCTGCTCCTCGCTCGTCATACGGTCAGCGTAGCGGGCGGGGCTTGGCCGGAATGTGATGAACGGGCTTCCGGATCCCGCTCATCACCGGGTTGTGACGTTCCCCGCACAGATCCCGATCGCCTCGCCGGTCGGCTGAGGCCGACCGGGCCCACCGCTCGCCCGTGACTCGCCCCGCCACTCGCCCGCCCGCTCGCCCCGTGCCCTGCCCGCGACTCGCACGCCCGCTCGCCCGAACGCCGACAGCGAACGGGCCCGCACCCCGGGATCGGGGGCGCGGGCCCGTCGGCGTGACCGGCGATCAGCCCTCGTCGGTCGTCGTGGTCTTGCTCGCGGCCGTCTTCTTGGCCGCCGTCTTCTTCGCCGCCGCCGTCTTGGTGGTGGTGGTCTTCTTGGCGGCGGTCTTCTTCGCGGCCGCGGTCTTGGTGGCCGCGGTCTTGGTCGCCGTCGCCTTCTTGGCCGCCGTCTTCTTCGCCGGGGCCTTCTTCGCCGCCTTCTTCACCGGCCCGCGCGCCCGCTTCTCGGCGAGCAGCTCGTAGCCGCGCTCCGGCGTGATGGTCTCGACGTCGTCGTCCTTGCGCAGCGTGGCGTTGGTCTCGCCGTCGGTCACGTACGGGCCGAAGCGGCCGTCCTTGACCACCACGGGGCGCTCGCTGACCGGGTCGTTGCCCAGCTCCTTGAGCGGCGGGGCGGCGGCGGCCCGGCCGCGCTGCTTGGGCTGGGCGTAGATCGCCAGTGCCTCGTCGAGGGTGATCGTGAAGAGCTGGTCCTCGCTGGTGAGCGAGCGGGAGTCGGTGCCGCGCTTGAGGTACGGGCCGTAGCGGCCGTTCTGCGCGGTGATCTCCGCGCCCTCGGCGTCGGTGCCGACCACGCGCGGCAGCGAGAGCAGCTTCAGCGCGTCCTCCAGGGTGACGGTGTCCAGCGACATCGTCTTGAAGAGCGAGGCGGTACGCGGCTTGACGGCGTTCTTGCCGGTCTTGGGCGTGCCCTCGGGCAGGATCTCGGTCACGTACGGGCCGTAGCGGCCGTCCTTGGCGACCAGCACGTTGCCGCTGACCGGGTCCGGGCCGAGCTCGAAGTCGCCGCTGGGCTTGGCCAGCAGCTCCTCGGCCAGCTCGACGGTGAGCTCGTCCGGCGGCAGGTCGTCCGGGATGTCGGCGCGCTGGCCGGGCTCGCCCTCGACCACGGAGGCGCGCTCGACGTACGGGCCGTAGCGGCCGACCCGCAGGGTGAGGTCGTCGCTGATCCGGAACGAGCTGATCTCCCGGGCGTCGATCGCACCGAGGTCGGTGACCAGCTCCTTCAGGCCGCCCAGGTGGTCGCCGTCGCCGTTTCCGGCCTCGGCGGCGCCGCCCGCGGCGTGGCCCTCGCCCTCGCCGAAGTAGAAGCGCTTCAGCCACGGCACGGACTTCGCCTCACCGGCGGCGATCCGGTCGAGGTCGTCCTCCATCTTCGCGGTGAAGTCGTAGTCGACCAGCCGGCCGAAGTGCTTCTCCAGCAGGTTGACCACGGCGAAGGACAGGAAGGACGGGACGAGCGCCGTCCCCTTCTTGAACACGTACCGGCGCTGGATGATCGTGTCGATGATCGACGCGTAGGTGGAGGGACGGCCGATCTCCCGGTCCTCCAGCTCCTTGACCAGCGAGGCCTCGGTGTAGCGGGCCGGCGGCTTCGTGGCGTGGCCCTCCGGGGTGATCCGCTCGGCACCCAGCGGGTCGCCCTGGGCGACCTGCGGCAGCCGGCGCTCGCGGTCGTCGAGCTCGGCGTTCGGGTCGTCGGCGCCCTCGACGTAGGCCTTGAGGAAGCCGTGGAACGTGATGATCTTGCCGGAGGCGGAGAACTCGACGTCCCGGCCGTCGGCGGAGTTGCCGCCGACCCGGACGGTGACGGACTGGCCGACCGCGTCCTTCATCTGGGAGGCGACGGTGCGCATCCAGATCAGCTCGTACAGCCTGAAGTCGTCACCGGTCAGGCCCGTCTCGGCAGGGGTGCGGAAGCGGTCGCCGGAGGGGCGGACGGCCTCGTGCGCCTCCTGCGCGTTCTTGACCTTGCTGGCGTAGGTGCGCGGGGCGTCCGGCAGGTAGTCGGCGCCGTACAGCTGGGTGACCTGGGCACGGGCGGCGGAGATCGCGGTGTCCGACAGCGTGGTGGAGTCGGTGCGCATATAGGTGATGAAGCCGTTCTCGTACAGCTTCTGGGCGACCTGCATGGTCCGCTTGGCGCCGAAGCCCAGCTTGCGGCTGGCCTCCTGCTGGAGCGTGGTGGTGCGGAACGGCGCGTACGGCGAGCGGCGGTACGGCTTGGACTCGACGCTGCGGACGCTGAACGCGGTCTGCTCCAGGGCGGCGGCCAGCTGCCGGGCGGCCTGCTCGTCCAGGTGCATGGTGTTGGCGCTGCCGGCCTTCAGCTGGCCGTCCGAGCCGAAGTCGCGGCCGCTGGCGATCCGCTTGCCGTCGACCGAGGCGAGCCGGGCGCCGAAGGTCTCCGGGTTGGCGGCGTCGGACGGGGTGCGACCGGTGCCGAAGGTGCCGACCAGGTCCCAGTACGAGGCGGTGCGGAAGGCCATCCGCTCGCGCTCGCGCTCGACCACCAGCCGGGTGGCGACGGACTGGACGCGGCCCGCCGAGAGCTTCGGCATGACCTTCTTCCACAGCACCGGCGAGACCTCGAAGCCGTAGAGGCGGTCGAGGATGCGGCGGGTCTCCTGGGCGTCGACCAGGCGCTGGTTCAGCTCGCGCGGGTTGGCGACGGCCTCCTGGATCGCCGACTTGGTGATCTCGTGGAACACCATCCGGTGCACCGGCACCTTGGGCTTCAGCACCTGCTGCAGGTGCCACGCGATGGCCTCGCCCTCGCGGTCCTCATCGGTGGCGAGGAAGAGCTCGTCGGACTCCGCGAGCAGCGACTTCAACTTGCTGACCTGGGACTTCTTGTCCGCGTTGACCACGTAGATGGGCGCGAAGTCGTGGTCGACGTCCACCCCGAGGCGGCGCACCTCGCCGGTGTACTTGTCCGGCACCTCGGCCGCGGTGCTCGGCAGGTCGCGGATGTGCCCGACGCTCGCCTCGACGATGTAGCCGGGGCCAAGGTAGCCCTTGATCGTCTTCGCCTTGGCCGGCGACTCGACAATGACGAGTCGCTGTCCGTGCGCGGTCTCGCTGCTCGGGGACACCTTCGCTCTTCTCTCCCGGTCCTTATGTGGCTGGTCGGCGCGGCAGCACGGGCTGCGCTCCGCCCGACCCCTCCACCGTCCCGGGGTCGCCGCTTCACGACACCCCACCAGCGGAGTGTGACCGTACCCCGGCCACCCTTGTCAAACGGACGGATCCCGCTTTTTCACTTGCCGGGCTCACCGACGCCACTCGAACGGTAACCCGATGACGGAGGTTCGCGCCCCGTGGAGGCCGGGCTTCGGCAGGTTCCGGAGGATGGAATGACGGATTTCAAGATCTGTCAACGGAAAATCGACGGCCGGGCGGGGGAGCTCGCCGAGGGCGCGGTCGGGACGTCGGCGGGCGGGTGAGCGGGAACGGCGGCGCGGGTGGGCGGGAACGGCGGCGCGGGTGGGCGGGAACGTCCGCACGGGTGGCTGGAACCAACTGCTCGCGGGCGGCCGGGGACGACCGCGCGCCGGTGGGCGGACCGCTCAGCCGCCGACCGCGGCCAGGAGTCCGGCGCCCGCCACGAGACAGGCCACCCCCAGGGCGCTCCACAGCAGGTCGGCGACGCCGGCCCGGTCGATCTCCCCGGCCGCCAGCACCACCCGGCTCGGGCGCTGCGGGTCGTAGCAGATCCGCACCGGGGCACCGGGCGCGAAACGGGCCGGACGGCGCAGCGGGGTGTGCCCGCGCGGACGGGTGAGCACGAGCCCCGCCACCCGGCACGCGCCGGAGCCGCCGACCGAGGGCGGCACCGAGAAGGAGATCAGTGGTGAGCTGTCCAGCTGGCCGTGCACGTCGTCGTCGGCCACCACCGTGGCCACCACCGCCACCCCCCGACGGCGCACCCGGTGGCGGAGGCGCACTTCGGCGGCGCACCAGAGCAGCAGTACGCCACCGAAGAGGGCGAGCACCAGCCCGGCCACCGTCGCCGTCGTCGTGTCCACTCCTGGCCCCCGGCTCCCCAGCTCTGTCCACAGCCTGTGGACAGAGCCTCACAGCGGAGGGCCAACGCGGGGCAGCCGTTCGGGGACCACTGGACGAACCAGGGGGTACGGGCGGGTGAACCGGCCCCTTGCGGGCCCCGGGCCGACGCCCCCGACCGTCGGGCGGGCGCGGGCGTGAGCGGGCGGCGCCACCGGTGGACGGGGGCGCGATGCGGGCGACGCCGCCGGGTGGACGGGGGCGCGATGCGGGCGGGACCGTCAGCGAACGGGTTCGATGAACCCCTGCTCGGTCAGCAGCCGCAACGACTCCGGCACCCGGTCCCGCAGGACCACCCGGTCCTCGCCGAGCAGCTGCGCGATGGCGTCCACGATCTCGCCCGCGGACAGCGTGCCGTCGCAGACACCGACGAAGCCTGCGCCCACCGTGTCCACCTTGGTGGCCCGCCGCATGCCGCGGTTGTGACGCAGGATCACGTGCTCCGGGTCCTCCGCGCCCGGCTCGCCGACCTGTTCCTGGACCACCTCGTCGGCCAGCACGTAGCGGGCTGCGAGCAGGCCCGCGTCGTCGTGCGCGCGGAGGAAGTCCTGCCGGTCGAACCAGGCCTCGATGTGCGGGCCGAGCGGCTGCTCCACCGGGTGCGGCCACTCCTCGACCCGCACGGTCGGACGCTCGGCACCGCTCGCCCGCAGGGTGATCCACCCCATGCCGATGCCCTCGACCCCGCCCGCCTCGAAGGCGTCCAGCCACTCGCCGTAGCGGGCCTGGTAGTCGCCGCCGGGGCCGCGGTGGTCGCCGCCGTCGCGCAGCCACAACTCGGCGTACTGGGCCACGTCCTGGACCTCGCGCTGGACGACCCAGGCGTCCAGGCCGGTGCCCGCGACCCAGCCGGCCAGCCGCTCGCGCCAGTCCTCGCCCTTGATGTGCTGCCAGTTGGCGAGCAGCTGGCAGTAGCCGCCGGGCTCCAGGTGGTCGGCGGCGGAGCGGACCAGGCTGCGGCACAGGTCGTCGCCGGCCATGCCGCCGTCGCGGTAGGTGAACCGGCCGGCGGGCGAGATGACGAACGGCGGGTTGGAGACGATCAGGTCGAACTTCCGCTCCCCGACCGGCTCGAAGAGGCTGCCGGGGAGCACCTCGGTGTGGTCGAAACCGGACAGCGCCAGGGTCAGTTCGGTGAAGCGCAGCGCGCGCGGGTTGAGGTCGGTGGCGGTGACCGTGCCGGCGTGCCGGGCCGCGTGCAGCGCCTGCACGCCGGAGCCCGCGCCGAGGTCCAGCGCGGCCCGGACCGGACGGCGCACGGTGATGTTGGCCAGCGTGGTGGAGGCACCGCCGACACCCAGCACCAGGTCCTGCCGGGCCACCCCGTGCGCGGTCTCGCCGGAGCCGATTCCGCCCGCGCCACCCACCGCGCAGCCCAGGTCGGAAACCACCCAGGCGTCCGAACTCGGCATCCCGGCGACCTCGTTGGCGTACGGCCGGACGTCGACGGTGGCGCGCACCAGCTCCCCGTCGGGGCGCAGCCAGCCGTCCGCCAGGCAGTCCTCCACCGGCAGCGCGGCGGCGGCCACCCGGTACGGCACCGGCTGCTGCAGCAGGAACAGCCGCACCAGCGTCTCCAGCGGACTGCCACCGCGTGTCGCACGCAGCGCCGGAACCGCCTCGCTGCGGGCCAGCGCCGAATAGCCGGTGGGCCCGAGCAGGTCCAGACACCCGTCGGCGGTGAACGAGGCGGCGAGCAGCGCCTCGCGCAGCTTGGCGAGGCGGGTCGGGTCGAGAACGGGGCTACTGATCACCCCGCCATTGTCCCCCGCCGATCCCCCGCCGCCGCCCGCCCGCGGGCCTGGCGCCCCGCGCTGCGGGGTCCGCCGCCGGGCCGGCCGACCGCGAGCATCCGGTCGGGAGCCCGAGCCGGGACGCGCGCCCCACCGGGCTTCCACGCGCCCGGTCGCACGCCCCGGAGCCCGGGCGCGGTGGTTCCCTGCCGGTCGGCTCGCTGTCCGGCGCTCATCGGCCGCGGGCTCGGCCTCACCCGAGTCCGAGCCCGCGTTTGCGCCTGTGCCTGCGCCTGCGCCTGCGCCCACGATGCGCAGCAGCCGGTGCCCTTCCTGCGAGCGGCACCGGCTGCTGTTCTCCCTCCCCTGACAGGAGGGCGGGATCATCTGCCCGGTCAGCTCGCGGTGGGAGCCGGGGTGCCGGCCGGGGCTGCCGGGGTGGTGGCGCCGGCGGCGGGGCTCGCGGTGTCGGTCGCACCGGGCGCGGGCGTGGCGGCGGTGCCCGGGGTGCCGCTCGCACCGGGGGTCGGGGTCGCGCTCGCGCCCGCGGGAGCCGGGGTGCCGCTCGCACCGCCGGTCGGGGCACCGCTCGCACCGCCGGTCGCGCCGCCCGTGGGGGCGTCGGCCGGGGACGGCTTGCAGCCCTCCTGCTTGGCCATCGCCGCGCCGAGGTCGCCGCGCTGCAGCTTGCTCTGCGCCTGGGTGGAGAGCGTGGCCAGCTGCTGCACCTGGTCGGCGACGCTGCGCAGCCCGTCGGCGAACTTGGCCTGGTCGTCGTTGGGCAGCGCGTCCAGCTTCTTCTGGACCTCCTGGTAGCCGTCGGCCGCCTTCTTCAGCTCGTCGACGGTGTCCTTCTGCAGGGCCGCGCCGTCCTGCACCTTGGGGGCACCGGCCGAGTCGATGGCAGTCGCTATGTCCTGGTTGGTCTTGGCCAGCCGCCCGATGTCCGTGGAGAGCCGCTTCTGCAGGTCCGCCGGGACCTCGCCGGTCTTCACCTGACCGGTGTCCGCGAGCGCGGTCCGGGCCTGGGCGATCGGGTCCTTGGCCGCGCCGCAGACGTTCGATGCCCAGGACTCCAGCTGCTTGCTGTTGTCGTCGCCACCGCCGCAGCCGACGGCGCCGAACGCCAGCAGCACGCCGAGGGCGGGTACGGCCAGCAGTCGCTTGTTCACCGGGAGAAGCCTTTCGGTTCGGTCGTCATCGGTCGTCGAACCTACACGGCCGCTCCCCATCGCCCGGTTCCCGGTTCCCGCCGCCGACCTCCCGTCCGGCCCGCCCAGGTCTGCGGCCGCAGCCACGGCTCAGGCCCGCTCGACCCGGATCGGATCACCCGGTCGGACGGTGCGCAGCACGGCGGCGTCCCCGTTCAACGCGCCCAGGACGTTGCAGGGACTAGCCAGCCGGCACTCGCCGTCGCGTGCGATCGGCGTAGGCCCGTACGGCAGCGCGAGGCTGTCGCCGTCCGTCCAGAAGGCGACCGTGCCCGGCTCCACGACCTGCCGGGCGTCGTTCTCGCGCGGCACGCTGACGGGCGTGCCGAAGTAGACCTCCTCGCCCCAGGTGCTCGCCGACGAGCTGATCGGCAGCTCGGCCCAGAGCGCCTCGGCGGTGGGGGTGGCCGCCAGCGTGGCAGTCGCCTGCCCGGCCGGCCACAGGATGCGGATCCGCATGGAATTCCTCTTCCGCGACGAGGTCCGATCAGCGATCGGACCCGGTCGTGCCGGAAGCAGCGAACCGCGAGGCTCAACAGTTTGTCAACGCATGCCCGGGGAGCGGACCCCGCGCGCGTGGGGGGCCTCAGACCGAGACGGAGGCGACCGAGACCGGCCAGCTCATCCGGATCAGGCCACCGTCCGTGCCGTTGGTGACCTCCAGGTCCTCGACCAGGCCGGTGATCACGGCGATGCCCAGCGTGTCGTCCTCCGGCTCACCGCCGTCGGCGGCGCCCGAGTCCGGGACGGCGACGGGGCCGGCCTCGTCCTCGACCTCGATGAGGAAACGCTTCTCCTGGTCGGTCAGCGCGACCCTGACCGTGCCGCCGATGCCGCCCCGCTGGTGCAGGCCGACCGCGCGGGAGCACGCCTCGCCGACCGCGAGCCGTACCTCGTCGAGCACCGACTCGTCGACCCCGGCCCGTCTGGCGACGGCCGCGGCGACCAGGCGGGCCGTCCGCACGTGCTCGGGAAGCGCGCTGAATCGAAGTTCGACGGTTGCCATCTCTCCCCCTCGGGGTGCTCCGACCGGGGCCGGAAGTACGGCCCCTACGGGCCGGCAGGGCCGGCCCAGAGGCGACCGGGACGCGCCGGGCCGCGGGGGCCCAGGCACCCCGGACGCGAGGAAACGGGGCGGGCCGGCCACGAGGGCCGGCCCGGCCGCGTCAGTCGGTCGCGTTGACCGCGTCGTCCACCGAGGTGTGGATCGGGAAGACCTTGGTCAGGCCGGTGATGCGGAAGATCTTCAGGATGCGCTCCTGGTTGCAGACGAGGCGCAGCGAGCCCTCGTGAGCGCGCACCCGCTTCAGACCGCCCACCAGCACACCCAGACCGGTCGAGTCCAGGAAGTCAACGCCTTCCATGTCGACGACGAGGTGGTACTTGCCGTCGTTGACGAGCTCGACCAGCTGCTCGCGCAGCTTCGGGGCGGTGTACACATCGATCTCGCCGCCAACCTCGACGACCGTGCGATCGCCGACTGAACGGGTCGACAGGGACAGGTCCACGGAACCTCCAGCACCTTGCCTTGCTACGTCATGTGCGATCCTCGGCCGGACGGCCGCCACCGCATGGTCGCGAGCCCGGGCGCGCCCAGCCAACGCGTGGCAAGCCTCAGCGCTGCGACCCACGGCCGTACGGCCGTCACGGCCACATTCAACCACCTGCGACCATGACCGCACGATGGCTTACGACGATTCTCCGTCACGCCGGTGACACACTGGGTCCTCATGCCGCCCCGACACAGCCCGCCCGAGGCACTGCTGACGACCCTGACCACTGATCGGGGGCGGTCCGACCGGCTCACCCATACGGAGCACCTTCCCGCCCGACCTGCGCGTTATTCACCCTGGCCCGAGTCGATCCGTCCGGAGATCGTGGACGCGGCACTCGCGGTCGGGGTCGAACAGCCCTGGGCGCACCAGGCAGAAGCGATGAACCTGGCGAAAAGCGGTCAGACTGTGGTGATCGCCACAGGCACCGCCTCGGGCAAGTCGCTGGGCTACCTGGCCCCGGTGCTCAGCGACCTGCTGGACGGCACCGAGGCCCGCAACGGCCGCGGCGCCACCGCGCTCTACCTGGCACCGACCAAGGCCCTCGCCGCCGACCAGCGCCGCCGGGCCGCCGAACTCGCCCCGCCGAGGGTCCGCGCCGCGCTGTACGACGGCGACACCCCGCCCGAGGAGCGCGAGTGGGTCCGCCAGTACGCCTCCTACGTGCTCACCAACCCGGACATGCTGCACCGGGGCGTCCTGCCCGGCCACGCCCGCTGGTCCTCCTTCCTCAAGGCGCTGCGCTACGTGGTCGTCGACGAGTGCCACAGCTACCGGGGCGTGTTCGGCTCGCACGTCGCCCAGGTGCTGCGCCGACTGCGCCGCGTGTGCGCGCGTTACGGTTCGTCACCGACCTTCCTGCTGGCCTCCGCCACCACCGCCGATCCGGCCGCGACCGCCGAGCGCCTCACCGGCCTGCCCGCCGTGGCCGTCACCGAGGACGCCTCGCCGCGCGGGCCGATGGTCTTCGGCCTCTGGGAGCCGCCGCTGACCGAGAACGTCGGCGAGCACGGCGCGCCCGTCCGCCGCACCGCCACCGCCGAGGCCGCGCACCTGCTCACCGACCTGGTCGAACGGGGGACCCGCACCGTCGTCTTCGTCCGCTCCCGCCGCGCAGCCGAACTCGTCGCCCTCCAGACCCAGGACCAGCTCGGCCGACCGCTCGCCGACCGGGTCGCCGCCTACCGCGGCGGCTACCTGGCCGACGAACGCCGGGCCCTGGAACGCGCCCTGCACAGCGGCCGACTGCTCGGCCTCGCCTCCACCTCGGCCCTCGAACTCGGCGTCGACGTCTCCGGCCTCGACGCCGTCCTGATGGCCGGTTACCCGGGCACCCGGGCCTCGCTCTGGCAGCAGGCGGGACGGGCGGGCCGCGAGGCCCAGGGCGCACTGGCCGTCCTGATCGCCCGCGACGACCCCCTGGACACCTACCTGGTGCACCACCCGGAGGCGCTGTTCGCGGCGCCCGTCGAGGCCACCGTGCTCGACCCCGACAACCCGCACGTGCTCGCCCCGCACCTGTGCGCGGCCGCCGCCGAACTGCCGCTCGCCGAAACCGACCTGGAGCTGTTCGGACCCTCCACCGCCCCGCTGCTGCCCGTCCTGGAACGGCGCGGTCTGCTGCGCCGACGCGGCGACGGCTGGTACTGGACCCGCCGTGAGCGCGCGGCCGACGCCGTTGACCTGCGCGGCAGCGGCGGCAGCCCGGTCCAGATCGTCGAGGCCGACACCGGCCGACTGCTCGGCACGGTGGACGCCGCGGCCGCGCACACCACCGTCCACACCGGAGCCGTCCACCTCCACCAGGGCCGCACCTACCTGGTCCGGGACTTCGACCTGGAGAACTCCGTCGCCCTGGTCGAACCGGCCGATCCGCCGTACACCACGGCCGCCCGCGACATCACCTCCATCTCCGTCCTCGACACCGACACCACCGTCGACTGGGGCGAGGGCCGGCTCAGCTTCGGCTCGGTGGAAGTGGTCAACCAGGTGGTCGGCTACCTCCGGAAGCGGATCTCCACCGGGGAGATCATGGGCGAGACCAAGCTCGACCTGCCGCCCCGCACGCTGCGCACCCGCGCGGTCTGGTGGACCGTCACCGAGGACCAGCTGCTCGACGCGGACATCCCGCTCGACCAGCTGCCCGGCGCCGCCCACGCCGCCGAGCACGCCTCGATCGGCCTGCTGCCGCTGTTCGCCACCTGTGACCGGTGGGACATCGGCGGCGTCTCCGTCCCGCTGCACCCGGACACCGGGCTGCCGACCGTGTTCGTCTACGACGGTCACCCGGGCGGGGCCGGCTTCGCCGAACGCGGCTTCCGGCGGGCGGTCGAGTGGCTGACGGCCACCCGCGCGGCGATCGCCTCCTGCGAGTGCGAGCGCGGCTGCCCGTCCTGCGTGCAGTCGCCCAAGTGCGGCAACGGGAACGACCCGCTGGACAAGGCGGCCGCCGTCCGGCTCCTGGACGTCCTGCTGGCCGGAGCACCGGGGGCCGCGGAGGCGGAGGCCGGGGCCGGAGCCGGGACCGGGGCCGGGGCGTCCGAGTCGCGGGAGGTCGGGTCGGGACCGGACGGTGGGGCGCCGAGCGCGTCATGAGGCCGCCTCCGCGCCGCCCGGGGCGCCGTCGAGGCCGTCCTCGGCGGCGGTGACCGCAGCCCGTACCGGCCCGGCCCGGGCCCTCGCCCGCGCCGGGCCGACCGGCAGGCGCACCGGGAGCCGGCCGACCTCCACCTCGGCCACCACATCGACGGCGTCCGCCGACCGGTCCACCGCGCAGGACACCAGAACGGCGCCCTGGGCGGTGGCAATCCCCGCGGCCCGGGCGCAGCCGCCGTCCGGGTCCAGCAGCAGCCGGTCCGCCGCCGCGAGGGCTGCGAGGTCGGCGGCCGCCTCGGCCCGGTGCCGGGCGGCGACCACGGCGCCGATCGCGAGCGTCGCGGCGAACACCGCCGTGCCCAGCATCGCCAGGGCGAGCAGCCAGACCGTCGCCGAGCCGGCGTCCGGCCCCCGCCCGTCCGCCGCCGCTCGTCCCGCACGGGCCCGGGCGGCCCGTTCCACCGCCCTCCGCAGGCCGGACCGGACTGGCGGCCCCGCGAGGGCAGCCGGCCCGGGCCCGGGCCCGACGGTCGGCCCGGCAAGACCCGTCGACGCGGTCAGGGTGGGCGGGACGGGCGGGACGGTCAAGGCGGCCACGGGGAGCCACCTCCCTCCGCGGCTCGCGCCAATACGTCCTCACGCGCTGCCACGGCCGCCGCCCCGACCCGTACCGCGAGCAGTCCGCCGAGCCTGCCCGGCGCCGTGCACGGTGCGTCCACGTCCACCCGTACGGTGTCGGCCGCCGGGGTCACCCGGACGCGCGCGCCCGCCGGGGCAGCCGCACGGGCGAGTCCGGCGGCGTCCGCCTCCCCGCGCGCGGCTGCCCTGGCCCCGACCCGGGCGGCGTCCACGCAGCGGATCTGGGCGGCCGCCGCGAGCACGCCCCAGATCAGCATCGCCGCGAGCAGGACGAGCGCCGGCAGGGCCACCGCCGTCTCCGCCGTGACGAAGCCGCCGTCACCCCGCCGCCCCGATCGGCCTCCTCCCCGCCTCGCTCCGGGGCCCGGACCGACGCCCGCGCCCGGACAGCGGGTTCCGGGCCCCGTCCTCGGCCCCCGTTGGTCCGTCCGGCGGGCCGGCGCGGCTGCGTCGAGGAGCACGCCGAGCACGGCGTCGGACGGGGGCGCGTCCCGGCCGCCGGGGCGCGGGAGCGGCGGTGGGCCCACGACGGTCCGAGGACTGGAACTAGGCCGCATGGAGCGCCCGTTGGAGCGTGTCGGTCAGCGCGCCGAAGACGGCTTCGCTGGTCACCACCTTGTACAGCACCGCGGCGAGGGCGCACGCGCCCAACGTCCCGACGGCGTACTCGGCCGTGGTCATCCCCGCGTCCGAGCGGCCCCGGCGCCGGGCCACCCCGCGCATCCGGCAGCCCGCCCAGCGGCTCTTCCTCCGCCACGCCCCGAGCAACCTCCGGAGCGGGCCCCCACCGACGGGCCTGATCGCGATCACTGCAGTCATGGATCCCTCCTGATCTCTCGATGTCCACACTTCTGACGTCACGTCACATCACTTGCCGGAAGCGGCCGGCGAGGCCGACGACCACCGGAACCACCCCGATCAGCACGAAGGCCGGCAGAAAGCAGAGCCCGAGCGGGGCGGTGGCGAGCACCGCGGCCCGGCGGACCCTGGCGTGGGCGGCTCGGGCCGCCGCCGTCCGCAGCCCCTGGGCCAGCCCGATCAGCGGCTCGGCGGCCGGGGTCCCGCCGAGGCTCGTGCGCACCAGGCAGCGCGCCATCGACTCCAGCGACGGATGCTGGTCGCCGAGTCGGTTCCAGCACAGCTCCGGCGGAGCGCCGAGGGCCAGCTCGGCCCCGATCGCAGCCAGCCGCGGGCCCATCGGCGCGCCCACACTCCGGCCGACCGCCGAGACCGCCTCGGAGGGCAGTGCCGCCGAGCCCAGGCAGGCCGCCAGGAGTTCGGCGCTCAGCGGGAGTTGCCTGGTCAGCAGCTCCTCCTCCAGCGCCGCCCGGCGCTCCGCCGGTGACCGTGCCCCGGCCGACCAGCGGTGGACGGCCGCCGCCGCCAGCGCCCCGGCGACGAGCCCGGCGCCGCCACCGATCAACAGGGCCGCCGCGAGCCCCGCTCCGACGGCGGAGGCCGTCCGCCGCCGGCGTCCCACGCCGGGATTCGTCAGCCCTGTCGGCGTCCGCCCCTCCTCCTCCCGCTCACGGGCCCCGGCCATCGCCCGCCGACCCCTCGCCCTTTGCCGCACCAGCGCCCGCGCCCGGACCACGGCGGCCGCCACCGCCGGAACTCCGGCCGCCGCCCACTCGGCTCCCCGCATCACCCGGTCACCGCTTCCGTGCCGAGCGCCCGCTCCCGCAGTCGCGACAGCCCGCAACTCCGTCCGCCCGGGCGGGATGCGGACGGTGGACCGCCGGGAGCCCGGCGGGGGTCACCGCGCCCCGGAGGCGCCTCCAACGCGCCCCGGGCCGCCGACCGGACGATGCGCGCCGTCCAGAGCACGCCCAGACCCTCCAGGACCGCCCCCGCCACGAGGCAGCCCAAGCCGACGGGCGTGTGCAGCAGGACGGCCAGCGGGTCGGCCCCGAGTGCGGCACCGAGGAACAGCCCGGCTCCCGGCAGCGCGGCCAGGACGGCGATCGTCGTCCGCGGCCCGGCCAGTTCCCCGGCGATCTCCTCCGCCAGCGCCTGCTCTCCGCGCAGCGCCTCCGCGACGCGGTCCAACGCGGCGGCCAGCCCCGCCCCGCTGTCCGCGGCGACCCGCCAGCAGGCCGCGAGGGCCGCCGCGCCGCTCCCGCCCGGCAGTTCGGCCAGCAGGTGGAACGCTGCGGGCACGTCCCCGCCGTAGCGGCCCGCCGCGAGCCGGGCCACCGGCTCCTCGCCGAGCCTGCGCCGCCCGGCCGGGTCGCCGGCGAGCCGACCGGTGACCACGTGCAATGCCCGCTCCGGTGTCGCTCCGCCGCGCAGTTCCCCGGCCAGCCCGGCACAGAGCTCCACGACGGCGGCGGCCCGCTGCCGGGCCTCGGCCGCCAGGCGTCGCCGCAACCGCCAGCGGCGCAGCGGCAGGACGGCCAGGGCTGCCGCGAGCACCGGCACCGGAGAGGCGGTGGCCTGCCCGGCCACCAACCCAACGGGCAGGGCAAGGAGTTCGGGCACGAGCACTTCCGATCGCCGGAGCCCGAACCGGAGTCCGGGCCGCAGCCACCCCGCCCGGGCCCGGCCAGGCCCCCGTACGGGAGGCCCACTGCCCGCAAGCACCAGCCTGGAACGCCGCCCGCCCGGCAGCCGATCCTGCAGCGCTCGCCACCCGGCGAAAGCCACCAGGCACAGCGCCAGCGTCCAGCAGAGCGCGAGCTGGTCCCTCGCCGCCATACCTACCTCCATGGCCATGTCGCCGTCACTCCTTTCTCCTCCAGGCCCTTGGGGCCGGTCTTCAAGCCCCCGTCGTCCGCCCGGAGGGCGGGCGGGGCGGCGTTGGGGTGCGTGCATCGCAAGGCGGAGGACGGGGGCACCTCCCGGCCGGAGGCTGGGGGCCATCGGCGACCGACGACAACGCCGCGAGGTGCGTGCCCCGGGGCACCTCCCGGCCGCCAGGCCGGGGGAGCGTCGCCCCGCAGGCGGGGGCTTGAGGACGGGCCCGAGCAACGCCAGGGCAACGACGGCGCAGCCGCCGAGCAGCAGGACGAAGCCGAGTTCGACCGCCCGTGCCCACGCGTCCGCCGTCACGACGGGCCTCCGGTCCTGGTCCCGAGAGGCCCCGGTCCGAACCCCGGCCCGAGCGCCACTCCACGGGCCGCCAACAGCCCGACCAGTCGCTCCCAGCCCGCCCCGGGAACGAGCCCGCCCGCCGCCGGGAAGGCCACCGCCGGGGTGGTCACCGCCAGCCCGGTGCGGTCCCCGGCCAGGGTGTGGATCTCCGCCACCCGGCGCCGTCCCGAGCCCGGATCCCGGACCAGGTGCACCACCACGTCCAGCGCGGCCCGCAGTTGGCTGTGCAGCGCAGGCCGGTCGAGCCCGGCGAGTGAGCCCAGTGCCTCCAGCCGGACCGGCACGTCCGCCGCCGTGTTGGCGTGGATCGTGCCGCAGCCGCCTTCGTGCCCGGTGTTCAGCGCGGCCAGCAGGTCCGACACCTCGGCACCGCGCACCTCGCCGATCACCAGCCGGTCCGGGCGCATCCGCAGCGCCTGCCGGACGAGGTCCCTGAGCGTGAACTCGCCCAGCCCTTCCTGGTTGGGCGGCCTGCTCTGCAACCGGACCACGTGCGGATGAGCCGGTTGCAGCTCGGCGGAGTCCTCGGCGACCACGACCCGCTCGTCCGGCCCGACCAGCCCGAGCAGCGCGGCGAGCAAGGTGGTCTTGCCCGAGCCCGTCCCCCCGGAGACGAGCAGCGACAGTCGTGCCCGCACGATGCCGGCCAGCAGGTCGGCGCCCTGTGGTGGCAGTGCCCCGCCCGCCACCAACTCGTCGAGCGTGAACGGCCGGGGCCGGCACACCCGCAACGAGATGTGCGTGCAGCCGGCCGCGATCGGCGGGAGCACGGCGTGCAGCCGGGTGCCGTCCGGCAGCCGGGCGTCCACCCAGGGCCGGGCGTCGTCCAACCGCCGCCCGGCCGCAGTGGCCAGCCGGTGGGCCAGCCGCCGCACCGCCTCGGTGTCGGCGAAGCGGACTCCGGTGGCCCGCTGCAGGCCGCCGCCACGGTCGACCCACACCTCCTCCGGACCGTTCACCAGGACGTCCGTGACGTCGGGCGCCGCCAGCAACCGGTCCAGCGGGCCCGCACCCACCAGTTCGGCGCGCAGCGAGCGCACGGTGTCCAGGACCTCGTCCCCGCCGAGCGGTGGGCGGGTCGCCCGGAGCGCGGCGGCGACCGAGCCCGCCGTCGGGGCGGCCCCCGACTCGGCCAGTCGCAGCCGTACCGCGTCCACCAGGGCCGCCGCCCGCTGCTCACGGGCCGTCCGGCCGTACGGGCAGGGCCCGTGCTCGGCCTCCGGCGGCCCGTCGGGCGGCGGGACGCTCCGGAGCGGACGGTGCTCCCGCGCACCGGCGAGCGGACCGGGCTCGCCGCCCCGAAGGCTTGTTCTGCGCAGACGGACCATCAGTACACACCTCCTCCGACCGCCGGAACCGGCGGCAGCACCTCGTCCAGGAAGGTCGCGCAGAAGCGCGCCAGCGGGCCGCTCTCCCGGATCCCGGGCGGGACGCCCTTCTCGACGTCCGATGCCAGACCGGGCTCCGGCTCCAACTCCCCCGCCAGCGGCAGCCGTAGCCCGCGGGCGATCCGGTGGGCCGGGAGCCCGCCGGCCCGGACCGGCCGGACCACGGCCCGGACGTCCCCGAGCCGCATCCGGGCCGCCGCGGCGACCCGGTCGGCGGCGGCAACCGCCCGCAGCTCGGCCGGCACCACCAGCAGTGCCAGGTCGGACTGTTCCAGCGCCTGCCCGGCGGCCGCGTCGAGATGGCGGGGCACGTCGACCACCACGAGTCCGCCGCGCCGCCGGGAGGCGGCCAGCACGCTGCGCATGGCCTCCGGCGGCACCGTCAGGGTGTCGCCGCGGTCCCAGGAGAGGCAGGCCAACGCGGAGAGCCGTTTGAGCGCCGGCAGTGCCCGGGCCAGTTCGGCCCCGCTGACCCGCCCGCGCGAGCCGGCCAGATCGGGCCAGCGCAGCCCGCCCGCCGTCTCGCCGCCGAGGAGGACGTCGAGGCCGCCGCCCAGCGGGTCACCGTCGATGAGCATGGTCCGCCGGCCCGCCCGCGCGGAGGTGACCGCCAGCGCGCAGGCCAGCGTCGAGGCGCCGGCCCCACCGCGGCCGCCGAGCACCGCGACGGTGACCGCCGGGGGCCCGCCACCCTCCGCGGCGTCGGCGATCCGGTCGAGGAGCCAGGCCTCCGCGTCGGGCAGGAACAGCACGTGCTCGGCGCCGAGCCGGACGGCCCGGACCCACACGCCGGGGTCGTCGAGGTCCAACCCGAGCAGCAGGACCCCGCCGCGCCGGCCCAACTCGGCGCAGTGGACGGCCTGGTCGTCCCCGACCAGGACCAGTGAGGCCCCTTCCCAGAGCTCCCGCGTCGGCGGTGCGCCGCGGATCAGCCTCGGCTCGGTGCCCGCCGCCGCGCAGAGCCGCAGCAGGTGCTCGGCCAGGCCGTCGTCCTCGGTGACGACGAGCGGCCCGGCGGAGCCGGGGCCCTCGGCGGTGACGTGGTCGGCGATCGGCGTCGACATGGTGGTCTCCCCTCCGCGTCGCCGGCCACCTGGGCGGCCGGCTACGCACGTCGGACGGTTCCGGCGGACGGCCGCCCGGCAGACCCCCGGGAGAAGAAGGGGGATGGGGCCTGCCCGGCGACCGCCGCCGACCATCACGGTGGGGGGAGATCCGGATTCCGTCATCCACGTTGCGATTGCCTGTGGATAACTCGTGGGCTGTGGATGAAAACGTTCACCCGGGCGGGGGGCTAATCGGCGAAGAATTGACGAAAGGAGGTCACGGAGATGAACCGGCGACTCGTCGCGACGGGATCGGAGGATCTTCCGGCGGCCCTCACTCGGGTAACGGCACCCCGCGGACCGGTCCTGCCCCGCCGATCGGAACCAGCCGTTCGCTTCCCGGCAGCCATGAGCAAACAGCAACACAGAGTGACCGAAGACGGCCGGCGGGCCGAGGTGTCGACACCCCCTGTAGACCGCCGGCGAGGCGCGGGCGGAATGCGCCCCCAGGCGCCTTCAAGCCCCGAAAATGGCCCCGGACGTGCGACGACCCCCGCCGGGGGGGAGAGCGGGGGTCGTCTATCCACAGCCCGACTCGGGGGGGAGGAGCCGGACCGGGTTAGCACGGTCGCGAACGATCCGTGACTTCCATGGTGTACCCGAGCGGCCAGAAACACAAACCCGCACGCCCGCGAGTACGCCGAATGGCGGGGTGTTTTGTGGCTCCCTCTATCCTCGGTTCCCGTGGACACCACCGAGAACGCCGACGACCACGCCGACGAGTCCCAGGGCGGCACCAGCGGGCCCGAAGAGCTCCGCGCACCCGCCCCCGCCCGGTCCGGCGGGCTGCGCACGGCGGCCTTCTTCGACCTCGACAAGACCATCATCGCCAAATCGAGCGCACTGGCCTTCAGCCGCCCCTTCTACCAGGGCGGCCTGATCAACCGTCGGGCCGTACTGCGCAGTGCGTACGCGCAGTTCGTCTTCCTGGTCGGCGGCGCGGACCACGACCAGATGGAGAAGATGCGCGAGTACCTCTCCGCGCTCACCCGGGGCTGGAACGTCCAGCAGGTCCGCGAGATCGTCGCCGAGACCCTGCACAACCTGATCGACCCGATCATCTACGACGAGGCCGCCTCGCTGATCGAGCAGCACCACGCGGCCGGCCGGGACGTGGTGATCGTCAGCAGCTCCGGCTCCGAGGTGGTCGAGCCGATCGGCGCCCTGCTCGGCGCGGACCACGTGATCGCCACCCGGCTGAAGGTCGAGGACGGCTGCTACACCGGCGAGATCGAGTACTACGCCTACGCCGAGAACAAGGCCGCCGCCATCCGGGAGTTGGCCGCGGTCGAGGGCTACGACCTCGCCGCCTCCTACGCCTACAGCGACTCCTCCACCGACCTGCCGCTGCTGGCGGCGGTCGGCCACCCGTCGGCCGTCAACCCGGACCGCGCGCTGCGCAAGGAGGCGCAGGCGCGGGAGTGGCCGGTGCTGGTCTTCGACAAGCCGGTGGAACTGCGGCGGCGGCTGCCCGAGTTCTCCGCCCCGAGCGGTTCGGTGCTGACCGCGGTGGCGATCGGGACGGCCGCCGTGACCGCCGGGGTGATCTGGTACCTGGCCCGTCGGCGCCGTCCACTGGCCTGAGGACCCGCCCGGACTCCCCTCTTCGGACAAAACGGGCAATCGGCACAGACTTCTTGTTTCGGGTTCCCCTTTCGCCCGAAACGCGATACAAATGAAGCACGGCCCGCGAGACCCGGTCAGGACCGAAGAGGTCAAACCGACAACGCAGTTCAGGCCCCACGGACCGCACGTACAGGTATCCGAGCACCCACATGCAGCCGACCCGCTGTCGGGCCGCCGGACCAGACGAACGGGCAGGATCCCCGTCTGATCGGCACTTCCGGTGCATGCATGGTCACCCGGTACCTGCACCAGCGGCGGCACCCTGCAACACCAGGTGCCGCCGCATCCGTGCGTACGGGCCCGCGCACGGGCCCTTCCACCGCTCCGGCCGCTCAGGCCATGCCGCGTTGCATCGCCTCGCAGACCGCCGTGCTCTCCCGCACGCCGAGCCGCAGCGCCGCACCGCAGTGCGCGATCCAGGCCGCCATCCCCTCGGGCGTGCCCGCGAGGTAGCCCGCGAGGGCCCGCCGGTAGGTGCCGGTGCCGAGCTCCGCCAGGCCGACCTCGGCCGGGCAGATCGCCTTCGGGTCGAGCCCCTCGGCGATCAGCACGATCCGCTGGGCGGCCCGCGCGATCACCCCGTTGTGGGCGCCGAACGGCCGCAGCGCGAGCAGTTCGCCGTGTACCACCGAGGCCACGACGAGGGCCGGCGTGCCCACGCCCTGCCCGTCCGCGCGCGCCACCAGCAGCCGGGAGAGCTGGTCGAGCCGGGCCGCGACCTCCTCCGCGCCCGGCGCGGGCGGCAGCTCGGGCAGCGGCTCGTCCACGGCCTCGACCCGGACGCTCTCCACCGGTTCCAGCTCCAGCGGGAACAGCGCCTCCGCGCCCTCCCCCGCCCGGCGCGGACGCCCGGCGGCCGGGTCCCCGTCGCCGACCGCGAGCAGGTGCAGCCGGGCCAGCACCTGGAGCGGTGAGTGCCGCCAGATGCTGAGCAGCTGGCCGGCCTCGGCGGCGATCCGCAGGGACGCGCCGACCGTGCGGGACTCCGCGTCCGCGCCGAAGTCGGTGCGGCGGCGGACCTCCTCCAGCGGCCAGTCGGCCCCCGCCAGGGCCGCCGACGCGCGGGCGCCGCGCAGTGCGGACTCGGAGGTGACCTCGGCCGCGCGGCGACGCATCACCCGGTGGCCGTAGAGCCGGTCGACGGCCTTGCGCACCTCGGCCACCGCGTCGGGCACCCCGGGGAGCTGGGCCAGCGGGGCGAGGGGATCTGTTCCAGTGCTCACCTACCCGAGAGTAATGAACGGGCCGCCCATCCCGGAACAGCAACCCCGCATCACCCGTTAGAGGCAATCCTCACTTCCCTCCCCCGACGACGCCCAAACCCCGGCTAGCATGGCCACTATCGGAGACGATAACGATTTCCAACTAGGGCCGCCCCCGTCACACGCGCCCCTGGACAGGCGGCCCCGAGCGAGGGCCCTGAGCGAGAGCCGGAGTCCCCAGATGAAGATCGCCTTCGTCGGCAAGGGCGGCAGCGGGAAGACCACGCTGTCCGCACTGTTCATCCGCCACCTGGCCGCCGCCGGCCGGCCGGTCATCGCCGTGGACGCCGACATCAACCAGCACCTGGGCCCCGCCCTCGGACTGACGGACGGCCAGGCCGCCGACCTGCCCTCGCTCGGCGCGCACCTGCCGGAGATCAAGGAGTACCTGCGCGGCAGCAACCCGCTGATCCGCTCCGCCGAGGAGATGATCAAGACCACCCCGCCCGGCCGGGGCTCGCGGCTGCTGCGGATCGTCGAGGAGAACCCGGTCTACGCCGCCTGCGCCCGCCCGGTCGCGCTGGACGAGGGCTCGGTCCGGCTGCTGGCGACCGGCGCCTTCACCGAGGATGACCTCGGGGTGGCCTGCTACCACTCCAAGGTCGGCGCGGTGGAACTGCTGCTCAACCACCTGCTGGACGGCCCCGACGAGTACCTGGTCACCGACATGACGGCGGGCTCGGACTCCTTCGCCTCCGGCCTGTTCACCCGCTTCGACCTGACCTTCCTGGTGGCCGAACCGACGCGCAAGGGCGTCTCCGTCTACCGCCAGTACCGGGACTACGCCGCCGACTTCGGCGTCCAGCTGCGGGTGGTCGGCAACAAGGTGCAGGGCCCGCACGACCTGGCCTTCCTGCGCCGCGAGGTCGGCGACGACCTGCTCACCACCTTCGGGCACTCGGACTGGGTGCGCCGGCTGGAGCAGGGCGCCGAGCCGCCGCTGAAGTCCCTGGAGCCGGCCAACCGCGCCGTGCTGGAGCAGCTGCGGGCCGAGGCCGACGCGGCGTACGGACGGCGGGACGCGCACCGCTACACCGAGCAGGCCGTGCTCTTCCACCGCCGCAACGCGGAGAGTTGGGCCAACGCCAAGGTCGGCATCGACCTGGCGACCCAGGTGGACGAGGGCTTCGTGCCGGGCGGGTTCGCGGACGACCGCGAGCAGCCGACCCCGGCGGGCGCCCACGCCTGACGCACGCGCCACCGCGCCCGGACGGGCCGCGGCCTCCCACCACCCCGGGGAGGCCGCGGCCCGTCCGCCGTTTCCGGCACCGCCGCCCACCCCGCCGCCCGGCACCCACCGCCCGGTGCCCGGCCGCCCGCCTACCCCCACCAGCAGATTCCCTGCGGTTCGGACACCACCCATTGGGGTGAACCAGGGGGTTTTCCGCTTCCCACCCGCAACCACGCTGTGCAAAGCTTTCATTACCCTTGGTTTACCGAGTCTTGATGGTCCGTCCCAACGGCCCTCGGCGAGACGTCCCGCACCTCGCCCGGGCTCCTGGCGGGCCCGATGGTCAACGCCGGCCGGTGACACCCGCACTCCCCGCCGCGCCACGCCATCCCGCCACGCCGTCGCGACCCACGACAGCCGATCCGCCCGGAGCCCCACCCCGGACTCACCGCCGGACCTGACTGCGTTCGTTCCCCCGGACAGACGGGAAGACAATGACCCTCGACATCTCCAGCGCCCCCATCGCCTCCGACACCACCGACCACGCACCACCGGGCCCCGGCGCCCGGATCCGCTGGGCCCAGGACCTCTCCGCCTCGCTCGTGGTCTTCCTGATCGCCGTGCCGTTCTCCCTCGGCATCGCGCTGGCCACCGGCGCCCCGCTCACCGCCGGGCTGGCCGCCGCCGCCGTGGGCGGCATCGTGGTCGGGCTGTTCGGCGGCACCGCACTCATGGTCAGCGGCCCCTCGGCGGCGCTGACCATGATCACCGCCGGGCTGATCACCCAGTACGGCTGGCGGGCCACCTGCGCCATCACCCTCGCCGCGGGCCTGCTCCAACTCCTGCTCGGCGCACGCCGGGTGGCCCGAACGGCGCTCGCCGTGTCGCCCGCGATCGTGCACGGCATGCTGGCCGGGGTCGGCCTCACCATCGCCATCGCGCAACTGCACGTCGTGCTCGGCGGCTCGCCGCAGAGCTCCGCGATCGCCAACCTCCTCGCCCTGCCCGGCCAGTTGGCCGGCCCCCACCCGCCCGCACTGCTGGTCGGCGCGGTGACGGTGACCGTCCTGCTCGGCTGGCCCCGGCTGGGCCGGCTCCCCGGCCGCGCGGGCCGGTTGGGCGCCCGGGCGGCCAGGCTGCCGGGTCCGCTCGTCGCCGTCGCCCTGGCCACGTCCCTGGCGCTCGCCCTGGACCTGCGGCTCGCCCACATCGAGCTGCCCGCGTGGCAGCCGCACTCCCTCGTGCCCGCCCTGCCGCACGGTCCGGTGCCCGGCCTGATCGCCGCCGTCCTCACCGTCACCGCCGTGGCCAGTGTGGAATCGCTGCTGTCCGCCGTCGCGATCGACCGGATGTCCCGCCGCACCGGCGACCTCGACCGCGAGCTGCGCGGCCAGGGCCTCGCCAACCTGCTGAGCGGCCTGGTCGGCGGGCTGCCGATCGCCGGCGGCGCGGTGCGCAGCACCGCCAACGTGCAGGCCGGCGCGCAGTCCAGGTGGGCCTCCGTGCTGCACGGCGTCTGGGTGCTGGCCGCCGCGCTGGCGCTGACCGGCGGGCTGCGCCGGATCCCGCTGGCCGCGCTCGCCGCGCTCGTCCTGGTGGTCGGGCTGCAGATGGTGAGCTTCGCGCACATCCGCAACGTGCACCGGCACCGGGAGTTCCCCGTCTACCTCACCACCATGGTCGCCGTGGTGGCGGCCGGGGTGCTGTGGGGCGTCGCGATCGGGGCCGGCACCGCCGTCCTGCTCGCGCTCTACCGGCTGACCCGCGCCCACGTGGACGTCGAGACCGGGCCGGACGGCTCGGTCACCGTCCAGACGCACGGCCCGCTCACCTTCACCGCCGTGCCCCGGCTCAGCCGGGCACTGGCCGGCATCCCGTCCGGAGCCGGGGTCACGGTGATCCACGACGGCTCCTTCCTGGACCACGCCGCGTACGAGACGCTGCACACCTGGCGCGCCGGACACCAGGACGCGGGCGGCCGGGTCTCGATGGTGACGAGGCGCCAGGACGACGAGGTGCTCGATCCCGACGGCACGGTGCGCGCGGGGAGTTCACCGGGGCCGCACCGCTGCCGGGCCTGGACGCCCTGGGTCGGCCACCACTGCATCGACCAGCAGGAGGACCCGCACGGTCGGCTGCTGGACGGGGTCCGGGTGTTCCAGCTGCACACCGCCCCGCTGATCAGGCCCGAACTCGCCCGGCTGGCACGGGAGGGGCAGACGCCCTCCCAGCTGTTCCTGACGTGCGCGGACTCGCGAATGGTCACCAGCATGATCACCAACAGCGGCCCGGGCGACCTCTTCACCGTCCGCAACGTGGGCAACCTGGTGCCGGCCCCGTTCGAGCCCGGCGCGGCGGACGACTCGGTGGCCGCCGCGGTGCAGTACGCGGTCGAGGTGCTGGAGGTGCGCTCCATCACGGTCTGCGGCCACTCCGGCTGCGGCGCGATGCAGGCCCTGCTGGACGGCGTGCACGAGCGCCCCGGTCCGCCCACCGCCCTGGCCCGCTGGCTGCGCAACGGCCGCGGCTCGCTGGACCGGCTCCGACGGGTGCCCGCGGAGTTCGCCACCCGGCCCGTGGTGGACCCGGTGGAGCAGCTCTGCATCACCAACGTGGTGCAGCAGTTGGACCAGCTGATGGCGAACCCGGCGGTGGAGCGGCGGGTCCAGGAGGGCACCCTGCGACTGGTCGGGATGTACTTCGACTTCGCGACCGCCCAGGCCTACGTCCTGGACCGCGCCGCCGGGACGTTCAGCCCGGTCGAGGCCCGCGTCGGACCCGGAACAGGTGCAGGTTCCGGGTGTGGCCCCGGTCCCGGATCCGGGACCGGCGAGGGCTCCGCCGAACGGGTGAATGAGGGCGGTCTGGTTCCGTCCGGCGGCGGCGGGGAGGGCCCCCGGCTGGCCGCCTGAGAGCCGGGCCCGTGTCCCCGCCGGGCGGGCCGGGGCACGGGCCCACCAGCCCCCGGACGGTCTTCCGCTCCCGGGCGGCGAACCGTGCGGGTCTCAGCCCGCCCAGCAGCCAAAGGTCTACACCAATTCCCGGGAGCCTCTTGTCAAGTGCCCCATTCGCCTGGTGAGCTGTGCGCTGGGACACACGGGACAATCCCCACGCACGGGATCGTCCCCGATCATGACTCGATGAGGAGTGCGTGTTGAGCAACGAGAGCCTGGCCAACCTGCTCAAGGAGGAGCGTCGCTTCGCTCCTCCGGCAGAGCTCGCCGCAGCGGCCAACGTCACCGCGGCCGCGTACGCGCAGGCCTCCGAGGACCGCCTGGCGTTCTGGGCCGAGCAGGCCCGCCG
>NZ_JBVJYK010000002.1:0-672864 GCF_055600605.1 Kitasatospora sp. NPDC038210 | reverse complement strand
CTGATCCACCCCGAAGGGCTTCACCGTTCGACTTGCATGTGTTAAGCACGCCGCCAGCGTTCGTCCTGAGCCAGGATCAAACTCTCCGTGAATGTATACCGGTAATCCGGTCCACACCCGCGTTGAGCGGCACGGCAACCACCGGAATAAGGCGGCCCCGCGCACTGCGTCCTCGCTAGTGTTTGTTTCAAAAGGAATCTCCAACCCCAGAACAATCTGAGGCCGGGGATGTCAACATATCTGGCGTTGACTTTTGGCACGCTGTTGAGTTCTCAAGGAACGGACGCTTCCTTCGGACCGCCTTCCAGCGGACCCTCCGGGCTTCGTTCTTTCGTGTTTCCAGCTTATCAGACGTTTTCCGCTCCGTTTTCTGGAGTTTCATTCATCGGATTCGCTTTCCGCTTTGTCACCCCGGTCTCCCGCGGCGACTCCGGAACTGTACGGGGACCGGCCCACCACATGCAAATCGCCCCCGCCCGGGAGTCCGGGCGGGGGCGATCCGTTGGTCGAGCACCGTCAGGCGCGGCCCATCTCCTCGGCGATGGCCGCCGCGAAGGCGTCGATGTCGGCCTCCGTGGTGTCGAAGGAGCACATCCAGCGCACCTCGCCGGTGTGCTCGTTCCAGAAGTAGAAGCGGTAACGCTTCTGCAGCCGCTCGCTCACCTCGCGCGGGAGGATCGCGAAGACCGCGTTCGCCTGGACCGGGCGGACGATCTCCACGCCGTCGATGCCCCGGACGGCGGCCTCCAGGCGGCTGGCCATCGCGTTCGCGTGGCCGGCGTTGCGCAGGTAGAGGTCGCCGGAGAGCAGGGCCTCGAACTGGACCGACACGAAGCGCATCTTCGAGGCCAGCTGCATCGAGGTCTTGCGGAGGTACTTGATGTTGCGGACCCGCTCGGGGTTGAGCACCACCACGACCTCGCCGAACAGCAGGCCGTTCTTCGTCCCGCCGAAGGACAGCACGTCGACGCCCACGTCGGTCGTGAAGGCGCGCAGCGGCTGGCCGAGCGACGCGGCGGCGTTGGCCAGGCGCGAGCCGTCGACGTGGACGAGCATGCCCAGCTCGTGGGCGTGCTCGGTGATCGCGCGGATCTCCTCGGCGGTGTAGAGGGTGCCGAGCTCGGTGCTCTGGGTGATGGAGACCGCGAGCGGCTGCGCGCGGTGCTCGTCGCCGTAGCCCCAGGCCTGCTGGTCGAGCAGCTCGGGGGTGAGCTTGCCGTCCGGGGTGGGGATGGTGAGCAGCTTGATGCCGCCCATCTTCTCCGGGGCGCCGCCTTCGTCCACGTGGATGTGGGCGGTCTCGGCGCAGACCACCGCGCCCCAGCGCGGGAGCAGCGACTGGAGGGCGACCACGTTGGCGCCGGTGCCGTTGAAGACGGGGTAGGCCTCGGCCGTCTCGCCGAAGTGGCGGCGGAAGACGTCCTGGAGGTGGGCCGTGTAGTCGTCCTCGCCGTAGGCGACCTGGTGGCCGCCGTTGGCGAGGGCGATCGCGGCCAGGACCTCCGGGTGCACGCCGGCGTAGTTGTCGCTGGCGAAGCCGCGGACGGCGGGGTCGTGCCGCCGTACCGCGTCCGTACGGGTGAGGTCGGTCATCGGGCTGTCAGCCACAGGTGCTGTCCGTTCAGTTCTGCTGCGGGGCGGTCCCAGAGGCCCGCCAGGTGATCGGCGAGGTCCGAGGTGTCGGTGAAGCCGGCGAACTTCGCCTCCGGCTTCTCGGCCCGCATCTCGGGACTGACCAACGCCTTGATCACCAGGATCGCAGCCGCCGCGGTGGGCTCGCCGTCCGGGGCGGTGGTCTCCTTCTTGAAGGAGTCGGCCATGGCGAGGGTCCACGCCTCGGTGGCGGCCTTGGCCGCGGCGTAGGCGGCACCGCCGGCCGTGGGCTTGTGCGCGGCCGAGGCGGAGATCATCGCGTAGCGGCCGGACTCGCTGCGGACCAGCGCGGGCTGGAAGGCCAGCGAGGTGTGCTGGAGGGTGCGCACGACGGTGTCGTGCAGGAAGTCCCAGTCGTCCAGCCGGCTGTCGAAGAAGGTCTTGCTGCCGCGCCAGCCGCCGACCAGGTGGATGAGGCCGTCGACGTGACCGTGCTCCGACTCCAGGTGGTCGGCCCAGTCGTGGACCTCCTGCGGGTCGAGCAGGTCGATGACCTGGCCGCTGATCTTGGCTCCGCGCACCGCCACCCGGGTGGCGTCCAGGGCGGACTCCAGGCGCTGGGCGTCGATGTCGGCACCGATCACGGTGGCGCCGTCGGCGGCGAGGCGGCGCAGCACGGCCCGGCCGGCGGGGCCGCTGGCTCCGGCGACGGCGATGACCTTGCCGGCCAGCGGCGCGTTGGTGGAGGTGGTCACGCTGCGGCTCCCTGGATGGTGTTGCCGGTGATGCCGGTGGTGGAGGCGATGACGCCGCTCAGCTTCTTGTTGAGGGCCTCGTAGAACATGCTCAGCGGGAACTCGTCCGGGAGCACGGCGTCGCACAGGGCCTTGTTGAGGGCCTTGCCGTCGGTGATGTCGAGCGGCAGGGCCTCCGGGCCCTTCGCCCAGGTGGAGGCGGGGTGCGGGGTGAGGTACTGGGAGACCAGCTCGTAGGCGGCGATCCAGTGGGCCGGCTTGGGCCGGTCGATGCCGTCGCGGTACAGCTTCTCGATGTCGGCGCAGAGCGCGTTGGTGACCTGCGGGGCGCGCTCCCAGTCGATGGAGAGGCGGTTGTCGCGCCAGCTCAGCGCACCGTGCTTGTGCAGGTACGCGAAGAGCAGCTGGCCGCCGAGGCCGTCGTAGTTGCGCACGCGGTCGCCGCTGACCGGGAAGCGGAACATGCGGTCGAAGAGGACGGCGTACTGGACGTCGCGGGCGTGCGGGTTGCCCTCGGACTCCAGCTGCACCGCCTCCTTGAAGGTGGTGAGGTCGCAGCGGAGCTCCTCCAGGCCGTACATCCAGAACGGGCTGCGCTGCTTGATCATGAAGGGGTCGAACGGCAGGTCGCCGTGGCTGTGGGTGCGGTCGTGGACCAGGTCCCACAGGACGAAGGTCTCCTGCGCGCGCTGCTGGTCCTGGAGCAGGCCCTCGGCGTCGGCCGGGATCTCCAGGCCGAGCTGCTGGACGGCGCTGGTGGAGACGGCGCGGAAGCGGGCGGCCTCGCGGTCGCAGAAGATGCCACCCCAGGTGAAACGTTCCGGCGCCTTGCGCACGGACACCGTCTCGGGGAAGAGGACGGCGGAGTTGGTGTCGTAGCCGGCCGTGAAGTCGGTGAAGGTGATCGGCACGAACATCGGGTTGTCGAAGCGGGTGCGCTCCAGCTCGGCCAGCCAGTCGGGCCACACGACGCGCAGCAGGACGGCTTCCAGGTTGCGGTCCGGGTTGCCGTTCTGGGTGTACATCGGGAAGACGACGAGGTGCTCCAGGCCGTCCTCGCGCTGGTCGGCGGGCTGGAAGGCGAGCAGCGAGTCGAGGAAGTCGGGCTCGCGGTAGCCGGTGTCGGCCCACTTGGCCAGGTCCGCGTCGACGGCGGTGAGGTACGCGGCGTCGTGCGGGAAGTTCGGGGCGAGCTCCTCGACGGCGGCGCGGACGGTGGCGACCAGCGGGTCGACGGTGTGCCGCTGGACGGCGGCCAGGTCGATCGAGCCGTCCTTGGACTGCAGCGGGCGCAGCGTCTCGACGGCCTCCTTCAGGCGCAGCCAGGCCGGGTGGCCGGCGAGGGTCGAGACCGGGGCGTCGGCCGCCGCAGCGAGCCTTGGCGAAAGATTCTGCATCGTGGACTCACTTCGACAGGAGTTATTTCAACGGGGACACCATAAGTACGAAAGGTTCTCCCGTTCAAGGGGGTCCGGACCGGCAAAGCTGCGGCGCCCGGCCGCTCCGGCCCGAAATCCTGTGCGGGAAGGCGGTTGTCCGACATGTGGACACTGATCTGGATGTTCTGGACAGATGCGCCGTTCTGATGCGAACCTCCCGGCATGTTCCCGGCGGTGATCACGGTGGCCGTACGCCACGACAGCCCGTTCCGGGTGCCCACCCGTCGACACGGCTGTTGTTGTCGTCGGTGTCGCGCGCGCGGTCTCCGCCGCCGCTGTTGCCGCTGCTGTTGAGCCGGCCACCGGCCGCTGTCCGGCTGCCGTCGACCCGGCCGCGGCGGATCCGGCTCGGGGGCACCGCGGACGTGGGCCCGTACGCCGACCATGCCGTGTGTGTTCCGGCGCCGCCACCGGGGAAGTGACCCGCCGGGAACCCACCCCCCACGCCACGCCCTGCCGTCCCGGCCGTTCGTCCCGCCCGTCGTACCCGTTCCGCCCCGCTCGTCCTGCCAGTCCCTCCCCCCGTCCTGCCCGGTCCTTCCTCTGGAGTCCCGCCATGACCCTCCGCAAGCCGTCCGCCGTACTGTCCCTCGCCGCGCTGGTGGCCGCCGCGGCCACGCTGAGCGCGTGCGCTCCGCAGGACTCGAAGTCCGACGCCGCCTCCGGTGCCCCGGGCACGGGCGGCACGGCGGCGGGCTGCGCGCCGGGGGCGCTGGCGACGCACACGGCCGGGACGCTGACCATCGGCACCGACAAGCCCGCCTACGACCCCTGGTTCTCCGAGGACAAGCCGGAGAACGGCAAGGGCTTCGAGTCGGCCGTGGCCTACGCGGTGGCGGAGAAGCTGGGATACCCGACGTCCAAGGTCAGCTGGGTGGTCGCGCCGTTCGGCAAGGCCACCGCGCCGGGAGCCAAGGAGTTCGACTTCGACATCAACCAGGTGTCGATCAGCGACGAGCGCAAGCAGGCGGTGGACTTCTCCTCCGGCTACTACGACGTGCGCCAGGCCGTCATCGCGCTGAGGAACTCCAAGGCGGCGGGCGCCAAGAGCATCGCCGACCTCAAGGGCGCCAAGCTCGGCGCGCAGATCGGCACCACCAGCCTGGACACCATCACCAACACCATCAAGCCGACCGGCCAGCCGGCCGTCTTCGACTCCAACGACCTGGCCAAGGCCGCGCTGAAGAACGGCCAGGTCGAGGCCCTGGTGGTGGACCTGCCGACCGCCTTCTACATCACCGGCGCCGAGGTGCCGGAGGCCCAGGTTGTGGGCCAGTTCGAGGCGGCCTCGCAGGGCGAGCAGTTCGGCCTGGTGCTGGACAAGGGCTCCAAGCTGACCGGCTGCGTGTCGCAGGCCGTGGACGCGCTGCGCTCGGACGGCACGCTGGCGAAGCTGGAGAAGCAGTGGCTCTCCGACGCCGTCTCGGCGCCGGTGCTGAAGTGAGCGCTGACACCGGCCCCGGCACGGCCGGGGACGCGACGGCGACCGGAGCCGTGGAGCTCGCGAAGCCCGCGGACGGGGACGACGGGTACCGCCCGTCCGAGCGGCGCCTCGCGCACGAGGCGTACCGGCGCGCCCGGGCCCGCCGGTCGGCGCTGATCGCCGCGGCCTCGACCCTCGCGACGGCGTTCGCGCTCTACCTGCTGATCGTCAACTCCCCCGGCTGGCAGGTGACCCGACGGACCTTCTTCAACCTCGACTACGCGCGCCAGGCGCTGCCCGAGGTGCTGAAGGGGCTGCGGGTGAACCTGGAGCTGATGCTCGGCTGCGGGGTGCTGATCCTGGTGTTCGGCCTGCTGCTCGCGGTGCTGCGGACGCTGCGCGGGCCGGTCTTCCTTCCGGTGCGGCTGCTGGCCACCGCGTACGTGGACTTCTTCCTCGGGCTGCCGATGATCATCTGCCTGCTGGTGATGATCACCGGGGTCCCGGCGCTGCGGCTGACCGGGGTCACCACCGATCCCCTGCTGCTGGGCGGGGCCGCGCTGGTGCTGACGTACTCGGCGTACGTCTCAGAGGTGTTCCGCTCCGGCATCGAATCGGTGCACCCGAGCCAGCGGGCCGCGGCGCGGTCGCTGGGGCTCACCAATGCGCAGGCGATGCGGTACGTGGTGCTGCCGCAGGCGGTCCGGCGAGTGGTCCCGCCACTGCTCAACAACCTGGTGAGCCTGCAGAAGGACACCGGACTGGTGTCCATCGGCGGTGCGATCGACGCGGTGTACGCCGCGAAGATCATCGCGTCCCGGTCCTTCAACTTCACGCCGTACCTGCTGGCGGGTCTGGTGTTCATCGTGCTGACCGTTCCGCTGACCCGGTTCGCCGACTGGCTGACCGCGCGGATGAACCGTCGGCAGTTCCAGGGAGGTGCGGTGTGACGGCGCAGGTGCTGCGGCTGGAGTCGGTGCGCAAGACCTTCGGCGCCCACGTGGTGCTGCGCGACGTGGACCTCGCCGTGCCCGAGCACTCGGTGACGGCGTTGATCGGGGCCTCCGGCTCCGGGAAGTCCACGCTGATGCGGTGCGTCAACCTGCTGGAGGGCATCGACGACGGTGCGATCTTCCTGGACGGCGAGGAGATCACCGATCCGCGCGCGGACGAGGACGCCGTGCGGCGCCGGATCGGGGTGGTGTTCCAGTCCTACAACCTGTTCCCGCACATGACCGTGCTGGAGAACATCACGCTCGCGCCGCGCCGGGTGCACGGGGTCGCGCGGGCCGAGGCCGAGGCGCGGGCGCTGGACTTGCTCGACCGGCTCGGGCTCGCGGCCAAGGCGAAGGAGTACCCGGACCGGCTCTCCGGCGGGCAGCAGCAGCGCGTCGCCATCGTGCGGGCGCTGGCCACCGGACCGCGGCTGTTGCTCCTGGACGAGATCACGGCGGCGCTCGACCCGGTGCTGGTCGGGGAAGTGCTCTCGGTGGTGCGGGACCTCAAGGAGCAGGGGATGACGATGGTCCTCTCCACCCACGAGATGGGGTTCGCGCGGGAGGTCGCCGACCAGGTCTGCTTCCTGGACGACGGAGTGGTGCTCGAACAGGGTCCGCCGGAGCAGGTGTTCGGCGATCCGCGGGAGGAGCGGACCCGGCAGTTCCTCAGCCGGGTGGTCGCCTCGGGGCGGCTCCAGGGCTGAAGCCGGGCAGCCGGCGGGGGTGCGCGGCCAGGAGCCTCGCAACGACGGTCACAACCGTGCGCCCCCGTACGCGCCCTGGCCGCACCGAGGTGACTCCGGTGATCGTGGACGGGACGACCGTCACCGCGGACGGGGGCGGCGAACGGCGGCGAGGAACGACGAACGGATGACAGCCGACAGCTGACAGATGTTGAAACCTGTCAGCTGTCATCTGTTCGCCGACCGCTGTTCGTCGTTCGCCGCCCTCCGCCGCCCGCCGCCCCGGGAGGCCGCCGTTGCACGGACCCACCCTGGTCAACTGGCTGCTCGCCCTCCTTACCGCCACGGCCGGCGCCACCTGCCTGATCAGACTGCGCCACTCCTCCCCCGCCCCCTGCGCATCGGGCACGCACCGCCCGCGCGCCCGGGAGTCCGACGCCGCCGAAGCCCTGATGGGACTCGGCATGGCCGCGATGGCCGTCACCGGCGCCACCGTCCCGGCCGCCGTCTGGGCTTCGCTGTTCGGCCTCCCCGCCGCGGCCTTCCTGCTCGCCGCCGCCCACGCCCCGGCCGGCCGGGGCCACCGGCTGCACCACGCCGTCGGCGCGCTCGCCATGACGTACACGGCCCTCACGATGGCCGGACCCCCCGGCCACCAGCACCACCAGGGCGGCCTGGGCGTGCCGCTGCTGACCGGCAGCCTCCTCCTCTACTTCGGCGGGTACGCGGTCTGGGCCGGCAGCCGGCTGCTGCGCACCCCGGCCGGCACCCTCGCCGTCGGCACCGCGGGACTCCCCCAGGCCTGTCGGCTCACCATGGGCATCGGCATGTTCGCCATGCTCCTGACCATGTGACGCCTGCCCGCCCGCCCGTCTGCGCCAAGACCCCGTCGCGCGCGTGGCGTTGGTCACTGGCCCGTCGAAAGCCGTTCCACCGGGCGTCGCCGGCACATAGGTTGGCAGGGAGCGCGCTGTCGCGTTCCGTGCGTACTCGGGGAGCCCATGCGATGACTGCCCTGATCGGCCTGTTGCTGCTCGGACTGCTGCTCTCGACCGTCGCGCCCCGGCTGCTGGCCCGGGCCGGCTGGGTGGAGCGCGAACCGGTGCTGGCCCTGCTGGTGTGGCAGTGCCTCGTGGTGGCGGTGCTGCTGTGCTGCGCGCTGGGCCTGCTGCTGGCCGCCTCCGCCGCCCTGCCGGAGCTGCGCGCGCTGGTGTTCTCGGGCGCGCCGCACGGCGTGGAGGCCGCATACGGACTGCAGGACGCCGAGGGCTGGGGCCGGCTGTGCGCCGCGGTACTGGCGGCCGGGGGCGTCCAGACGGTGCTGGCGCTCACCCGCGAGGTCCGTACGGCCAAGGCGCTGCGCGACCGGCGGCACGCGCAACTCGCCACCCGTGCGCCGGAGTTGCCCGAGTCGATCGAGACCGCCCGGAGCCGCCGGGAGCGGCTGGTGGTGCTGGAGAACATCCGCCCTGAGGCCTGGTCGCTGCCGGGCCCGAACTCCCGCCTGGTGGTCACCACCGGCGCCCTCCAGCAGCTGACCGATCGGGAGCTGGCGGCTGTGCTGAGCCATGAGCGCGGCCACGTGCGGGCCCGGCACCACTGGCTGCAGCAGTTCGCGCAGGCGCTCGCCTCCGGCTTCCCCGGCGTCGGCGTGTTCAGCGCGTTCCGGGACCAGGTGGCGGAGCTGGTCGAGCTGGCCGCCGACGACCGGGCCGCACGTCGGCACGGCCGGCACACCACCGCCCTCGCACTGGCCGAACTCAACCTCGACCGCGGGGTGTTCGGCTCCTGTCCGCCCGGTCTGGCGCAGTCCCCGAAGCGGGTGGACCGGCTCCTCGCGGGCCGTCCACGGCTCCCGGTGTCCCACCGGCTCCGGCTCACCGTGGTGGCCCTGGCCGCACCCGCCGCGGCCGTCCTGCTGGCCGTCGCCCCGGGGCTGCACTCCCTCCTCTGAGCCGCCCGGGGCCCGCGCGGACGGTCCGGCCCGCTCGGTCCGACCCGGGCCCGATCCACCTCGGCCCCATTCGACCCTGGTCCGATCCGACCAGGTCCGATCCGACCAGGCCGGAGAAGAAGTGGCGGCGGATCAGCCCGACGGGGCTTCGCAGGGCCTGCCGAGCCCGTCGCCGAGGGTCAGTCCCAGCACCTCACGGTGGAGCGGACGGGCCTGCTCGTAGCGCTCCCGACCGGCCTCGGTGAGGGTGAGCACGATGCCCCGCCGGTCCTTCTCGCACATCGCCCGGGTCACCAGCCCGGCCTTCTCCAGGCGGGCGATCAGCCGGGAGAGCGCACTCTGGCTCAGGTGGACCGTCGGCGCCAACTCGCTCACCCGCAGCGCGTGGCCGCCACCGGCGTCACATCCCTCGACGAGGCGCTCCAGCACCTCGAACTCACTCATGCCCAGCCCGAACCGCTCGCCCAGCTCGCGGTCGAGCATGCAGGCGGCCGCAGCGTGCCTGGCCAGCAGGTCGCGCCACTGCGCGACGAGGCCGGCCTCCACCGGGGAGTCGAGTTCTGCCACGCCGCCACCCTAGCACCTGCGCCGTAAATTATTGCGTTCACATCTAATTCATTTGCATTGAATGCATACGCATGTACTGTCCTCCCCATGACCACCGCGACCGTCACGCCACCCGACGCCCCGTCAACCAGCGGGCCGCACTGGACTCCCCGCCTCTGGGGCACCCTGATCGTGCTCTGCGCCGCCATGTTCCTGGACGCCCTGGACGTCTCGATGGTGGGCGTCGCCCTCCCGTCCATCGGCTCCGAACTGCACCTGTCCACCTCCACGCTGCAGTGGGTCGTCTCCGGCTACGTGCTCGGCTACGGCGGCCTGCTGCTGCTCGGCGGCCGCGCCGCCGACCTGCTCGGCCGCCGCCGGGTCTTCCTGGTCGCCCTGGGTGCCTTCGCCGGCGCCTCGCTGATCGGCGGCCTGGTCGACGACGGCGGGCTGCTGATCGCGGCCCGCTTCCTCAAGGGCGTCAGCGCCGCCTTCACCGCCCCGGCCGGCCTCTCGATCATCACCACCACCTTCGCCGAGGGCCCCGCCCGCAACCGCGCGCTGTCGATCTACACCACCTGCGGCGCCAGCGGCTTCTCGCTCGGCCTGGTGCTGAGCGGCCTGCTCACCTCGGTCGGCTGGCGCTGGACCTTCCTGATGCCCGTCCCGGTCGCGCTGCTCGCCCTGGTCTTCGCGGTCCGCCTGCTCCCCCGCCCGGCCGAGGAGCCCGCCAAGGGCGGCTACGACGCACTGGGCGCGATCACCGGCACCGCGACCGTACTGCTGCTGGTGTTCACCGTCACCGAGGCGCAGGGTGCCGGCTGGCTGAGCCTGCGCACGGTCGGCTCGCTGGTCGCGGTCGCCGCGCTGGCCGCCGCCTTCCTGCTGGTCGAGAGCCGTACCGCCCACCCGCTGGTCCGGCTCGGGATCTTCCGCAACGGCTCGGTCGCCCGGGCCAACCTGGTCGCCTTCGCGATGACCGGCGCGTACGGCGGCTTCCAGTTCGTGGTGACCCTCTACCTGCAGCACCTGCTCGGCTGGTCGGCCCTGCAGATGGCCCTGGGGCTGCTGCCGGCCGGAGCGTTCATCGCCCTCTCCGCGCCGTTCATGGGCCCGATCGTGGACCGCTTCGGCACCGGACGGCTGCTGCCGATCGGCGTGCTCGCCCTGGTCGGCGCCTTCGCCCTCTTCCTGCGGCTGGACGAGCACAGCTCCTACGTCGCCCTGGTGCTGCCCTCGATGCTGCTGCTCGGCGTCGGCTTCGCGCTCGCGTTCCCCTCGGTGAACATCGCCGCCACCGACGGCGTGGCCGACGAGGAGCAGGGCCTGGCCTCGGGCCTGGTGAACACCGCGATCCAGGTCGGCACGGCGGTGGTGCTGGCCGGGGCGACGGCGATGATCACGGCCGGCAGCGCCGGCGGCGACAGCCCGCAGGCCCAGCTGGACGGATTCCGTCCGGCGCTGGTGTTCGTCACGGTAGTCGCACTGGTCGGACTGCTGGTCGCGACGGTCGGAGCGCTGGTGGACCGACGCCGGAGTGCCGCCCCCGTGACGGTGCCTGACTATGATTATCCGTCAGTCGGGCCGACGGCGGCCCGGACCGAAGTCCTGACCGAGCACTGATCCCGTGAGCCCCGCCCACGGCCGACCCCCGGCCGTCGGGCAATGGCGCCGGCTCCACCAAACCCCCGTGTTGGTGGAGCCGGCCGTCTTCGTACCGGCCGCCCGGGCGGCGCCCGCCAGGGCACGGTTGCGCGGGGCGGCTGTCGGCTTCGCAAGTATATTGGCCCGGAGCCAACGAACGTTCGGAGCAGACACGATGGCACCTCGCGGGGATTCGGTCAACGAGGAGATGCGGCAACGCTCCCGCCGGCGCATCATGCGGGCCACCGTCGAGCTGGTTGACCAGCGCGGTTACGCGGGCACGACACTGACCGACATCGCCGAGCGGGCCGGGCTGGCCCGCGGGCTGGTCTCCTACTACTTCGACGGCAAACGACTGCTGATGCAGTCCGCGACACACCGGATGATGCACCAGGCGCTGGCCGGCGCCCTGGCGGAACTCGCGCCCGGCTCCTCCCCCGAGGCCCGGCTGGCCCGCGCCATAGACGCCGTCCTCGCGCTCGCGATGGAACACCCGCGGGTGATGCGCTCGCACCTGGCGCTGATCCTCGACCCGGACACCGGCGCCTTCGTCCAGGACCCGGAGCAGCAGCAGCTCGGCGCCATCCTGCAGGGACTGCTGCAGGACTGGGGCGCCCCGGACCCGGTCGCCGAGCACGCGGTGCTGCGCAGTGCGCTGATGGGGGGCTGCATCGGGGTGCTGCTGCCGGGCGCCGAGATCCCGCTCGCCCCGATCCGGGCCGACCTCTTCCGCCGCTACGACCTGGCCTGGCACCTCGGCAGTCCGCCGCAGCCCGACCCGCCGGAACGCGAAAGGCCGCCGGCCCGCGGTTGACGGCGGGGCGGGCGGCCTGCCACTCACTCGCTTCGGTCTGCTGCCGGGGGCTCCGCGAGGACGGGCCCCCGGGGTTTCAGCGCTCCTTCAGGATCGAGGCGAGCAGGTCTATGGTGCGCTCCGGCGTGAGGCTGTCCACGCAGAGCCGCTCCATGACCTGGATGTACGCGTCGACGTCGTCCCGCTTGTCCAGGTAGAGCGCGCTGGTGAGCTGCTCCAGGTAGACCACGTCCGCGAGGTCCTGCTCCGGGAAGCGCAGGATCGTGAACGCGCCGGACTCCCCGGCGTGCGCCCCGAAGCGGAAGGGCATCACCTGGATCACCACGTTGGCCTGCTCGGCGACGTCGATCAGGTACTGCACCTGACCTCGCATCACCTTGGGCCCGCCGACCGGCCGGCGCAGCGCGGCCTCGTCGATGACCGCCCACAGACGAGGGCTGGCACCCTCGGTCAGCAGCTTCTGGCGGCGCAGACGGAGGCTGACCCGCCGTTCGACCTCCTCCTCGCTGATGACCGGCCGACTCTGGCCGAAAACCGCCCGTGCGTACTCCTCGGACTGCAGCAGCCCGGGGATGAACTGCACCTCGTAGGTCCGGATCAGCTGAGCGGCCTCCTCCAGTCCGACGTAGGTCTGGAACCAGCCTGGCAGCACGTCGTTGAAGCTGTGCCACCAACCGGACTTGTTGGCCTCGCGGACGAGGCCGAGCAGGGCTTCCCGCTCGATGCCGTCGTCGACGCCGTACAGGCTGAGCAGGTCGGCGACGTCACGCTCCTTGAAGCTGACGCGGCCGAGCTCCATGCGGCTGATCTTGGACTCGGAGGCCCGGATGGCGTAGCCCGCGTCCTCGCGGGTGATGCCGCGCGCCTCTCGCAGGCGACGCAACTGCGAGCCGAGGAGGATCCGGCGGACCATCGAGCCGCCGCCCGGCTGAACTGTGGTCATGCGGTCGAAACCTCCACCTAGGGCAAACAGCGCACAGTCTGCCATCAGTTGAGCGCTCACGGTGCCGATACTGACGGATGTTCCTATCAGTTCTGCACTCCGCACACCAGGATGCACGTGCATCCGGCGCTTGCATATGCCAATAGTGCGACTGCACGTGAATCGACTCTTGCATCTGCAGTGAGCGCACACCACCATGGTGCACGTGCACCTGCACATCCCTGGCAATCCCGCGGGCTCCGCGTCGACCCCACGCGCGACTCCGTGCACCGGCCCGACGGCGTCCCCCGCGTCATCGGGCGTTCGAGTGCGCGTGCGTCTGGTCGAAGGGGCGGCCGAGCGGCCGAGCGAGTCGGAGGTGACCGGCATGACCCCGGCGGGTCCAGCCGTGTCCGCCCCCTTATGGGAGGAGCTCTTCATGAGCACCGGTACGGCTTTGGCGGTTGACCCCCATGTGGTCACCTGTACGCTCGCTCCTCGCTTCGAAGCCGTCAGAACCGCGCGCGACTTCGCCCGGACCACGCTCCAGCGCTGGGGACTGACGGAGCTGTTCGACGACGTGGCGCTGGTGGCGTCGGAACTCGTGACCAACGCGCTCCGGCATGCGATCGGCGCACGGCCCGACCCGACGGGCGGTGCCCCGGGCGAGTATGACTTTCCCACACAGCCGACCGCGGACGGGCGGCTGCCGATCCGAATAAGCCTCGTGCACCGCGCGCCCCAGGTGGTCTGCGCCGTGAGCGATCCGAGCAGCGTTGGACCGGTGGCGCGGGAGGCGGACTTCGTCGCCGAATCCGGCCGCGGGCTGCACCTGGTGGAGTCGTTCAGCCGCTCCTGGGGCTGGCACCCGCTGGGCAGCGGCAAGGTGGTCTGGGCCCTGTTCGAGGCGGAGCCGACGGGCGGCCCGCTGGACGGACACCCGGAGATCGGTGGACGCGGGGCGCTCGACGCACTCGGCGGCCCGGTCGACATCGGTGGACGGCACCGGCGCTCGGCCTAGCGCCCCGCGGCACGTGGCGAGCAGCGCCCGACGCCGTGCGGTCGATCGGGGAACCGGCCCGGCGATCGGTCGGAGGACCCGCTCGGCGATCGGCCGGAGGACCGGCCCGGCGGTGGTCGGTCGAGTGGTCGACCCGGAACGCCTTCCCGCACCAGGCCCTGCAGCGAGCCGGACGGCGGACGGAGCGGCCGGTCGAGGGAAGCCCCGGGAGGACCACGCCCCGGGCCCCTGCGCCAGGCCCCGTCATCACTTCGCCCCGGCGGCGACCGGTACGGTCGGAGAAGGCGGAGAAGTCGGAGGAGACGACCGAAAAGACAAAGGCCGTCGCGGTGTCGGCACCCACGACGGCCCCCCGATGGTGAAGCACGGCGGCCGGTCAGACCGCCAGGTGGTCGAACTCCCCGTCCTTGGCCCCCAGCAGCAGGGCGGCGATCTCGGCCCGGGTGTAGATGAGGGCCGGACCGTCCGGGAAGCGCGAGTTGCGCATCGCGACGTCGCCGCCCGGCAGGGCCGCGAACTCGACGCAGTTGCCCTGGGAGTTGCTGTGCCGGCTCTTCTGCCAGACCACCCCCGTGAGATCGGCCGCGGCCATCCCGTTGTAGGTGTCGTGCGAGTCGTGTGTGTTCTGCGAGTCGTGCATAGAAGTCTCCCGAAGAGCTCCGGAGTTGTCGTCCAGCGCGGCGCCCCCGGCACCGCCGAACGAACGGACCGGCCCCGTACCGGCCCGGCACAACGCCTCACTTGACGCGATGATAGCTGCAGTGCACGTGCATCAGCACGGGACATTGCAGGTGCACGAGGCCTTTCACCCGCAGCCCCGAACTCTTCACGGGGCCTTCTCCTGACGGTACGTAAACGGACATAGCCGACTGAATCACCGGGGTCGCGATAACCGGCCGTGAGCGGCCCCCCGCTTAATGTTGATCTTCGAATGCCGGGAGTCGCACCGCCGTGACCCTCCGTCAGGCGACCTCCGGGCTGTGAGACATCTCACGCGCCGCGACTGCAACGCCGCACCCCGTCCGGCACGTCCAGGCAATGAGCCGCGCCCGCACGGGGATTGGGTGTGGAATGTCCGGATTGTAGGCAAACCACCCGAACCCGATGCGGCGGACACACCGGGTTCGCACAGCGGCCGCGCGAAACCCGTACGGCAGCCGACTGCAGGCCGGACGGGCAGATGTCCTACGATCTCCGGCATGAGCACCGCAGCCATTCCGGGCGCGCCACTGCCCGTCCGCACTCCAGGCTCCCGTGCGCGGGGGCGCCACCGTCGTCCCGAGCGCCCCGAGATTCCGACCGGCGCGCCGGCCCTGGTGCTCGCCGTGCCCACGGCCGCCGGGCCCGAGTCCCGCTCGGTCGTCGAGGAGCTGCTCTCCATCGTCCGCAGCGAGCAGAACGGCGTCCAGGCCGCGGTCGGCTACCTCCCCGGCGGCTCCGCCGAGGGTGAGGGCGGCGAGGACCGCACCGTCGCCGAGCTCCTGGCCACGGCCGCCGAGGCCGGCCTGCCGATGCCCGTCCTGGTGCCACTGGTGCCCGGTCCGCACGGCTTCCTGCCCGAACTCCACGCGCTCGCCGCCGAGTACGGCGCGCCCGTCACCGACGCGCTCGGCCCGCACCCGCTGCTCGCCGAGGCCGTCCACGTACGACTCTCCGAGGCCGGGCTGGCCCGCGCCGACCGCGCCCGGCTCTTCGCCATCGCGACCGCCGCGGACGGCGTGGTCCTGACCACCGTCGGCGGCGAGGACGCCGCCGCCGCGGCCGGCATCACCGGCGTTCTGCTGGCCGCCCGCCTGGCCGTGCCGGTCGTGGCCGCCGCGCTCGACGTGCCCGGCTCGGTGGCCGCGGCCGTCGACCACCTCAAGGAGACCGGCTCCCAGCGCCCGGCGCTGGCCCCGCTGGTGATCGGGCCGGAGGCCGACTCCGAGCTGCTCGCCGCGGCCGCCGAGGAGACCGGCTGCCCGTCGGCGGCGCCGCTGGGCGCGTACCCGACCGTCGGCCAGCTGATCGCCTCGACCTACCTGGCCGCGCTGCCCGCACCGTCCGCGGAGGACCTGGCGCGGGCCGAGGCGGAGGCGGCGGCCGCCGCCGAGGCCGAGGGGGTCGTGGAGGGCGCCCGTGGCGCCCACGCGGCCGCCGAGGAGCCTGCCGGACAGTAGCGGACACCGCGCGCCCGTCGGCGCGCACACGGGGCCCGGAACGGCTTGCGTTCCGGGCCCTTCGCTTTGCCCGCTTTCCCGCTCTTGCGGCGTACGGGAGTTACCGGAGTTAAGCGAACAATGAATGGAATGTCCGTTCTGCCGCTGTTTGCCGGGGAATGGCGAGCGCACTCCGGGGCGCTCGAATCACGTCCGCTCCGCCGGTTGGACCGGTGCGCCGTTTCGCGCTTCGACACACCGTCATGCCATTCCTGAGGCAAAGACAGTTGTGGGCATCCGCAATCGCATTGCCGAAAAACGATCATTTACGATCATGATTAGCCGCCAATTTGGCACTTCCTGCTAATCCGTGATGCGCGTCACAGCTATTTGCAGTTTGAACTTAAGTCTGCTTAACGTGCTCCCCGTTCGTGACCACACGGACCCAGTTCATCCGCGACGCCGAGTCCTGCCGTCGGATGTCCTGGCAGCGCGAAAACGCACCACGGCAGGAGCGGGGGACCCACAGGTAAGTCGCCCCGGACCGCTCCCAGGAACGGTTCAGGGCTAGGGGTGAAGCCGCGCTCACGCGCGGCCGGGCAACTCCGGCCCGAATCCGACAGCTCACCTCGCAGGCGTGGGAGAGGACCGCGTCTTCATGCTGCCCACCAACGGCACCCGTCTGTCCAGCCGCACCCGCCGCGTGATCGCCGCCATCGGCGTCGCGGGCGTCGGCCTCACCGTCCCGTGCCTCGTCTCCGGCACCGCCTCCGCCGCCTCCGTCGCGACCTGGGACAAGGTCGCCCAGTGCGAGAGCAGCGGCAACTGGAGCATCAACACCGGCAACGGCTTCTACGGCGGCCTGCAGTTCACCCAGAGCACCTGGTCCGCCTTCGGCGGCACCGCCTACGCCTCGCGCGCCGACCTGGCCACCAAGGACCAGCAGATCGCCGTCGCGGAGAAGGTCCTCGCCTCGCAGGGCCCCGGTGCCTGGCCCGTCTGCTCGGTCAAGGCCGGCCTGACCAAGGGCGGCACGCCCGCCGCCGTCGACACCTCGGCCGCTGCCGCTCCGGCCGCCCCGGCTGCCAAGCCCGCCCAGACCCCGGCCCCGGCGGCCAAGCCCGCCAAGCCGGCCGCGCCCGCCCAGGACGCCGCCGACTCTGCCGCCGGCACCTGGGCCCAGAGGCACCAGCAGGCCGCCCAGAGCGACGACTACACCGTGGTCGAGGGCGACTGGCTGTCCTCGATCGCGGACAAGCACAACGTCCAGGGCGGCTGGGAGCGGCTGTACGAGCTCAACCGCAGCACCCTGACCGACGGCCCGAACACCATCTACCCGGGCCAGCACCTGACCTTCGGTGACCACGGCCAGACCCAGCAGTCCGCCTCCTCGGACAAGTCCGGCTCGGACTTCACCTGGTTCAACCGCTCGCAGAAGTCCGGTCAGTCCGCGAACGGCGGTTCCGTGAACGCCAAGCCGGTCGCCCAGACCCAGACCCCGGCCGCCCAGGCCCCGGCGCAGGCCCCGGCCGCCAGCGGCAGCATGGCCGCCGCGGTCGCCTTCGCCGAGTCCAAGGTCGGCCAGGCGTACGTCTACGGCGGCACCGGCAACGGCGGCTGGGACTGCTCCGGCCTGACCCAGGCCGCCCTGCGCGCCGCCGGCATCTCCGTCCCGCGCGTCGCCGCCGACCAGGCCGCCGCCAGCACCCACGTCTCGCTGGACAGCCTGCAGCCGGGCGACCTGCTGTTCTGGTCCAACAACGGCAAGGACTCGGGCGTCTACCACGTCGCGATCTACGTCGGTGGCGGCAAGTACGTCGAGGCCGCCAACCCGAGCGCGGGTGTGCGCGAGCAGACCGTCGCCAACTGGGCCCCGGACTTCGCCGGCCGGGTCTGAGCACGGCGAGACGGCTGACGGCAGGCAGCAGGCAGCAGGCAGCAGGCAGCCGACTGCTCGTCGCTGACGGACTTCAGACGACCGCTGACGGATGACAGCTGACAGCTGACAGCTGACAGATTTCAATATCTGTCATCCGTCGTCCGCAGATCGCGGGTCGTCGGCCGCCACCGAACACTGATCACCCGCCACCCCCGGGGAAGAGTCTGGTCGCTCCTCCCCGGGGGTCGCGGCGTATCCCCGTGGTGGAACCGGACCCGAACGGGCATGCTGCTGCTCTGCACCCGAGGAGGAGTCACATGGCCCAGGTCACCGTCACGCTCGACGCGAACCTCGCGATCGACGCGATGATGCTCTCCGGTACCAAGAACCCGCAGGACGCCGTCGAACTGGTCCTGCGCGACTACCTGGCCCGCGGCCGCCGCACCGAGGCCCGCACCGGCGACCCGGCCGACGGCAACCGCCTCGCCCAGGACCGCACCACCGACACCGAGCACGGCTGAGGGCAGTCGAGATCTGCCGAGCGCTGCCGAGCAGGGCCGCACACAGGCACGCCGAAGGGCCCCGGAGAGCAACTGCCCTCCGGGGCCCTTCCCTCGGCCCTGCGGCCGGCGCTCAGCGCGCGCAGGCCCCGGTGGACCCGCGCATCACCAGCTCCGGCTGGAACATGAACTCGCCGCGCTGGACGGCGTTCCCGCCGACCTCCTCCAGCAGCGCGTCCACCGCCGCCGTGGCCATCGCCTCGACCGGCTGGCGGATCGTGGTCAACGGCGGTTCGGTGAAGGCGATCAGCGGCGAGTCGTCGAACCCGACCACCGACACGTCCTGCGGCACCGACAGGCCGCGCTGCCGCACCGCCCTGATCGCCCCGAGCGCCATCATGTCGCTCCCGCAGACGATCGCCGTGCAGCCCTTGTCGAGCAGCGCGCCGGCCGCCGCGTGTCCGCCCTCCACGCTGAACAGCGTGTGGTGGACGAGGTTCTCGGCCTCCTCCTGGGTACGCCCGAGCACCTCCCGCATCGCCGCCGTGAAGCCTTCTATCTTGCGCAGCACGGGCACGTACCGGCGCTGCCCGACGGCCAGCCCGATCCGCTCGTGGCCGAGTTCGGCCAGGTGCTGGACGGCCATCCACATCGCGGCCCGGTCGTCCGGCGAGATGAACGGCGCGTCGATCTTCTCGCTGAAGCCGTTGATCAGCACGAACGGCACCCCGCGCCCGGCCAGTCGCGCGTAGCGGTCGTGGTCGGCCGTGGTGTCGGCGTGCAGTCCGGAGACGAAGACGATGCCCGCCACGCCCCGGTCGACCAGCATCTCCACCAGTTCGTCCTCGGTGGATCCGCCCGGTGTCTGGGTGCACAGCACCGGCGTGAAGCCGTGCCGGCTGAGCACCTGCTCGATCACCTGCGCCAGTGCCGGGAAGATCGGGTTGCTCAACTCCGGTGTGATCAGCCCGATCAGCCCGGCGCTGCGCTGGCGCAGCCGGGTCGGACGCTCGTAGCCGAGCACGTCGAGCGCGGCCAACACCGTCTGCCGGGTGGCGGCGGAGACGTTCGCCTTGCCGTTGAGCACGCGGGAGACGGTGGCTTCGCTGACCCCCGCCTGTGCCGCGATGTCTGAGAGTCGCGCCGTAGTCACGGTCCCAGAGCCTATTGCAACCACGTCAGACCGCCCACCAGCCGGTGCTGTCCGGAGCGAGCACCGTCTCGCCGCCGTCCACCACGAGGTCGGCCGAGGCGAGCAGCAGGGTGCCCGGGGCCGCGATCCGCACCGGCTCGCCGGTGGTGTTCACGGTGCACACGAAGGACCCGCGGCGGAAGGCGAGGGTGCCCTCCGGGCCGTCCAGCCACTCGACCTCCGTGCCGGCGCCGAGGTCGGCCGTCGCCCGGCGGAGGGCCAGCGCGCTGCGGTAGAGCTCCAGGGTGGAGGACGGGTCGCCGGTCTGCGCCTCGACGCTCAACTCCGCCCAGGCGGCGGGCTGCGGCAGCCAGGACGGCCCGCCGGCCACCGGGCCGAAGCCGTACGGGGCCTCGGTGCCGGACCACGGGATCGGGACGCGGCAGCCGTCGCGGTAGCCGTCCTGTCCGGCCTGGCGGAAGAACGACGGGTCCTGGCGCACCTCGTCGGGCAGGTCGGTGACGTCGGGCAGGCCGAGCTCCTCGCCCTGGTAGACGTACGCGGAGCCGGGCAGCGCGAGCATCAGCAGGGTGGCGGCGCGGGCGCGGCGCAGGCCGAGCTCGCGGTCGCCGGCGGTGCGGATCTGGGTGCCGAGGCCGGGCTCGTTGCCGAAGCGGGTGGCGTGCCGGGTGACGTCGTGGTTGGACAGCACCCAGGTGGTGGGGGCGTCGACCGGACGCATCGAGTCGAGCGAGAGGTCGATCACCTCGCGCAGCGCGGCGGCCTCCCAATCGGTGCCCAGGTACTGGAAGTTGAAGGCCTGGTGCAGCTCGTCGGGGCGGACGTAGTTGGCGGTGCGCTGGACGGTCGGGGTCCAGGCCTCGGCGACGCCGATCCGCTGGCCCGGGTACTCGTCGAGGATCTTGCGCCAGCTGCGGTAGATCTCGTGCACGCCGTCCTGGTCGAAGAACGGCATGACGTCGTTGCCGAGCAGCTTGAGCTGGTCGGAGCCGCCGAGGTCGGGCAGGCCGGGGGCCTTGACCAGGCCGTGGGCGACGTCGATGCGGAAGCCGTCCACGCCCATGTCGAGCCAGAACCGCAGGATCGAGCGGAACTCGTCGGCGACGGCGCGGTTCTCCCAGTTGAAGTCGGGCTGCTCGGGGGCGAACAGGTGCAGGTACCAGTCGCCGGGGGTGCCGTCCGGGTTCTCGGTGCGGGTCCAGGCCGGGCCGCCGAAGATGGACTCCCAGTCGTTGGGCGGCAGTTCGCCCTTCTCGCCCTTGCCGGGACGGAAGTGGTAGCGGTCGCGGAGCGGGGAGTCGGGGCCCTCGCGCAGGGCGCGCTGGAACCACTCGTGCTGGTCCGAGGAGTGGTTGGGGACCAGGTCGACGATGATCCGCAGCCCCAGTCCGTGGGCGTCGCGGATCAGGGCGTCGGCGTCCAGCAGGGTGCCGAACATCGGGTCCACCGCGCGGTAGTCGGCGACGTCGTAGCCGGCGTCCGCCTGCGGCGAGGCGTAGAACGGCGACAGCCAGACGGCGTCCACGCCGAGGTCGCGCAGGTACGGCAGGCGGCTGCGGATGCCGGGCAGGTCGCCCATGCCGTCGCCGTTGGAGTCGGCGAAGCTGCGCGGGTACACCTGGTAGATGACCGCGTCCCGCCACCAGTCTCTGTGCACGCCGCCCGCCGCAGGAGCCGGGGTGGCCGCCTCGTGAGCGGTGTCGGCGACAGGCCGGGAGGTGTCGGCCAGGTTCTGGGTCATGGACGGTATCCCTTGGGGATCGGAGGAGCGGGGGGCCTTGCGCGCGAGGTGTGTCGCGGCAGGCGTCACGACTTGGAGGCACCGGCGGTCAGGCCGGTGACCAGGTGGCGCTGCACCAGGTAGAAGAAGGCCGCGGACGGGATCGCGATCAGCACGGCGGTGGCAGCCATCAGGTTCCACTGGGCGTCGTGCTCGCTGACGAAGGTCTGCAGGCCGACGGCCAGCGTGTACTTGTCCGAGCTGAGCATGAACGTCGAGGCGAACGGCACCTCGGCCCAGTAGGTGAGGAAGGAGTAGAAGGCGGCGACGGCCAGGCCCGGGCGGGCGAGCGGCAGCACCAGCCGCCAGAAGGTGCCGAACGGGGTGAGCCCGTCGACCCGGCCGGCCTCGTCGATCTCCACCGGGATGGTGTCGAAGTAGCCCTTCAGCAGCCAGGCGCAGTACGGCACGGTGGTGGTCGAGTAGACCAGGATCAGACCGGTGTAGCTGTCCAGCAGGCCGAGTTCGGAGAGCATCGTGTACATCGGCACGATGAGCACCGCGATCGGGAACATCTGGGTCACCAGCAGCGACCACATCAGCGGCTTGTGCCCGGGGAACTTCATCCGGGAGACGGCGTAGCCGGTGGTGGCGGCGAGCATGACGCCGAACACGGTGGTGATGCCGGAGACCAGCAGGGCGTTGCCGAACCAGGTGAAGAAGTCGGTGTCGGACAGCACGTGCTGGTAGTTCGACAGCGTGAGCTTGTCGAGGATCTGGCCGGGGTGGAGGTAGTCGGTCTTGTCCGGGCCGAGCGAGACGAAGAGGATCCACGCGACCGGGAACAGCGCGATCAGGCTGGCCACGATCAGGGTGCCGTGGGACAGCGCCCGGACCAGCGGGCTGCTCTCGCCGCGGCGGCGGACCTTGGCCGGCCGGGCGGCCGGGGCGGCGGTCGCCGCGGGGGCCGGGCGTTCGGTGGTGGTGCTCATCGGGGTTACCTGCCTTCGTGGGTCAACTGGGTCCGGGGCCTCAGCCGTTGGCCTGCTCGTTGCGGGCGAGCCAGCGCCGGTAGAAGGCGGTGAAGACGATCAGGATGGACAGCAGGATCACGCCGTACGCGGCGGATTGCGCGTAGTCCCGGGGGATCTGGCCGAAGCCGAGGCGGTAGGCCCAGGTGACCAGCAGCTGGGCGTCGGGCGCACCCGTGCCGAACAGCAGGAAGATGACGTTGAACTGGTTGAACGTCCAGATCACGCCGAGCAGGACGACGGTGGAGGAGACGCTGCGCAGCCCGGGCATGGTGACGTGGCGGAAGCGCTGCCAGGGGGTGGCGCCGTCCATCTCGGCGGCCTCGTAGAGCTCGGCCGGGATCGACTGCAGGCCGCCGAGCAGCGAGATCATCATGAACGGCACGCCGGCCCAGGTGTTGACCAGGATCGCGGCCGCCTTCTGGGCCCACGGGTCGGTGAGCCAGCCGGGCTCGGGCAGGTGCAGGGAGGAGAGGATCCCGTTGACGACGCCGCCGTCGGAGAGCATCAGGCGCCAGGAGAAGACCGTGACGAAGGTGGGCACGGCCCAGGGCAGGATGAGCATCATCCGGTAGAAGGCGCGCCCGCGCAGCTTCTTGTTGAGCAGCAGGGCGAGGCCCAGGCCGAGGGTGTAGTGCAGGAAGACGCAGATCGCCGTCCAGGCGATGGTCCAGACGAAGTGCGACCAGAAGCGGTCGTACGAGCCGGGGCCCCACAGGATGTCGGCGTAGTTGTGGAAGCCGACGAAGTTGTAGCTGGCCGGGATCTCGTTGACGCCGATCGTCCGGGCGACGTTGAGGCTGTTGGCGTCGGTGAGGGTGAGCCAGATGCCCTCGACGAGCGGGTAGAGCACCAGCACGCCGAGCACCAGGACGACCGGGGCGATCATCGCGTAGGCGTACCAGTGCTTGGCGTAGGAGCGCTTGACGCGTTCCAGCAGGCCCGGACGCTGCTCGCGCTCCCGGCTGCCCTTGCCGGTGGCGCCCTGCACGGCGACTGACATCGTTTGCACCTTCTCGGGGGGATTCTCGGGGGAGGCCGACGGCCCGGCCCGTCGGGGAGGCGAGGGATGACGGCGGACAACTGACAGACGATGAAATCTGTTCTCTGTTATCCGTTCGCCGTCATCCGTCAGCCGTCATCCGACGGACCGGGCACGGGGACTACTTGGCGAAGCCCGGCAGGAGCTTGGCGTAGTCGGTGGCGACGGTGTTCAGCGCGTCCTGGGTGCCGGTGCCCTGGACGGCCTTGCCCAGGTTGGTGCCCAGCGAGGCGAACAGCGAGCTGTACTCGGGCAGTTCGGGGCGCGGCTTGGCGCTGCTGAGGATGCCCTGGAAGCCGGCGATGCCCGGGTCGGCCTTGACGTCGGCGGTGAAGGCGTCGGAGCGGGTCGGCAGGGTGGAGTTCTTCTGCGCGATGAACGCCTGGCTCTCGGCCGAGGTCATGAAGGCGGCGAACTTCTCGGCGGCGGCCTTGTGGGCCTTGTCGGCACCGGCGTAGACGGAGATGTTGTGACCGCCGGTCGGGGCGCCGGCCTTGCCCGCGGAGCCGCCGGGGACGGCCGCGATGCCGAGGTTGGTCTTGTCGGCGAAGGCCGAGCCCTTGTAGATGTTGGTGATCTCCCAGGGGCCCTGGATGATCGCCGCGACCTTGCCGCTGTTGAAGGCGTCCATCATGTGCGCGTAGGCGTCGGTGGTGACGTCGGCCTTGGCGGTGCCGGGCGAGGTGAACATCGACTTGTAGGTCTCGACGGCCTTGACGGCCTCCGGCGAGGTGACGGTGATCTTCTTGCCGGCGGCGTCGACGGTGTCGGTGCCCTCGCCGAACAGGAACGGCATCGCGTAGTAGCCGTCGGCGGCCTTCAGCCAGAAGCCGTCCACGCCCGCCTTGTCCTTGACGGCGGCGGCGTCGGCCTTCAGCTCGTCCCAGGTCTTCGGCGCCTCGGTGATGCCGGCCTTGGCGAACAGCTCCTTGTTGTAGAGCAGGCCCAGGGTGTCGGTGACCAGCGGGACGCCGTACAGCTTGCCCTCGTACTTGGCCTGCTGGATCAGGCTGGGCTGGAAGGCGGAGGTGTCGGCGGCGGCCGGGGTGCCGTCCAGCGGCTCCAGGTAGCCGGCCTTGGCGAAGGCGGCGGTCCAGCCGACCTCGGAGCGGAACACGTCCGGAGCGCCCTTGGCCCCCATGGCGGTCTGGAGCTTGTTCTGCGCCTGGTCGAACGGGACGTTGACGAAGTCGACCTTGATGTTCGGGTTGGCGGCCTCGAACTTCTTGACGAGCTCCTGGTAGTTCGGCGCCTCGTTGGTGGCGTTCGAAGTGTCCCAGTACGTGAGGGTGACCGGCCCGTCGGCCTTGCCGTCCGAGCTGGAGCCGCTGCTGCCACAGGCAGCCATCGAGACCGCGAGGGCCACAACGAGGGCAGAGGCCGCGATGCCACGCCGCATGAGAACTCCTTGGGAGGGTGGGGGTGCCCGAGATCTTCGGAGACAGGCGCATAATGGCTGCCTCGTGCCGACCGCATCCTTGCTGCCGTCGGGCTGGAAGGAAGTTAACAGCGGTGAAAGATCGACGGAAAGTCCTTGCAGCAAGTTTCTGCAAGAAACGGGGATCGTTACATCCGCGTGTCCTGGACGTTGCCACTCGGTAGTTGACGCCCACGCCGATTGCCCCGGTTCGTCCGATTCGGACCGCTGCCGGGTGGCCGACGGAACCACCGTGCGTGGCTGAAAGCCGCCTGGCGCAGACTGGACGCATGCGCATCAGGACCGTCACCGAGGACGAACTTCCGCTGCTCGCCGAGCTGGAACGGGCCGCCGGCGCCCCCTTCGCCGCGATCGGCATGCCGGAGGTCGCCGAGGACGAGCCCCCAGCCCCGGAGGAGCTGGCGCACTACCTGCAACGGGGCGTCGCCCTGGTCGCCGAGGCCCCCGACGGCACGATCGCCGCCTACCTGCTGGCCGAGCCCGTGGACGGCGCGATGCACATCGAGCAGGTCTCCGTCCACCCCGACCACGCCCGCCACGGCATCGGCCGGTCGCTGATCGAGCACCTCGCCGGGACCACCGACGCCCCGGCGCTCACCCTCACCACCTTCGCCGAGGTGCCCTGGAACGCCCCCTACTACGCGCGCTGCGGCTTCCGCCCGCTGAGCGACGCCGAGGTCACCCCGGGCCTGCGAGAGATCCGGCGCCAGGAGGCCGAGCACGGCCTGGACCGCTGGCCCCGGGTCTGCATGCGCCGGGACCTGCAGCCGTGATCCCGCCCGCGGCCCCGCCGTTGGCCGGGGCCACAGCTGCGGGCAGGGCCCCGGCCCTGCCCGTGACGGGCTAGTTCGTCCCCAGCCGCAACACGGTCGTGGAGCGGAACTCCTCCCCCGGCCGCAGCACCGTGCTCGGGAACGCCGGGTGGTGCGGGGAGTCCGGGAAGTGCTGGGTCTCCAGCGCGACCCCGGCGAACGGCCCGTACGGGACGCCGCTCGCGCCGGTGACCGCGCCCTGGAACTTGTTCGCCGTGTAGACCTGGACGCCCGGCTCGGTGGTCAGCACCTCCAGGGTGCGGCCGCTGACCGGGTCCTCCAGCAGCGCCGCCCGCGCCGGACTGCCGTCCGCGGGCCGCTCCCGCAGCACCCAGTTGTGGTCGTAGCCGCCGGGCCCGACCAGCTGCGGGTGCCGGTCGTGCACCGACTTGCCGATCGGCGTGGCCACCGTGAAGTCGAACGGCGTGCCGGCCACCGGCTCCGTCCGCCCGGTCGGGACCTGCCGCTCGTCGGCCGGGGTGTACTCGTCGGCGTCCAGGGTCAGCAGATGGCCGAGGACGTCGCCGTTGCCTTCACCCGCGAGGTTGAAGTACGCGTGGTTGGTCAGGTTGACGACGGTCGGCTTGGTGGTGACCGCGCGGTAGGCGATCACCAGCTCGCCGGAGGCGTCGAGCGTGTAGTCGACGGTGACGTCCAGGGCGCCGGGGAAGCCCTGGTCGCCGTCCGGGCTGTGCAGCCGCAGCCGCACCCCGCCCTCCACCGCCTCGGCCTCCCACATCCGGTGTGCGAAGCCGTCCGGCCCGCCGTGGATGGTCATGCCGCCGCCGGTGGGGGCGAGCGGGTACTCCTCGTCGTCGACGGTGACCGACGAGCGGTCGATCCGGTTGGCGTACCGGCCCACCACCGTGCCGTAGTGCCGGGCCGGGCCCAGGAGCTGGGCCAACTCGTCGCTGGAGAGCAGCAGTTGCGCGGAGCGGCCGGAACGGTCCGGTGCGCTCAGGGTGTGCAGGGTGGCACCGAGGTTCAGCACGCTCGCCTCGTACGGACCGGCCGTGAGCGTCCAGCGCTCGATCGCGGCGCCCGCACCCGAGGGTTCGAGGTGTTCGTGTCGAACACTGGTGGCCTCGCTCGCCATGGCCTGCTCCTCACTGTCGGCCGGAGCACTCCGCGCCCGGCCGCTTCCTGGTCCGTCGAGGGTGCCTCGGCAGCCCCGTCTCCGTCAGCCTATCGACGGCGGCGGCCACCCGGGCGCAGCGGCACCGGCGCGCTCCGCCCCTACGCTGCACCCGCCCTGACCGACCGCCACCTGCCACGGCCGCCATCGCCGCCGCCGCGCGGACCGCCGCCCCCTACTCCTCGTCCTCCACCCGGCTCGCCTCCCGCTGCTGCTGCAGCCCGAGCGCCGAGGCCAGCCCGTCCGGCCCGCTCCCCGCCTTGCGGTAGACGGCCGCCAGCCGCCTGTTCACCAGGCTGATGTGCAGGCCGAGCTCCTCGGCGATCCGCTGCGGCGGCAGGCCCTGCACCGCCTGCCGGGCGACCTCCAGTTCCGGGCCGCTGAGCGTGTCCAGGGTGTCCCGGAAGTCGCGCAGCCCGAGCCGGTTGGGCCGCAGGCCGTAGTTGGCCAGCTCCCGCCGCGCCTGTTCGACCAGCCCCTCCGCCGAGCAGTGCTGGGCCAGTTCGATGCCCTGGTACAGGTACTCCTGGGCGTCCTCCAGCCGCCCGACCCGGCGCAGCGCGGCGCCGAGGTCGACCAGTGCGACGGCGTGCTCGTAGCCGGCCGGGGACTGTCCGAGGTGCATCACGGCCTGCTCCAGCAGCTCGACCGCCTGCTGGCCGTCCTCGACGTACGCCTGCAGCCGCAGCGCGCTGCCGATCGCCGAGGCGGTGCCGAAGGTGCGGGCGTGCCGGACGGCCGTCTGGGCGTACTCGCGGGCGCGCTCGGGCTCGTCCTCCGCGATCGCGACGGCGAGGTGGCCGGCCCAGGGCGCCCAGACGGTGTTGCGCCAGCCGCGGATCTCCAGCTGGGTGCCGGCCTCGGTGAGCGCGGCGGCCGCGCCCGCGTGCCGGCCCTTGGCGATCAGCAGCTTCCCGTACAGCGAGGCCGCGTCCGGCAGCACCATGGCGGTCGCGTGGTACGGCGGGTGGAAGCCGAAGTCGTTGGCCAGCTCCCAGGCCTCGTCGACCCGGCCGCGGGCGATCAGGGTGTCCACCAGCACGCCGACCGCGTCCCAGGCCAGCGGCAGCTTCTGCCCGATCCGCTCGGAGATGCGGTACGCCCGGCGCAGGAAGTCCTCGGCCTCGGCGAGCAGGCCGCGGCGGAACCGGGCCAGACCCATCAGGAAGTACGCGAAGCCCCGGTGGGCTCCGCTCCAGCCGGCCACCTCGAACTGGATGATGGCGTCGGCGGCCAGTCGCTCGGCCTGGGCGACGCGGTCGTTGTAGATGTACGTGAGGCCGAGCATCGAGGGCAGTTCGAAGCCCCAGGTGGTGTCGGTCCAGCCGAGGCCCTTGGGCAGACGGCCGCCGTCGAGCACCCTGTCGGCGAGGGCGAGCGCGTCGGCGGAGGGGGCGCCGCGCAGGGTGAGGTCCCAGGCCCGCATGGCGAGCACGGCCCGGTCGGCGGCTTCCTGGCCGGTCAGGCTGCCGCACATCGCACCGAGCCGGGCGGAGCGGCCGGGGCCGTCCTCCTCGGACTTGCGGAAGGCGTGCCACATGAACGAGGCGGCCTGCAGCCGCTGTCGTCCGGCCGGGTCGTCGGTGATCTGCGCCTCTTCCTGGCAGACCAGGGCGGCCTGGCGCAGCTCGCCGCTGTGCGCGAGCACCTCGGAGAGCCGGAAGGTGGCGTCCACCCGCAGTTCGGGGCGCAGCGGCACCTCGTCCGGGTCGAGGGCGAGCTTGAGCTGGTTGACGGTGGCGACGGGGTCGGTCAGCAGGGCGGAGCAGCCGAGTTCGTAGAGCACCTCGGCCTTGATCTCGTCGGCGGGCGGCTCGTTGAGCGCGCGGTGCAGGCAGCGCTGGGCGGCCTCGGGGGCGCCGATCAGCTGGTGTTCGACGGCGGCGCGGCGCAGCTTCTTGACGATCCGGTCGTCGCCCTCGCCGGAGTGGGTCTCGACCAGGTGGCGGGAGGCGGCGAGCAGGCCGAGCCCGGCGTTCTCGATCTCGACGGCGGCGATGCCGTGCATGCCGAGGCGGGTGGCGTCCGGCATGGTGTTGTAGATCGAGCTGGCGATCAGCGGGTGGACGAATTCGAGGTTCCCGTTGGGGGCCTGGGTGAGCACGCGCTGCTTGCGCAGTTGCTTGATGGAGTCGCGGGCGCCCTCGGTGCTCTGGGTGGAGATCCGGGTGGCGAGGTCGACCCTGATGTCGGTGCCGAGCATGGCGCAGGCCCAGGCGAAGCGCAGGGTGCTGGCGCCGAGCCGGTCCAGCCAGCTCTTGAGGGTCATCCCGGTGGCGTCGACGGCGAGTTCGCGCAGCTGCCGGGAGTTCTCCTCGACCGGTTCGAGCTCCTGGTCGCGGACCTGGTCGAGGAGGGCGACGACCTCGAAGGGGTTGCCGTTGACGACGTTCCAGAACTCGTAGCAGAAGGCGTCCTCGGCCTTGGGGCCGAGTTCGGCGCGGATCATGTCGGTGACGGAGCTGAGGTTGAGCCGGTTGAGCTCGTGCTTGCGGCCCTTGAGGCCGATGATGTCCCGGCGGAACTCCTGGGTCGCGACGGGCCAGTCGTTCTCGTCCTCGCGGAAGGCGAAGACCAGCAGGACGGGCAGTTCGCTGGAGCGGACGGCGAACTTGGCGAGCCAGGAGAGGGATTCCGCGTCGGCCCAGTGCAGGTCGTCGACGATCATCACCATCGGCGCGCGGCGCGGTGCGAGCTGGGTGAGGACGTAGTCGAGGCCGTCGCGCACGCCCTGCGGGTCGAGGCGGCGGGCGCCGGCCTTGGGCTGCTTGAGGCCCATGGCCGGTCCGACGACCTCCTCCCAGGTACCCATGACCTGGCGGAACACGTCCGGCGCCAGGTCGGTGAGCACCGGCTGGAGCAGCTGGCGCAGCACGTGGTACGGCTCCTTGAACTGGCGTTCGCCGCCTCGGGCGAACAGCACGGTGGCTCCGTCGCGCAGCTTGGCGATCCGTCGGACCTCCTGCAGCAGGCTGGTCTTGCCGATGCCGGGACGGCCGGAGAACGCGAGCAGGTCGCCGATCTCGGTGCCGCCGGCGGCGAATTCGCGGCAGAGCCGGTCGACGGCGTTCTCCACCGAGCGCAGTTCGGCGTCCCGGTCGCGCAGTCGGACGCGGGGCGCGGTACCGTCACCGTCGCGCCCGGAACCGGCCCCCGCCCGAAGTTCGTTCTCCTGCTCGGTCACCGTCGCGCCTCCGCCTCGCCCGATCGCGTCACAGCTCCATCACTGCGTGGAGCCGAGGTTAGCGCTGCGTGGGCCTCACTGTGCGCCATTCGTGCAGGCTGGGACGGACGGTGAGGGTTCGGAGAGCTTGCCAAGGGCAATTGCCCTATATCCCTAACGTCCGATCATTGCATCAGATACCCTACGGCCCTCAGGCAAAGATGATCTTGCGAACACCACCCTCACCATCTCAGCCTCGCCGTGTCAACTCCCCCCACAGACAGTGCTCGAACCACAAGCGCCCCCACCCTCCGCTGCACCGGGAGTCCGATGTCTGACGACACCTCACTTCAGATTCCGTTCCCGCACCGCCGCAGTCCGCACGGCCCTCTCGCCACCGCACTGCACCGCGACTGGCTGATCCGCCACCCCCTGCTGCCCGACGCCGACCACCCCGGCTACGCGCACTGGGAGGTGGTCGACCTCGCCGCGCTGGGCTACCCCGACGCCGGACCGACCGAACTCGCCCTGGCTGCCGACCTGATGGGCTTCTACTTCCTCTTCGACGACCAGTTCGACGGCCCGCTCGGTCGCCGCCCCTCGGAAGTCGCTCCGATCTGCGAACGCCTGATCGCCGTCCTGCACGGCGCCCGCCCCGACCAGGGCTCCCCGGTCGAAACCGCGTTCGCCGACCTGTGGAGCCGCAGCGTGCAGGGCATGCCCGCGCGCTGGCAGGCGCGCGCCGCGTACAACTGGGAGTACTACCTGGCCAGTCACCCCGCAGAGGCGGCCGGCCGGATCTCCGCCCGGCCGCCGGACCGGGACGGCTACCTGGAGCTCAGACGGGGCACCGCGGCGATGGAGACCATCTTCGACATGGTCGAACGCATCGGCCTGTTCGAGGTCCCGGCCGCCGTCCTGCACCACCCGGTGCTCCGTCAACTCCGCCAGCTGGCAGCCGACATACCGTCGTTGAGCAACGACGTCCGGTCCTACCCGCTGGAGGCGCCGCGCGGGGACGTCAACAACCTGGTCATGATCGTCCAGCGCGAACGCCGCTGCTCGGCCGAGGAGGCGTGCGCGGCGGTCATCGCGGAGGCCCAGCTGATGGTCGAACGCTGCGCCGAGCTGCACGGACGACTTCCCGACGTCTACCGCGAGTTGGGCCTGTCCCGGATAGAGCGGGCGATCGCCCAGCGGTACGCGGACGGGCTGCTCACCTGGCTGGCGGGCTACCTCAGCTGGGAGGCCCGCACCGGCCGGTACCACGCGGTCTGACACCCGCCCGCCGGGCACCCGGCCGTGCGCCTGCCGGGCACGGCCACCGCACCCGCCCCGCCCGGGGCGCCGAGGTGGACGACCGCACCGACGGCGACGACCACGACGGCGACGGCGACGGCGACGGCGACGACCGCACCGACCACGACGACGGCGATCACACCGACCACGGCGACCGCACCGACCCCGACCGCGCCTGCGGGAACGGCCGGAACGCCCACCCTCCGTACGGACGGGTCGCACGGACCGTAGCCGCACCGCGCGCCCGGCGGTTATCGTGCTCGACGGCGGGCGCCCCCGGCGCCCGGCCCGTGTGCGTGTCCATGCCCTCCCGCCGGGCCGCCCCGACCGGGCGGCCCGGCGCGCCGCCTCCGGCCGTTCGGTCCGGGCGGCGCCCGACGTCGCGAGGAGACACCAGAGCATGACGGTCTACCAGCCCCCCGGCGCGCCCGGCAGCATCGTCGCCTACCGGTCCCGGTACGAGCACTGGATCGGCGGCGGATGGACGCCCCCGGTGCGCGGCGAGTACTTCGGCGATCCGACCCCGGTCACCGGCGAGGTCTTCACCGAGGTCGCCCGCGGCACCGCCGAGGACGTCGAGGCCGCCCTGGACGCGGCCCACGCCGCCGCCCCCGCCTGGGGGCGCACCCCGGCCGCCGAGCGGGCCCAGGTGCTGCTGCGGGTCGCCGACCGGATGGAAGCCAACCTGGAGAAGCTGGCCGTCGCGGAGAGCTGGGAGAACGGCAAGCCGGTGCGCGAGACGCTGGCCGCCGACCTCCCGCTCGCCATCGACCACCTGCGCTACTTCGCCGGTGCGCTGCGCGCCCAGGAGGGCAGCCTCTCCCAGCTGGACGAGGACACCGTGGCGTACCACTTCCACGAGCCGCTGGGCGTGGTCGGGCAGATCATCCCGTGGAACTTCCCGATCCTGATGGCGATCTGGAAGCTCGCGCCGGCGCTCGCGGCCGGCAACGCGGTGGTGCTCAAGCCCGCCGAGCAGACCCCGGCCTCGGTGCTGCTGCTCGCCGAGCTCACCGCCGACCTGCTGCCGCCCGGTGTGCTCAACATCGTCACCGGCTTCGGCGAGGAGGCCGGCGCCCCGCTCTCCGCCAGCCCGCGGATCCGCAAGCTCGCCTTCACCGGCGAGACCTCCACCGGCCGGCTGATCTCCCGCGCGGCGGCCGAGAACCTGATCCCGGTCACCCTGGAACTCGGCGGCAAGAGCCCCAACGTGTTCTTCGCGGACGTCGCCGACGCCTCGGACGCCTTCTACGACAAGGCCATCGAGGGCTTCGCGATGTTCGCCCTCAACCAGGGCGAGGTCTGCACCTGCCCCAGCCGGGCGCTGATCGACTCCTCGATCTACGAGCGGCTGCTCGCCGACGGCCTGCAGCGGGTGCGCGCGATGCGCCAGGGCGACCCGCTGGACACCGAGACCCAGGTCGGCGCCCAGGCGAGCGCCGAACAGCTGAAGAAGATCCTCTCCTACTTCGAGATCGGCCAGGCCGAGGGCGCCAAGGTCCTCACCGGCGGAGAGCGCGCCGACCTCGGCGGCGCCCTGGCCGGCGGGTACTACGTGACGCCCACCGTGTTCGAGGGCGACAACTCGATGCGGGTCTTCCAGGAGGAGATCTTCGGCCCGGTCGTCTCGGTGACCCGGTTCGACGGCTTCGACCAGGCGGTCGCGCTCGCCAACGACACCCAGTACGGGCTCGGCGCCGGCGTGTGGACCCGCAGCCTCAACACCGCCCACCGGGCCGGACGCGCCATCCAGGCGGGCCGGGTCTGGACCAACTGCTACCACGCCTACCCGGCCCACGCGGCCTTCGGCGGCTACAAGAACTCCGGCATCGGACGGGAGAACCACAAGGCGCTGCTGGAGCACTACCAGCAGACCAAGAACCTGCTGGTCAGCTACTCCACCGACGCGGTCGGCTTCTTCTAGGCCGACAGGCTCCGGACCCAGAAGTTCCGGACCCAGAAGTTCCGGAGCCAGAAGTTCCGGGCCGAAAGGCTCCGGATCGAAGGGCTCCGGGCCCAGAAGTTCCGGACCGCCAGGTTCCGGGCCGAAAGGCGGAGCGGGAGACCGGCCCCGGCCTCCCGCTCCACCGCCACTCCCCGCGGCGGGCTTTTCGGGCAAATCGCCTGATTCGTGATCCAAGCACATGAATCCTGCCATTTTCCCGACGCGCCGCCGACATGCCCGGACGGACCCCGCGAACGCCTTAGAACAGGACTCCCCGACACCCCTCACCCCCGGGAGTCCCGCATGACCATCGCCGTCTCCAAGCTCTCCGACCCGGCCGTCCGCAACTTCGTCACCGCGATCAACGCGGGCGACCGCCAGGCCTTCCAGGCCACCCTCACCCCCGGCGCGACCATGTCCGACGACGGCTCCGACCGCGACCTGGCGGACTGGACGGAGCGCGAGATCTTCGGTGCCGGCGGCCGGATGGCCGTCCAGACCGAGTCGGACGGCGGCCACGCACTCGTCGCCAACTTCACCAACGACACCTGGGGCGAGATGCGCACCGCCTGGCGCTTCACCGTCGACGGCGGCAAGATCAGCCGCTTCGAGACCGGCCAGGCCTGAACCGGCGGGCCTGAACCGGACCGCCGGGGATCAGGACAGCCCCAGGCACCCCCGCACCGCGCGGATCAGGTTCCGCGAGCGGACGTCTCCGGTGACACCCGGCTGCATACCGTTGGTGACGTAGCCGAAGCCCAGCCCCAGCTCCGGATCGGCGAAGCCCAGCGAACCGCCGCGCCCCGGGTGCCCGAAGCTCGCCGGGGAGGCCATCGGCGCGGTCGGGCCGTGCCGCCAGAAGCCCAGGCCGAAGGTGGAGTTGACGATCAGCACCCGGTCCGGCCCGCTCACGGCCGGCCCGACCGCGCGGGCCAGCACCTCCGGCCCGAGCAGCGGCGGCAGCAGCGCGCCGGAGCCGTCCGGACGGTCGGCCGCGCCGATCAGCGCCGCGTAGAACCGGGCCAGCGAACGGGCGGTGCCGATGCCGCCGGCTCCGGGGATCTCGGCGGCCTGCACCGCCGGGTCGTTGAGGTCCACCCCGGGGCGCACCGAGGCGAAGGACCGCGCGGTCAGCGAGCCCGGGTCCTGGTAGGCGTCCCGGACGGCCTGCTTGGGCCGCAGCCGCAGCCCGCTCGGGCCGGTCCGGGCCGCCTCCGGGGCGGGCAGGTCGACGAGCTTGCCGACCCTCGGCGCCGCCCCGGCGGGCAGCCCGATCCACAGGTCCAGCCCGAGCGGCCGGGCGATCTCCTCGGCGAAGTACTGCCCGATCGTCCGGTCGCTCACCCGCCGCACCACCTCGCCGACCAGCCAGCCGAAGGTGTACGGGTGGTAGCCGTGCGCCGTGCCGGGCTCCCACGCGGGCGCCTGCGCGGCGACGGCGGCGGCCGCGCGCTCCCAGGTGAGCACGTCCTCCAGCCGCAGCGGCACGTCCAGCGCGGGCACCCCGGCCCGGTGCGAGAGCAGCCAGCGCACCGGCACCCCGGCCTTGCCGGCCGCCGCGAACTCCGGCCAGTACGAGGCCACCGGCGCGTCCAGGTCCAGCAGCCCGCGTTCCGCGGCCAGCAGCGCGGTGGTCGCGGTCAGGCCCTTGGTGACCGAGCGCAGCACCTGCGCGGTGTCCGCCGTCCACGGCACCGCCGGCGCGGGCCGCCCGCCGACCTCGGGCCGGGCGTCGCCGCCCCACAGGTCGACCACCTTGCGGCCGTGCACGTAGAGCGCGAAGGCCGCGCCCAGTTCGCCGTACTCGACGAAGTTCCGCGCGAAGGCCGCCCGCACGGGCCCGAACCCCTCGGCCGTCTCGCCCCAGATCTCCACCACCGCGCGCCGCCTTCAGACCGTTCCGATCACCGTCGTCCGCCCGCGTTCGAAAGTTCGCGGAAGTCCGTTCGAACCGGGCCCCGAAACCCTAACCTGTTCGTCATGACCAACCCTGCCGAGGAACTGCTGGACGTCGTCGACGAGCACGACCGGGTGATCGGAACCGCCTTGCGCGGCGAGGTCTACCGGCGCGGCCTGACGCACCGCTGCGTCTTCATCCTGGTCCGCGACCCGGCCGGACGGATCTTCGTCCACCGCCGCACCGCCACCAAGCTGTTCGCCCCCGGCGCGTACGACATGTTCGTCGGCGGCGTCGTCGGCTCCGGCGAGACCTACGCCGAGGCCGCCGTCCGCGAGGCCGAGGAGGAACTCGGCGTCCACGGCATCGCTCCGCGCCCGATGTTCAAGTTCCACTACCGGGAGCCCGACGGCGGCAAGCTCAACTGGTGGTGCGACATGTACGAGGCCGAGTGGGACGGCCCGGTCAGCCCGCAGGAGTCCGAGGTCGCCTGGCACACCTGGCTCACCCCGGACGAACTCGCCGAGCGCCTCGCCCGCGACACCTTCGTCCCCGACGGCCGCGAGGCCTACCGCCGCTACCTGGACCTCCGGAGCGCATAGGCCGCCGGACGGCACCGGGCACCGGACCGCATGGGCCGCCGGACCAGCGCCGGATAGGGTGACGCGCATGGCCTCCCGTACGCCGTCCCCGACGGCCGACCGCGCAGCACGGACCTCCACAACCGGCCGGGCCGCGGCGGGTGAACGGCCCCGCCGACGGCTGAGCGTGGACGAGCGGCGGGAGCAGTTGATCGCCGTGGCACTGGAGCTGTTCAGCCGGCGGCCGCCGGAGGAGGTGTCGATCGACGACATCGCCGCCGCCGCGGGCGCCTCCCGGCCGCTGGTGTACCACTACTTCCCCGGCAAGCAGGCGCTGTACGAGGAGTCGCTGCGGCGGGCCGGGCGGGAGCTGGCCGCCCGCTTCGAGGAGCCCATGGAGGGGCCGCTGTCCGAGCGGCTCCACCGCGTGATGGGCCGCTACCTGGACTTCGTCCAGAGCCACGGGCCCGGCTTCGCGGCGCTGCTGCGGGGTGGCTCGGTGGCGGCCAGCGCGGGCACCTCGGCGGTGATCGACGACGTGCGCCGGGCCGCGCAGGAGCAGATCCTGGCCCACCTCGCACTCCCCTCGCCCAGCCCCGGACTGCGGCTGACCGTGCGCGCCTGGATCGCCAACGCCGAGATCACCTCGCTGGAGTGGCTGGGCGAGCGCTCGGTGCCGCTGGAGGAACTCCAACTGCACCTGGTGCAGGAGTTCGTCGCGGCGCTCACCCTCACCGCCGCCCGCGAGCCGGCGCTCGCCGCCGAACTGGCCTCCTTCTTCGCCGCCGAACGTCCGGACGGCCCGACCGGACGCCTGGTCCGGGACCTCGCCGGGCTGTTCGCCGTCCCGGGGATCCTCGACGCGGTCACCGCGCTCGCCACCGCAGCTCCGGCCGATGCGCCCGCCGGGGCGCCCGAGCCTCCTGCGACGGCCCCCGCCCCCGAAGCCGGCCCCGAGGCCGGACCGAAGGCCGGAACCACCGCCGGCTGACCGCCGAAGCGGTGGTCACCGCGCTGGTCCGAGTGATCATCGGGTCATCCTGCGGTTCGGTCAGGACGGCGGGCTCTGATAGGAATGGGCAGGGATTTGACGGCGCGCCGCTGCGGCGGGCCGGTCCCACCCGAACCACCGACGGCAGACGGAGCAGAGCGGGGGGCTCACCAGTTGACCCAGGACGTCCAGTTCAGTGCGGAGGCCAACCCCTTCGCGGCAGCCGAGCAGGTCTGCGCGACCCTCGGCACGCTCACCGACGCCCTCTTCGACGAGCAGACCTCGCGCCACCCGGCGGCCTCGCTGAGCGCGCTGCGCACGAGCGCGCACCCCGCCGCCGAGGCCCTGTTCGGCCTGCCGCTCGCCCCGAACGGCCCGGTGCACGCCGCCGTCGACCGGCTCGGCACGGTGATCACCGCGGGCTCCGCGCGTCCCGGTACCGGCGCGCGGATCGCCGACCGGGTCATCGACGCCCTGCAGTCCCGCTACGGCGGCGGACCGGTGCGCGGCGCCATCGCCGACCGGGGCACCACCTCGGCCGCACTGTTCCACCTGCCGGTCACCGGCGAGTTCGCCGACGCCAAGCTGCGCCCGCCGTTCGCCCCGGCGCTGGCCGCGCTGGCGGCCGGACAGCAGACCCGGCAGCCGGTCGAGCTGCCCACCGGCGCGGGCGCCGAGGTCCGGCTGGTCGTCCCGCCCGGCTTCCACCCGCTCACCTCCCCCGGCGGTCCCCCCGGCGTCTCCGCCCGCACGGTGCCGCTGCTGCCCGCCGACGCCGACCCGGCCGACCGAGCCGCCGTGGCGTCGGCCGCGGAGCTGTCCGGTCACCTCGCGGAGGTCGCCGAGGAACTGTTCAGCGCCACCGGCACCGAAGGGCGCCGCGACTTCGCGGTGATCTCCGCCACCCTGGCCGACCTGATCCGCGACGCGGGCGTCGCGTACGCGGGCGTCTGCGCCCTGCAGCTCGACGACCGCGCCTCGGACGCCGCCCTCGTCGTCTCCCTCACCCGGCACCCGCTGCCGATCACCGCGCTCGCCACCGAGCTGGCCACCGTCCGGCGGCACGCCGAGGTGTGGACGGTGCTGCTGCCGGCCGGACCGGCCGCCGTCCTGGTCGAGGGCCGGACCGTGCCGGTACCGGGATCCCTGGCGGCCGACGGGCAGCGGCGCTGGGTGGTCACCTCGGCCGTCCAGGCCTTCGTCCCGCTGCCGGACGGCGCGACCGTGCTGTGCGCCCAGCTGTCCACGGCGCGGCCGGAGGACTGGGAGCTGTACACGGAGGCGTTCGCGGAGCTGCTGAAGAGCATCCAGTTCGGATGGGACGGCGAGCCCGCGCCCACCGCGGCGGTGGGTGACGCGGTGCCGGCCGTCGTCCCGGCGACCGCTCCCGCCCAGGTGCCCGCCCAGCCGCCGGTCTCGGCACCGGTCCTGGCACCGGCCGCCGTTCCCGCCGTTCCCGTCGAGGCGGAACGGGCGGACCGAGTGGAACAGGTGGAACAGCGGGCGGCGGACGAGCCCACGGAGGTGCCGGTGCACCTGCGCGGTACGCCGGTGCGCGTCCCGCCCGCGGACTTCAACCCGTTCGCGCCGGTCGCCGAGTCGGCCGCCGCCGAGACCGCGCAGGCCGCGCAGGCCCCGGACGACCGTCCGAAGGGCACGCCGGTCATGATTCCGCCGCCGGACTTCGACCCCTTCGCCCCGGAGGCCCTCACGGGTACACCGGGCGACGCGCCGACCGCCCGGCCCGTGGGTGCGCCTGCGGTCGCCGACCCGTTCGGTACGACGGTCGCGGCCGAGCAGAAGGACGACCCGTTCGGCACCACCCTCGCCTCGCAGGGCCCGGCCGTCCCGCCGCCGCCGTCGACCCCGCCGGTCGTCCCGGCGCCCGTCGTGGCCGCCGCGCCCGCCCCGGCCACGACCGCGGGCGACGAGGGAGCGCCCCGCAAGGGCACGCCGGTCATGATCCCGCCGCCGGACTTCGACCCCTTCGCGATGTCGGACTTCTCGGCCACCGCGCCGGTGGCGGAGGCGAAGCCCGCGGCAGAGTCGAACGACGCGGCGCCGGAGCACCGGCCGTTCGGCTGAGCGGGCAGAGGGCAGAGAGCAGCGGGCAGCGGGCCGCCGACAACGGGTGACAACTGACAGATTTCAGATTTCGTTCGCTGAACTCTGAAATCTGTCAGCTGTTACCCGTCAACTGTTCTCTGTCACCCGCCCCCGCTCCCCCGTCAGCCGCCCTCCTCAGGCGCGCCGCCGCTCGATCGCCGCCTCGATCCCGTCCAGCATCCGCGCCATCCCGAACTCGAACAGCGCCTCCAGGCTCAGGTCGATCTCCGGCCCCCGGTTCATCGCGTCGAACATCGGGAACCGCTCCGGGTCCGACATCAGCCGATCGTGGTCCTCGTCGCCCAGGCGGTCCATCCACTCGTCGGCGGACAGCCCGCTGTCCTGCTCGGCCTGCGCCTCCCGCTCGAAGTGGACCGCCAACCCGCACACGAACGCCGCCAGCGCGACGGAGGCCTGGGCGATCTCCTCCCAGCTCAGCCCCAGCCCCGACAGCGCGGCCATCGACCGTTCGGTGTGCAGGGCCGCGTCCGGCGCCAGCACCGGCCGGGTGAAGGACATCGTGGACGCCAGCCACGGGTGCCGCCGGTAGATCCGCCACTGCAGCCGCGCGACGGCCTCCAGGCCCTCCCGCCAGTGCGACGCGGGCGGCTCGGGCAGCGGCTGCTCACCGAAGGCCACGTCCATCATGAGCCGCAACAGTTCGTCCTTGCCCGGCACGTGCCGGTAGAGCGACATCGTCGCGACCCCGAGGTCCGTCGCGACCCTGCGCATCGACAGCGCCGCCAGCCCCTCCGCGTCCGCGACCCGGACGGCCGTCGCCACGATCCGCTCCCGGGTGAGCTCGCGGTCGCCCCCGGCCCGCGCCCGCCGGACCCCGGGCACCCCCGAGGCCCCCGAACTCCCCTGCGCCTCGCCGGCTCGCGCCCCGACAGCCCTCACCCCGGCGGGTCGCGCCCCGGCAGCCCCCGCCCCGGCAGTCCTCGCGCCCGGAGCCTTCGCCCCGACCACCACCGTCCCGACGCCGGGGACGGCCCGGACCAGCCCCTCCTCCCGGAGGCGGCTCAGCACCTTGGTCGCCGTGGCCATCGCCACGCCCCACTCCCGGGTGATCCGCCGGGTCGACGGCACCCGCTCGCCCGGCGCCAACTCCCCTGCCACGATGCGCCGTCGAAGCTCGGCCGCGATCCGCTCCGAGGGAGTCCCGCTCTCAGCCATCACCCACCACCGCCTGCCAGACCATCAACCACCCCGGGGGGAAGCCCGATCGGGGCACTCCACCCGGACGATCACTGCCATCAGCCCGCCCCGCAGGCCGAGTCGGCTCTCAGCCGACGCGCCGCGCCAGGTGCACCACGTCCGGCACTCCCCGGGACACCGGGATCTCGTGCGTCACCACGTCCGAGAAGCCCGCCGCCCGCAGCGCCTCCTCGAAGGCTGCCGACGGCTGCGCGCTCCACACCGCCAGCACCCCGCCCGGCTGCAGGCGGTGCCACAGCACCGCGAGCCCGTCCGCGCCGTACAGCCCGTTGTTGGAGTCGGTGACGGTCCAGTCCGGCCCGTTGTCGATGTCCAGGCACAGCGCGTCGTAGCGCTCGCCGTCCGCGGCCGCGAGGTACTCCAGCAGGTCGGTGTGGAGCACCGCGACCCGCTCGTCGTCGAGCGCGCCGTCCGAGAAGCTGCCGAGCGGGCCGTTCCGGTGCCAGTCGATGATCGCGGTCTCCCGCTCGACGATGGCGATCCGCCCCCAGCGGGGCTCGGCCGCCGCGTAGGCGAGCGAGAAGCCGACCCCGAGGCCGCCGATCAGGACCGCCGGCCGCTCGGCGCGGCTGCCCGTGCGGTCCAGCTCGTCCAGTGCCGCCTGGACCAGGAGCCGCTCCGAGCGCCCGTCGGCGGTGTCCATCAGGAAGCAGCCGTTGGCGATGATCTCGAAGTGCCGTCCGCGCTGCCGAAGCACCACCTCGCCGAACGGGCCCTCCCGCCGGTCGAGCGTGACGACGGCCTCGGGGCCGTCCCGTTCGGGCAGTGCGGTGGTCATCCGTCCTCCTCGACGAACCCAGCGAACTCGGGCGTACTCGGGCGCACTCGACCACCGGCGGCTCCCGTGCGGGCACGGGACCGTCCCGATGCGGACGAGTACCCGCCCGACAATAGCCGAGTCCGCACCCGGTTCCGTCAGGTCGTGATCAGTACCCCCGCGTAGGAGACGCCGGCCACCACCACCCAGGAGCCCAGCCCCAGCAGGGCGATCCGGCCGCCGGTTCGGACCATCGTCGGCAGGTGCACGGCGCTGCCGAGTCCGAACAACGCGGCGGCGAGCAGCAGCTCCTGGGCGTCCCCGGCCAGGTCGAGCGCCCGCTCGGGCAGCACCCCGGTGGTCCGCAGGACGATCATCGCGAGGAACCCGGCCACGAACAGCGGCAGGATCGGCGGGCGGCTCGCGGTCTTCACCGACTTCCCAGCCGCCCCCTCCGCCGAGCCCGATCCCGCGGAACCGGCAGCCGCACCCGCACCGGTACCGGCACCCGCCGCCTTCGCCACCCGCAGGTTCCGCCGCACCACCACGGCCACCCCCGCGACCAGCGGCGCCAGCAGCACCACGCGCATCAGCTTGACCAGCACCGCCTCCCGCAGCGCCCCCGCCCCGCCCGTCTGCGCGGTGGCGACGACCTGCCCGACGTCGTGCACGCTCGCGCCGACCCAGCGCCCGAACTCGACCTCGCCGAGCCCCAGCGGGTGCTGGAGCAGCGGCAGGACCGCGATGGCGAGGGTCCCGCACAGGGTGACCAGGGCGACCGAGGCCGCGACGTCCTCCTCCTCGCTGCCCGCCGCCTGGCTGACCGCGCCGATCGCCGAGGCCCCGCAGATCGAGTACCCGGTGGCGACCAGCAGCGGCTGGTCCCCCGGCAGGCCGAGCCGTCGGCCCAGCCACAGCGTGCCGGCGAAGGTGGCCGCGACCACCGCGAGCACCATGGCGACGGTGGCCCAGCCGAGGCCGAGCACGTCGCCCAGGCTCAGCTTGAGCCCGAGCAGGACGATCCCGACCCGCATCAGCCGCTTCCCGGCCGTCGACAGGCCCGGCCGGGCGACCCCGCGGACCACCGGGCGCAGCCCGGGCAGGTGGGCGGCCGCCATGCCGAGCACGACGGCGGCGGTCAGCTTGGGCACGGCCGGGACCGCCGCGTGGACGGCCAGGGCGGCGGCCACACCGAGGGCCGCGAGCAGCAGCCCGGGGGCGTCGCCGCGCATCGGGGGCAGCGAACGGGTGCGGGCGGCGCGCTGCCGGAGGGTCAGTGCCACGCCGCCGCTCACTGCTCCTGGTCGGCGGGAAGCCGGTAGACCCGCCGGATGCTGGTGCCGAGCCGCGAGACGTCCGCGCCGTACACGTGGATGGAGATGGCCGTGGTGTTGCAGGAGTTGCGGACCAGGTGGATGTCACCGGGTGGGGCGAACGCGGCGACGGTGCCGGCCGGGCCGGCCACGTGCTCGGTCTCGACCAGCCGGGCGGTCCGGCCGTCGGAGACCAGTCGGTAGCGGGTCTCGCTCTCCTGGCCCCGGTGGACGCCGGCCACGCACCACGAGACGTGGTCGTGGATCGGGGTGTGCTGTCCGGGCAGCCAGACCAGGGCGACGACGGAGAAGCTGCCGTCCTCCTCGGCGTGCAGGACGTGCTGGCGGTAGCGCTGCGGGTCGCCCTCGCACTGGGCGGGGGTGAGCAGGGCGTCGGGCCCGTCCGGGTCGGCGTGCAGGTGCGGGGCGAGGCGCTCGCCGACCAGGTAGGCGGTGAGCTCCGGGGGCAGTCCGCGGTCCACGACGGCGCGGATCTCACTGATCAGCGCGGTCATCCGCTCGGTGAGCCGGTCGCTGCCGACCGTGGCTGGGGGCGTCATGTCAGCAGATTGGGACCAATGGACCTATCACGTCCAAGGAGGGTTCGTAAGCGACACCCCCATCAGGGCTTATGGGTCAGCAGCCGACCCGGCTCGCCGCAGCCTGCCGCAGGTGGTCCAGCACCAGCCCGGTGGCCGGGATCCGGCGGTGTTCGCGCAGCACGTACGCGCTCACCTGTCGCCGCAGGTGCGGTTCGACGGCCCGCCCGGTGACCTTCCGGTGGCACATGAAGGAGAGCACCAGGGCGGGCATCAGGGCGATCCCGACCCCGGCGGCGACGAGCGACTGCACCGCGAGGTTGTCGTCGGTGGAGAAGACGATGTCCGGCGCGAAGCCCTCCTCCGCGCAGACGTGCAGCAGGTTGGCCCGACATCGGGGACAGCCGGCGATCCACCGCTCGCCGTCGAGGTCGACGAGCCGGACGGCGTGCCGGCGCCCGAGCGGGTGCCCGACCGGGAGCAGCACCGTGAGCAGGTCCTCCATCAGCGGGATCTCGTCCACCCCGTCCGGCACCTCGGTGGCGGCGCCGGGGTAGCGGAAGGCCAGCGCGATGTCGCACTCCCCGCGCAGCAGCCGCTGGACGGAGTCGGGGGGCTCGGCCTCCAGCAGCTCGACCCGTACGCCGGGGTGCTCGGCGAGCAGTCGGGCCATCGCCTCGGGTATCAGGGTGGCGTTGGCGCTGGGGAAGGCGCAGACCCGCACCCGCCCGGCGCGCAGCCGGGCGAGCGCGGCGAGCTGCTGCTGGGCTGCGGACATGCTGCCGAGGATCAGTTCGGCGTGCCGGGAGAGCGCCTCGCCCGCCTCGGTGAGCCGCAGCCCTCGCCCGGCACGGGTGAACAGGGGGACGCCGACGGTGCGTTCGAGCGCCTTCATCTGCTGGGTGATCGCGGGCTGGGTGTAGCCGAGTTCGCGGGCGGCGGCCGAGTAGGAGCCCGCCCGGACGACTTCGTGGAACGTCCTGATGTGCCGCGAGTCGAACACCGGCTCCATGGCCCCTCCCGCCCGGGTGGTCGTCGTCCGAACCGCTCGGGCGGTCCCGTCCAGCCCCGCAATCATAAGAGGAATTTGGAGGTACCGACCCCGACCCCATCCGCACCTATGGTTCAGTGCCGAACCAGGCCTCTCACTGCTGCGCGGACGGCGGCAGCCCCATCGAGACCTCGGCCTTGGCCACCGGCGCCCCGCCCCGCACGCTCGGGCTGCGCCGGCTGCGCTTCTCGACGAAGCGGGCGAACCAGGAGAGCAGCAGACACATGCCGATGTAGATCGGCGCGATCACGATCACCACCGGGATGAACGGCAGGTCGTAGTCCAGGTTCGTGGCGATCAGCTTGCCCGCGTGCAGGAACTCCTCGTAGGTGATCAGGAAGCCCAGCGAGGTGTCCTTGAGCGCGACCACCAGCTGGCTGATGATGGCCGGCAGCATCGCCCTGTTGGCCTGCGGCACCAGCACGTACGTCATCACCTGGGTCTTGCGCATGCCCAGCGCGTACGCGGCCTCCCGCTGCCCCTTGGGCACCGCGAGCACGCCGGCCCGGAACACCTCGGCCAGCACCGAGCCGTTGTAGAGCACCAGCCCGGTGACGAGTGCCCACAGCGGCTGCACCTTCAGGGCCACGAACACGAAGAAGATCATCACCAGCACCGGCATGGCCCGGAAGAACTCCACGACCAGGGTGGAGAGCCAGCGCACCGCCCGGTGGTCGGACAGCCGCCCGGCCGCGAACAGCGCGCCGAAGGGCAGCGCGAACAGGACCGTCCAGCCGAAGGCCTTCAGGGTGTTCCCGAGCCCGCGCAACAGCAGTTCCTGCACGCCGCGGTACTGGAAGGCCGTCCACTTCTCGTACGTGAACTGGTCGGTGTGGAACAGCATGTAGACGACCCAGCCGAGCGCCGCCGCGATCAGCACCAGCGCGATCCCGCCGTACAGCCGGTGGCGGGCGAGCGCCTTGGGACCGGGGATGTCGTACAGCGCCGAGGATTCAACGGTCATCGGGACACCGCCACTCGTCGCTCCAGCAGGTAGAAGACGGCGCTGACGCCCAGGGTGATGATCAGATAGCCGACGGCGATCCAGACGAAGGTCCAGACGATGCTGTAGCCCAGCTCGTTGATGGTCCGGTAGGTGCCCAGCAGCTCGGTGACGCTGAACGAGCCGGCGATCGCCGTGTTCTTCGCCAGCGCGATCATCACGCTGCCGATCGGTGCCACCACCGAGCGGTACGCCTGCGGCAGCACCACCAGGCCCATCGTCTGCCCGAAGCTCATGCCCAGGCTCCGGGCCGCCTCGCCCTGCCCGGTCGGCACGGTGTTGACGCCCGCGCGCATCGCCTCGCAGACGAAGGCCGAGGTGTAGCAGCCGAGCGCGAGCACCGCGAAGGTGTAGAAGGGCAGGGTGATGTCGAAGCGGGGCAGGCCGAGCACCACGATGAAGAACAGCAGGGTCAGCGGCGTGTTGCGCAGGATCGTCACCCACACCGCCCCGAACACCCGCAGCGGCCTGACCGGCGAGACCCGGAAGCTCGCGATCAGCACCCCCAGCACCAGCGACAGCACGGCGCTCACCGCGAACAGCGAGAGCGTGCCGAGGAAGCCCTCCCAGTAGGTCGACCAGTTGTCGGTCAGCGTCTTCACGGCGCGGCCCCTCTCAGTACCGGTTGATCTGCGGCGGGGTCGGCGCCGGCTCCCCGGAGAGGCCGAGGGTCGCCTCGAAGGCCTTGTTCCAGTCGCCGTTCTGCTCGTGGCGCTCCAGTGCGTCGTTCAGCGCGGCGCGCAGCACGGTGTCGTTCTTCGGCACCCCGATCCCGTACGGCTCGGTCGAGAACAGCGGTCCGACCACCTTGAGCTCGTCCGGCACCTTGGCCGCGTAGCCGAGCAGGATCGCGTTGTCGGTGGTCACGGCGTCGACCTGGTTGGTGATCAGGTTGTCCACGCAGGCCGAGTAGGTGTCGTAGCCGATCAGCTTGGCCTTCGGGAACTGCGACTGGATGCGCTGGTACGGGGTCGAGCCGGCCGCCGAGCAGACCTTCTTGCCGTCCAGGTCCTGCGGGCCGTGGATGGTGTTGTCGTTCTTGCGCACCAGCAGCGACTGCCCGGCGACGAAGTACGGCCCGGCGAAGCCGACCAGCTTCTTCCGGTTGTCGTTGATGGTGTAGGTGCCGACGTAGTAGTCCACCTGGCCGTTCTGCAGCGCGGTCTCGCGGTTGGCCGACGCGATGGTCTTGAACTGGATCTCGTCCGGCGGGAAGCCGAGGGAGGCGCCGACCATCTTGGCGATCTCGATGTCGAAGCCGGAGTACTCGCCGGTCGCCGGGTTCTTCTGGCCCAGGTACGGCTGGTCCTCCTTGACGCCGACCACCAGGTGGCCGCGCTTCCGGGCGGCGTCCAGGGTCGGCGAGCCGGTGATCGAGGCGGCGTCCTGCACCTGGTAGCTGGGCAGCGCGCTGGGCTGCGGACCTTTGGGCGGCGGGGTGCCGGGCTTGCCGCAGCCCGCCGCCAGAGCGGTGAGCAGCAGGGCGACGGCGAGCACGAGCGTCCGCGCGCGTGCGCCGGACCTCGTCCGCGCGCCGAGCCCCGTCCGCGCCCCGGGCTTCCCCGCCCCCGCGCGGGGCGTCGTCTCACGGTTCACGCCGCCGCCTCAGTGCTTCAGGATCTTGGACAGGAAGTCCCGGGCGCGCTCGGTCTCGGGTGCGCTGAAGAAGTCCTCCGGGGCACGGTCCTCGACGATCCGGCCGTCCGCCATGAACACCACCCGGTTCGCCGAGGCCCGGGCGAAACCCATCTCATGGGTGACCACGACCATCGTCATGCCCTCGTGCGCGAGTTGGCGCATGACGTCCAGCACCTCGTTGATCATCTCGGGGTCGAGCGCCGAGGTGGGCTCGTCGAAGAGCAGCGCCTTGGGGTCCATCGCGAGCGCGCGGGCGATCGCGACCCGCTGTTGCTGGCCGCCCGAGAGCTGGGCCGGGTACTTGTCGGCCTGGGTCGCGAGGCCGACCCGCTCCAGCAGCGCCCGGGACTTGGTGTCGGCCTCCGTCCTGGGCCGGCCGCGCACCTTGATCTGCGCGAGCGAGACGTTCTGCAGCACGGTCTTGTGCGCGAACAGGTTGAAGGACTGGAACACCATCCCGACGTCGGCGCGCAGCCGGGCGAGCCCCTTGCCCTCCTCGGGCAGCGGCCGGCCGTCGATCAGGATGCTGCCGTCCTCGATCGGCTCCAGCCGGTTGATCGCCCGGCACAGCGTGGACTTGCCGGAGCCGGACGGTCCGATGACCACGACGACCTCGCCGCGGCCCACCGTCAGTTCGATGTCCTGCAGTACGTGCAGGTCCCCGAAGTGTTTGTTGACCCCGCGCAGCTCGATCAGCGGGGTGAAGGCCGAGGTGCCGCTGCGGGCCGACTCGGGATCGGTCGTCACCGGCTGCGCCGGCCCTTCAGCAGCCAGCCCAGCACACCGCCCGCGATCAGCGTGGCCAGCAGGGTGATCCAGAGCGGCGCGGTGACGGTGAACACCCAGAACTGGATCTTCACCCGGTCGAGGTTGGCGAACAGGAACCACACGGCGAGGATGACGATGACGCCGATCCCGATGTAGCGCGTGGGGATCCCGCCGATCTCACCGCGCGGGGAGCGGGACGGGCCGTCTGAAATCTTGGTCACCGGAGCAGTCTGCGGGCCGGACCGCCGATTTGCCCGGTTACGCGCCCTTCCGGGCCGGGCAGTAACCCGCACGGGGCAATCCGACCCCGTGCGGGTTTACCGATCTACGCGCTGCGGCCGGGCTCCCCGGACTGCTACCGCTCGTCCCGTACTACCGCTCGTCCCGCCAGGAGCGCCACAGCGCCGCGTACGGACCGCCGGCCGCGACCAGCTGCGGGTGGCTGCCGTACTCGCTGATCCGCCCGCCCTCGACCACCGCGATCACGTCCGCGTCGTGCGCGGTGTGCAGCCGGTGGGCGATGGCGATGACCGTCCGGCCCTCCAGCACCCGGGAGAGCGAGCGCTCCAGGTGCCGGGCGGCGCGCGGGTCCAGCAGCGAGGTGGCCTCGTCCAGCACCAGGGTGTGCGGATCGGCCAGCACCAGCCGGGCCAGGGCCAGTTGCTGGGCCTGCGGCGGGGTCAGCGCGGTACCGCCGGAGCCCACCTCGGTGTCCAGGCCCTCGGGCAGGCCGTCCGCCCAGTCCCCGGCGTCCACCGCGTCGAGCGCGGCCCGCAGCTCGGTGTCGTCCGCGTCGGGCGCCGCCAGCCGCAGGTTGTCCCGCAGGGTGCCGACGAAGACGTGGTGCTCCTGGTTCACCAGGGCCACCTCCGCGCGCACCCGTTCGGCCGGCATCCGCGACAGCGACGCCCCGCCGAGGGTCACGCTGCCGCGGCCGGGGGCGTAGATCCCCGCCAGCAGACGGCCGAGCGTGGACTTCCCCGCCCCGGACGGCCCGACCAGCGCGACCCGGCTGCCCGGGGCGACGTCCAGGCTGATCCCGTGCAGGACGTCCGCGCCCTCGCGGTAGCCGAAGCGGACGTCCGTGGCCTCCACCCGACGGCCGTCGGGACGGGCGGATTCGTCCCCCTCGTGCTCCGGCACCTCGCGCACGCCGACCAGCCGGGCCAGTGAGGCCTGTCCGATCTGCAGTTCGTCGTACCAGCGCAGGATCAGGTCCACCGGGCCGGTCAGCATCTGTGCGTACAGCACGCCCGTGGTCAACTGACCGACGGTGATCCAGCCCCTGAGCGCGAACAGCCCGCCGAGCACCAGGGTGGCGAGCACGGCGGCGGTGTAGACCGCGTCGATGGTGGGGAACCAGACCGAGCGCAGCCACAGGGTGTAGCGCTCCCAGGCCAGCCACTCCCGCAGCTTGCGATCGGTCAGCCGGATCCGTTGCTCGCCCAGGCGCAGCGCCTCGACCGTCCGACCGGCGTCCACCGTCTCGGCCAGCACGGTGTTCACCGCGGCGTACCCGGCCGACTCGTTGCGGTACGACTGCGGCGCGCGCCGGAAGTACCAGCGGGAGGTGGCCAGCAGCAGCGGCAGCCCGATCAGCGAGGTCAGCGCGAGCAGTGGCGAGGTGACCAGCAGGGCGCCGAGCACCAGCAGCAACGACACCACGGCGACGGCGAGTTCGGGCACCGCCTCGCGCACCGACTTGTCCAGCCGGTCGATGTCGGTGGTGCCACGGGAGACCAGGTCCCCGGTGCCGGCCCGCTCCAGCACGCCGGTCGGCAGTGCGACCGAGCGGACCAGGAAGTCCTCGCGCAGGTCGGCGAGCACGCGCTCGCCGAGCACCGCGCCGCGCATCCTCGACCAGCCGGTGAACGCCGCCTGCGCCACCAGTGCCAGCAGGTACCAGGCGACGGCCACGGTGATGGTGGACCCGGCGGTGCCGGTGGCCAGCGATTCGACCAGCCGGCCGAGCACCCAGGGGCCGACCAGCCCGGCGAGCGTGGCCACCGAGTGCAGCGCCACCACCCCGGAGAACCCGCCGCGGTGCCGCCGCGCGAGCAGCAGGAGGTACCCGCGCACGGCGGCCGGGGAGCCGACCGGCAGGGTGGCGGCGGGCCCCTGCTCCTCATGGACGGGTGGCTTCATGACGTACTCCTCGCTTGCGTGGCAGGGCGGTTGACGAACAGCTCCGGGCGGCGTTCACACGGCCTCACCGACCCGGTGGGCGGCCTCCTCGTCGCGGGTGACCACGGCGCGGTAGGCCGGCTCGGTCCGCATCAGCTCGCGGTGCGGCCCCGCCGCGACCACTCGGCCGTCGCGCAGCAGCACGACCCGGTCCGCCTGGTCGAGCAGCAGCGGACTGGTCGCGAACACCACGGTCGTGCGGCCCGCCCGGGTGTCCCGCAGCCCGGTGGCGATCCTGGACTCGGTGTGGGCGTCCACCGCACTGGTGGGCTCGTCCAGCACCAGGACCGGCGGGTCCGCCAGCAGTGCGCGGGCCAGGGCGAGCCGCTGGCGCTGCCCGCCGGACAGCGAGCGCCCGCGCTCGGTGAGCCGGGCGCGCATCGGATCTCCCGCGCACTCGGGCGAGCCGTCCACCAGCGCCTCCAGGACGTCGTCCGACCGGGCGGCCGCCAGCGCCTGCGCCGGGGAGACCCGGCCCGAGGACGGGATGTCGAACAGCTCGGCCAGCGTCCCGGAGAGCAGCACCGGCTCCTTGTCGTGGACCAGCACGGCCGCCCGCGCCTCGGCGAGCGGCACCGTGTCCAGCTCCGTCCCGCCGAGCCGTACGGAGGGCTGCTCCGGCTCGCCGTCGGCGAGCGGGATGTGGCCGCCGAGCCGTTCAGCGAGCGCCCCGGCGAAGTCCGGGTCCCCGCAGACGACGGCGGTCAGCTCGCCGGCCCGCGCGGTCAGTCCGCTGACCGGGTCGTGGAGGTCGGCCTTGGCCGGCCTGGTCAGCGCGGCGTCGGCCGTTCCACCGGTCCGGCCGAGGGAGAGCACCCGGACGGCCCGCCCGGCGGAGACCCGGGCGACGCTCCAGGCGTGCGCCGCCTCGCCCAGGATGCGCAGCGGCGAGGCCAGGAAGGCGGTCGCACCGTAGACCGCGATCAGGGTGCCGACGTCGAGCTCGCCGGAGGCCGCCAGCCGGGCGCCGTACCAGGTGACGCCGACCACGAACAGGCCCGGGAGCAGCACCTGTTGCGCCTGCATCAGCGACCAGATCCGGGCCGAGCGGACGGCGGCCGCCCGGACCTTCTGCGAGGCGGCGCGGTACCGCTCCAGGAAGAGCTCCTCACCGCCGATGCCGCGCAGCACCCGCAGCCCCGCCACGGTGTCGGCGGCCAGCTCGGTGGCCTTGCCGCCGAGCGCGCGCTGCTGCTCGTAGCGCCGCTCGAACGGCCCGATCAGCGGCCAGACGGAAGCCGCCAGCACGGGTACGCCGAGCAGCACGCCGACGCCCAGCACCGGCTCGACCACCAGCACCACCGAACTGACGGCGAGCCAGACGATCACCGCGGACCGGACCCGGGCGATCAGCTCGACGTACCAGCCGATCCGCTCGACGTCCCCGCTGCCGACCGCGACGACCTCGCCGGTGGCGATCCGGCGGGACAGTCCGGCCCCGAGCCGAGAGGCCTGCCGGGACACCAACTGCCTTACCTGGCAAGCGGCGTGGATCCAGTTCCAGACCGCCTGGCGGTGCGACAGGACGGTACCGAGGGCGGCGCCCGCGGCGAGCAGCAGGGCGAGCCCGCCCGCCCGCCAGATCCCGTCGGCGTCACCGTCGACGGCGGACTGCACGCCCGCCCCGAGCGGCACCGGCAGGGCGGCCTGGCACCCCATTTCGAGCAGGGTCCAGCAGGTGGCGAGCAGCTGCCCGCGCCGCTGACTGCGCTGCAGCCAGCGCAGGAAGGCCAGGGGCGAGGACAGATCGGGGCTGCCGGGGTCGGCCAGCGGCAGGGGGGTGAGCGGCATGACACTCCGATGCGAACGGTGCGGAGGTACGGGGAAGGAGGGAACGGACGCGCGAACGGGTGCGCGCCGGGCTCGCCCGCCGGCCCGGAGCCCGGCTCACCCGAGCAGCGCGGACCCACGGGCGACGGGCAACAGGTGAGAAGCACCGGGCGACGGACGGCCGGCGACGGGCGACGGGCGACGGGCGACGGACCCGCGGCGCAACGGCACGGCGGCGTCGATGCGTCCGGCGGGAGGGCCGGACGGACTGGGAAGGGCACGAAGGGCCCGGAGTTCAGGAGGCCATGTCCGCGAGCCTGCCAACCCCGGTGTGACCCGCGCAACAGGTTTTCCGCCGCCATGACCGGTCGACCGGCCGACGGACCGACGGGGCCGGCCGCCCGCGTTCGCCGGTACGACCCGGCCGGGGCGCCTCCGCCCCTCCTCCGGCCCGCCGGCCCCCCGCCGGCCCTCCTCGGCCCTCCTCCGGCCCGCTCCGCCGACCCCTCCGACCCGGTCGGGGCCCTGCAAAACAACACCCAAGATTCACCCGTTTGGCGGGAACAATCACGTTCCGGCGCCAGTTGCCCCCCACTGGAAAGACCTACGACCAGGAGGGCACCCCGTCCCGTGAGCAACATCCCCAGCGTCACCCTCAACGACGGCGCGCAGATCCCGCAGCTCGGTTTCGGCGTGTGGCAGGTCCCGGACGCCGAGGCCACCCCGGCCGTCCGCACCGCGATCGACGCGGGCTACCGCTCGATCGACACCGCGGCCATCTACGAGAACGAGGCCGGCACCGGCGTGGCGATCGCCGGGGCACTGGCGGGCGGCGTCGCCCGCGAGGACCTCTACATCACCACCAAGCTGTGGAACTCGGGCACCCGCGACTGGTCCGGCGAGCAGGGCCGCGACGCGGTGCTGCGCGAGTTCGACGCCTCGCTGGCCAAGCTCGGCCTCGACTACCTCGACCTGTACCTGATCCACTGGCCGCGCCCGATGCACGGCAGCTTCCTCAACGTCTGGAAGGCCTTCGAGCAGCTGAAGGCGGACGGCCGGGTCCGGTCGATCGGCGTCTCCAACTTCGGCACCGAGCAGCTGACCCGCCTGCTCGACGAGGCCTCGGTCGTCCCGGTGCTGAACCAGGTCGAGCTGCACCCGTACTTCCCGCAGGAGGAGCTGCGCGCCTTCCACGCCGAGCACGGCATCGCCACCGAGGCGTGGAGCCCGCTGGGCCAGGGCGGCGAGCTGCTCGCCGAGCCGACGCTGGTCGCGATCGCCGAGAAGCACGGCCGCACGGTCGCCCAGGTGGTCCTCCGCTGGCACCTGCAGAGCGGTGTGATCGCCATCCCGAAGTCGGTCACCCCGTCCCGGATCCGGGAGAACCTGGACGTCGCCGGCTTCGAGCTGGACGCCGAGGACCTCTCGACGATCGCGGCCGTCGCCACCGGCAAGCGCATCGGCCCGGACCCGCAGGGCTTCGACTGGAACTGATGCGGGCCCGGAGCTCCGGACCGGGGCCCCGAGCCACCGCGCCGGGCCCCGCCGGAGCCTGACGGCCGGCCACGCCGACGACCGCCAACCCCGTCCGGGGTTGGCGGTCGTCGGCGTGCGCGATTCACGGAACCGAAGGCCAGGAACCCTCAGTACGTTGGCGAATCGTTTTGGCTGCTGTTACCAAAGCTTGGTCTAGAACCTGGCCGCCTTGCCGATGAGCGCGAGTGCAGCCTCGTGCTCACCCTCCTCCAGCGGAGCCAGCAGCAGCCGCTGGACCTCGGCCACCCCGGCGGCCGAACGGTGCAGCAGGTCCTGTCCCGCCGGTGAGAGCGAGAGCAGGTTGCGCCGTCCGTCCGAGGGGTCGCGCCGACGCTGCACCAGACCGCGGCGCACCAGCCGGCTCACCATCTCGGCCATGGTGGCCTTGTCCAGCGAGGCCAGCTCGCCGACCGTGCGCTGGTCGGCGCCCGGCTCCAGCTCCAGCGCGTCCAGCACCGCGTACTGCGGGGCCGTCAGCTCGGCGCCGACGTGCTCCGACCAGAGCTTGGTGTGCACCTGCTGGCTCACCCTGATCAGGTAGCCGATCGCCCGCTGGGCGTCCAGTATCGGCCGCGCGTCCGTGAAGACGGCGACCGCCGCGGGCTCCAGCCTGGCTATCTTGGCCATCACCCGGACGATCTCGACCTGCTCCTCCGCCGTCAGCGGCTCGAACAGGACGCGCTGCACGCGGACCACACCACCGGTGGCCTCGCGCACCGCCTGGGCGCCGCTCTGCGAGAGAGCGAGCAGCTTGCGCCGGCCGTCGGCCGGGTCACGCCTGCGCAGCACCAGGCCGCGGCGGACCAGCCGCGCGACCATCTCCGCCATCGTGGCCTTGTCCAGCGAGGCTCGCTCGCCGACCGTCCGCTGGTCCGCACCCGGTTCGAGGGCCAGGACCAGCAGCACGGCGAACTGTGGAGCCGTGAGATCGGCTCCGACGTGCTCGGACCACAGACGGGTGTGAACCTGCTGTGCAACACGAATGAGGTGTCCGGGCGACTGCTGCAGTCGCGCGGACACGCGGGTTGTCGGGATCTCCCCCAGCACCATGTATCCGTCCCGATGTCACACCCGGTGTGTGTGGGACACCCGGGTGGGGCAGTAACGGCGAGTGGGCGTCCAGCTATGAGGGAGGGCGCTCCAGCCGTGCAGCCGGTGGCTGCTGGCGGACACTATACAAACGGCGGGCCCTTGCTGGCAGGCAGGGGCGGATAGTAGACGCAGGTTCGGCAACATTGGCATATTTACGCGCTGCCACGCCCTTGCAGTAACCCGTTCTCAGCAGAAAGCCGACCGGTCGGTCCTTACCGACCGTCACCTGCGCCTCTCCGCTCTGGCCGCCTTCCCTACTCGCCGGTAGGGTGTGGCCACCCTCTCCGGGGGCTCTCCCCGGAGGAACCCCCGAGAGAGACGAGAGCGAGCATGACCGAGCAGAGCACCGCCCCCCGGGTCGCCGTCGTCACCGGCGCCGCCCGCGGCCTGGGTGCCGCCACCGCCGAGCGGCTGGCCGCCGACGGCTACGCGGTCGCCGTCCTGGACCTCGACGAGGCGGCCGGCAAGGACACCGTCGCCCGGATCACCGCCGCCGGCGGCAAGGCGCTGGCCGTCGGCGCCGACGTCTCGGACGCCGAGCAGGTCCAGGCCGCCGTCGACCGCGTGGTCGCCGAGCTCGGCGCCCCCGTCGTGCTGGTCAACAACGCGGGCGTACTCCGCGACAACCTGCTCTTCAAGATGTCCGAGTCCGACTGGGACACGGTCATGAACGTTCACCTCCGCGGCGCCTTCCTGATGACGCGCGCAGTGCAGAAGCACATGGTCGACGCCGGTTTCGGCCGCATCGTCAACCTGTCCTCCTCCTCGGCCCAGGGCAACCGCGGCCAGGCCAACTACTCGGCTGCCAAGGCGGGCCTGCAGGGCTTCACCAAGACTTTGGCCATCGAGCTCGGCAAGTTCGGCATCACCGCCAACGCGGTCGCCCCCGGCTTCATCGCCACGGACATGACCGCGGCCACCGCCGCCCGCGTCGGCATGGACTTCGAAGACTTCAAGCGGGCCGCCGCCTCTCAGATCCCGGTCCAGCGGGTCGGTCTGCCTGAGGACGTCGCCCACACCATCTCGTTCCTCGCGAGCGAGGGCTCCGGCTTCGTCTCCGGACAGGTGATCTACGTCGCGGGCGGCCCCCTCGACTGAGCACGGAACCTACACAGGGTTACCACGGAGTGGGAAGCCGGACCGACCGGCTTCCCACTCCGTTTCCTTTACCGGGGCTTTTGCAGAATCATTCGAAGACCACACGGGCATTCGATCCATGAATGGCGTGAATCACTCCCGGAACGCTCGGGGGTGAGCTCAATTGTCGATTTCACGGGAAAATGACAATTCCCTCCGAAATGGCCCTGTCCGGATGGGTAAGGTCACCCCGTGCAATCCAGAAGTACCCACGCTCCCATCCCGCGACCGCGGTCAGAACACCACGTCGTCACGCCGGGCCGGGAACGACCCGCCACCGCCGGCGGCGCCCACGGCCGGGTCGTCCCCGTCCGCCGCGGACCGGACCGCCGGGGCCCGGCCGGCCCCGGCCACCGCGAGCCCGGCTGGCCCCCGATGAGCCGGCGGCAGGCCGCACTGCTCGCCGCCACCCTCGTCGTCTACCTGCTGGTACTGGCCGGCGTCCTGCTGAACACCGCCCTGGTCGACCTCGACTGGTCGGTCCGCCTGCTGCGCCCGTACGAGCGGTGGCCCAGGCCGGAGCCGCTGCTCGACACCTGGGTGGTCGCCGGGCAGCGCGGCCCCTCGGCGATCGCCGCCTTCGCCTGGCTCGCCTGGCGCGCCCACCGCCTCGGCCGGCTGCGTCCGCTGCTGGTCATGGCCGTCGCGCTGCTGCTGCTCAATGTCACGGTCGGCGCGGTGAAGATCGTCACGGGCCGGCTCGGCCCGCACTACGCCCAGTACGTCGGTTCGCCCGAGCTCTTCTCCGGCGGCACCATCTTCCCGTCCGGCCACACCGCCAACGCCGTGGTCACCTGGGGCGTGCTCGCCTACCTCGCGGTCCGCTGGCGCCGCACCGGCGCGCTGATCGCCGCCGCGACCGCCTGCTCGATCGGCCTGACCACGGTCTACCTGGGCACCCACTGGGTCACCGACGTGCTGGCCGGCTGGGCCGCCGGACTGCTCGTCCTGCTCTCACTGCCCCTGCTGGAACCCCTGGTCGCCGTCGCCGAACAGCGACTGCACCGCCGCTTCGGCCGCCGCGTCGTCCGCTACCGGGCCCGATGAGCGACCGGACCACCGAGCTGCTGAACCGCTGAGCCACTCAGCTGCCGAACCCTCCGAGTCCTCCGAGTCCACCGATCCCCGTCAGCCCGCGGCGGAGGCGGTGGAGGCGACCGCTACCCCTCCCAGCTCCGCTCGACCACGCCGTCCCGCACCGCCAGGTTGAGGCGCCCCTGCCGGTACTCCATGGTCATCAGCTCCCCCGGCTCCAGCACCCGCACCGAGGCCCAGCCGTGCCGCCGTGCCAGCTCCTTGGCCCGTTCGACCCGCAGCCCCGCGTACCCCTCGGCGTCCGCCCCGGCCGCTCCCGACCCCACCGCGTCCGATCCCGACATCGCGCCTCCCCCGGCCAGCTCCCTCGGACGTACGCTGGAATCGTAGCCCGACCCGAGCGGTCCGGAGGTGAACGCCCATGCGCACCACCACCCCGCGACGGTGGCGCAGCGGCACCGAGCCGGCCACCGCCCGCAGCGACCTCAAGCTCCGCTACCTGCTCTCGCTGGTCTTCACGCCGCTGTTCATCCTGGGCACGGTGGGCTTCGCCGTCTGGGCGGCCACTTCCCCCGTCAACGGCGCCCCCAGCCGGGGCACGCTCACCGGCTTCGCCATCGCCTGCGGCCTGCTCTCCCTGTTCGCCGTTGTCGATCTCGTGGTGGTCGTCCGGCGCCGCCGGACCGAGCTCTGACGCGGTGTCTCCCATGGAGTGGGAAGTCGGCCCGGCCGACTTCCCACTCCTCGCGTCCGCTCCCGCGCTCCCGCCGGCACCTCCCCGCGCTCCCGCCGGCACCTCCCCGGGCTCCCGCCCGCCGTGCCCCGGGGGCCCCGGCGCCCGCCGCGCCCCGGGCCTCAGCGACTGCCGACCGCCTGCTTCACCAGCGTCCGCCCGAAGTCCCACATCAGACCGCTTCCCCGGTGCGCCTCGTCCATGATGTCGGTGAAGGCGGTCATGAACCGGTCGACGTCCCGCTCGGTGATGATCAGCGGCGGAATCAGCTTGATCACTTCCAGGTGGTCCCCGGACACCTGGGTCAGGATCCGGTGCCGCTGCAGCAACGGGACCACGACCATCTGTGCGAACAGTCCCTTGCGTGCCGCCTGCAGGGCCGTCCACCCGGTGCGCAGCTTGAGCGATTTGGGCCGCCCGAACTCGATGCCGATCATCAGCCCGCGCCCGCGCACCTCGGCGAGCAGCTCGTACCGGTCGACCAGCGCGGTCAGCCGCTCGCGGAACAGGTCGCCGACCGCGCGGGCGTTCTCGACCACCTTCTCGTCCCGCATCACCTCCAGGGTCGCCAGGCCGGCCGCCATGGCCTGGGCGTTCGACCCGAAGCTGGCCGAGTGCACCAGCACCCGGTCCATCGAGGAGTAGACCTTCTCGAAGATCCAGCCCTTGCCGAGCGTCGCCCCGACCGGGATGTACCCGCCGGAGAGCGCCTTCGCCGCGCAGACCAGGTCGGGCAGCACGCCGTCCTCGTGCTGGTAGGCGAAGAACTCGCCGGTGCGGCCGATCCCGGTCTGCACCTCGTCGCAGATCAGCAGCGCCCTGTGCTCGTGCAGCAGCGCCTGGGCGGCGCGCAGCCAGCCGGGCGGCGGCGCCTGGACGCCCTTGCCCTGGATCGGCTCGACGATCAGCCCCGCGACGTCGCCGCGCTTCAGCTCCTTGGCCAGTGCCCCGAGATCGCCGAGCGGGATCGCGGTGTCCGGGAGCAGCGGGTCGAACCCCTTGCGGAAGCCGCTCTCCCCGTTGACCGACAGCGAGCCGGTGGTCAGCCCGTGGAACGCGTGGTCGACGTAGAGGATGCGCTTGCGGCCGGTGGCGTACCGGGCGAACTTGAGCGCGGTCTCCACCGCTTCCGTGCCGCTGTTGCCGAAGAACACCCGGTCCAGCCCGGGCGCGTACGACAGCAGCCGCTCGGCCAGCAGTCCGGGCAGGGGCGAGCAGTCGAAGCGGACCAGGTCCGGCAGGTCGAGGTCCATCACCTGCCGGATCGCCGAGCGCACCACCGGGTGGTGGCGGCCGAGGGCGAAGATGCCGAAGCCGGCCAGCATGTCGAGGTACTCGTTGCCCTCGGCGTCGTAGAAGTACGGGCCCTCGGCGCGCTCGTAGTACTTGTCGAAGCCGATCGTGTGGAGCATCCGGGACAGCTGCGGGTTGAGGTAGCGACTGTTCAACTCGTAGCGCTCACGGCCGCGTTCGGCGAGGAGGGCGGCGAGGTCGAAGGCGGGGCGGTCTGGGTCAGCCGGCATGGCGCGGGTTCGCTCCTCTGGTCGGTAGCAGGTTCTTGGCGAAGACGGCGGCCTGGGCGGCGACCCCTGTCCCGGTGAGCCCGGCCTCCTCCAGGATCTCTCCGCGCGACGCGTGCCCGAGGAACTCCTGCGGCAGGCCGAGCACCCGCACCGGTACGTCGACGTCGGCGTCGCGCAGCGCCTGGGCGATCGCCGAACCGACCCCGCCGGTCCTGCCGTTGTCCTCGACGGTGACCACCAGCCGGTGAGCGGCGGCGAGTTCGGGGAGTGCCGGGTCGACCGGCTTGACCCAGCGGGGGTCGACCACGGTCGCCGTGAAGCCCTCGGCGAGCAGCAGCCGGGCGGCGTCCAGGCAGGCCGGGGCGGTGGTGCCGACGGCGACCAGCAGGATCTCGGCCGGCCGGCCGGTGCGCAGCAGGACGTCCACCCCGCCGGTCCGCTCGACGGCCGGCACGGCGGGGCCGACGTTCCCCTTCGGGAAGCGCACGACCGTCGGCGCGTCCCGGACCTCGACGGCCTCGCGCAGCTGCGCCCGCAGTTGTTCGGCGTCGCGCGGCGCGGCGAGCCGCAGGCCCGGCACGACCTGCAGGATCGACATGTCCCACATGCCGTTGTGCGAGGCGCCGTCCGGTCCGGTCACCCCGGAGCGGTCGAGCACGAAGGTGACGCCGAGCCTGTGCAGGGCGACGTCCATCAGCACCTGGTCGAAGGCCCGGTTGAGGAAGGTCGCGTACACCGCGACCACCGGGTGCAGCCCGCCGGTCGCCAGCCCCGCGGCGCTGGTGACGGCGTGCTGCTCGGCGATCCCGACGTCGAAGGTCCGCTCCGGGTACGCCTTGGCGAACGGCGCCAGGCCCACCGGCTGCAGCATGGCCGCGGTGATCGCCACCAGGTCCGGCCGCTCGGTGCCGAGCGCGAGCAGTTCCTCGCCGAACACCGAGGTCCAGGAGACGCCACCGCTGGGCGAGATCGGCAGGCAGGTGTACGGGTCGATCGGGTTGACGGCGTGGAAGCGGTCGGCCTCGTCCTGCTCGGCGGGCCGGTAGCCGCGCCCCTTGACGGTCAGGCAGTGCACGATGACCGGCCCGCCGAAGTTGCGGGCCTGGCGCAGCGCCTGTTCGACCGCTCCCAGGTCGTGGCCGTCGATCGGACCGAGGTACTTGAGGCCGAGGTCCTCGAACATGCCCTGTGGGGCGAAGGCGTCCTTGAAGCCCTTCTTGGCGCCGTGCAGCGCGTCGAAGATCGGCTGGCCGACCAGCGGGGTGCGCTGCAGCGCCCCCTTGCCGAGGGCGAGGAAGCGCTCGTAGCCCTGGGTGGTGCGCAGGGTGGCGAGGTGGTTGGCGAGGCCGCCGATGGTCTTGGCGTAGGAGCGCTCGTTGTCGTTGACGACGATGACCAGCGGCCGCTCACGGGCTTCGGCGATGTTGTTGAGCGCCTCCCAGGCGAGCCCGCCGGTGAGCGCGCCGTCGCCGATCACCGCGACGGTGTGCCGGTCGTGCTGGCCGAGCAGCTGGGCGGCCTTGGCGAGGCCGTCGGCGTAGGACAGCGCGGTGGAGGCGTGCGAGTTCTCGACCAGGTCGTGCTCGGACTCGCCGCGCGAGGGGTAGCCGGAGAGTCCGCCCCGCATCCGCAGCCGGGTGAAGTCCTGGCGGCCGGTGAGGAGTTTGTGGACGTAGCTCTGGTGGCCGGTGTCGAACACGATCCGGTCGTACGGCGAGTCGAAGACCCGGTGCAGCGCGATGGTGAGCTCCACCACGCCGAGGTTGGGCCCGAGGTGTCCGCCGGTGCGGGTGACGGCGTCGATCAGGAAGTCGCGGATCTCGTCGGCGAGCAGCGGGAGTTCGGCCGCCGGTAGCTTGCGCAGCTCGGCCGGCGACGTGACGCGGGAGAGCAGTGACATGGGTACACCTCACGACTCGGAGCGGTGCGGTGGTGCCTCCGCCCCGGCTTGGGGGCGGAGCCGGCCCGGGCTCGGGAGCCCGGGCCGGGGTGCCGACCTGGCGGTCAACTCCCGGCTCAGCGGCCCTTGTTGCCGCTGACGGTCTCGGTGATGGCGCGCAGCGACTGCTGCAGCGAGCCCATGGTCGCGAGGACGGCCGTCGGCTCGTAGCCGCAGTGCGCCATGCAGTTGGCGCAGCGGGGGTCCCTGCCGCGGCCGTACTTGCTCCAGTCGGTCTTCTCGACCAGCTCGCGGTAGGTCGGCACGTAGCCGTCGGCCATCAGGTAGCAGGGCCGCTGCCAGCCGAACAGCGAGTAGTTGGGGATGCCCCAGGGGGTGCACTCGAAGTCGGCCTTGCCCTCCAGGAAGTCCAGGAAGAGCGGGCTGTGGTTGAGCCGCCAGCGCCTGCGGTTGCCGCCGGCGAAGGCCTTGCGGAACAGCTCCCGGGTCTGCTCGACGCCGAGGAAGTGCTCCTGGTCGGGGGCCTTCTCGTAGGCGTAGGCGGGCGAGATCATCATCTCGTCCACCTTCAGCTCGTCGTTGAGGTAGTCCAGGACGTCGATGACGGTCTGCGGGGTGTCGGTGTTGAAGAAGGTGCTGTTGGTGGTGACCCGGAAGCCGCGCCGCTTGGCCTCCTTGATCGCCGCCACCGCCTCGTCGAAGGTGCCCTCCTTGGCCACCGACTCGTCGTGCCGCTCGCGCAGGCCGTCGATGTGCACGGCGAAGGTGAAGTACGGCGAGGGCGTGAACTTGTCCATCTTCTTGCGCATCAGCAGCGCGTTGGTGCACAGGAACACGTACTTGCGCCGCTCGACCAGCTGGCGGACGATCTCGTCGATCTGCGGGTGCATCAGCGGCTCGCCGCCGGCGATCGAGACCATCGGGGCACCCGACTCCAGGACCGCACCCACCGCCTGGGCGACGGGCATCCGCTGCTTCAGGACGCCCGCCGGGTGCTGGATCTTGCCGCAGCCCTCGCAGGCGAGGTTGCAGGCGAAGAGCGGTTCCAGTTCCACGATCAGCGGGAACTTGTCCCGTCGCTTGAGCAGTTTCTGCTGCATGAGGTAGGTGCCGACCCGCACGGTCTGGCGCAACGGCATGGCCATGGCTAGCTCGCCTCCTGGGGGAGCGTCGAGGATGTGGGGTGGTTCAGGTCTGCGGGGCGGGGCAGGAGCTCCTGGCGGTACCAGTCGACCAGGGCGGGGACGGTCGCCCGCAGGGTCCGCCAGGCCCGTACCCCGGCCGGGAGGGTGCCGGGGCGCAGCAGCTCGTGTTCGGGGGTGTCGACCACCACCCGCAGGACGGCCGCGGGCAGCGCGGGCTGCACCTCCCGCAGCACGGCCAGGACGGCGGCGGCCTCCATGTCGACGGCGAGCGCGCCCTGCAGGTGCAGTGCCCGGCGCTCGATGCCGCGCACCACGTGGTCGGCGGTGTGGTGCACCCCGGTGTGCACGGTCAGGCCGCGTTCCTTCAGCGCCCGGGTGAGCTCCGGCCCGGAGCCGACCGGGTAGAGGTGCCCCTCCGCGTCGCGCACGCCGTCGGCCGCGACGACGTCGCCCGGCTGCACGCCCGGTCCGAGCGCGGCGCCGAAGCCGGCCACGACGACCGCGCCGTAGGCGCGGGGGGCGGGGCCGAGCAGCTGTCGCACGGTCAGCCCGGCGCGCCGCCGGCCGACGCCGGTGCGCACCAGCACCGGGGGTCCGCCGGTCGCGCCGCGCCAGTCGCCGCCGCGCAGGGCCCAGACCTCGGGGCCCAGGGCGCAGAGCACCAGCAGGGGGGCGGTGGTCACCGCGCCGCCCCGATCGTCGGGGTGCCGGTCGTCCGTCCGGTGCCCGGGCTGCCGTGGAGGTAGCGGCCGAGCGCGGTGACCGGGAAGACCAGTCGGTACAGGTGGTAGTTGATGGAGAAGTCCCAGGGGAAGCCGGTGCCGGTGAACTGTGGCTCGTCCCAGGTGCCCTCGGGCAGCTGGGTGCGCACCAGCCAGTCCACGCCGCGCTCCACCGCGGGGTTGGCCCGGCCGTCCGGGCCCTCGCCGGCGGCCAGCAGCGCCATCAGGGCCCACGCGGTCTGCGAGGCGGTGGAGTCGCCGCGCCCGGCCCAGCGCGCGGGGTCGTCGTAGGAGCGCATGTCCTCGCCCCAGCCGCCGTCGGTGTTCTGCCGGTCCTCCAGCCAGCGCACGGCCCGGCGGATCGCCGGGTGCTCGTCCGGGACGCCGGCCGCGACCAGCGCGGGCAGCACCGAGCCGGTGCCGTAGATGTAGTTGGTGCCCCAGCGGCCGAACCAGGAGCCGTCCGCCTCCTGGTTGCGCAGCAGCCACTCGATGCCGCGCCGGGTCCGGGGGTCGCGGGCGCGTCCGGTCTCCGCGAGCATCTCCACCACGTGGGCGGTGACGTCGGCGGACGGCGGGTCGACCACCTCGCCGAAGTCGCAGAACGGCAGCTTGTTGGGCAGCGTGCTGGTGTTGTCGACGTCGAAGGCGCCCCAGGCGCCGTTCTTGGACTGCATGCCGAGGTTCCACAGCACGCCGCGGTCCACCGCCGCGTCGACCTTGGCAGGGTCGGGGTGGTCCACCCGGCGCAGCGCCAGGACCACCTCGGCGGTGTCGTCGATGTCGGGGTAGGTGTCGTTCTCGAACTCGAAGGCCCAGCCGCCGGCGGGGAGCCCGGGCCGCTGGACGGCCCAGTCGCCGCGCTTGCGGATCTCCTCGCCGAGCATCCAGTCGACGGCGGAGACCAGCGCCGGGTGGTCGGCGGGGACCCCGGCGTCGACCAGTGCGATGGTGGCAAGGCAGGTGTCCCACACCGGGGACTGGCAGGCCTCCAGCCAGCGCCTGCCGTCCTCGGTGTGCACGGTGAAGCGGTCGAAGGAGGAGAGTCCGGCCTGCACCACCGGGTGCTCCAGCTCGTAGCCCTCCAGGTGCAGGGCGATCAGCGAGTAGACGGCGGGGGGCTGGATGCCGCCCCAGCAGCCGTCGGCCTCCTGCCGTTCGACGATCCAGCGGCAGGCCTGGGAGACGGCCAGGCGGCGCAGCGGGCGGAAGGCCCGGCGGTGGTAGGCGTGCAGCGCCTTGTCGAGGCGTTCGAACAGGCCGTCCCAGGTGGTGGCGGGGGCGAGCGGCCGTTCGGGGTACGGGTCGTCCGGGTCGGTGTGCAGCTCGGTGAGCGGGAAGGGCGCCGGGCGGACGGGCCGGTGGGCCGAGACGACGGTCAGCGGGACGATGGTCTGGCGGGCCCAGCAGCCGAAGGCGTAGATGTTCAGCGGCAGCCACTTGGGCAGGAAGATGATCTCGGGCGGCATCTCGGGCAGGCGGTCCCAGGGCCACCAGCCGAACAGCGCGAGCCAGATCCGGGTGAACACCCGGGCGGCCGCGATGCCTCCCGCGGAGCGGACGTAGCGGGCGGCGGCCGCCATGTGGGGGGCGGTCGGGTCGTCGCCGGCCAGTCTGAGCGCGACGTAGGCCTCGACGGTGGTGGACAGTTCGGGCGGCCCGCCGTGGAAGGTGGACCAGGTGCCGTCCTCACGCTGCTGGGAGCGGATCCACTCGGCGGTGGCGTTCGTCTGTTCCTCGGTCCGGATCCCGAGGAACTGGCGGAGCAGTAAATCCTCGGCGTCCATGGTGACGTTGGTTTCCAGGTCACCCTTCCACCACCCCTCGGAGGACTGCAGGGAGAGCAGGTGGGTGGTGGCGCGGGCCAGGGCCTCCCGCGCGTCGGCCGGTCGGAGGTCCGCCTCACCGGCCGGCCGGAGCTGGTCGGCGTCCTCGGGCTGCCACCGCCCCGTGCCCAGCAGGGCCGGGGGGCGGTCGCCCACCGCGACCGGCTCGGGATCGTACTCAGGGTCGAGCCGGCCGTCCGCGGTTGCTGTCAACGTAACGTCACCTCTCTCGTACCACCACGAATTCGGCGAGTGCGACGAAGTGCTCGCGCACCTCGTCGGACATGGGCACCTCGTCCAGGGCGGCGAGGGCAGTCGTGTGCTGGCGGCGGGCCTCCTCCTGGGTCCAGGCGCGGCCGCCGGCCTCCTCGATCAGCGCGGCCCGGGCGGCGAGCTCGGGCTCGCTCTCCTCCCCGCGTCCCTTCGGGTCGGCGAGTTGCTCGGCGAGCCGGCGCGAGGCCGGACCGCCCTCGGCCAGTGCGGCGGCGACCGGCAGGGACTTCTTGCGCTGGCGCAGGTCTCCCCAGTGCGGCTTGCCGGTGACCTCGGTGGCGCCCCAGATGCCGAGCAGGTCGTCCACCGCCTGGAAGGCCAGCCCCAGGTGGTGGCCGTAGCGCTGGAGGGAGTCGGAGACCTTGTCGTCGGCCCCGGCCAGGACGGCACCGATCGCCGAGGCGGCGGCCAGCAGGGCCGCCGTCTTCCCGCCCTCCATCTCCAGGCACTCCGCGACGGTCACGGTGTCGCGCTGTTCGAAGGCGACGTCCCGGGCCTGGCCGTCGATCAGCCGGCGGGTCGCCGTGGTGAGCAGCCGGACGGCCCGCGCGGCGTCGGTGGGGCTCGCGCCGCCCGTCACCGCGGCGTCGAGCAGCACCTCCGTGCCGAGCGTCGCCAGGGCGTCGCCGACCAGGATCGCCTGGGCCGGCCCGAAGACCGTCCAGGCGGTCGCCCGGTGCCGTCGGGTCTCGTCACCGTCCATCAGATCATCATGGAGCAGGGAGAAGTTGTGCACCAGTTCAACAGCGACCCCGCCGGGCACCCCCGCCTCGGCCGCCGCACCGGTGGCCTGCGCGGACAGCAGGGCCAGCGCCGGACGCACGGCCTTGCCGCCGTCGCCCGTGACCGGTGTGCCGTCCCGGTCGATCCAGCCGAAGTGATAGGCCGCGACGGTGTCCATCGGTGCGGCCAAACGGGCGACGGCGGCCCGTAGCGGCGGGGTGCAGAGCGTACGGCTGCGGGCGAGCAGCTCCGGCACCGAGACCGGTTCGGCGTGCGCCGTGCCTCCGACGGCGAAGCCGGTGCGTGACTCCACGTGCGTTCCCTCTCCCTGGTGCCCGACCGCACGGGGCGGCCGGGTGCTGTCGGTGCGGCTGGTGTCGATTCGTGTGGTGCCGGTGGCGGTGACGCGGGTGCCGGAGGCCCCGGTCCGGCCGCTCCGGCCGACGGCGCCGGTTCCGCCGGTTCCGTCGGTTCCGTCGCTCCCGCCGGTTCCGTCGATGCGCACGACGGTACGCCGGTCGGCTCTGGCGGGCTCTCCGGCGGCGCGGCCCGTCGTCACCTGGGCCACCTCCCGTCGCCGTGGTCCACCGGCACCCCGGCGCCGACGGCGGCGAGCGCGGCGTCGGCGGCGGCGTGGCCGCTGCGCACGGCGCCCTCCATGGTCGCGGGCCAGCCGGTGGCCGTCCACGAGCCGGCCAGCAGCAGGCCGGGCACCCCGGTGCGGGCCGACGGGCGCAGCGCTGCGCTGCCCGGAGCCGGGTCGAAGGTCGCGGTGCGCTCGCGGGTGACGAAGAAGTCGAGCACCCGGGCCCCGGCCGCGGCCGGCAGCAGCCGTTCCAGCTCGGGCAGGTAGCGGCTGCGCAGCTCGGCGACCGGCAGGTCGATCTCGTCCTGCACGGCGGACTGCGAGAGCGCCAGGTACTGGGCGCCCGGGTGGGCCCGGCCGAGCTCGGTGGCGGCCAGGCCGGAGTGCGCGGTGCGGTCGAAGACCCACTGGACCGGGGAGCCGAGGGCGGCGAAGAACGGCCGGCGCAGCAGCTTGCGGTCGTAGATCACGTGCACGTTGAGGATCGGCGTGGTGCCGAACCCGGCGAGCCGCTCCTGGCCCGGGACGGCGTTCGGCGGCAGCAGGGCGGCCGCGCTGTCCTGGGCGCCGGCCAGGACGACCGTGTCGGCGGTGAGCAGCTCACCGCCCTCCAGGCGGACGGCGTGCTGCGGCGCGGCCGGCTTGAGCTCGGCCACCCGGGAGCGCAGCAGCACCGTCACGCCGGCGCGCTCCAGCTCGGCGAGCGCCCGGTCGTGGTGGATCGCGCCCAGCGGGGCTGCGGCGATGCCGATGTCGGCGGCGCCGGGGTCGGACAGCAGACCGGTCTGGAACACCTTCGCCGCGAGCGCCATCGACACCTGGTCGGCCCGCCCGTTCAGGGTGGCGACGCCGACCAGGTCCCACAGGGCCGCCTGGGTGGCGGCGTTCTGCCCGTTGTCGCGCAGCCACTCGCCGAAGGAGATCCGGTCCAGCGCCGGGTCGGCGAGGTCCAGGCCCTTCAGCGCGAGCGCGCCGCGGACCACCCGGGCGCGGTCGGCCGGGGACAGGTGCGGGTAGCGGGCGAGACTGGCGGCCAGGTGCAGCGGGACGGGCAGGCCGGCCCGCCGCAGCCGGCCGAGGGTGCGCACGGGGGCGTCGTCGGGGCCGGTGACGGAGAGCACCGGGACGTCGAGGCGGTCCTGCAGGTGGACCAGGCGGGTGGCGCCGAGCCGCTCCAGCAGGCCGCGGTAGGCGGTGCAGCAGCGCAGGTAGACGTGCTGGCCGTTGTCGACGGTGAGCTCGCCGCGCCGGAAGGAGAACGCCAGGCCGCCGAGCCGGGGGCGGCCCTCGGCGAGGGTGACCCGGTGACCGGCCTCGGCCAGGCGCAGCGCCGCGGTGATCCCGGCCAGACCGCCGCCGACCACGATGGCGGCCGGGCGCGCGGCAACGGCTCGCCCGGTCATCGGCCCTCCCCCTCGCAGTCGCTGGACCGCCGGGAGGCGGTCGCTGAAGCCGGTACCCGTTCGGTCAACACGGAACTGCCCGCACGTGATTCCCCGCTGACACAGCGTGACAGAACGGTGGCGAGAATCAAGAACGCCCCCCGGCGAGCCCGGAAAGCGCCACGTACGCCTTCTCCCAGCCCGGCAGCGAGACCCGGCCGCGCAGCACCGACTCGGGATCGGCGGCGATCCGGCCGAGCAGCCGGTGGTAGATCCCGGCCATGGCGGCGGTGCAGGCGCGGCTGCGGCGGTCGAGCATCGGCAGCAGCCGCAGGCCCTCCTCGAAGGCGGCCTGGGCGCGGGCGGCCTCGAAGGCCACCAGGCCGGTGAAGTCCGCGCCGACCGGCGGCTTGGGCAGCGCGAAGCCCTGCTCGCAGCCGAACCGGACGAGGTCCTCGGTGGGCAGGTAGGTGCGGCCGTTCAGGGCGTCCTCGCGCAGGTCGCGCAGGATGTTGGTGAGCTGCAGCGCCAGGCCCAGGGTGTCCGCGTAGCGCGCCCCGAGCTCGGGGTCGTCGCAGCCGTAGACGCCCAGCGAGAGCCGACCGATCGCCCCCGCGACGCAGCGGCAGTAGACCTTCAGCTCCTCGTACGTCTGGTACTCGGCGCCCTTGAGGTCCATCTCGACGCCGTCGATCAGCTCGTCGAAGCCGCCGAGCGGGACCGGGAAGCGCCGGGCCGTGTCGGCCAGGGCGACCTTGATCGGGTCGGTGTCGTCCTCGGCGACCACCCCGGAACGGACCTCGTCCACCAGTTCCCGGGTGCGCAGCAGCGCCTCGGCCTTCCGGTCGGACGGGAGGTCGCCGTCGCCGATGTCGTCCACCCGGCGGGCCAGGGCGTACAGGGCCGACATGGCCAGCCGCTTGGGTTCGGGCAGCAGCCGGATGCCGTAGCTGAAGTTGCGCGCCTGCAGACCGGTGACTGCCTCGCAGTACCGGTACGCCGCCATGACCTGGGCCGACGCCAGTGGTGATGCCGCCACTCGGGCGTTCACCTTCCCTTCGCGAAGATGGCCGCCGCCTTCGCTGCGAGGCGGCGCTTGTCCGGCTTCGCCTGCCGGGCGAGCACGTCGTACCCGGCGTCCTCCACGGCCGCCAGGGCCGCGTACCCGCCGGCGGTGAATCCCGCCAGGAGCAGTCGAAGCCTCCCCCGAACCGTACCTACCAATGGTGCGCCGTGATCGAGCAGGGTGCGGGCCCGCTCCGCCTCGAAGGCGATCAGCTCCCGCACCGCGCCGTCGGCGGAGGGGGCGGCGAGGTCGGCCTCGGTCACGCCGAAGCGTTCCATGTCCTCGGCGGGGAGGTAGATCCGGCCGTGGCGCAGGTCCTCGGCCACGTCCTGCAGGTGTTCGACCACCTGGAGGGCGCTGCAGACGGCGTCGGAGAGTTCGATCCGCTCGGGGGTGGAGACGCCCGCGATGGCCAGGACGAGGCGGCCGACGGGGTCGGCGGAGAGGGTGCAGTAGCCGATCAGGTCGTCGTACGTGGCGTAGCGGGCGGTGGTCTGGTCCACCCGGTTGGCCTCGATCAGACGGCGGAACGGCTCGGGGGTCAGGCCGTGCCGGTCGACCAGCGGGACGAGGGCCCGCATCAGCGGGTGGCGCGGGGCCTCGGCGCCGGAGGGGTGCAGCGCCTTCTCGAAGACCCGGTCGAGGTCGTGCTCCAGCCCGTCGAGCAGGGCGAGGCGGAAGGCGACCTCGTGCGCGGTCGGCGGGCCGGACTGCTCCGAAGGGGTGACCGGGGGCATCCGCTCGACCCCGAGCACGCGGGCGGTGGCGGCCGGGTCGGCCAGGTCGCCGTCGCCGGCGTCGTCGACGAGGCGGGCGAAGCCGTACACCGCCATCAGGTCGTCGCGCCAGGCCGCGGGCAGGAAGAACGGGGCGACCGGGAAGTTCTCGGCCCCCGCCTTCTCCAGGGTCTGACCTGCGGAACGGTTCACCGGCGTATCACTGGGCTGGGCCGAAGCCGACACTGCTGTCACTCCCCCGTTCTACACCGCTGGGTACCACCGGCCCGACTCGGACACGCGTCCGAGCGCGGGCGTCACGTACGGCACAGCGCCCCCGCGACTACCAGCCTGACACCCCGGGGCGCGCCGGAGAAGAGCGCCCCGCCCGCGGACCGGGGCGCTCACCCCTGCGGCGGCGGCCACCCGGGGCACCGGCGGGGCACGCCGCAGGGCCGGTCCCGGAGGTTCCGGAACCGGCCCTGGTGGCGGGGTGGCTCAGCCGGGCACCGCGGGGCGCACGGTGCTACGGGCGCTCGCCGCGCTCGTAGCGGCCGACGACCTCGTCGGTCGGGCCGTCCATGATCAGCTCGCCGGCCTCGATCCAGATGGTCCGCTCGCAGACCTCGCGGATCGAGTTGTTGTCGTGGCTGACCAGGAAGACCGTACCGGCGGACCCGCGCAGCTCGTCGATGCGCCGCTTGCTGCGCTGCTGGAAGGCCTGGTCACCGGTGGCCAGGGCCTCGTCGATCAGCAGCACGTCGTGGGTCTTCGCCGCGGCGATCGAGAAGCGCAGGCGGGCGCCCATGCCGGACGAGTAGGTGCGCATCGGCAGGGAGATGAAGTCGCCCTTGTCGTTGATGCCGGAGAAGTCGACGATGTCCTGGTAGCGCGCCCGGACGTCGGCCGGGGACATCCCCATCGCCAGGCAACCCAGGACGACGTTGCGCTCGCCGGTGAGCTCGTTCATCAGCGCGGCGTTGACGCCCAGCAGCGAGGGCTGGCCGTTGGTGTAGATGCCGCCCTTCTCGGTCGGCAGCAGGCCCGCGATGGCGGCCAGCATGGTCGACTTGCCGGAGCCGTTGGAGCCGATCAGGCCGATCGCCTCACCCTTGTACGCGGTGAAGCTGATGCCCTTGACCGCGTGCACCTCGCGCACGCCGGCGGCGCGCCTGCGGCTGAGGATGCGGCTCAGGGCCGAGGTGGCGCTGCCCTTGCCGGAGCCGGCGCCGTGCACCCGGTAGACGATGTGCACGTCGTCGACGACGACGGTGGGCTCGCGGGCCACGTCCGTGTCCCGGACGTTGCCGTTCTTGCTCAGGTCGACGTCAGCCACGGCCGTACTCCTCCTCGGCCTTCCAGAAGAAGACGTATCCGATGACGAACATCCCGACGCCCCAGGCGAGGCCGTACACCCACTGGTGCGGCGGCAGGGACTGGTGGGGGTTCTGGTGCGGGTTGTAGATGATCGGCGCGAAGGCGTGCCGCAGCAGGTCCATGTAGACCGAGGCCGGGTTGATGTTGCAGATCACCTGGATGTAGTGCGGCCACTTGTGGACGCGGTCCTGGATGCTGAACATCACGCCGGACAGGAACATCCACGCGCGCATCACGAACGGGATCAGCTGGGAGATGTCGCTGGTCTTGGCGCCGATCCGGGCCATGATCAGGGAGATGCCGGTGTTGAACAGGGTCTGCAGGATCAGCGCCGGGACGATCAGCAGCCAGGTCTTGCCCGGGGCGATACCGCTGGCCAGGACGGTCACGACCAGGACGACCATCGAGATCAGCAGCTGCTGGAGCTGGATCACGGTGAAGGCGATCGGCAGGCTGGCACGGGGGAAGTGCAGCGCCCGGATCAGGCCGAGGTTGTCCGAGATCGCCCGGGTGCCGGACTGCACCGCGTTCTGGGTGAACTGGAACACGAACACGCCGATGCAGAGCCAGGCGATGTAGGTGTTCGGCGGGAAGCCGTCCTTGCTCGACAGGATCACGCCGAAGACCAGGTAGAAGACCGCGCAGTTGAGCAGCGGGGTCACGACCTGCCACAGCTGGCCGAGCTTGGCGTCGGTGTACTGGGCCACCAGGCGGGCGGTGGCGAAGGCCCAGATGAAGTGGCGCCGGGCCCAGAGCTGCTTGGTGTAGGCGAACAGACCCGGCCGGGCGCCGCTCACCGACAGACCGTACTTGTCCGCAAGCTGCTTGGGGGTCAGGCCCGCGTCCACCCCCCTGGGGGTCGAGAGGCTGACGGGTTCACTCACTGTCGACACATTCGTCCTTCACGCGGGATCGGTCGGGGCGGCCGGTCGGCGGGGGTCCGCCGGCGGCGCCGATGGGGATCCACTGGATCTCGGGGGAGCCGGCCGGTGTGTGGCCACCGGCCGCGGCGATCGATCATTCGATCAGATCAGATGATCGGTGGTCGGCCCAGCCTGGTCAGTTGCCAAACGGTACGCCATCGCATGGGCCGTCGCGGACCGCAGGGTTCGCGCCAGCCCGCCCGGAATCCGCCCCACCAGGCCTTCAGCGCCTCGGGGGAGGGGCGGCGGGCCAGGGTGAGCAGAAGCCAGGTTCCCAGATAGAGAGGCACCAGAAGGGCCGGAAGGTTCCGCCTCGCGAGCCAAACCCGGTTTCGGGCCACGTTGTGGAAGTAGGTGGCGTGCCGGGCCGGGGAGGTCGTGGGGTGGTGCAGCACCACGTCCGCCCGGTAGTCGATGGCCCAGCCGGCGTCCGCCGCGCGCCACGCGAGGTCGGTCTCCTCGTGGGCGTAGAAGAAGTCGGCGGGCAGCTGGCCGGCCTCCTCGAACACCTTGCAGCGCACGGCGCTCGCGCCGCCCAGGAAGGTGGTCACCCGGGAGGAGCGCAGCGGGTCGCTGGCGCGCAGCCGGGGGACGTGCCGCCGCTGGGTGACCCCGGTGTCCGGGTCGGCGATCCGGAAGGACACGATGCCCAGCTCCGGGTCGGCGGCGAAGGCCTCGCGCAGCAGCCGGGCGGAGTCGGTGCGCGGCAGGTGGCCGTCGTCGTCCAGGAAGAGGACGGCGTCCACGTCCTCGCCGTCCCGGCCGAACAGCTCGATGCCGACGTTGCGGCCACCCGGGATGCCGAGGTTCTCCGGCAGCTCGACGGTGCGCACGCCCTCCGGCAGCGGGGGCAGCGGGGCGCCGTTGGCGACCACGGCCAGCTCGACCGCGGGACCCTCCTGGGCGCGGACTGACTCGATCAGGGCGTTGAGCTCGGCGGGCCGGTTGCCCATCGTGATGATCACGGCGCCGAGGCGGAAGCTCTCCGCGGTGGTCGGGCCGGTCATCGCAGCCTGCTCGACAGGACGATGCTCAGCAGGTGCAGAACGGTCTGCAGCATGGCGATCGCCGCCAGGACGACCACCGCGAGCCGGGTGAAGAAGAGCCCGCCGTGCACGGCGTCGGCGATCCCGGCCGCGAGGATGAACAGCGAGGCCTCGACCGCACCGACCAGGCGGTGGAACTTCAGCAGGGAGGCCGCCTTGCGGGCCTTGGCGACGGTGGCCGAGCGCGGCACCGAGGCGCTGTCCTCGACGGCCGTCAGGCCGCTGCGGGCCCGGGCCACGTCCACCAGGTCCGTCTCGGACTTGATCAGGATCGCACCGAGCGCGGCCAGCGTGCCCAGGAAGGCCCACTCCCAGTGGGAGCCGCCGCCCTCGCGGTGCAGCAGGTCGGTGGCGCGCAGGCCGAGGCCGGTCAGCAGGGCCGCCTCGGACATGTAGTGGCCGACCCGGTCCAGGTAGACGCCGGTCAGCGAGGTCTGCCGGCGCCAGCGGGCCACCTCGCCGTCCACGCAGTCCAGCAGCAGGTAGACCTGGATCAGCAGGGCGCCCAGGACCGCGCCCGCGATGCCCGGCACGACCAGCGCCAGGCCGGCCAGGATGCCGGTGAACATCATCAGGTAGGTCAGGCCGTTGGGCGTGATCGCCGTCATGGTGGAGAGCACGCGGGTGATCCGCAGCGAGATCTTCCGCATGTACAGGCGCCCGGCCCAGTGCTCGGCGCTACGGCGCTGGAGCATGCCCTCCGGATGGATCACCGCGCGCAGCTCCTCGATGGAGGGCCGGCGGGTCAGGTCCACCGGGGGCCGTTCGGCTCCCGCGGTGGAGGGGTCAGCTGTTGACGGCTTGGACATAGTCGGCGTACGCGTCCCTGATTGCGGAAGGGGAGAGGTCGAGGTGTTCGAGGATGGTGAAGCGCCCCGGTCGGGTGTTCGGAGCGTAGTGCACCGCTTCGGTGAACTCCGCCTCGGTGAAGCCGATCTGAGCCGCGGTCACCGGCAGTCCGTGGCTCGCCAGGCGCTCCACGATCAGACCGGTCAGCTCGTGCTCGCCCCGCAGGAAGCTGGCGAACGCGGCGCCGAGGCCGACCTGCTCGCCGTGCTGGGCGGACCGCTTGGGGAACAGCACGTCCAGGGCGTGGCAGATCTCGTGGCAGGCGCCCGACGAGGGCCGGCTGCTGCCCGCGATGTTCATCGCGATGCCGGACAGTACCAGGGCCTCGGCGAGCGCTGTCAGGAGGTCCTGATCCTGAGTGTTTCCTGGGTGCCGCAGCAGGTTCTCGCCCGCCGAGCGGGCCATCGCGATGGCCAGTCCGTCCACCGGTTCACCGGTGACCGCGTGCGACAACTCCCAGTCGGCGCAGGCCGAGATGTTGGAGACGACGTCCCCGATGCCGGCCGCCACGAAGCGCGCCGGGGCCTGCCGGATCACGTCCAGGTCGACGATGATGCCGATCGGGCTGGGCACCCCGTAGGAGCCGCGGCCGGCGTCGTTGTCGAGGGTGGAGACCGGCGAGCAGATGCCGTCGTGGGCCAGGTTGGTGGCGACCGCGACCAGCGGCAGGCCGACCCGGGCGGCGGCGTACTTGGCGACGTCGATGATCTTGCCGCCGCCGAGGCCGACGATCGCGTCGTAGTGCCCGCCGCGCGTCGCCTCGGCCAACTGCACCGCGCTGTCCAGGCTGCCGTCGTCCACGTTGTACCAGTCGGCGCCCGGCAGGGCCGGCTCCAGGCGTCGGCGCATGGCGGCGCCGGAGCCGTTGCTGATCGCCACCGCGATCCGGCCCGACGCCGACAGCCGCTGGTCCGCGAGGATCCCGCCGAGCGCGTCCAGCGCGCCCGAGCGGATCTCCACGAACAGCGGCGACGGGACCAGTCGGGTCAGTACCGGCACGCGATCTCCCGCGCCTTCGCCAGGTCGTCGTGGTTGTCGACCTCGACCCAGGAGACCTCGCCGATCGGCTGCACGTCGATCCGCAGGCCGCGGTCGACCATCTCCTGGTAGCCGTCCTCGTAGTACAGCTGCGGGTCGCGCTCGTAGGTGGCGCGCAGCGCGTCGGTGAGGTCGGCGGCGGCGGACGGGTTGATCACGGTGACGCCGATGTACTCGCCGCTCGCCTCGGAGGGGTCCATCAGCTTGGTGATGCGGCGCATCCCGGCGGCCGGGTCGACGACGACCTTCATCTCCTCGTCGGCGAGCTTCTTCACCGTGTCGAGGGCGAGCAGGATGCCGGGGGCCGCACCGTCGTCGAGGAGGCGCCGGTTGCCCTCCAGCATGGTGCGCTGGACGGAGGCGGGGTGGACGGTGTCGCCGTTGGCCAGCAGCAGGCCCTCGCCGAACAGCTCGCGGGCGCACCAGAGCGAGTACGCGTTGTTCCACTCCTCGGCCTTGTCGTTCTCGACCAGGTGGAGCTTGACGCCGTACTTGCTCTCCAGGGCGTCCTTGCGGTCGTACACCGCCTCCTTGCGGTAGCCGACGACGATCGCGGCCTCGCGCAGTCCGACCTCGGCGAAGTTGCCGAGGGTGAGGTCCAGGACGGTCCGCTCCCCGTCGACCGGCACCAGCGCCTTGGGCAGGGTGTCGGTGTACGGGCGCAGCCGGCGGCCGGCGCCGGCTGCCAGAACGAGGCCGATCATGCGGGGTCTCCTGATCCGTCGTGCTGTGCGCGCGGGCCGTGCCGAGGGAGGCGGCGCCGCTTCGCCGGACCGGTGTGCGACCCGGCCGGGCAGCGGCGCGCCGGTACCGGCACGGATCCGGGCACCGTGTCGTATGTGATGGTAGGCGACGTGGACGACCGGCCCGAACGCGCCCGGAGACGGGACGGTGACGGAGGGGTGACCGGGGGACGGCGCCGGGGAGCGGGCCGACGTCCGGGCCCGGCCGGGCCCGCGGGCTCGAACGCCCCCCGAACGCACGTCGAACGATTCTGCGACGATCATGACCCTTACGAGGGCTTCCGGGACCCTTCTCTGCTCGAATTCCTTCTCCTCCGGGTCATGATCCGCCCGGTTGTGCGTGGGACCCCTACCCGGTGCCACCCATACGGCAGACTGGAGCCCGACGCCGGCGCCGGTGCCCCCGCTGCGTCCGCCGTGCGCCACCCGGTGCGCCGGACGCACCCGATGCTCCCGTTGCTCCCGCCCCCGGAAAGAGGCCCCATGCCCCAGAGTCTGCCGACCGAGCCGACCCATTTCGACGCCGAGGTCGACACCGGTCTCGACGTGGAGACCGATGTGTCGGCCGACCCCCGGACCGCCCCGGCCACCGTTACCGAGATCCTGTTGGAACTGGTCGACGACGAGGGCGTGACGATCGGCACCGCCGAGAAGCACTGGGCCCACCAGCAGCCGGGCCGCCTGCACCGCGCCTTCTCGGTCTTCCTCTTCGACCGCCAGGGCCGCCTGCTGCTCCAGCGCCGGGCGCTGGGCAAGTACCACTCCCCCGGCGTCTGGTCGAACACCTGCTGCGGCCACCCGTACCCGGACGAGCCGCCCTTCGTCGCCGCCGCCCGGCGCACCGCGGAGGAGCTGGGCGTCGCACCGGCGCTGCTCTGCGAGGCCGGCACCGTCCGCTACGACCTGCCGGACGAGGCCTCCGGGCTGATCGAGCGGGAGTGGAACCACCTCTTCGTGGGACTGGTCACCGCTCCGGTCCGGCCGAACCCGGACGAGGTGGACGACTTCGCCTTCGTGACGGCGCAGGAGCTGCGGGAGCTGCGGGCCGAGCGGCCCTTCTCGGTCTGGTTCGAGACCGTCTTCGAGGCTGCGCTGCCCGGGATCCGGGAGATCGCCGGACGGGACTGGTAGGCGCTCCGGCCGCCTCGCCCGCCCCGGCGGACCGGTCAGCGGTCGGACTCCGGGGGGACGGGCAGCGAGGCCCAGATGACCTTGCCGCCCTCCCCGGTCCGCTCGACGTCGCACACCCCGCCCGCCTGCAGCGTGACGCTCTTCACCAGCAGCAGGCCGCGACCGCCGGTGCGTCCGGTGTCGTTCTCCAGCGCCTTCGGCCGGTACGGGTCGCCGTCCTCGACCGACACCCGCACCCAGCCGCCGCGCACCGACAGCTCGGTGACCACCTCGGGCGAGAGTTCGGCCGCGTGCGTCACCGCGTTGCTCACCAGCTCCGAGACGATCAGCAGCAGGTCGTCCACCAGCTCCTGGTAGCGCACCCCGGCCATGCCCTGGGCCAGCAGGCGGTCGCGCACCGCGTGCCTGGTGCGCGGCACCGAGGCCTCGGCGGCGGGCACCGGGAACCGCCACACCCCCTCGACGGGGCCGTGCGCCGGACCGCCGGGCGCCGCGACGGCGTCGCCCTGCCCCTCCCCCGGCCTGCCGCGTCTCGGTTCGGCCTCCGCCGTCCCGCTGATCTGCTCCACGTCCAGCCGCCCTTCGTCCGCGACCCGGGAATCAGGCGATCCGCTCATGGCGCCCTCGGTCCACAGAGGCTAGGAGAGCGGTCGCGACGGCTGCGGCACCGTCGACAACTTGCCCGTGTCGGACCGCTTCCGGCCGGAACCGATCGCGGGCGGCACCGGAGTCGACCGGTTCCTTCGCGGTCGCCATCGCTTCGGGCCCGGTTCGAGTGTGTTCGCCAGCCGTACCAACGTGTGCGCCGGAGCCGCCGGGGCCCCGGGGCGGCTCCGGCGGCCCCGGGGGCGCGGGCCGGAGGAAGCGCAGGTGAGAAGCACTCCAGAACCCTGGTAATGTTCTCTCTGTCGCCGAGGGGGCGAGAGAAAAACCCCCGGAGCACACACCCCGTCCGGGTGGCGGAATGGCAGACGCGCTAGCTTGAGGTGCTAGTGCCCTTTATCGGGCGTGGGGGTTCAAGTCCCCCCTCGGACACAGCCGAATTCCCCGTGGGATCCGAAAGGAACCCACGGGGAATTTCCTTTTTCCCCGCCCGACTCCCCGGCCGGCCCCGACCGCCACCCCCGTGGCGGTGCGGCGCGGCCTCTTCGCGGGGTCCGTCGGTCCGGAAACCGGACACGAGATGGCAACGATCGAACGGTTTGAGCTTCCTCTGAGGTATTCGCCCGTTTTTGGACCATAAGCTGCTGTGCGTTTGTCCGGAATACCGACTCAAAACAGCAAAAACACCGACACCACCCGATGAACCCCGAGCGAAAGGACCGATACGTTGAGTGAGCCCGAATCCTCGACGGCGTCTCACCAGAACTACCGCCGATCGCTCGGCACCGTCAGCCTGACCGCGGTCGGGCTGGGGTCGATCATCGGATCCGGGTGGTTGTTCGGTGCCGAGCGGGCCGCCAAGCTCGCCGGGCCGGCCTCGATCCTCGCCTGGGTGATCGGTGCCGCGGTGGCGCTGACCATCGCCCTCACCTACAGCGAGCTGGGCTCGATGTTCCCCAAGGCCGGCGGCATGGTCCGGTACGGCCAGTACTCGCACGGCTCGCTGGCCGGCTACCTGGCGGCCTGGGCCAACTGGATCGCCATCGTCTCGGTCATCCCCGGTGAGGCCACCGCCTCCGTGCAGTACATGAGCTCCTGGCACTTCGGCTGGGCCAAGGGGCTCTACAACGGTCAGGAGCTCACCCTCAGCGGTGTGGCGCTCGCCAGCGTGCTGCTGCTCGTCTACTTCGCCCTCAACTGGTTCGCGATCACGCTGTTCGCCAAGACCAACACGGCGATCACCGTCTTCAAGGTCGTCGTGCCGACGCTCACCGCCGGTGCGCTGCTGCTCGCGCACTTCGACACCGCGCACTTCACCGACCACGGCGGCTTCGCGCCGAACGGCTGGAGCGCGGTCTTCACCGCCGTCGCGGTCTCCGGCATCGTGTGGGCCTTCAACGGCTTCCAGTCGCCGCTGAACCTGGCCGGCGAGGCCAAGGACCCCGGCAAGTCGCTGCCCAAGGCCGTCATCGGCTCGATCCTGATCGCCCTGGTGATCTACGTCGCGCTGCAGATCGCCTTCCTCGGCGCCATCCCGGCCGCCGACCTCTCGGGCGGCTGGAGCAGCCTCTCCTACACCTCGCCGCTGGCCGACCTGGCCATCGCCTGGGGCATCAACTGGCTGGCGATCCTGCTCTACGCGGACGCCTTCGTCTCGCCCTCCGGCACCGGCATGATCTACGCCGCCACCACCTCGCGCATGATCCACGGCGTGCAGGAGAACGGCCACCTGCCGAAGCTCTTCGGCAAGGTCGACGCCAAGACCGGCATCCCGCGCCCGGCGCTGGTGCTCAACCTGGTCGTCGCCTTCCTGTTCCTCGCGGTCTTCCGCGGCTGGGGCTCGCTGGCCGAGATCGTCTCGGTGGCCACCGTGATCTCGTACATCACCGGCCCGGTCGCCGTGATGGCCCTGCGCCGCCTCGCCCCGGACCTGCCGCGCCCGGTGCGGCTGCGCGCCATGCCGGTCATCGCCCCGGTCGCGATGGTTTTCGGCTCGCTGGTGCTGTACTGGGCCCGCTGGCCGCTCACCGGCAAGGTCATCCTGCTGATGGCCGCCGGCCTGCCGATCTGGGCCTGGTACGAGCTGCGCAAGCCGTTCGCCGAGCTGAAGCCGCACCTCCTGGCCGGCGCCTGGATGGTCGCCTACCTGTTCGTGATGGCCGGTGTCTCCTGGGCCGGCAGCACCGACTTCGGCGGGCAGGGCTACCTGCCCGAGGGCTGGGACCTGCTGATCGTGGCCGCGATCGGGCTGGCGTTCTACTACTGGGGCGTCGCCAGCGCCTGGGCCAACCCGTCGCTGGCCGCCGTCCGCCAGGAGATGGCGGACGACCAGGACGCCCAGGACGCCCAGGCTCCCGTCGAGGCGGGCGAGCCCTCGCGGGTCTGAGCCACCGCAGCACGTGACGTGCCGGAGGGCCGGTGTTCCGACCGGCCCTCCGGCGTCTTCGGAGCCGTACGACGGGGGAGCTGTGCGCCTTCCGGGACCGCACGGCTGCCGGCGTCGACCTCGGCATCGACCTCGGTGTCGTCCGAGGGGGCTCGCGCCCCGGTCAGCCGCGGCGGGCGCGGCGGATCGCGGAGGTGACGACCGGCGGCAGGAGGTCCCGGGCGGCGCGCTTGGCGACGTTGACGGGGCGGCGTGCCTCGGCGGCCCGGGCCCGTCTGGCGGCCAGGTCGACGGCGGCCTCGTCGTGGGCCGACCGGAGCGCCCGGCGGGCCTCGACCGCGGACTGCTCGGCCTCGCGCCGGGCGGCCTCGGCGGCCAGTCGCTCCCGGTGGCGGGAGCCGCGGAAGCGGTCGATGCCCTCCGAGTCACCGGTCATGCGCAGCACCTGGCGGCCGTTGACGGTCTCGGCGCTCAGCTGACAGCCGACCGCGAGGTCGACCCGGTCCAGCAGCTCGCGCTGGAACGGCTCCACGTCCCCCCAGGTGCCGTAGAACTTGCACTCGGTGAGCAGGATCGGCTTCAGCCCGTGGTTGAACACGGCCTCCCAGGTCGCGGCCGCGACGCCCGGGGTGTGCTGGGAACGGTAGTCGTCCAGCACGACGACGCCCTGCTCCTGCAGCGCGACCCGGGCGACCTGGAGGTCCCCCACGACGTGCTCGTACAGGTGGGAGGCGTCGATGTGGATGAAGCGGAACGCGCCGACGGGAATGTGGCCGCGGGACAGGACGGAGGTCGGCGCCTGGATGATCTCCGGCAGCTCGTCGTGGAAGGCGAGGTAGTTGCGCTCGAAGGCCTCGCGGGTCAGCGTCTTCCGGTAGGACAGGTCCATCTCGGCCGCGTTCTCCTCGTCGGGCGCGTCCGAGTCGAAGAGGTCGCAGACGGTGAACGTCTCGCCGGGCTGGAGGTGCTCGCCGATCACGATCGCGCTGCGGCCGAGGTAGGCCCCCATCTCCAGCAGGTCGCCGGTGACACCGGCCTTCTCCTGACGCCCCAGGAACCAGTCGAAGGAGTGCCGGTCGTGGTCCCAGAACCACCCCGGGACGTCATCCAGGCTCGCCGGCTCGGCGGCCTGCTGCGACTCGCCCGGGAACGCGGCGTCGGTCATGGAAGCTCCTTCGGGGCACGGGTGGACCTGTGGATCTCTAACCGGACCTCAGCGGAAGCGGGAGTTCCGGGCCGGTCGCAGAATGCGCCGACCCGACCGTACGCGCGCGCACGTCGAAGTGTCGTCAGCTTTAAACCCCCGCAGCTGAGTTCACTGCAATGTACCTGCGTGCCGACCACTGTGTGGAGGTCTTGGCCGGGGGAGTTTCCGGAACCGTCACGGAACCGCCGGAGGGTGAACACGGCGCATCCCGAGCGTGGATCCATTATGTCCCGATCGGGGTCCGCGGGGCACCGTCCGGATGATCTCCGTCTCGGCGTCCGCGCCCGGCTTTGGGGACCGGCGGCCCCGAGGCGGCCCGGGCGGGCTGGCTCCTCGCCCAGCACGCGGACCGGCAACTCGACGTCCAGCGGCGGGCGGTGACACTGACGGGCGAGGCCGTCGCGCGCGGCGAGGCGAGCCCGCGCGACCTCGCCTTCCTCCAGGACCGACTGGCCGTCACCGAGGGCCGTGAGCAGCGCTACGGCACCCGGATCGGTGCGGTGACGGACCGTCGGCCGGTGCCGTGGCCGCGCGAGGAGGCGGAGCGGCTGGACGAGCGGCGCGCCGAGGTGGGCATCGAGCCGTTCGACGAGTCCACCGCACGGTTCGCCCCGCACTGACCGGCAAGTCTGCCGGTCCGGATTGACCCTTGCGCGCTGCCGCCCGGCCGTTTTGACTGGCCTCCGACTAGCACTGTCGGTCAATCGGCTGATCCTACGAGAGGACAACTCGGTGCAGGAGTACGCGGAGTACGGCGACCAGTACATCGACGGCTCTTGGCGGCCCTCCGGGGACCCCGGTTCGATCGCCGTGCTGAACCCCGCGACCGAGCAGGTGCTCGCCACCGTGCCGGCCGGTGGGACCGCCGACGTCGACGCGGCGGTGGCGGCGGCCCGCCGGGCCGCCCGGAGCTGGGCCGCGACCACCCGCGAGGAGCGGCTGGACCTGCTGACCCGGCTGCGGGACGGGCTCGCCGCCGCGCAGAACGAGATCACCGGGACGGTGGTCGCCGAGCTGGGCGCCCCGGTCGGCTTCACCGCCGCCGTGCACGCCGGGCTGCCGCTGACCGTGGCGACCTCCTACCTGACCCTGCTCGCCGATCACCCCTTCGAGGAGCGCATCGGCAACTCGGTGGTGCACGCCGAGCCGGCCGGAGTGGTCGCGGCGATCACCCCGTGGAACTACCCGCTGCACCAGATCGTCGCCAAGGTCGTCCCCGCGCTGGCGGCCGGCTGCCCGGTGGTCCTCAAGCCCGCCGAGCAAACCCCCCTGGTGGCCCGGCTGTTCGCCCGGCTGGTGCACGAGGCGGGCTTCCCGGCCGGCGTGTTCAACCTGGTCACCGGCACCGGGGAGGCGGCGGGCGCGGCGCTCGTCGCCCACCCGGAGGTGGACGTGGTCTCCTTCACCGGCTCCACCGCCGTCGGCCGGCAGGTCGCCGCGACGGCCGGCCGGGACCTCAAGCGGGTCGCCCTGGAGCTGGGGGGCAAGTCGGCCAACGTGGTTCTGCCGGGCTCCAACATCACCCGCGCGGTCAAGGCCAACGTCGCCGGGGTCTTCGCCAACTCGGGCCAGACCTGCAGCGCCTGGACCCGCCTGCTGGTCCACGAGGACCAGTACGAGGAGGCCGTCGCCCGGGCCGCCAAGGCCGCCGCCCAGTACGTGCCCGGCGACCCGACCGACCCGCAGACCCGGATCGGTCCGGTGGCCAGCGCCGAGCAGCTGGCCCGGGTGCGCGGCTACATCGACGGCGCACTGGCCGAGGGCGCCCGGCTGGTCGTCGGCGGCTCGGAACCGGTCGCCGGACTGCCCACCGGTTTCTACGTCCGCCCGACCGTGCTCGCCGACGTGAAGCCGGACATGGCGGTCGCCCAGGAGGAGGTCTTCGGCCCGGTCCTGGTGATCCTCGCCTACCGCGACGAGGACCACGCCGTCGAGCTCGCCAACGGCACCCCGTACGGCCTGGCCGGCGGCGTCTGGGCCCGCGACACCGACACCGCCGCCGCCTTCGCCCGCCGCCTCGACACCGGCCAGGTCGACCTCAACGGCGGGCGCTTCAACCCCCTCGCCCCCTTCGGCGGCTACAAGGACTCCGGCCTCGGGCGCGAACTGGGGCGTCACGGGCTGGAGGAGTTCCTGCAGTACAAGTCGCTGCAGTACTAGCCACTACACCGGGGCCGGACGTGGCCCGGGGTCGTCGGCGGAGGTGCCGGCGGCCCCGGGCGTCCGGGTGCTCGGGGTGTTCCGGGTGCTCGGGGCTTTCCTGGCGTTGCCGGTGTTCCCGTTGGTTCAGGCACTCCCGGTGTGCCCGGGCGTTTCGGGCGTTCCCGGCGGGTGCGGTAGCCCGGGGTGCCGGTCAGACCAGGTCGACGCCCGGGTAGAGCGGGTACGGGGCGAGGAGGTCGGCGGCGCGCTTGGCGGTGGCGTCGCGCAGGGCCGGGTCGAGGCCGTAGCCGGCCTTGGACGGGGTGCCGCCGGCAGCGGTGGTGGGGGTGGTGGCGCGCAGGACGGTGTCGATCAGCTCGGCGATCTCGTCCATCTCGGCGACGCCGAGGCCGCGGGTGGTGAGGGCCGGGGTGCCGATCCGGATGCCGGAGGTGTACCAGGCGCCGTTCGGGTCCTGCGGGACGGAGTTGCGGTTGGTGACGATGCCCGAGTCGAGCAACGCCGCCTCGGCCTGGCGGCCGGTCAGGCCGTAGCCGGAGACGTCGGCGAGCACGAGGTGGTTGTCGGTGCCGCCGGTGACCAGCGTTCCGCCGCGGCGCAGCAGGCCCTCGGCGAGCGCCCGGGCGTTGTCGACGACGGCGTGGGCGTAGGCCTGGAACTCGGGGCGGCGGGCCTCGGCGAAGGCGACGGCCTTGGCGGCCATGACGTGCGAGAGCGGGCCGCCGAGCACCAGCGGGCAGCCGCGGTCGACGTGTTCGGCCAGTTCGGCGGTGCAGAGCACCATGCCGCCGCGCGGGCCGCGCAGGGACTTGTGGGTGGTCGTGGTGACGATGTGGGCGTGCCGGACGGGGTCGTGGTCGCCGGTCAGCACCTTGCCCGCGACCAGGCCGGCGAAGTGCGCCATGTCGACCATCAGGGTGGCACCGACCTCGTCCGCGATCTCGCGCATGGTGCGGAAGTCCACCAGCCGCGGGTACGCGGAGTAGCCCGCCACGATGATCAGCGGGCGGAACTCGCGGGCGGTCTCGCGCAGCGCGTCGTAGTCGATCAGGCCGGTGACCGGGTCGGTGCCGTAGCTGCGCTGCTCGAACATCTTGCCCGAGATGTTGGGGCGGAAGCCGTGGGTGAGGTGGCCGCCGGTGTCCAGGGACATGCCGAGCATGCGCTGGTTGCCGAGCTCGTGGCGCAGCTTCGCCCAGTCCTCCTCGGTGAGGTCGTTGACGTTGCGGACCTCGGCACGCTCCAGGGCCGGGCTCTCGACCCGCTGGGAGAGGACGGCCCAGAAGGCGGTGAGGTTGGCGTCGATGCCGGAGTGCGGCTGGACGTAGGCGTGGTCGGCGCCGAACAGCTCGCGGGCGTGCTCGGCGGCGATGGCCTCGACGGTGTCGACGTTGCGGCAGCCCGCGTAGAAGCGGCGGCCCACGGTGCCCTCGGCGTACTTGTCGCTGAGCCAGTTGCCCATGGCGAGGAGGACGGCCGGGGAGGCGTAGTTCTCGCTGGCGATCAGCTTGAGCGAGGCGCGCTGGTCGGCGAGTTCCCGGCCGATGGCGGCGGCGATCCGCGGTTCGACGCCGGCGACGACGTCGAGGGCACTGCGGAACGCGGTGTCGGCGGCGGGGGTCGCGGCGGTGTGGGGCTGCTGGGCCAAGGCGGTCTCCTGGTGGGGATTGCGGATGGCCCAGGCGCTCGGCAACTTCACGTGAGGTTTCACGAGACCGCTTCCCGATGGTTGATTCCATCCCTACGCGCCAGTCGCAGTCCACCGGGATCGTACCAACATCGGAGGGACTGTGGCGGAGGTCTCAGAATACGGAACAGCCGGTCCGGTTTCATGGGATATGTCCGTTCCTCTGCAACGCCGTTGTTTCGGCGAAATGAAGCCGCCACAATTCCCGAAACAGTCCCGCAGGAATTCCCCGGGGAGCCGTCGGAAGCGATTTGCGGAACGTCGGACGCATCCGATCGAATGGCGCTCGAACGGCCCCGGGAAACCCCCGGATGCCGTACCGGAAATGCACACCAGCGCACCCCCACCCACGGGGCGGCGGAGAATTCGGGGGTCATGCCTCATGGCAGCGGTCGACACAGTCCCAGTCCGCGCGGCCGGGCCCGCGACCCCCGCGGCCCCGGGCCTGCTCCGCCGGCTCCTGCGGGACCGGGTCGGTGCCGCCGCGCTGGCCGTCGTACTGCTGTTCCTGCTGCTCGCCGCAGCGGCCCCGCTGATCGCCGCGCTGTACGGGCGGAATCCGGTCGAGCACTACGGCCAGAACACTCCGGGTCTGCTCAGTGACGGCGGCCTGCCGATGCTGCCGAACGGCGGGATCTCCGGCGACTTCTGGTTCGGCCTGGAGCCCGGACTCGGCCGGGACGTCCTCACCCAGCTGCTCTACGGCATCCGCACCTCGCTGCTGATCGCTCTCGCCGCCGCCACCGTGACCACCGCCCTGGGCGTCCTGGCCGGTGTCGCGGTCGGCAGTCTCGGCGGAATCGCGGACCGGCTGTTCGGATTCCTCGCCAATGTTCTGCTGGCCTTTCCGACGCTGCTCCTGCTGCTCGCGCTCAGCCCGGTCGTCGAGTCCCGACTGGTCGATCCGGGCACTGCGGAACCGGAGTGGATGCAGTTCCTGGTGCTGGTCCTGGTTTTCTCCGCGTTCGGCTGGATTCCGCTCGCGCTTTCCCTGCGGGCCGCCGTGCGCTCGCTCCGGGAAAGGGATTTCGTGCAGTCCGCCCGGGCCCAGGGCGCGAGCCGCTTCCACGTCGTCGTCCACGAACTGCTGCCGAACGTCCGGTCACAGCTCCTGGTGCACGCCACCATGGCGGTGCCGACGTACGTCGCCTCCGAGGCCGCGCTGTCCTTCCTCGGCGTCGGCGTCACCGAGCCCGTCCCGGACTGGGGGCGGATGATCTCGCGCGGCTCCGAGGTCTTCCGGGCCGACCCGACGTACCTGGCCTTCCCCGGGGTGGCACTGCTGCTGTTCGTGATCGCCTTCAACCTGCTCGGCGACGCCGTCCGGGACGCGCTGGACCCGCGCTCCGGCACCCGCTGAGCGATCCGCGCACCCTGCTCCGCCTTTCCTTTCTGTTCCTTTCTGTTCCTTTCTGTTCCTTTCTGTTCCGTTCGCACCCTTCCGTCCGTTTCCGTTCGTCACCCGAACCCTCCCGGCGCGATCCGCCGGGGCGAGGAGAGATTCGCCATGCGCTGGACCCGACCGTCCCTCGCCGTCATCGCCACCGCCCTGCTGGCGACCTCCTGCTCGGCCGGCGCGGGCAGCACCGGCTCCGCCGGCACCGGGGCCTCCGCCAAGGAGACCTCCCCGCTGACCGCCGCACTCGGCACCGAGCAGGAGAGCGCCGGCCCCGCCCCCGCCGTCCCGGGCGCCCGTGCGGGCGGCACGGTCAACGTGTACAACAGCGTCGAGTTCCGCCACCTCGACCCGCAGAAGGTCTACGCCGGGGCCACCTACAACGCCTCCCTGCTCTGGGGGCGCCAACTGACGCAGTATCAGGTCATCGACGGCAAGGCCAAGTTGGTCGGCGACCTGGCCACCGACACCGGCACCCCGGCCGACGGCGGGCGCACCTGGACGTACCGGCTCAAGCAGGGCGTGGCCTGGGAGGACGGCAAGCCGATCACCGCCCAGGACGTCAAGTACGGCATCGAGCGCACCTTCGGCAAGGGCTACGAGGTCGGCCCGCCCTACTGGCCGCAGTGGCTCACCGGCGCGGCCGACTACCAGGCGGCGCGGGCCGCGTACGAGGGCCCGCAGGACGGCGACCTGGCCGCGATCGAGACGCCGGACGAGCGCACCGTCGTCTTCCACTTCCCGCAGCCGCAGGCCGACGTGCCGTACATGGCCGCGCAGTCCTCCTCCTCACCGGTGCGCCGGGACAAGGACACCGGGACGGCCTACGACCGGCAGCCGTTCGCCACCGGCCCGTACCGGATCGTCGAGCACGTCCAGAACACCCGCATGGTGCTGGAGCGCAATCCGGCCTGGAAGCCCGAGACCGACCCGATCCGCAACCAGTACCCGGAGCGGTTCGTCTTCACGTACGGCAAGGAGGCGCTCAACCTCAACCAGGAGATCCTCTCCGGACGGGACGGCGGCGCCGACGCCACCACGGCCGCAGACACCCTCTCCCCCGAGCTGTACCAGACGACCGACACCGATCCGAAGGCCCGCGAGCTGGTCGTCTCCGGCCGGCAGGGCGCCTTCGTCACCCAGCTGGTGATCAACAACGAGCGGGTGCCGGACGTCGAGGTCCGCAAGGCGCTGCACCTGGCCTACCCGCGCCAGCAGGCCCGCCAGGTCCAGGGCGGCGCCCGCACCGGCGAACTCGCCACCACGCTCAGCTCGCCCGCGCTGATCGACTGGCAGAAGTACGACCTGTACCCGGCCAGGCCCGAGGGCGACCCGGAGGCGGCCAGGGCCGAGCTCGCCAAGGCCAAGGGGGCCCCGGGCAGCCTGACCTACGCGTACAGGAACACGCCGAACGGGCAGCGCGTCGCACAGGTGCTGGTCGACGGCTTCGCCAAGGCGGGGATCACCGTCGTGCCCAAGCCGATCGACCCCAAGGCCTTCCTGGACGAGGTGCACCGCGCCGACTCCCCGTACGACCTGTTCGAGGAGACCTCGTCGGTCGACTGGCCCACGCCGTCCACGCTGGTCCCGTTCTCCTTCGACGGGCGCGCCGGCGGCGACATCAACTCCGCGCGCTACCGCAATCCGGCGGTGGACGCGGAGATCGACCGGATCAACCGGATCGGCGAGCCGCGCGCCAAGGCCAAGGAGCTGTACGCGCTGGAGCAGACGGTGATGAAGGACGTGCCGGTGCTGCCGTTCGCCTACCCGACCGTCAGCCAGCTGCACGGCAGCAACCTCGGCGGGGCGTTCATCCACCCGATCTACGGGACGGTGTCGCTGGCGTGGCTGTACCTGAAGTCCTGAAGCCCTGAAGCCTGAAGGCCTCAAGTCCTGAGGTCTTGAGGCCTTCAGGCCTTGAGGTCCCGCCGCCTCCCACCCCTGCCACCACCCCTCCCCCGGATCGGCCATGCTCTCCTTCGTCCTGCGGCGGACCGCCCAGGCCCTCGCCGTCCTGGTCGCGGTCTCCGCCGCCGCCTTCGCCCTCTTCTACGCCGCGCCCGCCGACCCGGCCCGCGCCGCCTGCGGTCCGCGCTGCGACAGCGGGCAGGTCGCAGCGGTGCGCCGGAGCATGGGCCTGGACCAGCCGCTCGTCGCCCAGTACACCGACTACCTGGCCGGGATCGTCGCCGGCCGGGACATCGACGACGTGGACGGCTCGACCATCCGCTGCTCCGCACCCTGCCTCGGCTACTCCTACCGGCTGCACCAGCCGGTCAGCGAGGCCCTGGCCGACCACCTGCCGGTCACCTTCTCGCTGACCGCCGGGGCCCTGGCCGTCCTGCTGGTGCTCGGCCTCGGCACCGGATTCGTCTCCGCGCTGCGGCACGGACGGCGGACCGACCGGCTGCTCTCCGGCTTCACCCTGGTCGGCGCCAGCGTGCAGATCTACTTCCTCGGGTACGTCGCGCAGTGGCTCCTGGTCTACTCCACCGGCCTGCTGCCGCTGCCCTCCTACACCCCGCCGGGCGAGGACCCGGCGGCCTGGGCGGGCGGGATGCTGCTCCCCTGGATCGTCCTCGGCTTCGTCAACTCGGCCGTCTTCGCACGGCTTTCGCGCTCGCAGCTGCTGGAGACGATGAACGAGGAGTACGTCCGCACGGCCCGCGGCAAGGGGCTCGGGCGGCTGCGCGCCCACCTCAAGTACACCTCGCGCGGCGCCGCCGGGCCGCTGGTGCAGTTGCTCGGACTGGAGGCCGGAGCGCTGCTCGGCGGGGCGGTGATCACCGAGACGGTGTTCGGGCTGAACGGGGTCGGGCGGTTCGCCGCGCAGGCCGTCGCCGGGCAGGACCTGCCCGCCGTCGTCGGCGCGGTGCTGCTGGCCGCCTGCTTCGTGGTGCTGTTCGTCGCGCTGGCCGACCTCGCGGTGGCCTGGCTCGACCCGCGTGTCCGGCTGAGCTGAGGGGAACGGTTCGATGAAGTCCACTGCCACGAGGGTCGCCGGCGCGAGGTCCGCCGGCGCGGCCACTGCCACTGCCCCTGCCGCCGTCACGGGTGTCGGCGCCGACGGTGCCGTGCCGGGTCTCGACGGGAGCACGGCGGAGCCGGTGCTGAGCGTCCGCGACCTGACCGTCAGCTTCGCCGACCCGCGCGGCGGCCCGCCGGTGACCGCCGTCCAAGGGCTGTCCTTCGACCTCGCCCCGGGTGAAGTCCTGGGCCTGGTCGGCGAATCGGGCTCGGGCAAGTCGACGGTCGGCCTCGCCGTCCTCGGTCTGCACGACCCGCGCACCACCACCGTCTCCGGTTCGATCCGGCTGGGCGGACAGGAGTTGGTCGGTGCCGGGGAGGCGACGCTGCGCGCGGTGCGGGGCGGCCGAGCCGCCCTGGTCTTTCAGGACGCGCTCACCTCGCTCAGCCCCTTCCACGGTGTCGGCGCCCAACTCGCCGAGGCGTACCGCCTGCACCACCCCGGGGCGGGCCGCGCCGAAGCCCGTCAGCGGGCGGTCGAGATGCTCGACCGGGTCGGCATCCCGGCGGCCCGGTTGCGCGACCACCCGCACCGGTTCTCGGGCGGGATGCGACAACGCGTGATGATCGCGATGGCGCTGATGAACGACCCGCAGCTGCTGATCGCCGACGAGCCGACCACCGCCCTGGACGCCCGCGTCCAACGGCAGGTCCTCGACTTGCTGGGCGAGTTGCAGCGCGAGCACGGCACCGCGGTGCTGCTGGTCAGCCACGACCTGGGCGTGGTGGCCGGCACGACGGACCGCACACTGGTGCTGCGCGGCGGCGTCCGGGTCGAGTCCGCGCCGACCGCCGACCTGCTGGCCGCACCGCGCGAGCCGTACACCCGGGCGCTGGTGGGAGCGGCGCTCCGCCTCGACTCCGTGCCCGGCACGGCTCTGCCGACAGTCGACGACCCGTCACCTCGGCGGTCTTTCCGGCCGAGGGCCGTCGAGCGGCCCGCGCGGTGGCTGGTCGAGGTGGACGACCTCACCGTGCACTTCCCCGGGCGGCGGCGCCTCCCCGGCCTGCGGGCCGAGCCGCTCCGGGCGGTCGAGGGCGTGGGCCTGCGGATCGCGCCCGGCGAGACGGTCGGCCTGGTCGGCGAGTCGGGCTCCGGCAAGTCCACCACCTCGCGGGTCCTGGCCGGCCTGCAACGGCCCACCGGTGGACGGGTCTCGTACGACGGCCGGGACGTCACCCGCCCGGACCGGGAGCTGCGGCGCCGCCTCGGCCGCGAGATCCAGCTGGTCTTCCAGGACCCGTACGCCTCGCTCAATCCGCGCCGCACCGTCGCCCAGACGCTCGACACCCCGCTGCGCCTGCACACCCCGCTGACCGCGCCCGAACGGCGGGAGCGCTCCGCCGAACTGCTGGAGCAGGTCGGGCTGGAGGCCGCGCACCTGGACCGCTACCCGCACGAGTTCTCCGGCGGGCAGCGCCAGCGGATCGGCATCGCCCGGGCCCTGGCGCCCCGGCCGCGGCTGATCATCGCGGACGAGCCGGTCTCGGCGCTCGACGTGTCGGTGCAGGCGCAGGTGCTCAACCTGTTGATGGAGCTGCGCGAACGCCTCGGCGTGGCCTTCCTGTTCGTCTCCCACGACCTGGCCGTGGTCCGGCACTTCTGCGACCGGGTGGCGGTGATGCACGGGGGCCGGCTGGTGGAGTCCACCGACCGGGACCGGCTGTTCGCCGCGCCGCACACCGACTACACCCGGGAGCTGCTGGCGTCGGCGCACTGAGGGCGCGCCTCCCCGACCGGCCCGGGGCCCGGCAGGGGAGGCGGCGGGGACACGGGGGTGGAGGCGACGGGGACACGGGAGCGACGGAGACACGGGGGCGGCAGGGACACGGGTGGAGGCGGCGGCAAAAGGGTTGGCACGATCGCCGGCGGGTGGATCATGATCCAGCCCTGTCAGGTCCGACCGGAGAGCAAGGTGTGACGAACATGGTGAACACGACGAATGCGGCGGACCCGGCGAGCGGCAACGGGGCGCCCGTGGACGAGGAGCTCGTCGCGGCGGCGCTGGAGGTGGCGCGGCGGTACGCGCGGGGTGACAACCACACCGTGGCGGCGGCCGGGCGCAATGCCGACGGACGGATCGTCACCGCCCTGAACGCCTACCACTTCACCGGCGGGCCGTGCGCAGAGCTGGTGCTCATCGGCACGGCGGCCGGGCAGGGGGCGTACGAGCTCAACACCGTCGTGGCGGTCGGCGACCGGGAGCGCGGGGTGATCCCGCCGTGCGGGCGCTGCCGCCAGGTGCTGCTGGACTACTTCCCGGAGGTGCGGATCGTCGTCGGGCAGGGGGCCGACCTGCGTACCGTTCCGGTGGCGGACCTGCTGCCGGAGACGTACGTCTGGGCCGACCACCAGGTCGACTGAGACCTGCGGGCACGGGGCGGACCGGCCCTGCGTTCGCCCTTCGTTCGGCTGCGCGAGCGCGACCCGAGGCGTTAGCGTGCAGGCGATGTGACGTAGGAGACCCAGGAACCGCCAGCCGAGGGGACACATTGTCGGACGACCTTCTCATCGCAAAGATCAACCACGGCTTCGACCACCTCGACGCCGACGGCGACGGCCTCATCACCGAACGGGACCACGTCCTGATGGGCCACTCGGTGGCCCGCTCGCTCGGGCACCAAGAGGGCTCGGAGGCGGAAGCCGTCATCGTCCGCGCCTACCTGACGATCTGGCACGACCTGCACCTCGCCCGGCTGCCCGCCGGCACCGAGGCGATCACCCGGCAGCAGTTCGTCGTCTCGACCGGCTCGCTCGTCGACGACCCCGAGGCCGCCCGGGACATCCTCGGGGCACTCGCCGAGGCCTTCCTCGCCGTCGCCGACGCCGACCGCAGCGGAACGGTGGACGCCGGCGAGTTCTTCGTCTTCCAGCGCGGCCACTTCGCCGGCCTGTGCCGCGACGACGCCGACGAGGCCTTCCGCCACCTCGACACCGACGGCGACGGCGTGCTGTCCGCGACCGAGTTCACCAACGCGATCATCGAGTACTGGACCAGCCGCGACCCCGACGCACCCGGCAACTGGTGGACGGGGAAGCCCCCGCACGCCTTCTGAGCCGGGCCTCGGCCCCGCACCTCCGACCTGCACGAACCGGGGCCGCCCCCGCGAGCCGGAAGCTCGGGGGCGGCCCCGCGACCGTCACCCCGACGGCGGGCCGTCACCTCACCGGCGCGCGGACACCCCCTTCGCCGGAGACGTCGACGACGGACCGCGCCGCCGGCTGACGCTCACCACCAGGCAGACGCCCACGACCACGATCGCCCCGCCCGCCAGGGTGGGGCCGGTCAGCGGCTCGGCCAGGATCAGCCAGCCCAGCAGCACGGCGACCACCGGGTTCACGTACGCGTAGGTGGCGACCAGTGTCAGTGGCGCCGAGCGCAGCAGCCAGGCGTACGCGGTGAAGGCGAGCAGCGAGCCGAACAGCACCAGGTAGGCGAGCGCCAGCCAGGAGCGGCCGGAGACGGCCGCCGGGTCCAGCCCGTGCTGCTCGCCGCGGACCAGGCCGATCAGCAGATCGCAGAGGCCGCCGGCCAGCATCTGGTAGGCGCTCGCGGCCAGCACGTTGCCCGGCATCGGGACCTTCTTGCTCGCGAACGAGCCGGACGCCCAGAGCAGCGTGGCGCAGATGATCAGCATCACGCCGAGCGGCTCGACGGACCCGCCGATCGCCGGGGCCGAGAGCACCCCGAGGCCGACCAGCCCGAGCAGCACACCGACGAGCTCGGCCGGCTTCGGGCGCTCGCCGCCGAAGGCCGTCAGCACCACCATCCACAGCGGGACGGCGGCCACCAGCAGGGCCGCCAGGCCGGACGGGACCGAGGTCTCGCCCAGGACCACCAGTCCGTTCCCGCCGGTCAGCAGCAGCACGCCGACCAGCGCGGAGGAGGCCAGCTGGCGCCCGCTCACCTTCAGCCCGGCCGGGCCCTGACGCACCAGCAGGTAGCCGGTCAGCAGGAGTCCTGCCACGAGGAAGCGGGCGGCGGCGGAGAGGAAGGAGGGCATCGTCTCCACCGCGATCCGGATCGCCAGGTAGGTCGAGCCCCAGACGACGTAGACCACGGCGAGCGCGAGCCAGACCGCGCCGCCCAGGCGGGCGGCGGGGCGGGCGTCCTTGATCAGGGAGGGGACGACGGCGTCGTTGACCGGGGTGGGGATGGCGTCGGACGGCGGGTCGGGGGTGGTGGCCGGTTGCGAGGAAGCGGGCGGTGTCATGTGTGTCCCCCTTGAATGGTGCTGGCCGAACATCCGATATGACAGCGCATCGACGGCCCGGTGCGCCAGTCGGTATCACGAATCGGACCGGAGCACGTACCGTGGGCGCTCCCCAGCCAGGAGGTCGAACCCGTGTCCGCATCCGACGAGGACCTGCCCTTCTTCGTCTACGGAACCCTGCGCAGCGGCGGCCGCAACCACGCGGTGCACCTGGCCGGACGCTGTGCGGACATCCGCCCGGCGGTACTGGAGGGCGCCGCGCTGCACGCGGGCCCCGGCTTCCCGTACGCGCTGCTCGATGCGACGCCCGGGCGCCGGATCCTGGGCGAGCTGATCACCGTACGCCCGGGCGCGTACGCCGGAGCGCTGGCAGACCTGGACGTGCTGGAGGAGTGCCGGGCGGACGGAACCGGACTGTACGTGCGGCGGCGGCTGGCGGTGCGGACGGCGGCCGGCGGGTCGCGGGACGCCTGGGTCTACCTCGCCGGGCCGGCCGTGGCGGCGCGGCTCCGGGAGCGGCCGACGCTGATCGCGTCGGGGGACTGGGCGGACAGGTGACAGGTGACAGGTGACAGCTTTCAGGTTTCAGCGAACAGAGTTTGAAAGCTGTCAGCTGTTCTCCGTTGCCCGCCGGCAGTCGGCTGACCCCCCGGACCCGCCCGGATACCGCCAGGTAGGCTGCCCCGACCAGCAGGATCGCTGGACCCAGGACCGAATGACGAGGAGCCACCCGGTGCCCGAGCTGCCACCCCCGATCACCGTCGTCGGGATCGGGGCCGACGGCTGGCCCGGCCTCGCCGCCACCTCCCGGGCCGCGCTGCGGGACGCCGAGGTGGTCGTCGGCGGCCCCCGCCAACTGGACCTCCTCCCCGCGGACGACGTCACCGCCGAGCGCGTCCCCTGGCCGTCCCCGCTGCGCCCCGCCGTCCCCGCCCTGTTCGCCGCCCACGCCGACCGCCGCGTCGCCGTCCTGGCCAGCGGTGACCCGATGTTCTACGGCATCGGCCGCACCCTCGCCGAGACCCTCGGCGCCGAGCGGCTGCGCGTCCTGCCGCACCCCTCCTCCGTCTCCCACGCCTGCGCCCGGCTCGGCTGGCCGCTGGAGGCGACCGAGGTGGTCAGCCTGGTCGGCCGCCCGCTGGACACCCTCGCGCTCACACTCCACCCCGGCCGCCGCCTGCTGGTGCTCAGCGCCGACGCCGCCACCCCGGCCGCCGTCGCCGCGCTGCTCACCGCGCGCGGCTACGGAACCGCCCGACTGCGGGTCCTCGAACAGCTCGGCTCCCCCGCCGAACGGCACCTGGACGGCCCGGCCGACGGCTGGCCGCACCTGCCCGGCGACGCACTGAACCTCATCGCCGTCGACCTCGGCGACGGCCCCCGCAGCTCCCTCGTCCCCGGCCTGCCCGACACCGCGTACGAGAGCGACGGACAGCTCACCAAGCGCCACGTCCGCGCCGCCACCCTCGCCACGCTCGCCCCCTCCCCCGGCGAGCTGCTCTGGGACGTCGGCGGCGGCTCGGGCTCGATCGCAATCGAGTGGCTGCGCGCCCACCGCGACTGCCAGGCCGTCAGCGTCGAGCGCGACCCGGTGCGCGCCGAGCGGATCACCCGCAACGCCGCCGCGCTCGGCGTGCCCCGACTGCGCGTGGTGACCGGCCGCGCCCCCGCCGCGCTCACCGGACTCCCCACCCCCGACGCCGTGTTCATCGGCGGCGGCCTCACCGCGCCCGGCCTGCTGGACGGTTGCTGGGCCGCACTGCGCCCGGGCGGCCGACTGGTCGCCAACACCGTGACCCTGGAGTCCGAGGCGCTGCTCACCGAGTGGTACCGGCGGCACGGCGGCGAGCTCGTCAAACTGGCCGTCGCCCACGCCGTCCCGGTGGGCGGCTTCACCGGCTGGCGCCAGGCCATGCCGGTCACCCAGTGGTCCGCCGTCAAACCCGAACCCGGCACGCCCAACACCCGCCAGGAGGAAGCCTCGTGACCGTCTACTTCATCGGAGCCGGCCCGGGTGCCGCCGACCTGATCACCTTGCGCGCCCAGCGGCTCCTGACCCGCGCCGAGGTCTGCCTGTACGCCGGCAGCCTCGTCCCGGAGGAGCTCCTGGCCGAGTGCCCGACCGGCGCCCGCCTGGTCGACACCGCCAACCTGACCCTGGACATGATCATCGACGAGATGACCAGCGCGTTCGACCAGGGCAAGGACGTGGCCCGGCTGCACTCCGGCGACCCGTCCGTCTTCTCCGCGGTCGCCGAGCAGATGCGCCGCCTGGACGCGGTGGGCATCCCGTACGAGGTCGTCCCCGGCGTGCCCGCCTTCGCCGCCGCCGCAGCCGCGCTGAAGCGGGAGTTGACCGTGCCGACCGTCGGCCAGACCGTCATCCTCACCCGGATCGCCAAGCGCGCCACGCCCATGCCCGAGGGCGAGGACCTCGCCACCCTCGGCCGCAGCGGCGCCCTGCTGGTGCTGCACCTGGCCGCCGGGTACGTGGACGACGTGGTCGAGCAGCTGCTCCCGCACTACGGCGCCGACTGCCCGGCCGCCGTCGTCGCGATGGCCAGCCGCCCGGACGAGCTGGTGCTGCGCGGCACCGTCGGCGACATCGCCGGACAGGTCAAGGCGGCGGGCGTGGTCCGCACCGCCGTCATCATCGTCGGCCGGACGCTGGCCGCCGAGCAGTTCCGCGACAGCCACCTCTACTCGGCGGACCGCGAGCGGCCGCACGAGCCCTGCGGGTCGTGATGCGCCACCTGCTCGTCCTCGGCGGGACGACCGAGGGCCGGGAGCTGGCCGCCGCCCTGGACGGCCGACCGGCCCTGCGGGTCACCAGCTCGCTGGCCGGCCGGGTCGCCAACCCCCGGCTGCCCGCCGGGGAGGTGCGGATCGGCGGGTTCGGCGGCCCGGAGGGTCTGGCCGACTGGCTGCGCGCCGAGCGGGTGGACGCCGTCGTCGACGCCACCCACCCGTTCGCGGCCGGCATGTCGCAGAACGCGGCCCTCGCGGCGGCCGCCACCGGCGTACCGCTGCTGGTGCTCCGCCGCCCCGGCTTCACACCCGTGGAGGGGGACCGCTGGCTCCCCGTCCCCTCGCTCGCCGCGGCGGCCGACCTGCTGCCGCGGCGCGGTCAGCGGGTCCTGCTCACCACCGGACGGCAGGGCATCGCCGCCTTCGCCCACGTCGACGGGGTGCACTTCATCGCCCGCTCGGTCGACCCGCCCGAGCCGCCGCTGCCGCCCTCCTTCGAAGTCCTGCTGGACCGCGGCCCGTTCACGGTCCAGGGCGAGGAGGCGCTGTTGCGCGCGCACCGCATCGACGTCCTGGTCACCAAGGACAGCGGCGGCGCCGCGACCGCGCCCAAGCTGACCGCCGCCCGCGGGCTCCGGCTGCCCGTCGTCATCGTGGAGCGCCCTCCGGTGCCGGACGGCGTGCCGGTCGTTCCGGACGTCGCGGGCGCGGTGCACTGGCTGGAGCAGCTCGGCTGAGTCCGGTCCGTGGAAAAAGCCGGGCGGCGGCGCCGTCCGCCCGGCAGGATGGCCCGATGAGCGACGATCAGCGCACCCGGACCCCGCAGACCGCCGACGAACGCGCCACCCTGGCAGGCTTCCTGGACTACCAGCGGGACACCCTCGCGATGAAGTGCGCCGGTCTGACGACCGAGCAGCTCCGCGCCCGGGTGCTGGAACCCTCCGGACTCTCCCTGCTCGGCCTGGTCCGGCACCTCGCCGAGGTGGAGCGCGGCTGGTTCCGCAACGTCCTCGCCGGCGAGGACGCGCCCGGCTTCTGGAAGCACCCCGACGGCTCCTTCGCCGAGTTCGACGTCGACACCGCCGACCCGGACGAGGCCTTCGCGACCTGGCGCGGCGAATGCGACCACGCCCGGGAACTCGTCTCCGCCGCCGAGTCGTTGGACGTCCTGGGCCACCACGGCGAGGAGGTCTTCTCGCTGCGCTGGATCGTCACCCACATGATCGAGGAATACGCCCGCCACAACGGCCACGCCGACCTCCTGCGCGAACACCTCGACGGGACCACCGGCGAGTAGCGCCGGACGGGTCGGCCGAGAGGGAGCACCAGCTCACGACGACGGCCGTCCGCCGGGGCCGTCGGACGCTGGTGCGCTGCCACTCGGGCTACAACCGCTCGGGCCCGGTGGTGGCGCAGGCACTGGTCGGGCTCGGCCGGGACACCGGTGGGGCAGTCCGGCTGGTGCGGGAGCGGCGCTCGCCCCGGGCACTGAACAACCCGGTGTTCACGGAGTACCTGAACACCGGGTTGGACGTGGCGATCCTGCTGGCCGGGCTCAACGGGTGAGCCCGGCCAGCGAAATGACGATGCGTCAGATGTCGCGGAAGGTCTCGATCCGGGCGCCGATCGAGTTGAGGCGCTCGGCCAGGTCCTCGTAACCGCGGTTGATGACGTACACGTTGCGCAGGACGGAGGTGCCCTGAGCGGCGAGCATCGCGAGGAGGATGACCACGGCCGGGCGCAGCGCGGGCGGGCACATCATCTCGGCGGCGCGCCAGCGGGTGGGGCCCTGGACCAGCACGCGGTGCGGGTCGAGGAGCTTGACGTCCGCGCCGAGGCGGGTCAGCTCGGTGAGGTAGATCGCGCGGTTGTCGTAGACCCAGTCGTGGATCATCGTGGTGCCGTGGGCGGCCGCGGCGATGGCGGCGAAGAACGGCACGTTGTCGATGTTGATGCCGGGGAACGGCATCGGGTGGATGGTGTCGATCGGCGCGGTCAGCTTGGAGGGGCGCACCGTGAGGTCGACCAGACGGGTGTGGCCGTTGTGGGCCCGGTACTCGGGGGTGCGGTCGTAGTCGAGGCCCATGCCTTCGAGCACCGCGAGCTCGATCTCCAGGAACTCGATCGGCACCCGGCGGATCGTCAGTTCGGAGGAGGTGACGACGGCGGCGGCGAGCAGGCTCATCGCCTCCACCGGGTCCTCGGCCGGGGTGTAGTCGACGTCGCGGGTGATCTGCGGGACGCCGTGCACGGTGAGGGTGGTGGTGCCGATGCCCTCGATCCTGACGCCCAGCTCCTCCAGGAAGAAGCAGAGGTCCTGGACCATGTAGTTGGGCGAGGCGTTGCGGATGACGCTCACGCCGTCGTGACGCGCGGCGGCCAGCAGGGCGTTCTCGGTGACGGTGTCCCCGCGCTCGGTCAGCACGATCGGGCGGTCCATCGGCACGCCCGGCTGGACCGAGGCGTGGTAGGCGCCGCCGGTGGTGGCGACCTCCAGGCCGAAGCGGCGCAGCGCGGTCAGGTGCGGCTGGACGGTGCGGGTGCCGAGGTCGCAGCCGCCCGCGTACGGGATCTCGAAGTGCTCGGCGCGGTGCATCAGCGGACCGAGGAACATCAGCACGCTGCGGGTGCGGCGGGCGGCCTCGACGTCCATCGCGGCGAGGTCCAGCTCGGCGGGCGGGGTGAGTTCGAGGTCGCGGCCGTCGTTGATCCAGCGGCTCTTGACGCCGATGCTGGTGAGCACTTCGAGGATGCGGTAGACCTCCTCGATCCGGGCGACGCTGCGGATCGTGGTGCGACCGGTGGTCAGCAGCGAGGCGCAGAGGATCGCGACGCAGGCGTTCTTGCTGCTGCGGACGTCGATCGCGCCGGAGAGCCGGGTGCCGCCGGCGACCCGCAGGTGCATCGGGCCGGAGTAGCCGAGCGAGACGATCTCGCTGTCGAGGGCTTCGCCGATACGAGCGATCATCTCAAGGCTGACGTTCTGCTTGCCCTGTTCGATGCGGTTGACCGCGCTCTGGCTGGTGCCGAGCGCCTCTCCGAGCTGCGCCTGGGACCAGCCACGGTGCTGACGCGCGGTGCGGATGAGGGTGCCGATACGGGTGAGGTAGTCGCCTGTCACTCGCCAGACCATATCTCATGGTTGAGATGGCAACGGAATCCAAGGGCGGCGTGGCGCTCCTTTTGTCCGTTTCTCTCCCTGTATGGCCGTCAGATCTTCACATCACCGCGCGGCGTTGTCACGCTCCCATGACAGTCGTGACGATGTCACGGGCCCAGCGGCTCCGCCCGGCCGACGACGGTTCCGGCGCGGTCGATGCAGATGACGTCCACCGCGACGGGCGAGCCCAGCAGCACGCCGAGCGCCGTCGCCCGCGCCGCCTCGGCGACCAGGTCCCCGAGCGGAACCCCTGCCGCACGGCACAGCTGCACCGCCTCCAGACCGGTGTTGGCGGCCGCCACCGCCGCGGCCAGCGCCTCGTCCGCCCCACCGCGCCGCGCCAGTTCGGCCAGGTACCCCTTGTCCACCTGGGAGCGCGCCGAGTGCAGGTCGAGGTGGCCGGCCGCGAGCTTGGACAGCTTGGCGAAGCCGCCCGCGATGGTCAGCCGGGGCACCGGGTGGCGCTTCAGGTACTTGAGCACGGCACCGGCGAAGTCGCCCATGTCGAGCAGCGCGTCCTCGGGCAGCCCGTGCACCGCGACCGCGACCTTCTCCGAGGTCGAGCCCGTGCAGCCGGCCACGTGCGTGCGCCCCGCCGCCCGGGCAACGTCCACGCCGCGGCGGATGGAGTCGATCCAGGCCGAACAGGAGTAGGGGACGACGATCCCGGTGGTCCCGAGGATCGACAGGCCTCCGAGGATGCCGAGCCGCGGGTTCCAGGTCGAGCGGGCGATCTCCTCGCCGTGGTCGACGGAGATCTCGACCACCACGTCCCCGCTGCCGCCGAACTCGGCGGCCACCTCGGCGACGGCGTCCCGGATCATCTGCCGGGGCACCGGGTTGATCGCCGGCTCGCCGACGGGCAGCGGCAGGCCGGCCTTGGTGACCGTCCCCACCCCGGGACCGGCCCGGAACACCACACCGGCGCCGGGCTCCCCGGCCCGGACGGTCGACCGGATCAGCGCGCCGTGCGTGACGTCGGGGTCGTCGCCGGCGTCCTTGACCACCCCGGCCGTGGCGTGGGGCCGTCCGCCCGTCCCCAGCTCCTCGGCGGCGAGGGCGAAGGAGGGCTGCTGTCCCTTGGGCAGGGTGACTGCCACGGGGTCGGGGAACTCGCCGGTGAGCAGCGCGGTGTACGCGGCCTTGGTGGCGGCGGTGGCGCAGGCACCCGTCGTCCAGCCGTGTCGCAGGCCGCTGCTCTTCAGCTGCCCGGCCCGGCCGCCCGGCCCGGCCTCCGCCTGGGCTCCGCCATCGGCTCCCGCTGCGGCCACCTGCGCCTCGCTTCCGACGGCGCCCCGCGCCGTCCCGTCTTCCCGGGCGGCCACCTCGGCCGCCACCGCCGATTTTCCCCCACTCACCCGGGCGGGGCCCGACCGGGGTGACCGGCGGTGACCGACGGCGGGCCGTGGCCGACGGCGGGCCGTAGCGGGCGGCGGGCCGTGGCGGGCGGAGCGCGAGCGGCAGGCGGAGCGCGAGTGGCGGCACGGGCCGCCGGGGGGCCGTGTGCGACGTGCGGAGGAGTCCTTCCGATCCGTTCCCGAAGAGTTCTCTGCACGGGTCTCGCCCCGCGGCCTACCAGTGAGTAATCTGGCCGTCCGCCAGATGCGGGTTCATGACACGTCGGTCCGGTGCACGGGTTGTCCGCCCTGCCGGGCCATCACTATGTGGGGGTTTTCTGTGGCAGGGATGAGTCGGCGTACGTTCCTCACCGGTACGTCGGTGGCCGCGGCGTGGTCGGCCTTGTCGCTCGGCGGCGCACAGTTCGCCTCGGCCGCGGCACGCGACCAGGCGCTGGCGGCCACGGCCGCGCGGGCGGTCAGAGCCACCGGGACCACCCTGGAGCAGGTGGCCACGCCGGTCGGGACCGGCGGCTACAAGCGGCTTACGGCCGGTCCGGGCTGGCCGCTGGTGGTGCGCGGCGACCTGGCGGCGGCGGGCTCCGGCCGCGACGACCGCCGCACCGGCCTCGCCAGCTTCGTCCAGTTCAGCGACCTGCACCTGGTGGACACCGAGTCCCCGGTGCGGTTCGAGTACCTGGCCCGGTTCAACGGCAGCGCCTACCGGCCGCAGGAGGCCCTGAACGCCCGCGGTGTGTCGGCCCTCGTCGAGCGGGTCAACTCGCTCGCCGGAGGCCCCTACACCGGGATGCCGTTCAGCATGGTGATGGCCACCGGTGACAACACCGACAACCACGAGCTGGCCGAACTCGACTGGTACCTCAAGGTCATGGGCGGTGGCCGACTGGCCCAGAACACCGGCGACCCGAACCGCTACGAGGGCGTGCAGAACTCCGGCAACGCGGCCTACTGGAACCCCGAACTCGCCTACAGCGACGGCTACAAGGCCAAGGGCTTCCCGCAGGTGCCGGGCTTCCTCTCCGCCGCCGGCCGCCCCTTCGACGCGCCGGGCCTGCGCACGCCCTGGTACACGACGGTCGGCAACCACGACGACAGCATCGAGGGCACCCTGCCGGACCTCGGGCTGCTCAACGACCTCTACACCGGCCAGTACAAGCTGGAGGGCTGCGACGACGCCACGGCCGCCCAGCTGATGGACTCGCTGCGCCGCGACCCGGCGGGTGCCGTGCTGCTGCTCGCCAAGCTGATCGCCAACGGCGAGGCGGTGCGCCGGATCACCCCCGACGAGCGCCGGAAGCCGTTCACGCTCAAGGAGTTCGCCAAGGCCCACCTGGACCCGGCCGCCACCGGCGCGGGCCCGTACGGGCACGGCTTCACCTCGGACATGGTGGGCAGCGGGAAGCTCTACTACACCTTCCGCATCTCGGAGAAGGTGGTCGGCATCAGCCTGGACACCACCAACCAGGCCGGGTTCGCCGACGGTTCGCTGGGCACCGCGCAACTGCGCTGGCTGGAGCAGCAGTTGAAGGCGCACAGCGGGCACTGGTACGACACCAACGGGAACCGGGTGACCGGCGGCAGCACGGACGACCTGATCCTGGTCTTCAGCCACCACACCAGCACCAGCATGGGCAACCTGCTGCCGGACCCGCGGAACATCTTCGAGAAGCGGCACGACGGCAACGAGCTGGTGGCGCTGCTGCAGCGCTACCCGAACGTGGTCGGGTGGGTGAACGGGCACACCCACATGAACAAGATCACGCCGCACGGCCACGCGGTGCCGGAGCGAGCGTTCTGGGAGATCAACACCGCCTCGCACATCGACTACCCGCAGCACGGCCGGATCATCGAGGTCGTGGACAACGGGGACGCCACGATCTCGCTGTTCACCACTCTGATCGAGTCCTCCGCGCCGTACGGCACGGACTTCGGCAGCACCTCGGACGCCAATCTCGCGGCGCTCTACCGCGAGCTGTCGTACAACGACCCGAACGGGCGGGTGACGTCGCTGCTGGGCTCGGGCGAGGACCACAACACGGAGCTGCTGCTCGCCAAGCCGACCCGCTGACGGCCGACGGCTGACGGAAAACGGATGACAGCTGACAGATGATGAAATCTGTCAGCTGTCAGCCGTTCGCCGTCACTCCGCCGCGGGGCCCTCGGCCTCCGGGTACCGCCGGGGCGTCCAGACGACCTCCACGCCGCCGCCGCGCTCGACGGCCCGGGTCTGCGAGGAGCCGATCAGCAGGATCGTCCGCATGTCGACCAGCGCCGGGTCCAGCTCGCCGAGCCGGACGATCCGCACCCGCTCGGTCGGCCCGCCGACGTCGCGGGCCATCACCACCGGCGTCTCCGGCGCCCGGTACTCCAGCAGCAGGTCCCGGGCGAGGCCGACCTGGGTGGTGCGGGACTGCGAGCCCGGGTTGTACAGCGCGAGCACCAGGTCCGCCTCGGCGGCGGCGCGCAGCCGCTTGGCCACCACGTCCCAGGGCTTGAGCCGGTCCGAGAGCGACACCGTCGCGTAGTCGTGCCCGAGCGGGGCGCCGGCCCGGGAGGCGGCCGCGTGGGCGGCGGTCATCCCCGGCAGGACCCGCACCGGGACGTCCCGGTAGGCCTCCTCGCAGGCGACCTCCAGCACGGCGGTGGCCATCGCGAACACGCCCGGGTCGCCCGAGGAGACCACCGCGACCCGGTGCCCGCGCCGCGCGAGGTCCAGCGCGTACTCGGCGCGCTCCGACTCGACCTTGTTGTCCGAGCCGTGCCGGAGCTGGCCCGGGCGCTCCGGCACCCGGGCCAGGTAGGTGGTGTAGCCGACCAGGTCGGTGGCCTCGGCCAGCGCGCCGCGCGCCTCGGGGGTGAGCCAGAGCGGTCCGGCCGGCCCGGTGCCGACGACGGTCACGCTGCCGGTGCCCTCCGACAGCCGGAGCTCGGGCTCCAGCGGCGCGACCTTGCTCGGCAGCACCGCGACCGAGAAGTACGGCACCGTCTCCTCGTCGACCTCCGCGAGCGGCGCGATGCGCTCCCCAGCCATGAAGGCCCGCTCGACGTACTGGGCGTCCGCCAGCCGCCCTGCCCGCTCCAGGGCCCGGCGGACGGTCGGGAAGGTGCGCCCCAGCTTCATGATCACGGCGGAGTCGGCCGACGCGATCCGCGCCGTCAGCTCCTCCTCGGGCAGCGTGCCCGGGATGACGGTGAGCGTCTCCTCGGCCTCGGTCAGCGGCTGTCCGAGCCGGGCCGCCGCGGCGCTGACCGAGGTCACGCCGGGCACGACCTCGGTCGGGTAGCGGTGCGCGAGCCGCTTGTGCATGTGCTGGTAGGAGCCGTAGAAGAGCGGGTCGCCCTCGGCGAGGACGACGACGTCGCGGCCGGCGTCCAGGTGGGCGGCCAGCCGGGCGGCGGCCTCCTCGTAGAAGTCGTCGAGCGCGCCCCGGTAGCCGCCGGGGTGGTCGGTGGTCTCGACGGTGAGCGGGTAGACCAGCTTCTCCTCGGTCTGACCACCCGTCAGATAGCGCTCGGCGATCGAGCGCGCGATGGACCGGCCGTGCCGGGCGCTGTGGTACGCCACCACGTCGGCCTTGCCGATGAGTTCGGCGGCGCGGACGGTCACCAGCGACGGGTCGCCCGGGCCGAGCCCGACGCCGTACAGCCGCCCGATCGAGGCGTTCTGATGCTCCGTCATTCTTCCTCGCTCGCAATCGCGTTGACGGCGGCGGCGGCGATCGCGCTGCCACCGCGCCGGCCGCGCACCACCATGTGCTCCAGGCCGGAGGGGTGTTCGGCCAGGGCCTGCTTGGACTCGGCGGCACCGATGAAGCCGACCGGGACGCCGATCACCGCGGCCGGGCGCGGCGCGCCCGCCTCGATCATCTCCAGCAGCCGGAACAGCGAGGTCGGCGCGTTGCCGACGGCGACCACCGCACCCTCCAGCCGGGGCAGCCACAGCTCCATGGCCGCGGCGCTGCGGGTGTTGCCCATCTTCCGGGCGAGCTCGGGCACCGACGGGTCGGTGAGGGTGCAGATCACCTCGTTGTCGGCGGGCAGCCGCTTGCGGGTCACCCCGCTCGCGACCATGTTGACGTCGCAGAGGATCGGCGCACCGGCGTGCAGCGCGGCGCGCGCGGAGGCGACCACGCCGGGCGAGTACACCAGGTCCTCGACCAGGTCGACCATCCCGCAGGCGTGGATCATCCGCACCGCGACCTGGGAGACGTCCGCCGGGAGGGCGGCCAGATCGGCCTCCGCGCGGATGGTGGCAAAGGACTGGCGGTAGATGGACGCGCCGTCCTTCTCGTACTCGATCACTTCGTGGTCCTCCTGGCCTCGGCGACCGCCTCGGCCATCTCCTCGTTCGTCACCTCGGCGGCCGTGGGGGCAGCCGCCGGTCCGTTCACCGTCACCCGGTAGCCGTGCCCCGTGGCGAGCACGTCCACCCACCGCCCGGCCGGGTGGCCGCAGCGCCGTTCACAGCCCGACCAGTGGACGGGCAGCGCGTCGTGGCCCCCGCCACCGGCCGCGGACCGGGGGTCGGCGTCCAGCGCCCGGGCCGCGTCCGAGCGGACGTCGGCGAGCGACTTGGCGCACCCCGGCAGCCCGGTGCAGGCGGTGGCCCGCTCCCAGGGCGAGCCCGGCTCGGTACGGAAACCGGCCCCGGCGAGCGCGGGCAGCAGGTCGGCGGAGGCGCCGGGCACGACCGCACCGCGCCAGGGCGTCAGCCGCAGCTCACCGGCGGAAGCCGTCGCGGCGGCGACCAGCGCGCGCCACTGAGCGGCGCTCGCCCGGCCGAAGCGCAGGCCCACCGAGAGCCCGCCGGGAAGCGCGCCCACGGCGGGCGCCGCTCCGGCGAAGGCGGGCAGCGGCACCGAGCCGGCGGGCAGCAACTCGGGCACCTCGCGCAGGTGCCAGGCCGTTCGGCCGCTCGTCCGCAGGGCGTCCAGGAAGGAGCGGGCCGCGTCCAGCACGGCCGTCACCTCCTGCCCGGCCTCGACCGGGTGCCCGTGGCCCGCGCGCCCGAGGCGCAGCAGGGCGGGCCGGTCACGGTCCGCGGTGGCGGCCCCCGAGCCTGCGATCAATGTCACATCGGCGTCGAGCGCGGCGACGTCGCCCCGCCCGTCGTCCAGCGCGAACAGGAACTTGCCGGAGAGCCCGGCCGCCCACTCGCTCGCGCACAGCCGCGCGTCCAGTTCCCGTACCCAGGCCCGGACATCGGCGGAGTCCGTGCCGTCCAGCCCCGCCAGCGGCGAGGCGACGATGTTGCGGACCCGCTCGTGGGTGTCCGAGGGCAGCAGACCGACGGCGCGCAGCCGCTCCGCGAGGTCCGCCGCGCACTGCGGTGCCAGGCCGCGCAGCTGGACGTTGCCGCGCGAGGTGGTCTCCAGCTCCCCGTCGCCCAGGGCCTCGGCGGCCTCGACCAGGGCGAGCGCCTGACGGTCCGTCAGCAGGCCTCCGGGCAGGCGGATCCGGGCCAGGGCGCCGTCGTCGGCCTGGTGCAGACGCAGCGCTCCGGGGCAGGCGTCCCCGCGCCCCCGGTCGGGCACCTCCCGGTCGGGCACGGCGGCGCCCGGCGCGGTGGCGTCGGGTGTCGGTGGCATGGCGGCGAGCATACAGATGATCCGATCGCTTGCCTCCGTCCGCTGCATCACACTCCGGCGCACCCGCCGCGTACGCCGGGCGGCCGGTCCGCACGACGGACAGCCGTGCGCCGGGCGGTCCGGAGCCCGCGACCGAAAGCTCACTCTCCCCCAGGTCAGCCGTACCCCGTACGATGCTGGGCGGACGGTCCGGCGGACCGTCCGCACACGCCAGCGACGGCGCAGGGGAGGAAACCGGTGCAAGCCCGGTGCGGTCCCGCCACTGTGACCGCGGTTCACCGGGAAACCGGTCGGCCGCGGGAGCCAGGAACTCCTGCCGTCCTCCACCGGCCCGGGGCGCGGACCCCGAGGAAGGCAGAAATGCACCAGCGCTGTCGCATGCCCGCACACGCGTCCACGGCCGTCCCCACGGCCACTCCGGCTCACTTCACGGCCGTCCCGGCCCATTTCACGGCCGTCCCGGCCACCGACGAGGCCGGGAGGGCCTTCGCATGATCCTGCTGCTGTCGACGTCCGACACCGACCTGCTCAGCGCCCGTGCCTCCGAGGGGCCGGTGCGCTACCGGCTCGGCAACCCGGCCCGGCTGACCCCCGAGGACCTGCCCGCGCTGCTGGAGGGCACCGACCTCGTCGTGGTCCGCCTGCTCGGCGGACGCCGTGCCTGGCAGGAGGGCCTGGACGCACTGCTGGCCGGCCCCCGCCCGGTCGTGGTGCTGACCGGTGAGCAGGCCCCCGACGCCCAGCTGATGGAGCTGTCCACCGTCCCGGCCGGCATCGCCGCCGAGGCGCACGCCTACCTCGCCCACGGCGGCGCGGCCAACCTGGCCGAACTGGCCTCGTTCCTCTCCGACACCGTGCTGCTGACCGGCCACGGCTTCGCCCCGCCCGCCTCCGCCCCGGCCTGGGGCCCGCTGGAGCGCGAAGCCCGTACCGGCGACGGCCCGACGGTCGCGGTGCTCTACTACCGCGCCCACCACATGAGCGGCAACACCGCCTTCGTCGAGACGCTCTGCCGGGCGATCGAGGACCAGGGCGCCCGCGCCCGGGCCTACTACTGCGCCTCGCTGCGCGGCGCCGAGCCCGAGCTGCTGGCCGCGCTCGGCGAGGCCGACGCGATCGTCACCACCGTGCTCGCCGCCGGCGGCACCCGCCCGGCCGACGCACAGGCCGGCGGCGACGAGGAGGCCTGGGACGCCGGCGCGCTCGCCGCCCTGGACCGCCCGATCCTGCAGGCGCTCTGCCTGACCTGGTCGCGCGCCCAGTGGGAGGCCAGCGACGACGGCCTGTCCCCCCTGGACACCGCCACCCAGATCGCCGTGCCGGAGTTCGACGGCCGCCTGATCAGCGTCCCGTTCTCCTTCAAGGAGCTGGACGAGGACGGCCTGACGGTCTACGCCGCCGACCCGGAGCGCGCCGCCCGCGTCGCCGGCACCGCCGTCAGCCACGCCCGGCTGCGGTACGTCCCGGCCGCCGAGCGCCGCCTCGCGCTGGTGCTGTCCGCGTACCCGACCAAGCACGCCCGGGTCGGCAACGCCGTCGGCCTGGACACCCCGGCCAGCGCCGTCCGCCTGCTGGAGCGGCTGCGCGAGGAGGGCATGGACCTCGGGCACGACCTGCCCGGCTTCGACGGCACCGAGGACGAGGGGCACGAGGGCGACGCGATCATCCACGCCCTGATCGCGGCCGGCGGCTACGACCAGGACTGGCTCACCGAGGACCAGCTGGCCCGCAACCCGGTGCGCATCCCCGCCGCCGACTACCGCCGCTGGTACGCCACCCTCCCGCAGGCGCTGCGCGAGCAGGTCGAGGAGCACTGGGGCCCGGCCCCCGGCGAGCTGTACGTCGACCGCTCGCAGAACCCGGACGGCGACATCGTGCTGGCCGCGATCCGCTCCGGGAACCTGCTGGTCCTGATCCAGCCGCCGCGCGGCTTCGGCGAGAACCCCGTCGCCATCTACCACGACCCCGACCTGCCGCCGAGCCACCACTACCTGGCCGCCTACCGCTGGATCGAGGCCTCGCAGGAGGACGGCGGCTTCGGCGCCCACGCCGTGATCCACCTCGGCAAGCACGGCAACCTGGAGTGGCTGCCCGGCAAGACCGCCGCGCTGTCCGCCGAGTGCGGCCCGGACGCCGTGCTCGGCAACCTCCCGCTGGTCTACCCCTTCCTGGTCAACGACCCGGGCGAGGGCACCCAGGCCAAGCGCCGCGCCCACGCCACCCTGGTCGACCACCTCGTCCCGCCGATGGCCCGCGCCGACTCCTACGGCGACATCGCGCGCCTGGAGCAGCTGCTGGACGAGCACTCCAACATCGCCGCGATGGACCCGGCCAAGCTGCCCGCCATCCGCGCCCAGATCTGGACCCTCATCCAGGCGGCCAAGCTCGACCACGACCTCGGCCTGGACGAGCGCCCCGAGGACGACGGCTTCGACGACTTCCTGCTGCACGTCGACGGCTGGCTCTGCGAGGTCAAGGACGCCCAGATCCGCGACGGCCTGCACGTCCTCGGCCAGGCGCCGACCGGCACCGACCGCGTCAACATCGTGCTCGCCATCCTGCGCGCCCGGCAGATCTGGGGCGGGGTCAGCGCCCTGCCCGGCCTGCGCGAGGCGCTCGGCCTGGACGAGGCGGCGCTGACCCTCGGCGCCACCGACGCGGCCGAGGCCAGGGCCCGCGCCCTGGTCGAGGCCATGGAGGCGCAGGACTGGGCGCCCGAGGCGGTCGAGAAGGTCACCGCCGAGCTGCCGGAGACCGTCCGGGAGGCCGTCCACGAGGTGCTGACCTTCGCCGCCACCCAGGTGGTGCCGCGCCTGGCCGCCACCACCGACGAGCTGGACGCCGTGCTGCACGCGCTGCAGGGCGGCTTCGTCCCGGCCGGCCCGTCCGGCTCGCCGCTGCGCGGCCTGGTCAACGTGCTGCCGACGGGCCGCAACTTCTACTCCGTCGACCCCAAGGCCGTCCCCAGCAAGCTCGCCTGGGAGACCGGCCAGGCGCTCGCCTCCTCGCTGGTCGAGCGGTACACCGCCGACAACGACGGCGCGTACCCGCCCTCGGTCGGGCTCTCACTGTGGGGCACCAGCGCGATGCGCACCGCCGGCGACGACATCGCCGAGGCCTTCGCCCTGCTCGGCGTCCGCCCGGTCTGGGACGACGCCTCCCGCCGGGTCACCGGCCTGGAGCCGATCCCGCTGGAGGAGCTGGGCCGCCCGCGCATCGACGTGACGCTGCGCATCTCCGGGTTCTTCCGCGACGCCTTCCCGCACGTGGTCGCCCTGCTGGACGACGCGGTGCGCCTGGCCGCCGCCCAGGAGGAGGCCGACTCGGACAACTTCGTCCGGGCCCACGTCCAGGCCGACCTGGCGGTGCACGGCGACGAGCGGAAGGCCACCGTCCGCGTCTTCGGCTCCCGCCCGGGCACGTACGGGGCCGGCCTGCTCCAGCTGATCGACAGCCGCGACTGGCGCACCGACGCCGACCTCGCCGAGGTGTACACGGTGTGGGGCGGCTACGCGTACGGGCGCGGGCTGGACGGGCGGCCGGCCCGCGAGGAGATGGAGACCGCGTACAAGCGGATCACCGTCGCCGCGAAGAACACCGACACCCGCGAGCACGACATCGCCGACTCGGACGACTACTTCCAGTACCACGGCGGCATGGTGGCCACCGTCCGCGCGCTCACCGGCAAGGCGCCGACCGCTTACATCGGCGACTCCACCCGCCCGGAGACGGTCCGCACCCGGACGCTGACCGAGGAGGCCGCCCGCGTCTTCCGCGCCCGCGTGGTCAACCCGCGCTGGATCGAGGCGATGCGCCGGCACGGCTACAAGGGTGCCTTCGAGATGGCCGCGACGGTCGACTACCTGTTCGGCTACGACGCCACCACGGGCGTGGTCGCGGACTGGATGTACGAGAAGCTGACCCAGGAGTACGTGCTCGACCCGGTCAACCGGGAGTTCCTCGCGGGCGCCAACCCGTGGGCGCTGCACGGGATCAGCGAGCGCCTGCTGGAGGCGGCGAGCCGCGGGCTGTGGGAGCAGCCGGACCCGGAGCTGATCGCGCAGCTGCAGGCCGCGTTCCTGGAGACCGAGGGGGACCTGGAGGGCGACGAGGGCTGAGGTCTCCCGGGCGGTCTCGCGGCCTCCCGGTCTCGCGGACGGCCTCCCGGCCTCCCGGCCTCCCCGGACGGTCCCGCGGCCGTCCGGGGAGGCGGGGCGGCAGCTCGCTGACGGTGTTCCCGTAGTCCATTCGGGTGAGGGGAACACTGGTGGCGCACGCCGTCCGAGCGGACAATACGGGGCATGCCGCGCCGCACCGGTCCCACCAGCCCAGACCTGAGCACGACCCCCGCCGACGAAGCCCGGGAAGCGGAGGAACACGAGCCGCCCGCGCCACACCGCTACCGGGCGCGGCTCGGGGCGCTCGCGGCCGGGGCGGTACCGGTGCTCGCGTTCCCGGCGCCGGGACAGGCCTGGCTGGCGTGGATCGCGCTAGTCCCCGGACTGCTGCTGATGCAGCGGGCGCCCGGGGGCCGGGAGGCGGCGGTGCGCGGCTGGTGGTTCGGAGCGGGGTTCATCCTGACCGCGATGTACTGGCTGGTGCCGTCCATCGGGCCCGGACTCCCGGTGCTCGCGGTGCTGTTCGGGGCGCTGCAGGGCGCCGTCGGGTACACCGTGCACCGGCTGCTGCACCCGCCGCTGACCGCCCGTCGGGCCCTGCTCGCGCTGGTGGTCGTCCCGGCGGTCTGGGTGTCCGCCGAGTACGGGCGGTCCTGGCCGGCGCTGGGCGGGCCGTGGGCCCTGCTCGGCGCCACCCAGTGGCAGCACCCGGCGATCCTCGGGCTGGCCTCGGCGGGCGGGATCTGGCTGGTCAGCGCGGCGGTGGCGGCGGTGAACACCGGGGTGCTGATCGCGCTCACCGCGGTGCACTGGCGACCACGGGCCGTCGCGGCCTCGGCGGCGGTGCTGGTGGTGGCCTCCGGTCCGCTGCTGTTCGCGCTGCGCGAGGCGCCCGCCGGGGCCGGGGCCGTCACGGTCGCGCTCGTCCAGCCCGGCGTCGTGGAGGACCCGCAGGCCCGCTTCGACGCGAGCGCACGGGCCACCGCCGCACTGGTCGGACAGCCGGTGGACCTGGTGGTGTGGGGCGAGAGCAGCACCACGGCCGACCTGGACCACGACCCGGCCGCGCTGGACACGCTGCGCGGCCTCGCCGCGACCACCGGCGCCCGGGTCATCGCCGGGGAGGACGCGCGCAAGGCGGACGGGCGGATCTCCAAGGACGCGGTGCTGGTCTCCCCGGCCGGTGTGGTGGACCGCTACCGCAAGATCCGGCTGGTGCCGTTCGGCGAGTACATCCCGCTGCGGCCGGTGCTCGGCTGGATCGCCGGGGTCAGCCGGGCGGCGGGCGAGAACCGGGCGCCCGGCACCGCCTTCCACCTGCTGCCGGCCACCGACCGGACGGGCGCTCCGCTGCCGGTCGGGGCGCTGATCTGCTTCGAGTCCGCCTTCCCCGACATGGCCCGCACCGCCGCGCGGGACGGCGCCCGGGTGCTCGTCTACCAGTCCTCGACCTCGACCTTCCAGCAGACCTGGGCGCCCGAGCAGCACGTCTCGCTGGCGGCGATCCGGGCGGCGGAAACCGGGCGGCCGGCCGTCCAGGCCTCGCTGACCGGGGTCTCGGCGGCCTTCGACGCGCAGGGCAGGGAGCTGGCCCGGCTCGGCACCGACGGCACCGGCGCGCTGACCGTCCGGCTGCCGCTCACCGAGCCCGCCACGATGACCTGGTACGACCGCGTCGGCGACGTGGTGCCGGCCGGGGCGCTGCTGGTCACGGCGGGGGCGGCGGTGGCGGCGGTGGCGGAGCGACGGCGCACGCGCGCGGAGCCGCGCCCGGCTCAGCCCTCCGTCGGGGGCCGGTAGACGCCGAAGGCGGCGCCCTGCGGGTCGCGCAGCACGGCGATCCGTCGGCCGCCCGGCATGGAGTAGGCGGCCATCAGCACGTCCCCGCCGAGGGCCACCGCCCGGTCGACGGTGTTGTCCACGTCGGCGACCGAGAAGTACGGCAGCCAGTGCGGCGGCACCTCCGGCGGGAAGGCGTCGCCCATCACCAGCATGCCGCCGAAGTCCTCACCGGCCAGGCCCCACTGGGTGTACTGCTCGGAGGGGGCGACGGACCAGCCGAAGACCGCCGGGTAGAAGGCGAGCGCGCCGTCCCGGTCCCGGGTGAGGAGCTCCACCCAGCCGAGCGAGCCCGGCTCGTTGAACACCCCGGCGCCCTTGAAGGAGCGGGCCTGCCAGAGCAGGAAGACCGCGTGGGAGCGGTCGGCGGCCACCGCGAAGCGGCCGCGGTCGAGGACGTCGGCGGGCGCCTTGAGGAGGGTGCCGCCGGCGCTCTCGACCCTGGCCGCGGTGGCGTCGGCGTCGGCCACGGCGAAGCAGATCGACCAGGCCGTCGGCTGCTGCGGCGCGTAGCGCGGGGTGATCGCGGCGACCGGGGTGTCCTTGAGGAGCATCTGGACGTAGTCGCCGTCCTCGGGCCGGTCGCCGTCGTCCTCCCGCCAGCCGAACAGCTCGCGGTAGAAGGCCCGGGCGGCGGTGGGGTCGGAGGTGCCCAGCTCGACCCAGCAGGGGCCGTCGGTGGTCACGGAGGTCTGCTTCATGGCGTCGGTTCTCCAGCTCGTTCTCGGCCCCCGGCCCTCTCCGCCCAGGATGCGGGGCAGGAGGGCCGGGGGCGGGCGCTGGTGGGCCGAACGGGGCGGGGCGGGAGACGGGACGACAGGAGGCGGGAAACAGAAAACAGATGACAGCTGACAGATTTCGAAATCCGTCAGCTGTCATCTGTCATCTGTCAGTCGTCACCCCCGCGGAGCACGCGCCACCGGGATCCAGAGCTCCGAGTCGGCGTCCTGCGACCCGGGGACGAAGCGGGTCCGCAGGATCTCCGGGCCCGGCCGGGCCTCGTACGGGTTGGACGGGAACCACTGGGCGGCTACGTCCCCCCACATCTCCTGCAGCGCCTGCGGGAACGGCCCGGAGTTGGTGAACACGGCCCAGGTGCCGGCCGGCACCTCCAGGACGTCCATGTCCTCCGGGACCTCGGCGCCCTCACGCGCCACCACCGCGTGCCAGTAGTCGAGCTCGGAACCCTCCTCGCGGTTCGGGGAGAAGTCGTCGCTCACCGACACGATGCCGACCGGGTCCTTGCCGCTCAGGGCCGTGATCCGCTCGACGGTCTCCTTGCCGAGCCCCTTGATGAACTCGGCGATGTGCGGGTTGACCCCCAGCCAGACCAGGGGCACCCGGGCCTTCCTGCCGACGATCCGGAAGTCCGGCTTCTCGACGATCCGGTATTCCATGCTGCTGCTTCCTTCCACTACGAGTCGGAAGGACATCCGGGGCTGGGAGGTGAGCACCGCACCGTCGCGCCGGGCCTCCCCCGGCCCGACCCCGTGCATCGCCCGGAACGCCCGGGCGAACGCCTCCCCCGAGGTGTATCCGTACCGGACCGCGATGTCGAGCAACGTCCGCTCGCCGTCGAGGACTTCGGCCCCCGCGACGGTCAGTCGCCGACGCCGCACGTACTCCGACAGCGGCATCCCGGCGAGCATCGAGAACAGCCGCCGGAAGTGGTACTCCGACGTCATCGCGATCCTCGCCAGCTCGGCCGCGTCGACCTCGCCGTCCAGGTGCCGTTCGATGTGCTCCATCGCCCGGTTCAGGTGCTCCAGCACTCCGACCCCGTCCTTCCTTGTGATCACCACCGTAGGAAGGACCCACCCTGCCGCACCCGACGATCGGTGCCCGCTCCGGTCGGGTACCGATCGCCGGGTCGGCGGCGGGAGCCGCAGGTCAGACCAGGCCCTGGGCCAGCATCGCGTCCGCGACCAGTTCGAAGCCCGCGATGTTGGCGCCCACCACGTAGTCCCCGGGCCGGCCGTAGCGCTCGGCGGTGGTGAAGCAGGAGTCGTGGATGTGCTTCATGATCCCGGCCAGCCGCTCCTCGGTGTGCCGGAAGGTCCAGGAGTCGCGCGACGCGTTCTGCTGCATCTCCAGCGCGCTGGTCGCGACGCCGCCCGCGTTCGCCGCCTTGCCCGGGCCGAACGCCACCCCGGCCTCCTGGAACACCCGGACCGCCTCCGGGGTGGTGGGCATGTTGGCGCCCTCGGCGACGGCGAGCACACCGTTGCGGACCAGGGCGAGCGCGTCGGCCTCGGTCAGTTCGTTCTGGGTGGCGCAGGGCAGCGCGACCTCGCAGGGCACGCTCCACACCCCCGGCCCCTCGACGAACCGCACGTGGCTGCCGCGCAGTTCGGCGTACTCGGAGACCCGGCCGCGCCGGACCTCCTTGACCTCCTTGAGCAGGCCGAGGTCGATACCCTTGTCGTCCACCACGAAGCCGGAGGAGTCGGATGCGGTCAGCACCGTGGCGCCGAGCTGCTGCGCCTTCTCGATCGCGTAGAGCGCGACGTTGCCCGAGCCGGAGACGACCACCCGGCGCCCGTCCAGGCTCTCGCCGCGGCTGTGCAGCATCTCGGCGGTGAACAGCACGCAGCCGTAGCCGGTGGCCTCGGTCCTGACCTGCGCACCGCCCCAGCCGAGCCCCTTGCCGGTGAGCACGCCGGCCTCGTAGCGGTTGGTGATCCGCTTGTACTGGCCGAAGAGGTAGCCGATCTCGCGGCCGCCGACGCCGATGTCCCCGGCGGGGACGTCGGTGTGCTCGCCGAGGTGGCGGTGGAGCTCGGTCATGAAGGACTGACAGAACCTCATGATCTCGGCGTCCGAACGGCCCTTGGGGTCGAAGTCGGAGCCGCCCTTGCCGCCGCCGATCGACAGCCCGGTGAGCGCGTTCTTGAAGATCTGCTCGAAGCCGAGGAACTTGACGATGCCGAGGTTCACCGAGGGGTGGAAGCGCAGCCCGCCCTTGTACGGGCCGAGGGCGCTGCTGAACTCCACCCGGAAGCCGCGGTTGACGTGGATGTCGCCGGAGTCGTCCGTCCACGGCACCCGGAACATCAACTGCCGCTCGGGCTCGCAGATCCGCTCGATGATCCGGGCGTCGAGGAGTTCGGGGCGGCGGGCGAGCACCGGGGCCAGGGTCTCCAGCACCTCGTGGACGGCCTGGTGGAACTCCGCCTCCCCCTTGTTGCGGCGGACCACGTCCGCGTAGAGGGTCTCGACCGCGCGCTGCTCGGCGTCGAAGCGGAGCCGGGTCGCGGTGTCGGTGGTGATGCCGGCGGCGACGGTGCCGGTGGTGGAGTCGGGGCTGCTCATGGGCATCTGATCAGGACCTTCCGTTGTCGTCGGTGGTCGTGCGCGGGTGCGTTCCCGTGCCCAGGAAACGGGAGGAAGTCTCGCAGTGTCGACACCCCGGGCCGCCTCCCTTCCACATGTTGGAACGCCGGACGGCGGCCGCGCGGGAACACGCGAGGCGGGCGGGGTGTTGTGCGCCTCCGCAGTCGTGCCCCGCACCTTCCGCCAGTTGTTCAAATTGGAACAACCGAGTACGGTCGACTTCCGATCCATCCCGGATCCCGACCGAACCCGGTCCGCCCCCCGATCGACGAAGGCCCGCCCATGCCTCAACCCGGCCCCGCCACGGTGCGCTCGCGCGTGCGCATCCCGCTGACCTTCCCCGACGGCTACCGCGCCGGGGCGGAGGTCTTCACCTTCCACGGCCTCGCCGACGGCGCCGAGCACCTGGCGCTCGCCCTCGGCACGGTCCCCGAGGGCGGGACGCCGCTGGTCCGGCTGCACTCCGAGTGCCTGACCGGCGACGTCTTCGGCTCCGAGCGCTGCGACTGCGGGCCGCAGCTGCGCGAGTCGGTGGAGCGGATCAGCGAGGCCGGCGGGTACCTGCTCTACCTGCGCCAGGAGGGCCGGGGCATCGGGCTGTACAACAAGCTCGACGCGTACGCCCTGCAGGACTCCGGGTTGGACACGTACGACGCCAACACCGCGCTCGGCCTGCCCGAGGACGGCCGGGACTACACCGCCGCCGCGCAGATGCTCGCCGCGCTCGGCGCCACCGGCATCGACCTGCTGAGCAACAACCCGGACAAGGCCGCGCAGTTGGCCGGCCTCGGCATCTCGGTGCGGCACCGGGTGCCGACGGGCGTGCACCTCTCGGAGAGCAACGTGCGGTACCTGACGGCGAAGGTGGAGCGGACGGGACACTCGATCGAGCTCTCCCGGCTGGTCGGCTGAGCCGGCCCGGCCGGCCCGCGGTCGCACCCGCCGAACCCCGTCAGGCCCGTCGGACCCCGTCAGGCCGTCAGGCCGTCAGGCCGTCGCAGGGTCAGGCGTCCCGGAACCCGATGACCCGTTTGACCGCCCCGCGCACCCGCCGGTCCAGCGCCGTCAGCGGCAGCCTCTCGCGGTAGTACGCCGGGGACGCCGCCGGCCGCGCGCCGAAGCTCTGCTTGAAGTGGGCCAGCGAGGACTCGGGCCTGGCATCACCCATGTCGTAGAGGCGGCTCCCGACCGCGCACGCGTCCTCGATCGCCAGCCGGTGCAGCAGGTGGTTGGCGTGGACCGGATGCGCCAGGCTCCGGTCCATGGCCCCGCGCCAGTACTTGGTGTGGGTCCCGTGCCGCAGCACGACGATCGCGGCGGCCGGCTGCCCGCTGCACCTGGCCAGCCAGATCGCGCAGGAGGAGCCGAACCGCTCCGCGACCGCCTCCAGGAGCCGCGGCGGTTCCTCCCGCCGCCGGCGCCACCGGGCCAGGGCGAGCGGCTCGTTCTGCTGCTCGGCCCAGCGGACGACCGACTCCTCGTAGAGGCGCCGGAACTGCGGCACCAGCCGCCCGCTCCGGTCCACCTCCACCTCGACGTCCTCGCGTTCGGCCCGCCGTACGCCCCGGCGCACCTGCTGGTGGAAGCGGTGGGACCAGACCTCCTCCCACCCGCCGTCGAGGTCGAGCAGGTAGGTCGTGCGGTCGACCGCCGCGAAGGCCCCCGGCGCGACCTCGTTCCAGACCGGTGCGGAGCCGGGGCCGAACCGCACCGCCACCCGCAGGGCGGGCCGGTCCGCGAGGTCGGCGAGGACGAGCCGGGCCTCCCGCGCGTCCGGTGCGCCGTCCGGCACGACGGCGCCGCCGACACCCCACCCGGGCCAGGACTCCTCGGTCAGCAGCCGCATCGGCCGGCGCCGGTGCCGGACCAGCGGCACGAGGAGCCGCCGGCCGTCGACGAACCGGTACAGCCGGCTCGCGTCCTCCCACGGCCAGGCCTCGCACAGGCAGTCCAGCCAGGTCGGCGTCTGCGTCACCAGCGCGTCGGCGTCGCGCGCGATCAGCTCCCACCACACCTCGCGCGGCGCCGGACTGGTCACCTCGACACCGGCGGGAAGCGTCCTGGGCATGGCGCGCCGACTCCTCTCCGGCTGAATCCGGCGGGGCCCCGGTTCCCGTCCGGCCGGTCCGGCGGGACCCCGGTTCCCAGGCTAGGTTCGCCCGCGGGCACCCGCCCGTCCGGCCGGGGGGCGTCGCCGTGGCCGGGCAGCGAGCGGGGGTCGGGTCATAAAATGGGCACGCCGGCCCGCCGGCTGCGGGCCGCGTCCGGACCGGGGTGGGCCGACGACGGGAGCTGCTGGTGGTGAGCAACGGAGCCGGCCCGTCCGCTGCCGTCCTCCGGTCGGTGCGGACCCGGGGCAGGGCTCTCCTCGGCTCCGCCAAGGGCTACGACCCGCTGCTGCGCAACGCGCACGTGCTGACCCTCAGTTCGCTCCTGACCTCCTTCTTCGGCGCCCTCTACTGGGCGCTGTCCGCCCACTGGTACAGCCCGGCCACCGTCGGCCGGAACGTCGCCGCCGTCTCCGCGATGATGTTCCTCGGCGGGATCGGCCAACTGAACCTCGCCAACGCCATGGTGCGTTTCGTGCCCTCCGCCGGGAAGCGCACCGGGCGGCTGGTGGGACTGGCCTACCTCACGGCCGCGGCGGTCACCCTGGTGTTCGCGGCCGGGCTGGTGCTGCTGATCCCCGTGGTCTCACCGGGGCTCGGTTTCCTGCACACCTGGGGCCTGGGCCTGGCCTTCGTCGTGGCCACCGCCGGCTACGCCATCTTCAACCTGCAGGACGGCGTCCTCACCGGCCTCCGACGGCCGGACTGGGTGGCGCTGGAGAACGGGCTCTTCTCGGTCGAGAAGATCGGGCTGCTGGGTCTGTTCGCCGTCGTCGGCGCGCAGAACGGGATCCTGCTCTCCTGGATGGTCGGGCTCGCGTTCGCCCTCCTGGTGACGAACACCTTCGTCTTCGGCCGCGCCGTGCCCCGGCACGAACGCACCCCGCCCAAGGCCCGCGCGGACACCTCGGCCCCGACCTTCGGCTACATCGCCGCGGACTACCTGGGCGCGATGTGCTGGCTGGCGGCGGTGAACCTGCCCCCCGTGATGGTGCTCAACCGCCTCGGTGCCGCCGACAGCGCGTACTTCTCACTGGCCTGGATGGTGCCGTTCGCGCTCTACTGCTTCAGCTCCAACATGGGCTACTCGCTGGTGGTGGAGTCCGCCCGGGACATCACCCGGCTCGACGACTACCGGCGGGTGCTGCGGCACTCCGGCCGGGTGCTGGTGGCGGCGGTCGTGGTGCTGATCGCGGTCGCCCCGTGGGCGCTGCGCGTGTTCGGCCGCGAGTACGCCAGCCACGGCACGGTCGCCCTGTGGCTGCTCGCCCTGTCCGCACTGCCGAACCTGCTCAACACCACCGTCGTGGCGCTCTCCCGGGCCCGGCGCCGGATGGGCGTGGTGGTGGGCGTGCTGGCGGCGCTCGCGGTCGTCGTGCTGGCGCTGACCGCGCTGCTGCTGCCGGTGCTGGGCATCACCGGCGCGGGCGCGGCGTGGCTGATCGGCCAGACCCTGGTGGCGGCCGTGCTGCTGTGGCGCCGCTCCTGGTGGCTGCCCACCCCGCCGCGGTGACGGGGCCGGGGAGCGGCCGCACCACACCCCGGCCCCGGCTCCGTTCCCGTCCCGGCCCCGGCCCCGTTCCCGTCCCCGTTCCGTGCCGCTCAGCGGCCGGCGCGCAGCACGGTGCGCTGGATGCCGAGGCACACCAGGGGAAGGGCGATCAGGACGGCCGCCCAGAAGGCGCTGTGGCCCCAGAGCCCGGCGATTCCGCGGTAGACCGGCCCGGCCACCGGGATGCGCAGCGCCTCCATGGGGCCGAGCGGCGGCGGCAGGGCGCCGAGCACCACCGTGCCGAGCAGCCAGAGGGCGAACAGCCGGCGGGCGGTGCGCGGCGCGGCCAGCGTGCCGGCGACCGACACGGCGGCCAGCAGCAGGGTGAAACCGGCCTGGTAGTCGGCGCCGACCTGGCCGGTGCCCCAGGACGCCGGGGTCGGGTGGTGCCCGGTCGCGGCCAGCCGTACCTCGACGGTGGCCCACAGCAGGACGACCAGGACGAAGGTGCTGCCGAGCACGAAGCGGGCGCGCTCCCGCGCACCGGCGCTGCCCGGGCTCCAGTCCCGCGCGGCGGACGCGGCCCCGGTCCGGCCCGTCCCGGTCCGGCTCCCGCTCCCGCCTGTCGCGGTCCGGCCTGCCCCGGTCCGGCCGGTCGCCGTTCGGCCGGTCGCGGTCCCGCCGGCAGCCCCGCCACCGCCCCTCGTACCGGCCCCGGCCCCGCCGCCGGCCGCCGAGGCCCGCGCCAGGCGCCGCCACTGCTCGGCCGTCCGCCGCCGGGCCTCGGACGCCGCGATCGACAGCCGGGCGGCGCGCTCGGCCAGCACCACGGCCAGGACGACCCCGACCGCCGCCGCCACCCCGGCCCAACTGCCCATGCCGCCCTCGAACACCACCACCCGGTCGACCACGGCGGGCGGCGGCTTGAGCACCGTCATCGGCGGCCCGAGCCGCAGGTAGCCGATCGCCGCGGCCCCCGCCGCGGCCAGGGCCAGCGTCCCGCGGCCGACCCGGGCGGGGAACACCGCCAGGACGAGGGCGGCCGCCAGGGCCGCACCCAGCTGCGGCGCCACCGACCGGGCCGCGAGCTCGCCGGCCGTGCGCAGCCGGTGGCCGAACGGGCCGTTCGGCAGGATCGCGAGGCCGTTGCCGGCGTCGACGCTGGTCCGGGCGAGCGCGCCGGCCCAGAGCAGCAGCGCCAGGGCCGTGCACACCAGCAGGGCCGCGGCCGCCTGGCGCGGCACGGCGATCCGGGCGTTGCCCCACCACACCCGGGCCCGGGGGACGAGGTGGGCCCACAGCCGCCGCGCGACCGGTTCCCGGCCGTCCGGCACCCGCCCGGGCGCCTCCTGCGTGCCGCCGGCCGCCCTGGCCCGCAGCGCCTCGGCGGCGACCAGGACCGCGCAGCCGGCCACCGTCCCGGGGTCGGCGCGCACCGCGCGGCGGCGCAGCGCGGACCAGCGGCGCCGCACCCCGTCCGCCGTCCCGCGGCCGGTCGGGGTCCTGGCCCAGGCGGCGAGCACGACGTCCACCACGACCGCGGCCACCACGGCGAGGACGGCCGACACCTGCGCGGGCAGCGGCAGCCGGTGCAGCGCGGTGGGCAGCGGGGACAGCCGGCCCAGCAGCCGGGCGTGCTCCTCGGGCTGGACGGTCAGCCAGACCGCCAGCCGGTAGGCCTCGGCCCGTTCCTCGGCGCTCAGGCCGTCCCCGGTGCGCCGGCCGCCGCCGAGCTCCCGGGCGGCCCGGTCGGTGTCCGCGACGACCTGCGGCACCCGGGCGAGCGCGATCAGCCGCCCGCAGTGCTCGCCGTGGCACTCCGGGTGGTCGCAGTCGTAGCGGGCGGCGACGGTCGAGACCGAGCCGGCGAGCAGGTCGTCGACGAAGGCGACGGTGTCCGGCCCGGCGGCGATCCGGGTGAGGCCGGCCGCGTCGACCGGGCGCTCGCGGTAGACCGGGGTGGCCGAGGGCGCGAACGCGGCGCCGAAGGCGAGGACGGCGAGTGCGGCCGCGTCGGCCCGCCGGGCACCCCTGGCGCTGTCGACCGCCCGCAGGTACTGCAGGTCGAACAGGGTGTCCCTGACCTCGTCGCGCAGCCAGTCCAGCAGGTGCTGCGCCCCGCCGTCGACGAGCCACTCCGCCGCCTCCGCGGAACGGTTCAGCATGCTCCAGGCCAGCACGGACGGGGCGTGGTACGGCTCGCCCAGGAAGGTGACCGGCCGGTGGGTGTGGCCGCCCGCGCCGCCCGCGGACGCGCCCTGGGGGCGCACGACCGCCGGGCTGGCCCCCTCCAGCCAGCCGGTGACCTGCTGGGCCTTCCAGCGGTGGGCCGGGTTCCTGGTCAGCAGGCCCTGGAGCAGCATCAGCCGGCGCGGGTCGGTGACGCCCGAGAGGTCCGCCTCCTCCCCGAAGACCAGGTCGTACTGCAGCACCTCGTCGCTGACCAGCAGACCCTCCGCGTCCAGGTAGTGCGGGCGGCCGGAGAACAGCTCGTACAGCACGTTGCCCAGGCCCCACCACGGCCCGGCCGGGTGGTTGGCCCCGGCGAGCTGCTCGGGGGCCATGTAGGCGATGGTCACCTGCATCTCGGGCGAGAAGCTGCGGCTGGCGGTGAGGCGGGCGACGCCGCCGAAGTCCGCGATCACGAACTCCCCGGGGCCGCCGCCGGGGCGCACCAGGATGTTGGAGGGCTTGAAGTCCACCGGGTTGCGCTCGATCCGCCGCTGCCAGAAGTCGAGCATGGCGACGAGTTCGCGGATGATCCGGTCGGTCTCCCGCGGATCGGTGTGCCGGCCCTTGTCGTGCAGGGCGGCGATGTGGTCGGCGAGGGTGACCGGCAGGTACTCCATGGCCACCCAGGCGCACTCCACGCCTGCGTGCTCGACCTGCCCGAAGTCGATGATCCCGGGAACGTGCCGCCGGTAGGCCGGGGTGCGCAGGTGCCGCAGCAGTTCGACGTCCATGGCCTGGCCCGCCCGGGCCACCTTGACCGCGGCGTCCCCGCCGCCGTCCGTGCGCCGGACGTGCCAGACGGTTCCCTCGGTGCCCGAGCCGGCGACCTCGTACGGCTCGTAGCGGTTCAGCAGGGCCGCGGGGAAGGCGCCGCCGAAGTGGCCGCCGCGGGCGGGGGCCGGCCGCCGCAGGACGGTCCGCGGGTCGGCGTCGCGGGGCGGGACGACCCTGGTCGGCGCCTCCGGGTGGGTACCGCGCGGCGGGACCACCCTCGTCGGCGCCTCCGGGTGGGCGCGGAACCGCTTGAGCCGCGAGGGCGGGCCGGCTGCCGGGTCGTCCTCGGGGCGCCCCCAGGGCCTCCGGTCCACCCGTGTGCGCGGTCCCGATCCCGTCGGCGCACCGTCGGCCATCCTGCAGCTCCCCTTCCAGCCGACATCTTGACGCGTCATCATCTCGCAGTCACCGGCCGGAGGTTGCCGACTTCGACCGGTTCCCGACCGGCCCGTGGCCAAGCTGTTACCCGCCCGGCGACCACGGGCCCCTCCACGCCCGGCGCGGTCGTGGGCCGCGCCCGGCGGTGGCGGTCGGGCACGCAGCGCGGCCGCACGGCCACGGATCCGGGCTGTCGTTCCGGGCCGGGCCGGTGCACCCTGGACGGAACGGGGGGTTCGAGGAGGAGACGCCCGATGCCCGTGCCGATCCCCGCGGACGCCGCGCCGACGGTCGCCGAGGCGGGTCCGGCCCCGTTCGCGCGGACGGCCGGCGCGGCGGCGGCCCTGGGCGGGCACGGCCCGTCCACGGCACGCGCCTCCCGCTGCACCACGCGCCGCCCAGCGCCCCGCGGGCCGCTGGAGGAGCAGGCGGGACGCCGGATGCCTAGAGTGGGGAGGCACAGCGGCTGCACGGCTCCGCGGGCGCTGTCCCCTCCTTCGGGAGCTCACGGGAGTCCACGAATGAACGATGCGCAGACCGCAGCGGCCGACGGTGCGCGAGCACCGGTGGACCTGCACCTCGCCGTGCCGGAACTGACCGACCGCCTGCTCGGACGCGCCGCCGGTGGACAGTGGCTGGACGCCTTCCTGCTGAGCGCCGGGCTGGTCCAGGTGGTCGAGGACGTGCTGCAGGGCACCGCGTGGCGCCCCCGCCGGCTGGTGGAGCACCTGGCGAAGGGCGGTCCGCCCGCAGCGGTCGGGGCGGCCCGGGCCGGGCTGCGGACCGCGACCGGCCTGTGGCTGGCCGCACCGCCGGCCCACCGGTTGCACGCGTGGTGCGGGCGGATGGCTGCGCTGCGTGACCGTCTCGCGCTGCGGGCGCTCCGGGACGGCCCGGCGACGGACGACCGGGCGACGAGCGGCCCGGCGGCGAACGATCCGGACGGTCCGGACGGTCCGGACGGTCCGGACGGTCCGGACGGTCCGGATGCCGGCCGGGACGCCGCCCTGTGTGCCGAACTGCGCGCCGCCGTGGACGAGTTGGCCCGGCTGCCGGGAGCCCGGCGGCTGTTCTCCGACGCGGTGCAGCGCCCTCCGGCCTGCTTCCGCAGCTTCGACCAGCACCCGCAGGACTGCGTCGCGCTGGCCCGGCTGGTCCACGCCCGCCACCCGGACCGTCACCGCCCGGTGCTGGTCCTGGGCGTGCGCACCTCCGGCAGCTACCTCGCCCCGCTGCTCGCGGCCCAGCTGCGCCGGCTCGGCCACCGCGCGGTGACGGTCGGAACCACCCGACCCGGTGCGGCACTGCTGCCGGGGCGGACGGCGGCGGTGCGCGACCTCCGGCGCCGGGGCGCCCTGGTGCTGCTGGCCGACGACCCGCCGGTGACCGGCGGCTCCCTGGCGAATCTCGCCGCGCTGGCCGTCCACGACGGTTTCGACCCGGCGGCGGTCGTGCCGGTCCTCGCCACCCTCGACGACGCGGGCGCCCTGCCGCCCGCCCTGCGCGGCCTGCCGTGCGTGACCCTGCCGGGCGGCGCCTGGCACGTCCGGACGCTGCTCTCCCCCCGGGCGCTGACCTCCCTGCTGCCCGCCCTGCTGCCGCCCGGACGACGGCTGCTGGACCTGTCGGTCGGCCCGCAGGGGCCGCTCTCCCGCCGCGCTCACCTGGCGGTCACCTGCACGGCCCGGACGACCGGCCCGGACGGCGCGGTGGAGAGCCTGCCACTGCTCGCCGAGTGGACCGGCGTCGGCTACTTCGGGGCGTACGCACCGACCGTCGCCGGGGTGCTCAGCGGGCTGGTCCCGCGGCAACTCGGCTTCGCCGACGGGGTGCTGCTCCGGGCCCTGCCCCCGACCGGACCGGCGGAGGAACCTACGGACGGCCCGACGACCGCGCCGACGCGGGAACCGCCGGACAGCCCGGCGCAGGAACCGCCGGACGGCCCGCCGACCGACCGGTGCGTCCCGCCCGCCGAGGTCGCCCGGTACGTGGCCGCCCGCCGGCGCCTGCTGGCCGTCCCCGCCGACCGGAGCCTGCGGCTGGCCGGCCGCGACCCCGTCTGGGAGGCCGCCGCCCGCCAGCTCGCACCCGCCTTCGGGCGCCTGCACACCGTGCTGCGCCCGACCCTGCTCGACCCGCTGACCCGCACCCTGCTGGCCTCCGACCGCCCCTGCGTGACCGACGGCCTGACCGCGCGTCACCGCTGGACCGCCGACGGCGCCGGCGGCTGGTACAAGACCGGCTACGCGGACGGCGCCTTCGGCCACCTCAACCTGGCCAGCTACGACGCCGCCTACGATCTCGCCGGCGCGGCCGAGCGGCCCGACGGGCCGGACCGCCCGCGGGCGGACGGGGACGCCGAACTGCTCGCCGCGTACCGGCGGGCCACCGGCGAGGAGGTCTCCGCCGCCCGGTGGTGCCTGCTGAGGCTCGTCCAGGCCCGGCACGCCGCCGTCCAGGACGGGCTGACCCCCTCCGAACGCACCCGCGCCGACGCCCGACGGGCCCAGGCCCGGGCGGTGCAGCGCTTCCTCGCCGACGTCTACCTCGCGGACCTGGACGAGGAGCCCCGGGGCCCGTGCTGCGTCCTCGACGTGGACGGCGTCCTGGAGTACGACGTCCTCGGCTTCCCGGTCTCCTCCCCCGCCGGCGCGCTGGCCCTGCGCGCCCTGCGCGCCCACGGCTACCGCACGGTGATCGCCACCGGACGCTCCGCCCCCGAGGTCGCCGACCGCTGCGCCGCCTACCGGCTGGCCGGCGGGGTCGCCGAGTACGGGGCCGTCCTGGTCGACGCGGCGACCGGCGGCGCCGAGGTCCTGCTCGACGACGGGCGCCGCCTCGCCGGCGACGGCGGGCTGCCGGAACGCCTGGGCTCGCTGGACCCGCCCGCCGTCACCGATCCGCTCGCCCGCTGGTGCGTGCGGGCCTCGGTCCGCGCGCCGCAGGACGGCCGACGGCACGCCCTGCCACCGGAGACCGTCGCCGCCCTCCTCGACGAGGCACCGATCGGCGAACTCTTCACGACCGTCCCGGGCCGGGCCCAGACCGACTTCGTCCCGCGCGGCACCGGCAAGCTCGCCGGAGCCCGCGCCCTGCTGACCCGCCTCGGGGCCGACGGACCGCCCGCGCTGGCCGTCGGCGACGGCATCGCCGACGTGGAACTGCTCGGCTGGGCGTCGCTCGCCGCCGCCCCCGCGAACGCGGAACCGCCGGTCCGGGCGGCCGGCGTCGCGGTGACCCGCCACGCCTTCCAGGCCGGGCTCACCGACGCCGTGGGCCGGCTGATCGGCCACCGCCCCGGCGGCTGCCCGCGCTGCCGGGCCCCGCGACCGCCCGCCGACGCCCGCGCGCTGCTGGCCGTCCTGGCCGTCCCGGAAGCCGGCCGGACGGGCGCGCCGCTGCGCCTGGCCCGGCTCGCCACCCAGGCCGCGCGCACCGCGGCGACCTCACCGACCCACCGGGGCCCGGGCAGATGAGCCGCCACCACGTCCTGCTCCCCCGGTACTCCCCCCGGCTGCCGCACGGCCGGCCGGACCGGGACGGCGGCGCCGCGCGGCTGCCGCTCTCCCCCCGGGCGCTGCTGCCGCTGCGCCGCCCGCCGCTGGTCTACGGCCCCGCCGACCGGCTGAAGGCCCGCCGGATCGCCCGTCGGCTGGGACTGGACGACCCCGGCGCCCTGCGGCCGGTGGCCCCCGGTCTGACCGACGTCCTGGTGCTCTCGCTGCAGACCCCGGGCCAGGCGCGGCTGGCGGTCAAGCACGCCCGCAACGGCCCCGCCGTCACCTCCCTCGACCACGAGTGGCGGGTGCTGCAGGCCCTGGCCGCCGACGACCGGCTCGGTGCCTGGCGCGCCCTCGTCCCCGCCCCCGTCCGCCGTCGGCTGACCGGACCGCTGCCGCTGATCACCGAGAGCTGGCTGCCCGGGACCACCGCCGACCGGCTGCTCCGGGACGGCCTCGGCACGGACACCGCGGTCGCCGAGCACGCGCTCACGGCCATCGCCGGACTGCACCGGGCCACCGGGCGCACCGAGGCCGCCACCGGCCGGCTGGCGGACTGGGTCGACGAGCCGCTGGCCACGATCCGGGCCGGCATCCCCTGGTGCCGCACCGGGACCGGAGCCGCCGGGCTGGCCGGCGTACGGGCCCGGCTGCGCGCCGGCCTGGCCGGCGCCGAGACCACCGTCGCCTGGACCCACGGCGACTTCCACGCGGGCAACGTCCTGCTCGACGAACGCTCCGGTCGGGTCACCGGCGTGATCGACTGGGGCGGCGCCCGGCCCGACGGCCCCTGCGCCATCGACGCGTACACCTTCGTCATCGCCCTGACCTGCCGCCGCGAGGGCCGCCAGCTCGGCACCGCCCTCCGGGAGATGGTGCGCCGCGGCGCCCTGCCCGGCCCGGACCTCGCCCTGATCGACGGCACCCGCACCGACCTGGTGGACCTGCGCCGGGGCGGCCCGGCCGGGCCGCCGGACGGCGCCGTGCTTCCGCTGCTGACCTGGCTCTGGCACATCGTGTCCAACGTGACCAAGTCCCCGCGCTACGCACGCAGCCACTGGTGGGTGACCCGCAACGTGACCCCGCTCCTGGAGGAGGCAGCCACATGGCCGGCGACCCGGCCGTGACGCCGTTGTCGGCGCCGAGGCCGCAACCGCCCACCGGGACGACGCGCGACCGCCCCCGGCGGTCCCTGCGCCTGCCCGCGCTGACGGCACGCCTGCTGCTGCCGGTGTCCCTGCTGCTCTGGCTGCTGGCGCTGCGCCACGTCGACCTCGACCGGATGGGCGACCTCGGCCTGCTGCAGGTGCTCCCCGTCCTGTACTGGGTCGCGGCGGGCCTGCTGACCGTGGGCTTCGTGCTCGCCCTGCGGGACCGCAGCCTCCGCCAGTGGTGGCTGGCCGCCTACGTCCTCGCCCTGATCGCGGTCGTCCACGCCACACCGACCCTGCTCTACGCCAACCTGCGGTACTCCTGGGCCTGGAAGCACGTGGCGGTGATCGACGCGATGCTCCGCCACGGCGGGGCGGTCCCGCACGCCGCCCTGCTCGACCCCTACAACCAGTGGCCCGGCTTCTTCGTCCTCAACGGCCTGCTGCTGAGGGTCACCGGACTGCACTCCGCGCTCGGGTACGCGAGCTGGGGGCCACCCCTGTTCAACGCACTGCTGCTCGCCCCGCTGCTGCTGCTCTACCGGGCGATCAGCTCGGACCGGACGGTGGTGTGGGGGGCGGTCTGGATCTACTTCTCCTGCTCCTGGGTCGGCCAGGACTACTTCTCCCCGCAGGCGTTCGCCCTGGTGCTGTACGTCACCGTGATCGCCGTCGTGGTGCGCCGGCTGCCCGACCGGAGCGTCCCGCGCGCACCCGGCCGGGCGCCGCCGGGAGGGGCGCCGCCGGGAGGGGCTCACCGCTCCGCCGCTCCCCGGGCGGCGAACGGGGCGGCGGGCGGCGGCGCGGCGGGGGCCGTGACGGCGAGCGGGGCGCGGGCCGGCGGCGCACGGGCCCCGGCGTGGGGGCTGCGGCTCCCGATGGTCCTGGTGCTGGAGGCCGCGATCGTCTGCTCGCACCAGCTCACCCCGCTGATGCTGATCAGCTCGCTGGCCGCGCTGGCGCTGCCGCGCCGCAACCGCCGGGTGGTCCTGCCCCCGCTGCTGGCCGCGGTCGTGATGACGGCGGTGTGGGACGCCACGGTGGCACGCCCGTACCTGGCCGCCAACTTCGGCCAGTTCGTCAAGGCGCTCGCCACGCCGGACTCCAACGTCACCTCCGGGTTCGCCAACCTCGGGACCGCCCCCGCGGACCAGGTGATGGTCGACTGGATCGACCGCGGGCTGACGGCGGCAGTGGTCCTGCTGGCGGTGATCGCGCTCGTCCGCCGTCCCTGGGTCCGGCGCACCCCGCTGCCGTACCTCCTGCTGGCCCCGGTGCCGCTGCTGGCTGCCAACAGCTACGGCGGCGAGATGCTCTTCCGCACCTACCTGTTCATGCTGCCCGCGGCGGCGTTCCTGGTGGCCGCCCTCGTGCTGCGGCCGACACCGCGGCCACGGCTGCGCTCGGCCTGCGCGCTGGTCCTGCTGCTGGCCGTGCTGGGCGGGCTCTTCTTCGGCTACGACAGCAAGGAGCGGATGAACCGCTACACCACCGCGGAGGTCACCGCGACGCAGCAGCTGTTCGCGGCGGCGCCGCCGTACTCGGTGGTGGTGTCCGTCACCGGGAGCGTGCCCGGGATCTACGACCACTACGAGGACCACCCCCAGGTGCGGCTGGCCGAGACGAGCGAGCCGACCCGGAAGCTGTTGACGCAGGACCCGCTCGGCGGGCTGGAGGCGGCGGTCGGGTTCACCCACCCGGGCGTGCCCGCGTACCTGATCCTGAGCCGGGCCCAGGCCGCCGAGACCTCGGTGACCGGCGTGCTGCCGGCCGACACGGTGGACAAGCTCTCCGAGGTGGTCGCCCGCACCCCCGGCTTCGAGCTCGTCTACAGCAATGACGACGCCGTGGTCTACCGCTTCGTCCCCAACCCGCTGCCCGGCCAGGTGCCCGAGGCCGCCCCGCCGGCCGCCCTGGCGCCGTTGCAGCCCTTCCTCCGGCAGGGAGGCGGCCCGTGAACAACGATCCGTCCGTGAACGGCGGCCCGTCGGTGCGCGGCGAGGCCTCCGTGGACTCCGCGAAGAACGACCCCTCGGTGGACGACGGCCCGTTCCCGGACGGCGCTCCGGCCGGGGACAGCGGCCCGTCCGCGGCCGACGTCCGGCTCGGCTGGGCGCTGGCCGTCTCCGGCTGGCTGACCCTCGCCGTCTACGCGCTGGCCGACGCGAACCCCGTCCGGGTGGCCGTGTCCGGCGTGTTCCTGCTCTGCTGCCCGGGCCTGGCGGCGGTGCGCTCGGCCCGGCCACGGCTGGCCGCCGCGGGCGCGCCGATGGGGCGGCTGGAGTCCTGGGTGATGGTGGTGGCCCTCAGCCTGGCCATCGACACCCTGATCATCGTGGCCTTCTACCTGACCGGCGGCTTCATCAGCGGCTGGGCACTGGCCGCCGCGGCCGGTGCCACCACCCTGCTGGCGCTGCCGCAGTGCTTCCCCCGCCGACGGCCCCCGGGCGGCCCACCACGGGCCGGACGGCGGGACGGTGGCCGGACGGGCGGACGCCACCGGAACGGCAGCCGGGACGACCACCGGGACGACCATGAGCCCGGCCGCAGGAACGAGCACCGGGCGCACGACCGCGACCGCGGGCGCGGTGGGCGGCGCCGGCGGCGGGCCGCGGCGGCCGGGGCCGGAACGGCGGGGCTGCTGCTGGTCGCCGCCTGCGCGGGCGGCGGCGCCTCCTCCTCACCGTCCGCCGCCGGGTACTCCGGCGGGGCCGCGGGCGGGACGAGTGCCCCCGGCCGGGCCCCGGCCGACCCGGCGGCCCCCGGCTCCTGGCACCTGGCCTTCCAGGACGGGTTCGACGGCGACCGGCTCAACCACTCGAACTGGACCACCTGCTACGACTGGAACCGGGACGGCTGCACCAACGCCGGCAACCACGAGCTGGAGTGGTACCGGCCGCAGCAGGTGACCGTGGGCGGCGGCGACCTGACCCTGACCGCGAACCGGTCGGCCACCGAGGGCAGCGACGGCACGACCTACCCGTGGACCTCCGGCATGGTCTCCACCGGCCGGGACTCCTGGAACGCGCAGCCGCGCCACACCTTCACCTACGGGTACTTCGCGGCCGCGGTGCGCATCCCGTCCGAGGCCGGCATGTTCCCCGCGTTCTGGCTCCTGCCCGAGTCCCGCACCACACCGCCGGAGCTCGACGTCGCCGAGTTCATCTCCACCACCCAGTACGTCCAGATGACCGTGCACTACACCGGTCCGAACGGCGAGGACAAGGACCAGTGGGAGCGCTACGGCCCGCAGGACTTCCCGGCCGGCTACCACGTGTTCGCGGTCGACTGGGAGAGCGACTCCCTCACCTGGTACGTCGACGGCGTGCAGCGCTACCAGGTGACGGACCCGGAGAAGATCCCGCACACGGCGATGGAGGTGCTGCTCAACCTGGCGGTCGGGTACCCGAGTTCACCGCCGCAGAGCGTCGACACGGCCCGCATGACGGTGGACTGGGTACGGGTCTGGCAGCACTGACCCCGGCAGTCCCCTGCTCAGGGCACGGCTCAGGACGCGGGTCGGGGCACGGCTCAGCGCGCGGTTCGGGGCACGGCTCAGGACGCGGCCGGTGACGACCCCGGCGGCCCGCCGACCGGGCTGCCGAGGCCGGACCGCAGCCTCCGGTAGGCGCGCCAACCCTTGGTGCGCAGGCGTTCGGGGAACGGGGAGACGGGTGCGCCGGTGCCCTCGACCCACTGGCCGAACAACTGTGGAGGGGTGTCCCGGCGCACCATCAGCCGGGCGATCCGCAGCGGCTCGTCGGCCGTGGAGCTGAAGGCGTCGGCGACGGCGCAGGCGCTGGTCCAGCCGGCTTCCTGGACGCAGCGGCGCACGGCCGGGCTGGAGTAGCCGTGCGGGTAGGCGAAGGAGTCGACGGAGTGGCCCAGCAGGTCCTCCAACCGGCCCTTGCAGCCCCTCACCTCGTCGTTCAGCCGTGGCCGGGAGAGGGTGTCGAGCTGGGGGTGGGTGCGGGAATGTCCGCCGATCTCGACGCCGAGCGCGTCGAGGTTGAGGAGCTGGCGCCAGCTGAGCATCTCGGCCGGCGGCAGCAGACTGCCCTCGGCGGGGTGGCCCGGGGTGCGCAGGGCACCGGTCGTCACGAACACGGTGGCGGGCAGGTCGCGTTCGGCGAGGAGGGGGGCGACGGTCCAGTAGAAGTCGGCGAAGCCGTCGTCGAAGGTGAGCACCGCGCAGTGGTCGGGCATGGGAGGGCCGCCCCGCAGGGCGGTGACCAGTCGGTGGAGCGGGACCACCAGCCGGCCGGCGTCGGCGAGCCGATCGAGCTGTTCGCCGAACACCCGTGGTGTGACGGCGAACGGGGCGATCCACTCGGGCGGGTCGTCGGACACCGAGTGGTAGAGGAGCACCGGAACGACCGGTGTCACCGCACACCTCCCGACCGGCTCCGTAGGGCGGACGTGGCGGACGTGGCGGACGCGGCCGAGGCGGCGGGCACGGCGGAGGCACCGCCCGGCTCGACGGACGGCACGGCGGAGGGCTCCCGCGCGGCCCGGGGCGCGACGAACGCCCGCGCACGGCCGAGCGCGTACCCGGCCACGGTGAGCGCCACTCCGGCGGCCAGCGCGCCTGCGCGCCGCGGCCCGCCGCCACCGGGGCGCAGACAGCCGCCGAACGCCCGCGGGACGGTCGAGCGCAGGTAGCGCCGTTCGCTGGAGAGCGCGGCGTCGGCCCCGCGGTGGCGCGCCACGGCGGCCTTGGACCAGCCCTCGGCGAAGCAGCGGGAGCGGAAGTAGGAGAAGCCGGCCCGGCCGGGCGGCACGTGGTGGTGGACGACGGCGGCCGGCTCGTGGAGCAGCAGCGCCCCTGGGTGGCGCTCGGCGACGCGGAGGCAGAACTCGGTCTCCTCGCAGCCGAGCGGCCGGGTGCCGACGCGGCCGAGGTCGGTGCGGAAGCCTCCGACGGCGAGCACCTCGGCGCGGCGGAAGGACATGTTCGCGCCGATGAAGTTCCGTACGGCGCTGCGGTGGACGGGCAGCCCGCGGTACGAGCAGCCGACCACCCAGTCGAACTCGGGCGGGAACCAGCCCGGCCGCCCGCCGTCCTCCCAGCGGGCGACCACCAGGCCGCCGACGCCGTACACCTCCGGATCCCGGTAGGGCGCGAGGAGGCGCACCGTCCAGTCGGGTTCGGCGGCCGCGTCGTCGTCGAGGAAGGCGACCACCTCGTGACGGGCGGCACCCACTCCGGTGTTGCGGGCACCGGACAGGCCCTGCCGCTCCCGGTTGGCGAGGACGCGCACGCCGTCGAACGCCGCCTCGGCCCGGCGGGCGAGGGCCGGGCAGTGGTCGACGACCAGCAGGATCTCCTCGGGCGGTTGCCGCTGGGCGTGCAGGGAGCCGATCGCCTCGCACAGGTCGTCCCAGCGGTCGAGCGTGTAGGCGCAGACGATGACGGAAAGGCCCGGGGTGTTCACGGCCGCCTCCGTTCGGTTGTCGGGTCCGCGGTCGGCGGGAGCCCGGCCGTCGAGCGCCCGGTTGTGCGAACTCCGTCCGCCGGAGCCGCGGCTGTCGGGGTCTCAGCCGCCGGCGGCGCGCAGGCCGGGAGCCACCGTGGCAGGGTACACAGCAGCGGGACGGCGAGGACGGTGGCGGCGATCAGCCAGGCCAGGCCGACCCCGACGAGGCCGAACGGCGGCAGCAGCCAGACCGTCAGGCCGAGGACGAGGACGCAGTAGACCCCCTGCAGGGCGACGATCGGGACCAGCCTCCGGCGGGCCCTGGCGGCGTCGACCGCGACGCTGAGCACCAGGTGCGGCAGGGCGGACAGGGCCAGCAGGCGCAACAGGGCGGTGCCGTGCTCGGCGTACTCGGCTCCGAACAGGGACAGCACCCACGGCGCGGCCGCCACCGTGACCAGCACCCCGGCCGTCACCAGGACACCGGCGTGCCGCAGCACGCGGCGACCGTGCTCACCGAGCCGGCCGGGTGCCCCGGCGGCCTCGACGATGAGCGAACTGCCCAGGTTGAGGGCGACGAGGTAGAACGTGTACGCGATCACCCAGGCGAGCGAGTAGTAGGCGATCTGATCCGGCCCGAGGGTGTCCAGGACGACCAGCGGGACGACGGTCGCGGCGGTCAGCCGCAACAGGGCGCCCAGGTAGTCCGCGGTCGCGTAGCGGGCCAGCCTCGGGACCGCCGTGGCGCCCTCCCGGCCGGCTGCGCCGTCGGAGGCGCGGGCGGCGGTCCGGGCGGGAGCCCGGCCGGAGGCGCGGGCGGGGGCCCGGCCGGGCAGGATCCGGCGGAAGAGCAGGACGTTGGCGGTGAGCAGGGCGGCCAGCAGCGCACCGGCCCAGGACACCAGGATCCCGGCCCGCAGTGCCCAGCCCGCCAGGACGGCCAGCAGCACGATCTTGACCACGGCGAACACGGCGTTCTCGCCGAGCACCCAGCCCGGGCGGCGCAGCCCGGTCAGCGCGCCGTCCTGGAGGGCGAAGAGCGTGTAGCCCGCGGTCATGGCCAGGAAGGCGACGGCGACGGGCGGGCTGCGCAGGAAGCCGAGGTCCGGTGCGATCGCCGGAACGAGGACGAGGAAGAGGCCGCCGACCAGCAGGGCGGCGGCCGTGGCGATCAGGTAGCAGCGGATCAGCAGGCTCCGCGCGCCCCGGCCGACGGCGGGCAGGAACCGGATCAGGACGTCGGTGAGGTCGAGCTGGCCGATCTCGGAGATCAGCACCACCGCCGTGAGCACCGCGTAGCTGAGGCCGACGAACTCCGAGCCGTACCAGCGGGTGGCGAGCATCCAGAAGACCGCGCCGAAGGCGGCGGTGAGGAGCGAACTGGCCGTCAGCACGTGCCCGTTGCGCAGCAGGGGTTCACCCGCCGTCAGGGCGCGCACCCGGGCCCGCAGCAGGCTGGCGTACGAGCACTCGCAGGGCAGCGGCAGCGGGCAGGAGCAGGCGGCCCGGCCCCGAGTGGGGACGGCGGAGGGCACGGCGGCGGGCACGGCGCGCGTGGACACGGCGGGTTCACCCCGCCGTCCGGACCGAGGCCCGGTGCCGGCGCAGGCTGCGCGCGTAGCCGAGCGGTCCGTAGACCAGGCCCTGGAGTTCGAGCCGGGCCAGGCGCCTGCCGGGCCGGCGGTCCACCGCGCCCGGGTCCGGCCGGGTGCGTGCGCGGCGGACCGCGTACCGGAGGCCGCTGGGGAGGCGGCGCAACAGGGCGGGCAGCATGGCGGGTTCGTGGTGCAGGGCGGCCGCGAGGTAGGCGCCGAAGCCGGCGCCGTAGCCGAAGGCCTGGGCGGGGACGGCGTCCATGGTCCGCCGGTGGCGGTGCCAGACGATGGCGTCCGGCGCGTAGGCGATGGCGTGGCCGGCGACCAGGATGCGGAAGAACGACAGCAGGTCGTCGCCGCCGCGGGCCGGGGTGCCGGTGCCGGTGGCGGGGTCGAAGCCACCGAGGGCGCGCAGCCGGGCGGTGCGGAAGGCCATGTTGGCGCCGGAGCCGAAGCGGCCCGCCGCGAACGGGAAGAGCGGGTCGGCGGGCCCGTCGGCGAGGGTCCAGGTGCGGGCGGCGAAGCCCTTGGCGAAGCCGCCGTGGCACTCCAGGGCGGCCTGGGCGGGGGTGTCGAGCTCGGCGGGCAGGATCAGGCCGGTGACACAGCCGATCCGCCGGTCCTCGGCGAAGGTCTGGGCGAGGGCGGCGATCCAGCCGGGGTCGACGAGGGTGTCGTCGTCGGTGAAGGCGGCGATCTCGCCGCGGGCGGCGGCGAGCCCGGTGTTGTGGGCCCGGGCCAGGCCCGCCACCGGCTCGCGCAGGTAGCGGACCCGGTCCCGGTACCGGTCCCGGATCAGTCGTTCGGCGGTGTCGTCGGCGGGGGCGTTGTCCACGACGATGACCTCGAACTGCGGATAGCCGTTCCGCAGCAGGGAGTCGAGGCACGATCGCAGGAGGTCCGCCCGGTTGTGAGTCGCGACGATCACGCTGACCGTGACCGGGTCCGCGGGCACCCGGGCGCGGCCTACCCGACCAGGGCGCGCCGCGGGTGTCGCGGTGGACAGGGAGGGAACTCGCAGTTCCCGGTGAGCGGCGTCGACCAGCGCCCGGCGCAGCGCGGCGCTGTGGCCTGCTGCCCCGGTGGCGGTGACCAGACCGAGCGGGTGTCCGTGCAGCCGCACCAACGCCAACACGCGTCCGTCCGGGGCGGCGGCACCGAGACCTTCGGGCGAGCGCAGCCCGCTCGGTTCGTCCAGGTCAAGGTCGACGACACGGACGGGGGTGTGGAGCGAGTCACGAGCGGCGGGGCGCGGGCAGGCGGCTCCGGCGCGCCGGTCGGTGCCATTCATCAGCGCTCCCCCGCGGGGGCGTCCGCCGAGGACCGGGCGCCGGGGCGCTCGGCGATCAGGGTCCTCAGCACCCGGCGGCCGTCGGAGACGGCGTGCAGGTGCGAGCGACCGCTGCGGCGGGGGAGTTCCAGGCTCGGCACTTCGGCGATCCGCAGCCCGGAGCGCAGCGCGTGCGCGACCATCTCGGCCTCGATCTCGAAGCCGGTGGACCGCAGGTCGAGCGCGTCCAGGAAGGAACGGCGGAAGGCGCAGTAGCCGTAGCACAGGTCGGTGAGGCGCGCGTCGTAGAGCCGGTTCACGACGGCGAGCAGGGCGCGGTTGCCGAGCGAGCGGACCCGGGTGAAGTCGAGTGAGCCGCCGCCGGCGATGCAGCGCGAGCCCTTGACGAAGTCGAACCCGTTGTCCAGGAAGTGCAGGAAGTGCGGGATCTCGCCGGGCCACATGGAGCCGTCGGCGTCCATCATGACGATGTACTCGCCACTGGCGGCGGCGAACCCGGTGCGCAGCGCGTTGCCCTTGCCGCGGCCGCGCTGCTGCACGCTGCGCACCGTCGGCAGGCAGTACCGGGCCATCGGGACGGTGGCGTCGCTGGACGCGCCGTCGACCAGGATGACCTCGTCCACGCAGCGGGGGATCTGTTCGAACACCCAGGGGATGTTGCGGGCCTCGTTGTGGGCCGGGATCACCAGGCTGACCGTCTGGGTGGTGACGACGCCGTCGCCGGAGCGGCGCATCGGCCGGTCGGTGCGGCGGCGTCCGCCGCGGTCCTCGGCGCGCCGGTTCGGGTGGTCCGGCACGGCCCGGTCGGGGGCCGAGGGGGCCGAGGGGGTGGTGGCGGGGGTCGTCGGGGCGGTCAGGGCCGTCGGGGCGACCGGAGCGGCTGGAGCAGCCGGTGGGGTGAGGAGCGCCGCGGAGGGGGCGGCCTCGGGTGAGTGGCCGGGCGAACCGTCGGCGGATGCGTCCGCCGCGGCGGTGGGCGACCCGTCGGGCGCGGTGTCGGGCGCTCGGCGGCCCGGTCCGGCCTGCGCCGGCGAGGAGCCGGAACTCCGGGCGCGGCGGGAGTCTGCGTCGGGGGGCATGGTGATGCTCATGGAGCGGCCTCTCGGGGGGAGGCGGTGGGCGGGCGCCGGCGGGGCGCGGGCCTGGATTATGGCGAACGGGCGACCACGCGGGCGGATACGCGCGGGTCGAGCCCTGCGGGGAAGCCCGGGGAAGGGCCCCGGAGCTGCCGATACGATGTGGAGAGCACTGGGGCGGCCGAAGGGGGTGCGCACCGCCGTCGCGCTCCCGGCGCCCGGAGGCGCCGATCGTACGAACTGGCCTATGTCCTCCCACCCCTGCGGGTGGGGGCCAGACCCCATCCTCGTCCAGTACGGACAGTCACGTCAAGGGTGTTTTGCCCGCTTTTACAGCAACTTTTGGTGACGTTCAGTGATAGTCGGCTGAACCGGGCCTGACCTGGCAACTCCGCCCCGACCCCGCCCCGCGGACGGCTCAGCCCTCGACGGGACGGCCCTTCGGCTCCTCCACGATCCGGCGGGCGATCTCGGACGGCCGCACCGGGCGGCCGAAGTGCCAGCCCTGCGCCCAGTCGCAGCCCATGGTCCGCAGCCGTTCGGCGTCCTTGGCGGTCTCCACGCCCTCGGCAGTGACGTTCAGCCCGAGCGCATGCGCCATCGACACCAGGCCGCTGACGATCCGCCACCCGGTGGACTCGTCCTTCCCCGGTTCGTGCAGGTCGCCGACGAAGGAACCGGCGATCTTCAGTCCGGAGACCGGAAGGTCGCGCAGGTAGGCGAGGTTGGACCAGCCGGTGCCGAAGTCGTCCACGGCCAGCGACACCCCGAGGTCGACCAGACCGTGCAGACTGCGCAGCGCCTCGTCCTCGGGGCCGACCACCGTCGACTCGGTGATCTCCAACTGCAGCCGGGCCGGGTCGAGTCCGGTGCCGTCCAGGATCCGGGCGAGGTCGTTGACCAGTGCGGCGTTGCGGGCCTGACGGACCGCCAGGTTGACGTTGAGCTGCGGCGCGTCGTCACCGAACCGCTTGATCCAGTCCGCGGCCTGACCGCACGCCTGCTCCAGCACCCAGCGGCCGAGCGGCATGATCAGGCCGGTCTCCTCGGCGGTGGTGACGAACTCGTCCGGGCCGAGCACGCCCAGCTGCGGGTGACGCCAGCGCACCAGCGCCTCGACGGCAGCCAGTCGGCCGTCCGCCAGCCGGTAGAGCGGCTGGTAGTCGATGAAGAACTCGCCGCGGTCGAGGGCCGCGGGCATCCGCACCGACACCGCGTAGCGGCTGACCGCGCGGGCGTTCTCCTTGGGGTCGAACAGCGTCCAGCGGCCGCGGCCGGCCTCCTTGGCGCGGTACAGCGTGAGGTCGGCGGCCCGGACGGCGGCACCCGGGGTGGTGGTGGACACCCGCCGCTCCAGCACGCCGACGCTGGCGCCCACGGCGAGCTTGTGGTCGCCGATCAGCACCGGCCCGGCCAGCGCCGCGAGGACGGTCTTCGCCGCGGCCACCGCCTCCTTCTCGCCCCGGCACTTCTCCAGCAGGACGACGAACTCGTCGCCGCCGAGCCGGGCCACCAGGTGCCCCAGCGGGGTGAGGGCGGCCTTCAGCCGGGCGGCGACGGCGGACAGCAGCTGGTCGCCCATGTCGTGGCCGAGGCTGTCGTTGACCACCTTGAAGCCGTCGAGGTCGACGTAGCAGAGGCCGAAGCGGGCGCCCGGCTCCGGGTCCTCGAACAGCTTCTCCAGCCGCTCGAAGAAGGCCGCCCGGTTGGGCAGGCTGGTCAGCGGGTCGTGGGTGGCCTGGTGGCGCAGCCGCTCCTGGAGCCGGTAGCGGTCGGTCACGTCCTCCAGCATCGCCACCTGGTACTGCGGGGTGCCGTCGTCGTCGCGGATCAGCGAGACGGTCAGGTGGGTCCAGACCACCTCGCCGTCCTGCCGGTAGTACGGCTTGTCGAACTGGAAGTACTCGCGCTTGCCGCTGATCAGCTCCTCGTACGCCTCCCAGACGCCCGGGGTGTCCTCGGGGTGCACCAGGTCGCCGACCCGGCGGCCGACCATGTCCGCGGGCCCCGCGCCGAACAGCTCCTGCAGGGCCCTGTTGACGGCCAGGATGTTGCCGTCGGTGTCGCCGATGCCGATGCCGATCGCGGCGCTCTCGAACAGCGCGCGGAACCGGGCCTCGGAGGCGCGCAGCGCCCGCTCGGCCTCCTTGCGGGCGGCGTCCGCGGCGGTGCGGATCGCCTCCTGCTCGCGCAGCGTGCGCTCCCGCAGGGCGGCGGCCCAGCCGGAGGCGAACGCGCCGGTCAGGGCGGGGCCGCGGTCGTCGGTGAGCGACTGGGCCTGGAGCAGCTCGACCGCCCGGGCCAGCAGCACCGGGTCGGTGAAGTGCGCGTCGACCAGCTCGGCGCCGGCCTGCGCGGCCAGCTGCGGCTCGAACGGCGCGTCCTCCTGGGCGCGGTGCAGCAGGGCGGCCGTGCGGGCCACCAGGCGGTTGAGCAGGCCGGGGTGGACGACGATGCCGTGGTCGGCGGAGAGCAGCCGGGACCACTCCTCGTGGAACCGCTCGGCACTGCCGACGGGGGTCCCGGTCATGTCCGTGCCCCTGTCGGTGTCCGTGCCCCTGTTGATGTCCGTGCCCCTGTCGGTCCGGCGGACCTCGTGGGCCCCGCGTGCGGCGGGCGGTGCCCGGCTCCGGTCCCGGCTCCGGTCCTGCCCCAGGTCACCGCGCAGCAGGGTACGGCCGCCGCCCGGTGCGCTCCCCGGCCGTCGGTCTCCCGCTCGCTGCCTCCACTCAAGGGCGGAACCCCACGCCCGCCACCCCGGTCATCCGCTCGGGGTGCTCGCCGACCGACTCCGGCTGGTCCGGGCGCCACTGCGGCAGGTAGACCACGCCCGGCTCGACCAGCTCGAAGCCGTCGAACATCGAGGTGATCTGCTCGCGGGTGCGCATGGTCAGCGGGGTCGGCGTCATCCGGTAGAGCTTCTGGTGGTCCTCCGCCTGGTCCGGGCGGCCCTCCAACGAGGCGTGCGAGAGGACCAGGGCGCTGCCGGGCGGCAGCACGTCGCGGATCGCGCCGATCAGCTTCCACGGGTCCTCGGCGTCGCTGACGAAGTGCGCCACGGCCACCAGCAGCAGGCCCAGCGGCTCGCCCTCCGCCAACAGCCCGGCCACCTCGGGGCGGGCCAGCAGATCGTCGACGTCACGCAGGTCGGCCTGGACGACGGCGCAGGCCCCGTCCCCCTCCAGCAGCAGGCGGCTGTGCGCGACGGCGACCGGGTCGCGGTCGACGTAGACGACCTTCGCCTCGGGGCGGATCGCGCGGGCGATCTCGTGCACCGCGCCGAAGGTCGGGATGCCGGAGCCGATGTCCAGGAAGCGGGTGATGCCCTGCTCCGCGAGGAAGGTCACCGCGCGGCGCAGGAAGGCGCGGTTGGAGCGCATGATCTGCGGCAGCTCCGGCCACAGGGCCATCGCCTTGCGGGCCATCTCCCGGTCGACCTCGAAGTTGTGCGAGCCCCCGAGGTAGTAGTCGTAGACCCGCGCGGCGTTCGGTTTGTCCAGGTCCGTACCCTCCGGTACCCAGCTCGGTCGCCGCATGCCTGTGACTCCTTCACTCCGGTCAACGGGGAGGCAGTGCCGCGAGGGCACTCCTGTGACAGCTGAGACTACAAGCACAGAAGATCCTCCTCCGCACCCCGAACGGGTGCAAGCGGAGTGCCGGGCTCCTGGCGGCCGGCGGACCGTACGGCCGGTGCGGGCGGGCCGCAGGGCGGGCCGGGGCGTGGCGCCCGGCGGTGCACCGGCCGGGCGTGTCGCGTCGGCGTGGTGCCTCCGGCAGGCCGGGGCGCTCCTGCCGGAGCCGGGGGCGCGGGCGCTCCTGCGGTGCCGCGGGCGCGGGCGCTCCTGCGGTGCCGCGGGCGCGGGCGCTCCTGCCGCGCCGGGGGCACGGGTGCGTCCCACAATGAGCTTGATGACCTTAGCCATCGAGGACTACGCCCTCATCGGCGACCTGCAGACCGCCGCCCTGGTGGGCCGGGACGGATCGGTCGACTGGCTCTGCCTGCCCCGCTTCGACTCCCCCAGCTGCTTCGCCGGGCTGCTCGGCGACCAACGCCACGGCGCCTGGCGACTGGCCCCGGCCGGCGCCGCCGAGTGCCACGCCCGCCGCTACCGGGGCGACAGCCTGGTGCTGGAGAGCGAGTGGCAGGCCCCCGACGGGCGGGTGCGGATCACGGACTTCATGCCGCAGCGCGGCCAGGGCCGGCAACGCGACCCCCAGCTGATCCGGATCGTCGAGGGCCTGGACGGCACCGTCCCGATGCGCGGCACCCTGCGGCTGCGCTTCAACTACGGGCGGATCGACCCGTGGGTCCGGCGCACCGAGCACCACCGGGTCGCCGTCGCCGGGCCGGACTCCGCCTGGCTCCGGGTGCCCGCGGGCGTCCACACCTACGGGCTGGACGGCGTCACCATCTCGGAGTTCACCGTCACCGCCGGGCTCCGCGTGCCCTTCGTCCTCACCTGGCAGCCCTCGCACCTGGCCTCCGCCCCGCGCACCGACCCCGAGCAGGCGCTGCTCGCCACCCTCGACCGCTGGCAGCACTGGGCGTCCGGCTGCCGCTACCAGGGCGAGTGGCGGCCGGCCGTACTGCGCTCGCTGCTCACCCTCAAGGCCCTCGCCTACGCCCCCACCGGCGGGATCGTGGCGGCCGCCACCTCCTCCCTGCCGGAGCGGATCGGCGGCCTGCGCAACTGGGACTACCGGTTCTGCTGGCTGCGGGACTCGTCGATGACGCTCTCCGCCCTGCTGCGCGGCGGGTTCCGGGAGGAGGCCGCCGCCTGGCGCCGCTGGCTGCTGCGGGCCATCGCCGGCGGCCCCCGGCACGTCCAGGCCGTGTACGGGGTCGCCGGGGAGCGGGTGCTCGGCGAGACCACCGCCGACTGGCTGCCCGGGTACGAGGGTTCACGGCCGGTCCGGTTCGGCAACGCCGCCGTCGACCAGCTCCAACTCGACGTCTACGGCGAGGTGGTGGACACCCTCCACCTCGCCCTGCTGGCCGGGCTGCCGATGGAGCGGCACGTCTGGACACTGCTGCGCTCGCTGATGGACCACCTCGAACGGCACTGGCACGAACCGGACGAAGGGCTGTGGGAGGTGCGCGGCGGGCGGCGGCACTTCGTCCACTCCAAGGTGATGTGCTGGGTGGCCGCCGACCGCGCCGTCCGGCTCGCCGAGGCCACCGGGCTGCCTGCGCCGGTCGACCGATGGCGGGCGCTGCGCGACACCGTCCACGCCGACGTCTGCGCGAACGGCTACGACCGTCGGCTCGGCGTGTTCGTCCAGCACTACGGCGGGCGGGGGCTGGACGCGGCCACGCTGTTCGTGGTCAAGAGCGGCTTCCTGCCGCCGGACGACCCCCGGGTGGTGCGCACCGTGGACGCCGTCCGGGACGGGCTCGACCACGGCGGACTGGTGCGCCGCTACCGCGCCGGGCCGCACGGCGACGGGCTGCCCGGCGGCGAAGGCGCCTTCCTGGCCTGCTCGTTCTGGCTCGCCGACGCGCTCGCCGCGACGGGGCGCACGGACGAGGCGCGGACGCTGTTCGCGCGGGTGGTCGGACTCGCCAACGACGTCGGGCTGCTCTCCGAGGAGTGGGACCCGTACGCCGGGCGCCAACTCGGCAACACACCGCAGGCGTTCAGCCATGTGGCGCTGGTCAACACCGCGTTCGCGCTGGCCGAGCCGCGGTAGCGGCGGGGCGGGAGGGGGCGGATGCGTCCGGGGCGGGGCGGGCGAGGTGGCGCGCGCCCGGGTCGGGGCGAGGTGGCGCGGGGCTAGGGTGGCCTCGTGGATCCCAACCACTACCGGTTCCGGGGCGTGTGGCGATTCGCGGCGCCGACGCCCGCGGTGTTCGCCGCGCTGGAGGACGTACGGAGCTATCCGCTGTGGTGGCCCGAGGTCCGGGAGGCCAGGCCGACCGGGGAGGACTCCGGGGAGGTGGTGGTGCGCGCCCTGCTGCCGTACCGGCTGGTGATCGGCCTGGAGAGACGACGGCGCGACCCGGCCGCCGGAGTCCTGGAGGCGGAGATGCGGGGCGACCTCGTCGGGTGGCTGCGCTTCACGGTGCGGGCGGAAGGCGCAGGCGGGAGTGGTGACGTTCTCGGGGCCGGCAGTCGGGTGCTGTGCGAGCAGGACACCCGACCCCGGAAGGCGCTGCTGCGCCGGCTCGCCCTGCCGCTGCACCCGGTGTTCCGGGCCAACCACGCGGTGATGATGCGCCGGGGGCGGCACGGTCTGGCGGCGTACCTGGCGAGCGGGCCGGACGCCGGGGCACGGCGGACGAGCGACGGCGGACGACTTTCAGCGGACGGATGACAGCTGACAGATTTCGAAATCTGTCAGCTGTTATCTGTTCGCTGTCGGCTGTCGGCTGTCCGCGGCCGCCCGGCCGCCGTCGCCCGGCCGCCGTCGCCCCTCACCCTCACCCTTCGCCCCCGGGAACAGCCACCGCCGCAGCGCCCGCGTCACCACCGGCAGTGCCGCGTACGTCATCAGCACGCTGATCAGCGGTGCGGTGACCAGCGGCCGGACGGCCACCGGCAGGCCGGTCAGGTGCGGCCCGATCACGATCGCGGAGACCACGACCAGGGGCGCGATGGCGACCGTGGAGGCCACCGCCATCTTCCAGCGCACCGGCGGCCGGCGCTGCGCGGCGCCCGGGGTGGTGGCGAACCAGCCCTCCATCCCGTGGATCTCGTGCCGGTGCACCTCGTGGTGGTGGCCGTCGGCCGCGGCGAAGCAGGCCGCCCGCACCGGGGAGGTCTGCCAGGAACGGAACGCCTCGGCGTCCCGGAAGTGCAGCAGGAGATGCCAGGGCTCGCCCGGGCCGGAGGGGCGCAGCAGCCCGGTGCCGAGGTTGCCGGCGTGTTCCGTGGCCGCGGCGAGGATGTTCTTCGCCCACAGCTCGAAGGCCTCCTCGTAGCCCGGCTCCACCCGCCGCGCCACGAACAGGGTGAACTCCTCGGCCTGCCCGTCCTGCTCCTCGACCGTCCCCTGCACCGTCGCCGCCATCCTCGCCGCCCCTCTGCCCGTACGTCGCCGTGGGAGCCCGTGCGTCCCCGTGCGTCCCCGCACGTCCCCGTCACGTCCCGTACAACCCGTACGTCCCCGTTGTCTGCGGCCGCGCGTCCGACCGGCCGCGAGCCGCGGGGCAGCCTACGGGCCGCCCGGTGTTCCGCCCACCCGTGCCCGAACCGTGGGACGCACGTTCCCCTCCGGGGCTAGCGTGGCCGGAGCGTCCCCACGCACCGGAGGCCTGCCCATGACCGCCACGCCCGCCCCACCTCCCGACCCCGCCGCCCTTCCGGCTCCCACCGGCGCCGACGGCTTCGACTTCACGTCACCGTTCAGCCGCGCCGGCACCGGCAGCAGCAAGTGGGCCCGCGCGGGCGGAGCCCCCGGGGTGATCCCGATGGGCCTCGCCGACATGGACCTCCCCGGCCCGCCCGCCGTGGCCGAGGCCCTGCGGCGGCGCGCCGACCACCGCGCGTACGGGTACACGGTGTGCGACCCGGCCGGCCGCATGCTGGTCGCCGACTGGTACCGCGCCCGGCACGGCGTCGAGGTGGATCCGGACTGGGTCCTGCTGCTGCCCTGCGGCCCGCGCACCGCCCTGCGCGTCCTGCTGGAGGCCGTACGGGCGCACACCGGTCGGCCGCAGCCGCCCGTCCTCTTCCCGACCCCCGAGTGGGGCGGCTTCGCCCAGCTCTGCCGCGCCGCCGGCCTCCCGTACCGGGAACTGCCACTGCACCTCGGCCCGGGCGGGTACCGGATGCCGCGCGGCCCGTTCCCCCGCCCCGCCGCCGCCGTGCTGCTGAGCAGCCCGCACAATCCGTCGGGCACGGTGTGGCCGAGCGGCGCCGTCCGCGGCCTGGCCGGCTGGGCGGCGGACAGCGGCGCGTTGCTGGTCTCGGACGAGGTGCACGGCGACCTCACCCACCCGGGTTTCAGGCACTCGGTGGCCGTCACGACCGCCGACCCGGAGGACCGGCACCGCGTCGTGACGCTCAACTCGGTCGGCAAGACCTTCAACTGCTCCGGCATCCCGAGTAGTTGGGCGCTCATCCCGGACCCGGCCCTGCGCACCCGGCTCACCGACGCCCTGGCCGGCTACGGCCTGTGGGAGGGCGGCCTGCTGGAGCAGACCGTGCAGCAGGCGGCGCTGCGCGAGGGCGGCCCGTGGCTGGACGCGCTGCTCGCCCACCTGGTCGCCGCCCGCACCCGGCTCACCGACCGGCTCGGGCCCGCCGTCCGTTCGGCCCCGCGGGCCTCCTACCTGCTCTGGCTGGACGCCGCCGCCCTCGGCCTGCCGCCCGCCTCCGCCCGGCAGGCGCTGCTGGAGCGCTGCGGCCTGGAGTCCTCCGACGGCTCCGAGTTCGGCCCCGGCGGTCACGGTTCGCTGCGGTTGAACTACGCCCTGCCGGGCTCGGTGCTGGACACCGTCCTGGCGCGGTTGGAGCGGCTCGCCCCCGGATGAGGACAGCCACCGACGACCCGCCGGTGACCACGGCATGTGCCGCGGACAAGCACGCCGAGTGCACACCGGGCCCACACCGCGCGCAGCCCCTCCCCGAACCCCCGCCTCACCCGTTCGCCACGCCCCTGACCTGCAGAAACGAACGTTCACACGATATTTGCGAAGCGCCCCCGCATGCTCCGTAGCAGACTGGGCAGGGTAGACCGGGCCGCAATCGTGATCCCGAGGATGGTGAGTCCGGTGATACCGATATCCCACACCACTCCGCCCGACCGGCAGAGCGCACCAGCACCCCCACCGGGGGTGACCCCGTTGACCGAATCGGGGGCGCGCAGCCACGTGTCGGGCGTCTGCTTCAAGATCGGACCGCCCCGACTGGTGGGCGTCGAGGTGGAGTGGTTCGTCCATGACGATCGATGTCCCACCCGGCCCGTCCGGCCGGAACTGCTCCACGCCGCGCTGGAGTCGCTGCCTCTCGGCGGCGCCGACGGCACCTCGCTCCCCTCCGGTTCGCGCCTCACGCTCGAACCCGGCGGACAGGTCGAGCTCAGCTCCCCGCCCGCCACCGGCCTCGTGGCCTGCGTCGACGACACCCGACGCGACCTGACCGCCCTGCGCGCCGCCTTCGCGGCACAGGGCCTGCGCCTCACCGGCACCGGGACGGACCCGCTGGCCCGGCCCCGGCGGATGGTGCTGGACCACCCCCGCTACCTCGCGATGGAGCGCTTCTTCGATTCCGCCGGGCCCTGGGGCCGGATCATGATGACGGGCACCGCATCCGTGCAGGTGTGCCTGGACGCCGGCGACGCGGAGGGCCCGCACGCGGTGGACCGCCGCTGGCAGCTGGTCCACCGGCTGGGCCCGGTACTGGTCGCCGCCTTCGCCAACTCCCCGCTGCTGGACGGCAGGCCGACCGGCCACCGGTCGACCCGGCAGGCCGTCTGGTCCCGGATGGACCCGACCCGCACCCTGGCCCCGGAGCCGGACCACGGCGACCCTCGCGAGGCCTGGGCGCAGTACGTGCTGGACGCCGAAGTGCTGTGCGTGCAACGACCGGAGGGCCTGCCGTGGACCGCCCCTCCCGGACTGACCTTCCGTGACTGGATCCGCGGCGCGGGCGAACGCCCGCCCACGCTGGCCGATCTGGACTACCACCGCACCACCCTCTTCCCACCGGTGCGCCCGCGCGGCCACCTGGAGCTGCGGATGATCGACGCCCAGCCCGGGGACGGCTGGATGGTGGTCGCCGCGCTGGTGACCTCGCTCCTGGACGACCCGCTGGCCGCCGACGCCGCACTGGCCGCACTGGAGCCGCTGGACTCCACGGACCGGAAGCAGGGGGCCGACGGTCCGCGACCGCCGCGCAGCGAGGTCTGGCGCCGGGCCGCCACCCTGGCGGTCGCCGATCCCGAGCTGCGCCGCGCCACCCTCACCTGCTTCGCCGCCGCCGACGCCGCACTGGGCCGCCTGCCCGGTGCCGGGCGGCTGCGCACCGCCGTCGCCGAGTTCGCCGAGCGCTACCCCGCACGCGGCCGCTGTCCGGCCGACGACCAGCTGGACGCCCTGCGCTCCGGCACCCGACGCACTCCCACGGAGGAGGCCGCACCATGACCGACGTCCGACCGAACGGCCCGACCGCAGCCCCCACCGGGGCACCCGGAACGCCCCGCGACACCGGAGCAGTCCGCGGCGTCGAGGCGGTCCGCGGCATCGAGGCGGCCCGCGGCGTCGAGGACCTGCGCGACACCATCGCCGCCGAGCTGCTGGCCGCCCGCGCCCGGACCGCCGCGCTCACCGACTGCGTCGAGGACGGCGACCTCACCGCCCAGCACTCCCCGCTGATGTCCCCGCTGGTCTGGGACCTCGCACACATCGGCAACCAGGAGGAGCTCTGGCTGCTGCGCAACGTCGGCGGCCGCGACCCGATGCACCCGGAGATCGACGGGCTGTACGACGCCTTCCAGCACCCCCGCGCCGAGCGCCCCGGCCTGCCGCTGCTGCCGCCCGCCGAGGCCCGTGCGTACTCCCACGAGGTGCGCGGCCGGGTGCTGGACATGCTCGCCGCCAGCCCGCTGGAGGGCGCACCGCTGCTGGAGGCCGGGTTCGCCTTCGGGATGATCGCGCAGCACGAACAGCAGCACGACGAGACGATGCTGATCACCCATCAGCTGCGCAAGGGCGAGCCGGCCCTGGCCGCTCCCCCGCCGCCGCCCGCACCCGCCGACGCGGCCGCGCTGCCCCCCGAAGTCCTCGTTCCCGCCGGCCCGTTCACCATGGGCACGGACACCGAGCCGTGGGCGCTGGACAACGAGCGCCCGGCCCACACCGTCGACCTGCCGGCCTTCCTGCTGGACACCACGCCGGTCACCAACGCCGCCTACCAGCGCTTCATCGCCGACGGCGGCTACGACGACCCGCGCTGGTGGGCGCCGGAGGGCTGGGCCCACCGGCAGCAGGCCGGCCTGAGCGCCCCGCTGTTCTGGCAGTACCGGGCCGGCGAGTGGCTGCGCCGCCGCTTCGGCGTGGTCGAGCCGGTCGCACCCGACGAGCCGGTGCTGCACGTCAGTTGGTACGAGGCCGACGCGTACGCCCGGTGGGCCGGACGGCGGCTGCCGACCGAGGCGGAGTGGGAGAAGGCGGCCCGGCACGACCCGGCGACCGGCCGCTCCCGCCGCTACCCCTGGGGCGACGGGGCACCCGGCCCCCAGCACGCCAACCTCGGCCAGCGCCACCTGCGCCCGGCCGCGGCCGGCAGCTACCCGGAGGGACAGTCCCCTTACGGTGTCCGGCAGTTGATCGGCGACGTGTGGGAGTGGACGGCCAGCGACTTCCGCGCGTACCCGGACTTCCGGGCCTGGCCGTACCGGGAGTACTCGGAGGTCTTCTTCGGCCCCGAGCACAAGGTGCTGCGCGGCGGCTGCTTCGCGGTGGCGCCGGTCGCCTGCCGGGGCACGTTCCGCAACTGGGACTACCCGGTCCGGCGGCAGATCTTCGCCGGCTTCCGCACCGCCCGTGACGCGGAGCGCGCCTGATGTGCCGTCACATCGCCTACCTGGGCGAGCCCGTGGCGCCGCAGGACCTGATGGTGCACCCGCCGTTCGGGCTGTACCGGCAGTCCTGGGCACCCCGGACGCAGCGGCACGGCACGGTCAACGTGGACGGCTTCGGCCTCGGCTGGTACGCGGACGGCGACGAAGTGCCCGCCCGCTACCGCCGGACCGGGCCGATCTGGGCCGACGAGACCTTCGCCGACCTCGCCCGGGTGGTCCGCACCCGCGCGCTGCTGGCCGCCGTGCGCTCCGCCACCGAGGGCTGCGCGGCGGGCGAGAGCGCGGCCGCACCGTTCGCCGCCGAGCGCTGGCTGTTCAGCCACAACGGCGCGGTGGCCGGCTGGCCGGGCAAGCTGGACGCCCTGGCCTCGCTGCTCCCGCCGGCCGAACTGCTGGAGCTGGAGGCGCGCACCGACTCGGCCCTGCTGTGGGCCCTCACCCTGCACCGGCTGCGCGCCGGCACCGGGCTCGGCGAGGCCCTGGCGGGCACCGTCGCGGATGTCGCCGCGCACACCACCGGGCGGCTCAACCTGCTGCTGACCGACGGCACCGCGATCGCCGCGACCACCTGGGGCGACACCCTGCTGCACCGGACCCTGCCGGGCCTCGGGACGGTGGTGGCCTCCGAGCCGTACGACGACGAGCCCGGGTGGACACCCGTGCCGGACGGCGCGCTGCTGCTGGTCGACGGGCACGGCGCCACCGTCCGCCCGCTGCCGAGCCACTACTGACTCCCCACCCTCCCTTCATCTTCTGAACAGAGGAACCACCCTGTCATGGACACCTTCGATCTCACCCGACTGCTGCCCGCCGACCACTTCAGCACCGCGCTGCGCCACGACGTGCAGCACGGCCTGACGTCCGAACCCAAGCGGCTGCCGCCGAAGTGGTTCTACGACGCGCGGGGCAGCGAGCTGTTCGAGGAGATCACCCGGCTGCCCGAGTACTACCCGACCCGCGCCGAGCGGGCCATCCTGACCGCCCGGGCCGGCGAGATCGCGGCCGCGACCCGGGCCCGCACCCTGGTCGAGCTGGGCTCCGGCTCCTCCGAGAAGACCCGGCTGCTGCTGGACGCCCTGCGGGCGCTCGACACCCTGGAGACCTACGTCCCGGTGGACGTCAGCGAGAGCGCGCTGACCGCCGCCGGCTCCGCGCTCGCCGCCGAGTACCCCGGACTGGCGGTGCACGGCGTGCTGGCCGACTTCACCGCCCGGCTCGGCCTGCCCCCGGAGGGCGGCCCCCGCCTGGTCGCCTTCCTCGGCGGCACCCTCGGCAACCTGCTGCCCGAGGAGCGCGCCGTCTTCCTGCGCGGTCTGCGCGCCGCCCTCGACCCGGGCGACTTCCTGCTGCTCGGCACCGACCTGGTCAAGGACCCCGCGGTGCTGGTCGCCGCGTACGACGACTCCGCCGGGGTGACCGCCGAGTTCAACCGGAACGTGCTCAACGTGCTCAACCGCGAGCTGGGCGCCGACTTCGACCCGGACGCCTTCGAGCACGTCGCGCTCTGGGACGCCGAGCGGGAGTGGATCGAGATGCGGCTGCGCTCGCTGCGCTCGCAGACCGTGAAGATCCCGGCCCTGAACCTGCCGGTGCACTTCGCCCGCGGCGAGGAGCTGCGCACCGAGGTGTCGGCCAAGTTCCGCCGCGAGCGGGTGGCCGAGGAGCTGGCGGCGGCCGGACTGCGGCTGAGCCACTGGTGGACCGACCCGCAGGGCCGCTTCGGGCTCTCGCTCTCCGCCCCCGTCTAGGCGGCGCCGCGGGGAACCGCCGGGAACCGCCGGGAACCATCGTGGACCGCCGGGGAGGTGGCCGGGGACTGCCGGGGACGTGGGCGAAAGGCTCAATTTGCTTGTTCACCTTACGAATTCTTGAACGGCGAATTGGCCTGCCGGTGTACAAGACTTAAACGAACAAGGGTTACGATCTCGATTACCGAGCTCAGTGTTGAGTACCAGGAGTCAGATCGTGAGCGTCACCCAGAAGCCCTCCGGGGCGGTCGAGGCCCCCGCGCCCGGCCGCCTCGGCTTCGTCGTCTTCATCACCGCCGCCGCGGCCCTCGGCGGGTTCCTGTTCGGCTACGACAGCTCCGTGATCAACGGTGCCGTCTCGGGCATCCAGGAGAAGTTCGGCGTCGGCGACGGCGTGACCGGCCTGATCGTCTCCTCGGCCCTGCTGGGCTCGGCCGTGGGTGCGGCGGTGGCCGGCCGGTTCGCCGACCGGTACGGCCGCATCAAGGTCATGAAGGCGGGCGCACTGCTGTTCGCGGTCAGCGCCGTCGGCTCGATGCTGCCCTTCTCCGCCTGGGACCTCGCGCTGTGGCGCGTCCTCGGCGGCGCGGCCATCGGCATCGCCTCGGTGATCGCCCCGACCTACATCGCCGAGGTCGCACCGACCAAGTACCGGGGCCGGCTGGCCTCCTTCCAGCAGGCCGCGATCGTTCTCGGCATCGCGATCTCCCAGTTGGTCAACTGGCTGCTGGCGAACTCCGCCGGCGGGGACACCCGCGGTCAGCTGCTCGGCCTGGAGGCCTGGCAGTGGATGCTGGGCATCTGCGTCGTCCCGGCCGCGGTCTACTTCGTGCTCGCCTCGGTCATCCCCGAGTCCCCGCGCTACCTGATCCAGGCCGACCGCCTGGCGGACGCCCGCAAGGTGCTCACCGAGGTCGAGGGCGAGGGCGTGGACGCCGACGTCCGGATCGCCGAGATCCAGGGGCTGATCGCCTCCGACCACCGCCCGCGCTTCCGCGACCTGCTCGGCGGCCGCTTCGGCCTGCTGCCGATCGTCTGGGTCGGCATCGGCCTGTCGGTCTTCCAGCAGCTGGTCGGCATCAACGTGATCTTCTACTACTCGTCGATCCTGTGGCAGTCGGTCGGCATCGACCAGAGCAACTCGCTGCTGATCAGCTTCATCGGCTCGGTCATCAACATCCTCGGCACCGTGATCGCGATCGTGCTGGTCGACCGGATCGGCCGCAAGCCGCTCGCCCTGATCGGCTCGGTCGGCATGGCGGTCGCGCTCGGTGCGGCCGGCTGGGCGTTCTCCTCGGCCACCGGCAGCGGCGACAACCTCACCCTGCCCGACCTGCAGGGCACCGTCGCCCTGATCGCCGCCAACGCCTTCGTGCTGTTCTTCGCGATGTCCTGGGGCGTGGTCGTCTGGGTGATGCTCGGCGAGATGTTCCCGAACCGGATCCGCGCCGCCGCGCTCTCCGTCGCCGCCTCCGCGCAGTGGATCGCCAACTGGGTGATCACCGTCTCGTTCCCCTCCATGGCGCGGTGGGACCTGTCGGTGACCTACCTGATCTACGCCGCCTTCGCGGCGCTCTCCATCCCCTTCGTGGCGAAGTACCTGAAGGAGACCAAGGGCATCCGGCTGGAGGACATGGGCTGACAGTCGGACATCGGCTGATCCGACAGTCGGACCTTCGGCCCCCGCACCCTAGCGCGATCCGCGCGGGTACGGGGGCCGAATCGTTCACTCTCTGCGGTGGACCGAGCACCTCCGGTACTCCTGTGCGGCAGGAGGGATGTGTCCTTGATCTTCAACCGGCTTCGCACCCGCAGGACCGCAGCCACCGCACCGACCGGCGGCTGCCCGTACGCCCACACCCACGCGCACCCGCAGGCCCGCGGCGACCTCTCGGCCCCGGGCGCCCACCCGCAGACCGCGCCGACGCCCCTGCCGCCCCAGCCGGACGCGCCGACGCTCTCGCTCCCGCTCCCGCCGTCGGCTTCGGCTTCGGCTTCGGCTTCGGCTTCGGCTTCGGCTTCGCAGGATGCGCAGCAACTGCCCTCCGAACCGCCGCCGTTCACGGACCCGGCGCAGGCCGCGGACTTCATCCGGCAGTTCCACCACGAGCAGCCCGCTGCCGGGTCGCCGGAGCCGCGGCTGCGGGCCGTCCTCGACGAGATCGACCGCACCGGGAGCTACCGGCACACCCCCGCCGAACTCACCTACGGCGCCAAGCTCGCCTGGCGCAACGCCGCCCGCTGCATCGGCCGGCTGTACTGGCGCAGCCTGGTGGTCCGTGACCTGCGCCACCTCACCTCGGCCGACGAGATCGCCGCCGAGTGCTTCGAGCACCTGCGACTGGCGGGCAACGGCGGGCGGATCCGCCCGGTGGTCTCGGTGTTCGCCCCCGACCGTCCGGACCGCCCGGCCGCCCGCATCCTCAACCAGCAGTTGGTCCGCTACGCCGGTCACCGGGTCGACGGGGAGGCCGACGGGGTGGTCGTCGGTGACCCGGCCGGCGCCGCGCTCACCGTCCGGGCCCGCGAGCTGGGCTGGAAGTGCGCCGAGGACCGCTTCGAGGCGCTGCCGCTGTTGGTCCAGGAGCGGCCCGACGAGCGCCCCGCCTGGTACGAACTGCCGGACGACACCACGCTGGAGGTGCCGCTCAGCCACCCCGACCACGCCTGGTTCGCCGACCTCGGGCTGCGCTGGTACGCGGTGCCCGCGATCAGCGACATGACGCTGGAGATCGGCGGCGTCCGCTACCCGGCCGCACCGTTCAACGGCTGGTACATGGGCACCGAGATCGGCGCCCGCAACCTCGCCGACGCCGACCGCTACGACATGCTCGGCACCGTCGCCGAGCGGCTGGGCCTGGACACCTCCAGCGACCGCACGCTCTGGCGCGACCGCGCGCTGATCGAGCTCAACATCGCCGTGCTGCACTCCTTCCAGGAGGCCGGGGTGACGATCGCCGACCACCACACCGAGTCGGAACGCTTCCTCAAGCACGTCGCCCAGGAGGAGCGCCTCGGCCGGCCGACCCCGGCGGACTGGAGCTGGATCGTGCCCCCGGTCTCGGGCGGGCTGACGCCGGTCTACCACCGGTACTACGACCCGGTGGACCCGGCCCTGCGGCCGGCCTTCGTCGCGCGCGACCCCTGGTAGCCCGCGGGTCCGAGAGCTGCGGACGGGGAGGACGAGAAGGACCCCGAGGACCCGGAGGGCACGGAGCACAAGGAGGCCGCGGAGCGCCGGACGACGCGGACGCGGGGGCCTACTGGCGCGGGGCGAGGCGCTCGAAGCGCAGGGCGAGCCCGTCGAGCAGGGCCTCCAGGCCGGTCTCGAAGGCGCCCTCGTCGACCGTCCCCCGGTGCCCGGCCAGCCGGTGGGCTTCGCCGAGGTGCGGGTAGTCGGCCGCGTCGTAGACCTCGGCGTCCGCCGGGAAGCCGGCCGCGAAGGAGGCCAGCGCGGAGCCGGTGACGAAGTAGCGCATCAGGGCACCGATCCTGGTCGCCTGGCCGCGCGGCCACCCGGCCTCGACCAGGTGCCCGAAGACCGCGTCGGCCAGGCGCAGCGCGTTCGGCCGCCGCCCCGGGCCCTGGGCGAGGACCGGGACGATGTTGGGGTGGGCGGCCAGCGCGGCGCGGTAGGACCGGGCCCAGTCGCGCAGCGCCTCCGGCCAGGGGGTCCAGGCCTCCCCTGCCGCGGCGACCGCCCCGGCGGGCCCGGGCGCCCGGGCGGGCCCGAACATCGACAAGTCGACTTCGCCGATGACGCTGTCCACCACCGCGTCCAACAGCTCGTCCTTGGTGGCGAAGTGGTTGTAGAGCGAGGGCCCGCTGACCGACAGCTCGGTGGCGAGGCGGCGGGTGGAGAGGGCGTCCAGCCCTTCGTCGTCGATCAGTCGCAGAGCGGTGACGACGATGCGCTCGCGGCTGAGCAGCGGGGTGCGTGGGCGGGCCATCTCGGCGGCGTCCTCCGGTTCGTCCGGTCGGGTGCGGTGGGGACCGATTCTGGCAGGTGCCCCTTCCCAGCGCGGGCCGGGCGGGGCTACAGTCCCCCCATAAAACTTGCAGCGCTAGTTTAATCGGCCCGGACCTCCCCCCGGGTCCGGCATACGGGATTCGGGAGCCGCCGTGAACCTGGAGTTGTCCGAGGAGCAGAGCGCCGTCCGGGACCTCGCCGCCGCCTTCACCGACCGCGAGATCGTGCCGTACGCCACCGAGTGGGACCGCGCCGAGTCCGTCGACCGCGCGATCGTCGGCAAGCTGGCGAAGGTGGGCTTCCTCGGCCTGACCATCCCCGAGGAGTACGGCGGCAGCGGCGGCGACCACCTCGCGTACTGCCTGGTCCTGGAGGAGCTCGGGCGCGGCGACTCGGCCGTGCGCGGCATCGTCTCGGTCTCGCTCGGCCTGGTCGCCAAGTCCGTCAACGGCTTCGGCACCGAGGAGCAGAAGCGGCACTGGCTGCCCAGGCTCACCTCGGGCGAGGCGCTCGCCTGCTTCGCGCTCACCGAACCCGGCACCGGCTCGGACGCCGCCAACCTCACCACCCGCGCGGTGCGGGACGGCTCGGACTGGGTGCTCAACGGCACCAAGACGTTCATCACCAACGGCACCTGGGCCGATGTCGCGCTGGTCTTCGCCCGCACCGGCGGCGACGATCCCGAGCAGGGGGGCCACCGGGGCATCACCGCCTTCCTGGTCCCCACCGACCTGCCCGGCTTCACCCGCACCGAGATCCACGGCAAGCTCGGCCTGCGCGGCCAGGCCACCGCCGAACTCTCCTTCGAGGACGTCCGGGTGCCGGACGGCGAAGCCCGGCTCGGCGAGGTCGGCAAGGGGTTCACGGTCGCGATGGCCGCGCTGGCGAAGGGCCGGATGTCGGTCGCCGCCGGCTGCGTCGGCATCGCCCGCGCCTGCCTGGAGGCCGCGGTCCGTTACGCGGGCGAGCGCGAGCAGTTCGGACGGCCGATCGCCTCGCACCAGCTCGTCCAGGAACTGCTGGCCGGCATCGCCGTGGACGTCGAGGCGGCCCGGCTGCTCACCTGGAAGGTCGCCGACCACATCGAACGCGGCCTGCCGTTCGCCACCGAGTCCTCCGTCGCCAAGCTCTACGCGAGCGAGGCCGCCGTCCGGGCCGCCAACAACGCGCTCCAGGTGTTCGGCGGGTACGGGTTCATCGACGAGTACCCGGTCGGCAAGTACCTGCGCGACGCGCGGGTGATGACCCTCTACGAGGGCACCAGCCAGATCCACCAACTGCTCATCGGGCGCGCCCTCACCGGCATCAACGCCTTCTGACCCACCCCTTTCCGCTAAGGAGCCCGACGACGTGCGTCCCGTCTACTTCGCCGCAGCCCGCCGCACACCCATCGGCCGGCTGCGCGGCGCGCTCGCCACGGTCCGCCCGGACGACCTCTCGGCCACCGTGCTGCGCGCCCTGCTCGCCGACGTACCCGCCCTCGACCCGGCCCGGATCGACGACGTCTACTGGGGCGCCGCCAACCAGGCCGGCGAGGACAACCGCAACGCCGCCCGGATGGCCGTCCTGCTGGCCGGCCTGCCGGAGAGCGTCCCCGGAGCCACCGTCAACCGGCTCTGCGCCTCCGGACTGGAGGCCGTCACCCTCGCCGCCCGGGCGATCGGCTCCGGCGAGGCCGACGTGGTGCTCGCCGGCGGCTGCGAGTCGATGACCCGCGCCCCCTTCGTGCTGCCCCGCCCCGACGAGGCGCTGCCGCACCGGATGGAGACCTACGACACCCGGCTCGGCTGGCGGCTCACCAACCCCCGGATGGCCGAGCTGCACGGGGTGCTCAGCATGGGCGAGACGGCCGAGGAGGTCGCCACCCGGTACGGCATCACCCGCGAGCGCCAGGACGCCTTCGCGCTGCGCAGCCACCAGCGCGCGGCGGCCGCCCGCAAGGACGGGCACTTCGACGCCGAGCTGATCCCGGTCCAGCGGCCGGACGGGGTGACGGTCGGCCAGGACGAGGGCATCCGGGAGGACACCAGCCTGGCGAAGCTCTCCGGGCTCAAGCCGGTCTTCCGGCCCGGGGGCACCGTCACGGCCGGGAACGCCTCGCCGATGAACGACGGCGCGGCCGGGCTGGTCCTGGTCAGCGAGGAGGCGCTGCGCGACCTCGGCCTCCAGCCGCTCGGCCGGTACGTGGCCGGTGCCTCGGCCGGGGTGCACCCGGACGTCATGGGCATCGGGCCGGTGCCCGCGACGGCGAAGGTGCTCGGACGGGCCGGCTGGACGCTCGCCGATCTGGAGACGGCCGAGCTCAACGAGGCCTTCGCCGCCCAGGCGCTGGCCTCCGCCGACGGCATCGGGTTCGACCCGGAGCAGGCCGACGAGCTGGTCAACCCCAGCGGCGGGGCGATCGCCCTAGGCCACCCGCTGGGCGGCTCCGGCGCCCGCATCCTCACCACCCTGCTGCACCGGATGCGCCGGACCGGCGCCCGGCGCGGCCTGGCCACCATGTGCGTGGGCGTGGGGCAGGGTACGGCCGTGCTGGTCGAGAACGTCTGACAACGGACCGAGAACGTCTCACAACGGACAGGGACGGACTGTCCGCTGTCGCCACTCACTCTTCCTTCCAAGGAGTTCACATGACCCGTTTCGCGGGGAAGGTCGCCGTCGTGACCGGCGCGGCGCAGGGCATCGGTGCGGCCACCGCCCGCCTGCTGGCGGAGGAGGGCGCGGCGGTCGCCGTCGTCGACCTCAGCGCCGAGCGGGCGGCCGGGACGGTCGCCGAGATCACCGCCAAGGGCGGCACCGCCCGGGCGTACGGCTGCGACGTGGCCGACTACGACGCGGTCGAGGCGGTGTTCGCGCAGATCGCGGCCGACCTGGGCGGGGTGCACGTCCTGGTCAACAACGCCGGGATCACCCGGGACAACCTGTTCTTCAAGATGCCCAAGGCCGACTGGGACGCGGTGCTGACGGTCAACCTGACCAGCGCGTACAACTGCAGCCACGTCGCGCAGAAGTACATGGTGGCGCAGAAGTACGGGAAGATCGTCTCGCTCAGCTCGCGCTCCGCCCTCGGCAACCGCGGCCAGGCCAACTACGCGGCCGCCAAGGCCGGCATCCAGGGCCTCACCGCCACCCTGGCGATCGAACTCGGCCCGTTCAACATCAACGTCAACGCCGTCGCCCCGGGCTACATCGCCACCGCGATGACCGCGGCCACCGCCGAGCGGGTGGGCGCCACCGCCGAGGACCACCAGACCGAGGTGGCCGCCCGCACGCCGCTGCGCCGGGTCGGACAGCCGGAGGAGGTCGCGTCGGTGGTGGCCTTCCTCGCCAGCGAGGACGCCTCGTACGTCAGCGGGCAGACCCTCTACGTCAACGGCGGCGCGCGCTGACCTGACGGCGGCTTACCGGGCGCCGGTGAACTTGGTAAAGTTGGCCAACACGGTGAAAACTGTGAAGACGATGGTGATTTGCTGACGGAGCGTCAGACGGCCGTCCCAGATGCGGGGTTACCTTCCCCTGGGGCGGCCTTTACCTTTTCGCGTGGCCGAGCGTGACCATGCTCTTGATCGGACTACCCCACCAAATGACTATGGCATGATCATGTTGCAGTCGATGGGATGGCCGGACCGACCCGACCTGACCAGGTCGGGCCCAGCGTCCCCCTCAAGGAGTCCCATGGGCAGCCCCGCTTCCCTCCGCCGCGCCCTGGCTCTGCTCGCCGTCGGGGCCACCGCCCTCACGGCCGGCACCGTCGCAGTACCGGCCGTCGGCACCGCGACCGCCGCCCCCTCGCACGACCTCGCGGGCGTCCACGTCCGCCCGGCCTCCTTCGGCCACCACAACGCCCAGGCGCGCCCGGCGCCGCTGACCACCACCCAGTGCGTCAGCCAGATCGGCATCCACTGCTACTCGCCGCTGCAGTACCGCGAGGCCTACAACCTCAACCCGCTGTACCAGCAGGGCGTCACGGGCAAGGGCCGCACGATCGTCATCGTCGACTCCTTCGGCTCGCCGACCATCCAGCACGACCTGGAGGTCTTCGACAAGCAGTGGGGCATCCCGGACACCAACGTCGAGGTGGTCAAGTGGGGCAACGTCCCCGTCTTCGACCCGACCAACCCCGACCACACCGGCTGGGCCGGCGAGACCACGCTGGACGTCGAGTACGCCCACGCGGTCGCCCCCGACGCGCACATCATCCTGGTCGAGACCGGCGTCGCCGAGACCGAGGGCACCACCGGTCTGCCCGAGATGATGGACGCCGAGAAGAGCCTCATCAAGCAGGGCCGCGGCGACGTCATCTCGCAGAGCTTCGGCGCCACCGAGAACACCTTCCCGGGCTTCGACAAGGGCGACTTCAAGTCGATCACCGACCTGCGCTACGCCTTCCAGGCCGCCGCCGACCGCAACGTCACCGTGCTCGCCGCCTCCGGCGACAACGGCGCCACCGACGCCAAGGAGAACGGCACCGACCTGTACCCGTTCAAGGTCAACTCCTGGCCGTCCTCGGACCCGCTGGTCACCTCCATCGGCGGCACCCAGCTGACCCTGGACGACAGCGGCAAGCGCACCGCGGACGACAAGGTGTGGCACGACAGCTACGGCGCCGGCGGCGGTGGCGTCTCCGGCGTCTTCGAGCGTCCGTGGTACCAGGCCGGCGTCGCCAACGTCACCGGCAACCACCGCGGCACGCCGGACATCAGCATGAGCGCGGCCGTCGACGGCGGGGCCTGGACCTACGAGTCCTACGACCCGACCGCGGTCGGCTGGCACCTCACCGGCGGCACCAGCGAGGCCACCCCGATCTTCTCGGGTGTCGTCGCGCTCGCCGACCAGCTCGCCGGCTACCGCCTGGGCCAGATCAACTGGCGCCTGTACGGCCTGAGCCTGCTCCCGAGCCAGTGGAGCGGCATCAAGGACGTGAAGGAGGGCGACAACGGCTGGAACGGTGTCACCGGCTACAACGCCACCCCGGGCTACGACCTCTCCAGCGGCCTGGGCACCGTCGACGCGGCCAAGTTCGTCCACGCGATCGCCGGTCGGTGATCGGGTGTCGGCCCGGTCAGGCGGTAGCGGCTGACCGAGCCGACAGCCGGCACGGCTGACCCGGCTGACACGGCTGACAAATGACAGCGGACAGCTGACAGATTTCGAAATCTGTCAGCTGTCCGCTGTTTTCTGTCTGCTGTGCGCCGACTTCGATGCGCCGCTTCCCGGCTCCCGTCGCCCGTCAGCCGGTGGCGGCCAGCTGGGCGAGGTAGCGCTCGGCGGCGCGGAGCTTGCGGCCCTCCGGGCCCGGGAGGTAGGCGCGCAGCTCGATGATCTCCGGGGCGATGCGGATGGCCTCCGCACGGTCGGTGATCGATCGCCAGCACGCCTCGGCGTTGGTGGCCGCCTGCTGGGTCTCCGGGTGGTCCGGGCCCTGCGAACGGAGCAGCGTCAGGGCCACTTCGCGGTAGATGTCCGCGGCCTCGGCCGGGCGGCCCGCGAGCCGGCACACGTGTGCGCGGACCTGCCGCACCTGGAGCACCGGCTCGGAGACGGCGCCGTGCTCGGCGATGGCCTCCAGTTCGAGGGCGAAGGCCAGGTCCGTCGCGGCGGCGTGGTCCCCGGCGTCGGCGCTGCGGACGATCCGCCCGATGATCTCGCGGTAGTCCGCACGCGGCCGGCCGTCGGCAGCAGCTTCGGCCGGGGCCGGGGCCGGGGCCGGCGCCTCGGCGGGGGCCTCCGCCGGCGCGGGCGGAGCATCGGCCGGCACCTCGTCCTGCGGCGCCTCGTCCTGCGGAACGGCGTCCGCAGGCACCTCGTCAGCGGGCACGGCGTCCGCAGGCACGTCGTCCGCAGGCACGTCGTCCGTCGGCTCGGTCTCGGGCGTCTCCTCCGTCACCGTTTCCGCGACGACGGCGACATCGGCGTCCCCGGCCGTCTCCACGGCCTCCGCGGTCGCCACCGCGTCCTCCACCGAGGGGAGTTCGGCCTCGACGGCGGCGTCCGCAGCCTCCGGCCGGCCCTTGTGGAGCGTGACGCCCGCCGGGGGCAGGGTGTCCGCGGGCGCGGCGTCGGCCGGGGCAGGCTTGCGCAGGGTCACGCCCGACGCCACCACGTCGGTCCCGGAGGACCCGACCGGCTCGAAGGACTCGGAGGCTCCGGAAGGCTCGGAAGACTCCGAGGACCCGCCCGCCTTCAGCAGGCTGACCGGGCGGGCCGGCCGGGGCGGGGTGGGCGGCACGCCCGGCTTGACCAGGCTCACCGGGCCGCCGACGCCCACCGCAGCGGCGGCAGGGGCCGGCACCGGCGGCGCGGCGACGCCGTCCTGCGGCTGCGCGGGGCGAGGCAGCGACGGTGCCGGGGGCTGCGGAAACTCCGCGGGCACCGCGTCCGCACCCCGGTCCGCGGCCCGCACCGGGTCCGGCACCTGCGGCAGGTCGGCCGACGGGCCGTCGCCGCGCCGCGCGGTGTTGCGGAAGACCGGGCGGTCCGGGGTGTGCGTGGCCAGGATGACCACGTCCGGCCGCAGCACCGAGTACACCTGCTGCCGCAGCTGCTCGGGCGCGAGCACCTCGCCCGCACCGGGCCGGCCACCGTGCAGCGCCTCGATCAGCGCGCGGGTGAAGGTGCCGATCTGCTCCGGGTCCGGGCTGACCACGGCCCACAGCGGAATGCCCTCGCTGAGCGGCGAGACGGTGCCCTGGAGGTACGGCCAAGCATTCTGGTCGGCGCTCAGGTCGGCGATGACCAGGGTCTGCCACTCGGCCGGACGGTGGCTCAGTTCGGCTGCGATGGCCTGCCAGGGCAGACCGTCCTGCTTGGCGTCGCGCAGCGTCAGCTGCAGCTGGCCGCCGCGCTTGTCGGCGACCACGTGGCCGCCCACGTGCACCAGCAGCGGCCCGGGGTGCCGGGAGGCGGCACGCAGGTGGGCGAGGACGGTGTGCGGGTCGCTGGCGCCCGGGAGGTGGACCGCGTCCACCGCGTCGGCCGCGAGCAGCACCTGCGGGGAGACCGCGGCGAGCATCGCGGAGAGCACCGGCGCCTGGGCCGGTCCGCCCCGGCCCCAGGTGCGGCGCCCGGAGTTGCCGTACCCGCCCTCGATCACCAGGATCCGTCCGCGCGGCGCGGCACCGAGCCCCCCGGCAGCGGCGGCGGCCGCGCCGGGCAGGCCACTCGGTGCACCGCCCGCGGCCGGGAACGGAGGCGGCGTCGCCGGGGACGCCGCCCCTGCGGCCGGCAGTCCGGTGAGCGTCCAGCCGGTCGGCGGGACGGGGGGCGCGGCGGGAGACACGGCAGGCGGCCCAACCGGAGGCGCCGGCACCTGCGCAGGCTGCTGCGGCACGAGCGGAGCAGACACGGCAGCAGGCACTGCCAGAGGCGCGGCAGCGGGCACCGGAGCAGGCATCTGAGCCGGTACGGCCGGGGGCGCGGGCGGCGGCTCGTAGAGCGCCGGGGGCGCGGGCGGCGGCTCGTAGAGCGCCGCGGGCCCGGGCGGGTGCTCCTCGGACGGGAGGCGCGGGCCCGGCGGCGGTACGGCGTCCCAGGGGCCCGAGTCCGCAGTCGGGTCGGGACCTCCGGAAACCGCTGTCGTCTCCGCCATCTCCTGGTCACCGCCCCGCCCCGCCGCTCCCGCGGCGTCTGATGCCCTTGCCTGCATGGTGCCAGCCACCACACTCCGTGCGCCGCCACCCTACGAGATCCCGCCGCACCCGATCCAGGCCGGGTGGCCGATCGGCGCGCCACCGCCCCCGCGCCGGCCGCTATCGTGCCGTCATGACCGGTACCGACCGCCCGTTGCTCTTCCTCGACGTGGACGGACCGCTGATCCCCTTCGGCGCCCCGCCCCCGGGCGGCTACCCCACCTACCGCAGCCCGTACGGCTCCGGCACGGCCACGGGCGGGAACCCGTTGGTGGCCCGCATCGACCCGGCGCTGGGGCCGCGCCTGCTCGGCCTGCCGTGCGAACCGGTGTGGGCGACGACCTGGCTGGCGGACGCCGACCATTGCGTCGCTCCGTGGCTGGGGCTGCCGCAACTGCCCGTCGTGGACTGGCCGGTGGAGGAGGAGGACGAGCCGGGCGGGGTGCACTGGAAGACCCGCACACTGGTGGCCTGGGCCGCCGGCCGTCCGTTCGCCTGGGTGGACGACGAGATCACCGAGGCGGACCGCCGCTGGGTCGCGGCCCACTCCCCCGCCCGCACGCTCCTCCACCGGGTGGACCCCCAACGCGGCCTCACCGAGGCGGACTTCACCGCCCTGGACACCTGGCTGCGCGCCACCTGAACACGGGTTCCCCACACGGGATCCGGGCACGGCACCCGAGCACCGGGTCCCCACACGGGATCCCCACGCGAAGTCCGGACACGAACCGCCGATCGGTCGGCTACGGCGGCGTGCACGGCCCGACCGCGAGACGTTCCGCGGCGGACCCGACGAGCGCCGCCACCGCCGCCACCACCGCTTCCTCGAACTCGGCTTCGCACTCCTCGGGTTCGGCCGGAGCAGCCACGTCGCGCACCGCCCCCGCTCCACGACCGACGACCCGCGACCCCGCCCGCACGGCAACGGCGGATGCCACGCGGGCCGGGGACGGTCCTGCCCCGGCTCAAGCCCTCAGGACCCGGCGAGCAGGTCCCGCAGCAGGGCGACGGTGTCGGCGTCGAGGTCGCGGCCGGTGCGGCGGCTGAGGGCGTCCAGCCGGTTGACGGCGCGCAGCAGCTGGTCGCGGGCGCCGGCCGAGGCGTAGGCGTAGAAGAGGTCCCGGTGCAGGAGTTCGACGTCCGGGGCCACCGCGAGGCCGCGGAAGACGGCCGCCTCGGCGCTGCGGTGGTCGCCGTACTGCAGGCGGCGGGCGGCCAGTTCGTGGGCGGTGTCGACGATCGCCGCGATCATGTCCTGGCGCTCGGCCTCGGCCCAGCCGTACGAGGCGGGCGGGGCCTCGGCGAACGGGGCGCCGCGGACCAGGGCGAGTGCGTGGGCCAGGGCGGCGTCGGCGGTGGCACTGGTGCTGCGCATGCCGCGCCGGTAGAGGCTGCGGAACTCGTCCCAGTCGCAGGTGACCGCCGGGGCGAAGGAGTAGCCCTCGGTGGTGTCGGTGGGCAGGAAGGCGCGCCCTTCGGGCGAGGTGCCGAACCAGGCGGCCAGGTCGGCCAGTTTGTCCGGCAGCGGACTCTTCGCGTCTGCCGTGGTGGGGTGCGGATCGAGGTGCGCGGCGCCGGGGTGCAGGTCGTGGTCGAGGGCGTGGTGGTCGGAGCCGGGGCGCAGCGCGAGGTAGACGGCGAGTTCGGTGAGCCGGGGCAGCGCGCCGGCTTCGGCGGTGCCGAGCACCCCGGCGACGTCCACCGGGCCGAGCAGCCGGATCCGCGGCGCGTTGCGCTGGGCGTGCGCCTCCGGGGAGCGCAGGATGGCGAGCAGGTCGTCGCTGTCACTGCGGCCGGGGGTGGTCCGGGCGACGGGGGCGACGGCTGCGGGGCCGGGCTCGGCCGCCGGTCCGGGCGTCCCCGACGGGCTTCCGGCCTCGGCTTCGTCATCAGCCTCGACGTCGGCCTCGACGTCGGCCTCGGCCTCGGCGGTCGGCTCCGCAGCCGGCACCGGCTCCTCGCCCGGGCCCGGCTTCGGCACGACCGGAACCACCGGCACGACGGCGAGCACGGCCGTCGGAGTGTCCACGGCCTCCGCGGCACCGCCGGCGGCACCGTCGGCAGCCCCCGCAGCGGCCTCCTCGACCTCGGACACGCTCGGCCGCCGCAGATCCCGGGTGGCCTCGTCGCCCGCGGCGTGCCGCCCCTGCCCGTTGACGGCGAACCGGGCCGGTCCGGCCGGAACCGCACTCGACCCGCCGGGAACCGCACCGCCCGACGCCGCACCGCCGGACGCCGTACCGCGCGACGCACCACCCGAAGCCGGACCACCCGACGCGCCGGCCGGCAGCGGCGCCGGAGCGGGCGTCACCGGGTCCGTGCCCGCGAACGGGCTGGCGCCGGTGCCGATGACCCGGGCGAGCAGCCGCGGACCGGCGGCCGCGTCCGTACCGCTCTCGCCCGCACCGCCCGAGGCCCCGACGGCGGCCAGCACCGGTACGGCAGCGGGCAGTTCGGTGGTGTCGGTGTCCTCCGGACCGTCCAGGGTCCAGGCCGGGGCGGGGTGCTGGGTGGTGTCGTCGGCGGCCCGGAGCAGCTCGGCGACCTGGTCGTACTGCCGTCCGCTGAGCCGCTGCAGCTCGACGGTGAGGTGCAGGCCGGGGATGGCGGCCTGGCCGGTGGCGGGGAGCGTCCAGCGGGCCACCGGGCCGGTGCCGCGCTCCGGGGCCCGGGTGATGACAGCGACGCAGGTGCGCGGGCGGGCGTCGAGCAGCCGGCCGAGTTCGGCGGGGACCTCGCCGCCGGGCTGCTGGGCGCAGAGCACGATCTCGGGGGTCCACGACTCGTCGGCCTGGCCCCGGCTGCGGGCGTCGCGCGGGCCGGCGGCCTCGGCGGCGACCAGGGTGGCGCGGGCCTTGGCGGTGCGCGGGCCGAGGGCGGCGAGCGCCGCCTCCAGGGTGGGGTGACGGTGCACGCGTTCGGCGGCCGGGCCGCTGATCGGCACCTCCTCGGCGAGGTCGACCAGGTGCAGGTGGAGCCGGTCGGCGAGCGGGCTGTGGGCGAGCTCGATGGCGAGGGTGCGCAGCACGTCGCGGGCGTCGTCCGGGTGGCCGGAGAGGTGGAGCAGCCGGACGGCCTCCAGGTCGGCGAGGACCACCGAGCCGTCGGGCGAGGTGCCGAGGGTGACCAGCGCGGGGTACGGCGCGGCGGTCTTGCGGGCCTGCGCGGGGCTCAGCATGTCGCCGGAGTCGGCGCTGCACCACCAGACGTTGGCGGCGTGCGCGGCGCGGAACGGCGCGATCGGGGTGGCGGGGCCGGACAGGTGCAGCTCGACGGTGTGGCCGGGGGTGATCCGGGCGGCGACGATGGCGGGCAGGCGCTTGCCGCCGCGCACGGTGTTGCGGGCCAGGGTGCGCAGGGCGCGGTCCAGCAGTTCCAGCCCGGCCTGGTCCTGCCGGGCCATCAGCTCGTTCTCGAAGGCGGCGGCCTCGGCGGCGGGCATCGCGATGCGGTGCCGGGGGCGGCGGGCGCGCTGCTGGGTGCCGCGCTTGTGGGCGACGGTGCCGATCATGATGGCGGCGAGCAGGACGCCGACGGTGGAGGCCGTGAGGGCGATGGTGTAGTCGTCGCTGGGGGCCGGGTCGGCGTGTGCGGCGGGGGCCGGCGCGTGGGTGGGCGGCGCGTGCGTCGGCGCCGGGGCCGACTGCGGCGCGCCCTGCGAAGGCGCGGGCGCGGGGGCAGGAGCGGGCGCGGGCGCAGGGGCGGGCGCGGGCGCAGGGGCGGGCGCGGGGGCAGGGGCGGGCGCGGGCGCAGGTGTGGCGGCTGCCCCCGGCACCGTGAGCACCATCCCCGGCACCACCACGTCCGGGTCGGTCAGCTGCTCCCCGTCCGGCGCCTGCACCCCCTTGTTCGCCTCGAAGAGCTTCGGCCACTCCTCGCCGTCCCCCAACTCCCGCTGGGCGATGGCGGACAGGCTGTCCCCGGGCTGCACGGTGACGGTCCGCTGCCCGTTCGAGCCCGCACCCGGTTCCGTGCCGGCCTGCGGTGTCGTCCCCTGCGGAGCGCCCTGCGCAGCCCCCTGGGGAGCACCCTGCGCCGTACCGCCCGAGGGGGCGGGCGCCGGCGCCGGGCTCTTCGCCTCGTCCGGCTTGGCGTCCGTCGGCATCAGCAGTTCCCAGCCGGGCTGGATCGGCCGGTCGGCGTCGAAGCGGGTGCCCGAATCATCCATCGCCCGGCCGTCGTTGAGCTTGGCGATCTCCACCCACCTTTCTCCCGAGCCCAGTTGGCGCTCGGCGATGGACCACAGGCTGTCGGCCGGCCGGCTGTCCCGCACGGTGTAGGTGGGCTGCTGTTCGGCGGCGGGCGCGAGCGCGGGTGCGGACTGCACGGCGGGGAGCGCGGCGCGCTGCACGCCGGGGGTCAACTGGGCCTGGACGGCGGGGGTGTGGGCCAGTTCGGGGACGGCTGCGAAAGCCGAGCCGGCCACCGGCAGCAGGGCGAGCACCGAACCGACCAGTCCGGCCGCGAGCCGCTGGCTCCAGCCGAATGCCGGGATCCGGCGGGCGATCCGGCCGCGCAGCTGGGCGGGGATCTCCAGCAGCACGGAGAACGCGAAGCACGCCCAGGCGAGCCAGCCGACCACCACCAGCGCCCACAGGAACAGCCGTCCGTCGTCCGGACTGGTGAGCGCCTCGCCCACGCCGCCCGGCGCGACCTCGCCCATCCCGGCGACCGCGTGGGTGCCGTACAGCAGCAGCGCGGGAACGCCGAACAGCAGGACGAGCAGGGTGACCAGCGCGGCGAGCGCCGTGATCAGGGCGCCCCCGCGGCCGCGTCCGCGCGGCGGTCGGGGCGCCGGGGCACCGGGCCGTCGCGCGCCCCCACCGCCTCGATGTGAGGCCCCGGCCCGGCCGTTGCGGGCCCGGGCGGTTCGGGCCTGGTCCTGGGCGGTTCGGGCCTGGTCCTTGGCACGTGGCGCGGCCATCAGTCGGTCTCCGCTTTCTCGACTCCGTGGACGAGGGTCGCACTGCCCCTGCCCGTTACCTTCCGCTCCCCGAGGGCGCCCAGCAGGACCGGCCGGTAGTCGGCCTGCACGGTGACGGTGACGACCTTGCCGTCGCCGGAGAACTCGATGCCGCCGGCCCGCAGGCCGTACAGGCCGAGGTAGGCGTCGGCGGCGTCCCGCACGTACTGCTCCTGGACCTTGAAGCCCTTCCCCTGCAGCACGGCGGCCTGGTCGAGCTGCTGTCCGCCGACCCGCGCGGCTTCCTGGGCGTAGGCGTCGGTGCGCTCGGCGACCCGTAGCCGGCCGCCCGCGTCGATCACCAGGGCGATGACGAGCACGACGTAGGCCGCGCAGATCGCGACGAAGAGGGCCACCGCGCCCCGGTCGGACCGTCGCGCCCGCACGGTTCGCCGCAGACGGCTCAACACCCGCATCCCCTCCCCCCGATCCGCACGTCCCTCTCCCCACCGGCCCCCACCGGGCGCCACTCGGTACCGTTGTGTCATCCCCCGAGCGCTCTCCGCTTGCGTCTCCCCCGCGCGGGCCGCCTCCAATCCCCCGTTTTCCCGGTGGTGGCGGCGCGCGCCCTCATGCGCCCCGGTAACGGTCCACCACCGAGGTGAACTCTCCGACGAGGTGCTTCGTCACGGGCACCCCGGACGGTCCGCCGATCAGGTCGGCCAGTTCGACGTCACAGACCACCGTGACCTTGACGGTCCGGACGGCGCCGTCCGGCAGCTTCAGCTGCCCGCCCTCGACGTGCACGTCCTGGTTCCGGCAGACCACGCCCTGCTGGCCCAGCGTCGCCAGGGCGGAGTCCTTGGCCTGCGCCTGCGTCTGCGCCGCGGTCGGATCGCGCTGCAGCGAGGCAGTCCGGGCTCCGGCACGGGCGGCGGCCTCGACGGTGCCGGCCGCGGTCTGCACCCGCCCGGCGGCGACGGCCACCAGGATCAGCCCGACCACCGCCGGCGCGACGATCGCCGCCTCGATCGCGACCCCGCCCCCGTCCCGGCGCAGCCGTCGCCACCGGCGCAGTGCCGGGAACCCCCGGCTCACGGCTTCACCACCGGCGGTACGAAGCGCTCCCGCGGCGCTTCGGCGAACTGCCGGATGACGGGCGCCGAGAGCCCGGGTATCAGCAGCGGCGGTGTCAGCTCGACGGTGACGCGGATGGTGGTGGCCGAGCTGCCGTCGGTCCTCACCTCGTACCCGTGCGCCCCCTGCCGCTCCAGGAAGTCCCGGGCCTGCCGCACCGCCGCGGCGTTCTTCTGCTCGTCCGTCGCGTTCCCCTGCACCCGCCCGGCGTCCACGCCCTCGCGGGCCGCGGTGAGCGCGACCTGCCGGTCGAACCAGATCAGCCCGGCCTGGACGGTGATCAGCAGGAGCAGCAGGACGACCGGGAAGACGATGGCGAGACTGACGCTCATCGACCCCTGGTCGCCACGACGGGCCGGACGCTTCATCCCTTGGTGGCCCCGCCCGCGCCGCCGGCGCCGCCCGGCATGTTCGGGTCCTGCTGGACCTTCTGGACGACCTTGTCCTTCAGCAGGTAGAGCGCGGTCGCGACGGCGCCCGCCACGAAGACCAACGCGATGATGGCGAGGGCGAGTTCGATGCTGATGGCGCCGCGGTCGCCGCGCGCGCGGGCGGCCCGTAGCCGGCCCAGCCGCAGTGTGAACAGCAGCAGGGCGAACTGCACGGGCAGCAGCGCGGGTCGCAGCACCCGGCTTGCCAGGTCGGCGAGTCGAACGTACATCGGTTTCTCCGTATGTGGTGTGGTGTCAGCTGCTCTGGCTGATCGGTCAGTTGAGCATCTGGTGGAGCGCGGGAAAGACGATCAGGACGGTCATCAGCAGCGTCAGGGCGGCCCCCGGCGCGACCATCCGCTCGCTGTCGGCGTTGGCCCTGGCGAGGTCCTCGGCGAGCAGTTCGCCGCGCAGGCCCTTGGCGCGGGCCCGCAGGGTGTCGTACACGGCGGCGCCGTCGGTGCCGGACAGCCGCATGATGTCGGCCACGTCCTGCAGCGGGGTGAGGCCCAACTCCTCGGCCAGCGCGTCGAGTCCGGCCCACGGCGGGAGCCGGTCGGTGGCCGCGCGCTCCAGGGCGTCGCGGATCCGGCGGAACACCGCGCCCCGGCCGACCGAGGCGGCCCGGCGCAGCGCCTCGGCGGGGCCGCAGTCGGCGGCCCGCTCCAGCGCGACGAGCTCCAGGTAGGCGGCGATGCCGTGCAGGTACTCGGTGCGCGCCTCCTTGGCCTCGCCGCGCACGACGGCGTCCGGGACGAACCACAGCAGGCCGGCCAGCAGCGGCCCGACGACCAGCGGCAGCGCGAAGGGCAGGCCGATGTCCATCAGCACGGCCATCGCGCCGAGGTAGGCGGGCAGCACCAGGCCGAGCGCGGCGAACAGCAGCTTGTGCACCATGAACCGGGCCGGGGTGCGGCCGATCAGGGCGAGTTCGCGGCGCGGGACGGAGACCCCGCGCAGCCGGACGGACCGCTCGCCGATCCGGTCGTACCAGCGCGGACGTTCGTCCGGGTCCTGCGCGCGGTCCGCGGGTACGGCGTGCAACCGGTCCAGCGCCTGGCGCAGGTCCGGGGGTGCCGGCCGCAGTTCGGCCACCAGCAGGGCGAGGCCGCCGGCCGCGACGGCGCCGGCCAGCACGGACCAGGGGGAGATCACCGGACCTCCCCGAGCTGCTCGGTCGGCTCCTGCTCGCGCGCCGGTGCGCCCGTGCCCCGCCCGCTCCTGCTGCGCCGGTCCGGCGTGAGCAGCCGGGGCACCGGCGGGTGGGAGGCCAGCGCCCGCATCCAGGCGATGATCGCCACGAACAGGGCGGCGACCACGGCCAGGACCAGCTGGCCGAGGAAGGTGCCGTACGGCCGGGTGTACTCGGTGTTGAAGGACCCTATGCTGACGACCAGCACGATGATGCCGACCAGCCAGCGGATGGTGGTCCGGTGCTTGGCCCGGTCCGCCTCGATGGCGCGGCGCTGGCGGACCTCGTCGCGGACCGAGTCGGCCATGTCGGACAGCGTGCGGGCCAGGCCGGGGCCGCTGTCCCCGGCCCGCAGCACGAGCGCGGCGAGCACCTTGTCGGCGGTGGCGTCGGCCAGGCTGTCGGCGAAGGCGTGCAGCGCCTCCTCGGGCCGCCAGCGGGCCTGCAGCCGGGCCGCGAGCTCGCCGACCTCGTCCTCCAGGGCGGCGGGGGCGGTGCGGCGGCTGGTGACGATGGCCTGGTTGAGGCCGACGCCGAGCAGCAGCACGTCGGCGATCCGCTGGGTCCACTCGGACAGCGCCTCCAGGCGCTCGATCCGGTGGGTGTCCGGGCGGGTGGTGTCGAACAGCCAGGGCAGGCCGAAGACGGCCAGCGGCACCAGCAGCGCGGTCAGCGGGATGCCGGTGAACAGCCAGGCCAGCGGCGCGCCGACGAGCGCGAGCGGCAGCTGGACCCGGCGCAGCCGCACCATCCGGGCAGGGGCCGCCCCGGGGGCTCCGTACCAGAAGACGTGGGCGCGCCCGGCGAGCGGGTTGGGCCGCCCGGCGGTGTCCTCGTCGGCGGGCTCGCTGCCGCGGGCCCAGGCCACCAGGGCGACCAGGCCGCCCGCGACCGCCAGCCCGCACAGGGCGAACAGCAGCATCACCGCGCGCCACCGCCGATCCGCAGCTGCAGCGGGGTGGCCCAACTCCCGTACCGGGAACCGAGCAGGCCGGCGTCGAAGCCGGCCCGGCGCAGGTCGTCCAGGCACTGCGGCGGGGTGTGCGGGACGGCCCGCGGCTCACCGAGGTCCGGCCGGGGCCCGAAGACGGTGTTCAGTGCGGGCCTGCCGCTCTCGCCGAGGCCGGTGACCTCCAGGACGTGGGAGACGAAGCGGTGCCGGCGGCCGCCGACGGCGGTCTCGTCGACCATGCTGACGTGCACGATGAGGTCCAGGGCGTTGGCGGTGAGCCGGTAGGCGAGCGAGTCGGTCATGTGCGAGCCGTACTCCAGGCAGAGTTCGGCGATGCGGTCCACCACCATGTGCGGGCCGCGGGCGTGCAGGGTGCACATCGAGCCGCCCTCGCCGTTGGTCATCACGCGGAGCATCGGGACGACCTCGCCGGAGCGGACCTCGCCGACGATGATGCGCGAGAGCGTCATGCGCAGCGCGGCCGGGATGAGGTCGCCGATCGTCAACTCCCCGGCGAGCCGCCCCTCGACGCGTTCGCCGTTGCCCTCGCGGGCCTCCATCGGGACGACCTGGCGCAGGTGCCCGAGGGTGTGCAGCCAGAGCTCGAACTCCGACTCCAGGGTGCCGATCCGCTCGTCCGGCGGGATCTCGGCGGCCATGGCGCGCAGCAGGCTGGTCTTGCCGACGCCCTGGGTGCCGGTGATCATCACATTCTTCCGGGCCCGGATCGCGGCGGCCAGGAAGGCGGCCAAGGTGCCGTCCAGGGTGCCGAGTTCGACCATCTCCGGCAGCGTCGCGGAGGCCACCCGGTGGCGCCGGATCGCCACGTACGGGCGGGGCGTCACCTCGGTGAGCGCCTGCAGGCGCATGCCGCCCTCAAGCCGGAGCGCGAGGGTCGGGCTCGCGGTGGACAGGCTGCGCTCGCCGCCGCCGTGCTGGCGGGCCAGGTCCTGCAGCAGCTCGACGAGTTCGGCGTCGCTGTCGGCCACCGGCGGGACCTGGCGCAGGGGTTGGTGCACCTTGGAGACCCAGACGTCGTCGCAGCCGTTGATCAGGATGTTCTCGATCTCCGGGTCGTCCAGGTAGGGCTGGAGTCGCCCGGCCCGGAAGAGCAGGTCGAAGACGGCCTCGGCGAGGGCGCGGTCCTGCTCCCGGGTGGGCGGGATGCCGTGGGTCTGCGCGTAGGCGTCGGACCAGCGGGCGACGGACTCCTCGATCAGCGCCCGGCCGCGCTGGCGGCGGGTGGCGCGGTCCGGCTCGGAGCCGGAGGTGGCGGTCAACCTGCTGATCTGCTGGTGCAGTTCGGCCGCGACCTGGCGTTTGAGCTCCCGGGCGACCTGCGGGTCGACGGCCGGCCGGGTGGCGGCGCCGCGCACGTCCAGCGAGGGCAGCTGGGAGGGGACGGCGGTGGGCGCGGCCGCGCCGGGAGCGACCGGGCCCGGCACGACGGGCTGCGGCATCGGCGCGGCCGTCGGCGTGGGCGCAGGCGCGGGCGTCGGCGTGGCCCAGGGCAGTGCGGCCGGGTCGGCCGCCGGGTGCCGGTGCAGGGGGCTACCGCGCACGGAGCACCTCCCCGGGATTGTGCGGGTACTGCCCGTTCACCTGTACCTGACCATCCGTCACCACCGGTTGCTGAAGCGGGTACTGGTCCTCGGGCTCGGCCGGATCGGGCGACTGGACGTGCGCCGGGAACGGCGCCGGAGCGGCCGGCTGCGGCGCCAACCCGGCCAGCGGCGCCACCGGACCGGTGGTGATCACCGGCGGGACCGGCTGCGGCGGCGTGTACGACGGCGGCTCGGCCTCGCCGGGACCGTAGGGCGACTGCCCGTACCCGGCCTGGCCGTACGCCGTCGAGCCGTGGGCCGTCGAGCCGTACGCCGTCGCGCCCTGGGCGGGCTGCGCGTAGGCCGACTGCCCGGAGCCCGTCTGGCCGTACCCGCCCTGCCCGTACGCGGCCTGGCCGTACGTGACCGGGGCGGGTGTCGGCATCGGCCGGGCCGGCACCGACGGCGCGGGCACCACCGGTGTCGGCACCGCGGCCGCCAGCGGTGCGCCGGCCGCCGGCGCACCCGCCGCCGGAGCGGGCGCCACCGGCCGGGCGGGTGCCTGCCCCGGCACCGACCCGGGGGCCGGATTCGGCACGAGCCGCTGCCGTCTGCGCCGGACCAGCAGCTGCACCTCGTCCGCCGCCGACCGCGCCGTGCGCATCAGCTCGGAGCGGATGAACCGCCGGTCGGTGGTGTCGCCGCCGTCGGAGAGCACCTTGGCGGTCCGGGTGGCATGCGGCAGGACGCCGAGCACCGGCAGCCCGAGTTCGCGCGACACCTCCGCCCGGGTGTACGGCCCCTCGGCGACCAGCATCAGCCCGAGCGCGTCCGACCCGGTGCCGCCGGAGGCGAGGTCCTCGACGAGGGCGGACAGCCGGGGCCGGACGGCGCTCAGCCCGCGCAGCGTGGTCCGCACCGTCACCGCCACCACGTCCGCCCGGCGGGCCAGCACCGCGCTCGCGCCGGTGGCGCCGGAACGGCCGAGGTCCACGATGACGTCGTAGCCCTGCTGCTCGATGCCCTGCAGCAGCTCGGCGAGCGGCTCCCAGGTGTAGGCGAGGCCGGGGGCCTGGGTGGGGTCGGTCAGCCCGGGCAGCAGCAGGCGTTCGGCGTCGCCGTCGGGCGAGAGGTCGATCAGCTGCTCCCAGATGGTCTGCGCGAGCAGCCCGCGCCGGTCGGCGACGGCCAGGTTGCGCAGCCCGTACACCGCCTCGACCCGGCCCTCCAGGGCGCCCGCGAGCACGGCGCCGCCGTCCGGGTCGGCCTCGACCAGCAGGATCCGCCGACCGGGCTGGAGCGGCCAGGCCAGCAGCAGCGCCAGCGCGGTCGTGGTCGCGCCGGGCGCGCCCGGGCCGCCGACCACCGCGATCACCGCCATCAGGCGCCCCCGGTCGCGCTCGGGGCTCCGGCGGAAGGCGCACCCGCGGCCGGCGCACCGGCCGACGGCGCGCCGGCGGCGGGGGCACCGGCGGCCGCAGCGCCACGCGGAGCCAGCAGCACCTGGATCCGGCCGCTCGCCACCCACTGCGCCAGCCGCGGCCCGTCGGCCGTGCCGACCGCGACGTCGATCACCTGGCTGCCGTCGGTGTCCGCCCGGCCGACGGTGATCACCGTCGCGGGCAGCGAGTCGGCCCGGCCGTTGTCGGGCGTGAAGACCACGACCAGCTGCACCCCCGGCTGGAGCCGGCTGGCGGGCAGCTGGCTGCGCTTGGCCGACACGCCGACCACGATCTGCCCGGGCTGCACGGTGAGGCCCTGGGCGAGGTCCCCGCTGGTGAGCATGGCGCCGCGCTTGAGGTCGGTGGCGGCGCGCATGCCGATCGCCTTCGCGCGGTCCTGGGCCGACACCGGGTGCAGCGCCGGGTCACCCGCGATCCGGGCCACCACCAGGTCGTCCTCGGTGATCACCTGGCCCCACGGCACGTCCCGGGCGAGGGCGAGCACCGCGACCCGCTGACCGGTGCTGTTGTAGAGGACGGCCCCGCCCAGCCCGCCGGCCGCGATCAGCGCGACCGCCATCGCCAGCACCGCAGGGCGCCGCCGCCTCGCCCGCATGGTCCGCGCGGGCGCGTGCGGTGCCGCCCGCCCCCGGCCCTTGCCCTGAGCGCCGCCCTGCTCCTGCTGCTCCGGGAGCGCCACGGACGCCCCGGCGCCCGTGGGTGTGCCGGATCCCGGCGTCGCGAATGTACGGTTCTCCACCGGGTTCCGCCCTTCCCTCGTTCGTTGCCGGCTCGTCAGTCGTCGAATCGCCCTGGTGACGTGGTCAGTTGAGTACCTGCACCTCGGCGACCTTGAGTGTGAAGAGCGGACTGGTCTGCTTCATGGGGATCGTGAAGGTCCGCGGGTTCGGTCCGCCGACGACGGCGACGGCAACTTCCCACTTCATCGTCACCGTGGCGTTGTACACCCCGTCCTTCTGCTTGCCGGACGCGGCCTTGAACACGAAGCCGCAGTCCGGGGACTGGGCGGCGCCGTACTTGGGGTCGTACGGCGTTCCGGCCGTCGCACAGCTGGTCGCGAGGTCGTTGCCGAAGTCCCAGTACGACTCGACCAGCTTGGGGGTGACGGTCACCGAGATGCCGTGCACCGCCGCCGTCTTCGGCTCGGGCGTCGCGGCGTTGTCCGCCCAGAGCCACACCGGGGAGTTGACCACCGCCGTGCCGCCGGGCGCCACCCGGCCCACCGGCTGCCCGAAGACGAGCTTCTTCTTCGCTTCCTCGACGGCCCTGGAATCGTCCAGTGCGGTCGCCGCGCCGCCCGGCGCGGTGGCCAGGAAGACGATCTGGGCGCCGTCCTGGCCCCCACCGGTCTGCGGACAGACCTTCGAGTAGAGCGCGCCGTCCTTCGGGTCGTGGTTCTCCCAGGCCGGGTCGCCCGCCGCCGGCGGGTCGTCCAACTCTCGGAAGTAGCAGCCCTCACCGCTGTCGAACCAGCCCCACTGCGGGTCGTAGCAGGCCCAGGGCACACCGTGGTAGCTGCAGAGCTGCGGGCCGCTGTCCGATCCGCCGCCTCCGCCGCCTCCGCTCGCTTTCGTGGAGCCCGGCGCGGGGGTCTTTCCGCCGGAATTGGCGCCCGCGCAGATCACGTTCGGGAAACACTGCTCGGCACCGCCGCTCGGCGGTTCGTCCGCCGTCGCCGACACCGCCGAGGACAGCAGCACACCGGCCGACAGCGACGCGACGACCGCGAACCGCCGGGCCGGTTTCCGCGCGTTCAGCATGTCCGGTCCACCTCCCGCTTGAACTCGTAGATCAGCCAATGTGCTTGGAACAGTCGCAGCGACGCGGTCGCGACATACCTGTTCAGGCGCTGGGCCGGATCCTTCGCGGCCCCGGTGACGGCGTCGACGCGGTGCCAGCCCGTCAGATCGACGCAGTCCTCGATCACTGCGGTTTGCGGATCGGTTTTCAGACCCACGGACTTGACCACCGGGGAATTGCGCGGTGTTCCGGTCATCACCACTTTGGCGTCGTGGAGTTGCCGGAGACCGGCGAGGGCGTCGGACAGGGCGCGCCCGGAGGAGTACTGCTCCAGCGCGTACCCGTCCGAATCCGATCGCCCGAAGAGCTCGGCCTGGGCCTGCCACCAATCCTGATACGCCCTCAGGGCCGCCCGCCCGGTCGCCCCTTCCGGGCCGTCGGTCGGCGCGATCGAGGCGTTTGAGGAACCACTCGAAGGAGTTACCGGAGCCACTCCCGCAACCGTGGGCGCCGCCGTCCCGAGGTGATCGACGGAACCGCCGGAACCAGTGCCCGCACAAGCACCGAGCAGCAACGCCAGAACCGCCCCACCGACCCCAACCGCCCCAGGGCGCAACACATTTCCGCGCTGCCGCATTGCCCCACCTCGTCGCGACCGACCCGGTCCGTGATCCACGGCCGCCAGAACAATTCCGCCGTCCCGCCGGTCTTTCCGCTGGGGATCGATTCTTCGCCAACCCACCCCATCACGGCAACACCTCAGGCCCCCTGACCTTACGCGGAAGGCGGTTCCGTCGGGGCACTTTCCCGCCACAGAACGGCCAACAGTTCTTCGGAAAGCGACAATCCGGCCAATGCGCCCCGAACCGCGGCCCGATTGCGCATCAACAGGCGCCCGCCGTGCGGCGGAACGAGCAGGCGCGCGCCCGGCGCACCCGAACTACCGGCCGACTCTCCCCCGTCCGTCAGCGCCGCCACGGCGGGCTGGAGGTCGAGCGGGGCGACGGCCGCGGGGGCACCCGGGACACCCTGGCGCAGGACGGTGGTCAGGGCCCGGCTGAACGAGCCGTCACCGCCCGGCAGTACGGCGTCCCGGCCGCGTCTGCCCGGGGTGTACCGACCGATCCGGCCCCACAGCGGGACGCGCGAATAGCTCAGCAGTTCGCCCGCGCTGTCCTCGCCGCCGCGCTCCAGGGCCGCCCAGGCGTCCCGGTCGGCCACCGCGTCGACCACCAGCAGCGCCTCCTCCTGGTCCCCGTGCACCATCGCGCTGACCACCCAGTCCCAGGCCAGGCCCCGGCGGTAGGCGTTGTCGGGGGTGCTGCCGCCGGTGACCAGGGCGAGCCGGCGCCCGCGCGGGTCGGCGACCAGCTGACCGACCAGGCAGACCACCAGCCAGCGGCCGGGGTGCTGCGCCGCGTCCCGCACGGCGGTGAGCATCGCGTTCGCGTCCGCCTCCGGCGGCGCCGTGACGACCCGACAGCCGGCCGCGCCGGTGTCGAAGCACATCCCGGGCAGCACCTCCGCGAGCAGCCGGGCACCGTCCGGTGCGAGCGCCGCACCGCCGAAGGCCCGGTCGGGCCCGCCGTCCGCCCCGATCACCACCAGATCGACCCCGCCCGCCATCGGTTCCCCCTCCTGGCCGGCCCCGGCGCTCCCGGGGCCGCCGCCCTCACTGCGGTCCGCCGCGCTTCGCGGACGGGCCGCCGTCCGCGTCGCCGTTCCCGGTCCGCGTCACCGTTCCCGGTCCGCGTGACCGTTCCGCCGCCGCCGCCGCCGCCGGGCAGGCTATCGCCCGGGCGGCCTCCGACGGGGCTCCCGACCCGCCCGCTCAGGGACCATGGGCCCTATCGACGCACGCGCCGACCGAGGACGATCGGACGCATGGAGCGTGAGGACCGAGTGGAGACCCTGAGCGAGGCCGAGTGCCTGCGGCTGCTCAGCACCGTGCCCGTCGGGCGCGTGGTGTACACCGAGCACGCACTGCCGGCCGTCCTGCCGGTCTCCTTCGAGGTCCTGGACGGGCGGCTGGTGCTCGCGGTGCGCCGGGGAAGTGCCACCGCGCGCGGGCTCGACGGCACGGTGGTGGCCTTCCAGGCCGATCTGCTGGACCCGGTCACCCGCACCGGGTGGAGCGTGCTGGTGCACGGGCGGGCCGACGCGGTGCGCGATCCCGAGCAGGTGCGGCGGGTGCTGCGTTCCGGGCTGCGGCCGTGGGTGGGCGACCCGGAGCCGCTGTTCGTCGCGCTGGTGCCGGAACTGGTGAGCGGTCGGCGGCTGTTCCCGACCGGGCAGGGCGCCGTGGGGAGCGCCGCGCTGCGGCCCTGAGCAGCCGGGCAGGCCGCCGCGGCCCCGGGCCTGGTTCCTGTTCCCGCCTCGGACTCGGTTCCGGTTCCGGGGTCGGTTTCCGTCTCGGGCTCGGGCTCGGGCTCCTGACAGATACCGGTGGGTAGGCATACGCTTCCGGCGTCCTGGCCCCTCCGCGGGCCCGTCCCCCTCCAGGAGCGCACCGTGACGACCTTCGCCTCCCTCGCCGACCTCACCGCCGCCGTCGGCACCGAGCTGGGCACCAGCGAGTGGCACACCATCGAGCAGCGGCAGATCGACCTGTTCGCCGAGGCGACCGGCGACCACCAGTGGATCCACGTGGACCCGGAGCGGGCCAAGGAGAGCCAGTTCGGCTCGACCATCGCGCACGGGTACCTGACCCAGTCGATGATCCCGGTGCTGGCGAAGGAGTGCTACGCCGTCGAGGGCGTGCGGATGGCGCTGAACTACGGTTCGGAGAAGGTGCGCTTCCCGGCGCCGGTGCCGGTGGGCACGGCGATCCGGGCCACCGCCGAGCTGCTCTCGGCGACCGAGGTGCCCGGCGGCGTCCAGGCCGTGGTGCGCTTCACCATCACGAGCGAGCGGAGTGCCAAGCCGCACTGCGTCGCGGAGACGATCACGCGCTTCTACGCCTGACCGGGCGGGCTCCGGGTACGCCGATTGGACCGCGCCGGGCCCTCCACCAGGTCCGGACGGCCCACGGCGAGTAACCTCCGACGAGATGGTTGTCGTACCGCAGTGACCCCGGCCGACGGCCGTGACCACGGCCGTCACCGAGGTGCGCGCCCCGGCCTGCCCGGTAGCCGTGACCGTCCTTGGAGGAGCCGTGCCCCGCCCCGTCCCCTGGTTCTCCCGCCTCGCCGGTCTGTCCTCGCAATTCGCCCCGCCCGCCGCCGGCCCCACCGCCGACCGCGCCGTCCCCGGGCTGGCCGGGCTGCCCCGGGCCGCGTGGCACCGGGTGCGGACCGACGCGTTCGGCGCCGAGCCCCGGGGCGAGCGACTGGCCCGGATCCGCCGCTCCCCGCAGTTCGCCGACGGCGCCTTCCGCAACCCGGTACCGACCCGCCGCCTGGTGTACGAGCGCAGCCCGCTGGAGATCACCCGCGCCCAGCTGACCGGGGACAAGACCCGACGGGCCCCGGCCGCCGCCGTACCCGTGCACCGGCTCCTCCCGGGCGACCTGGCCACGCCGCCGGAGTCCGGACTGCGGCTGACCTGGCTGGGCCACGCCACCGTGCTCGCCGAGATCGACGGACGGCGCGTCCTGCTCGACCCGGTCTGGGGCGAGCGCTGCTCCCCGTTCGGCTGGACCGGCCCCAAGCGGCTGCACCCGGTGCCGCTGCCGCTGTCCGAACTCGGGCCGGTGGACGTGGTCGTGGTCTCCCACGACCATTACGACCACCTGGACATGGCCACCATCCGGGCACTGGCCGGGACGGCGGCCGTGTTCGCCGTGCCGCTCGGGGTCGGGGCGCACCTGGAGCACTGGGGCGTGCCGCCCGAACGGATCGTCGAGCTGGACTGGTGGGAGTCCGCCGAGGTCGCCGGACTGACCCTGACCGCCACGCCGGCCCGGCACTACTGCAGCCGCGGCCCGCGCACCAGCAGCCTGTTCCTGTGGGCCTCCTGGGTGGTGGCCGGCGACAGTCACCGGATCTTCCACAGCGGGGACACCGGATACTTCCCGGGCTTCGCCGAGATCGGCCGCCGGCTCGGCCCGTTCGACGCGACGATGGTGCAGGTCGGCGCGTACAGCGACTTCTGGCCCGAGGTGCACATGACGCCCGAGGAGGGTGTCCGGGCGCACCTGGACCTCGGCGGCGAGCTGCTGCTGCCGATCCACTGGTGCACCTTCAACCTGGCGCTGCACCCGTGGGAGGAGCCGGCCGAGCGGGTGGTCACCTCCGCCCAGGTGCTCGGGGCACGCCTCGCGATGCCCCGGCCCGGCAAGCCCTTCGAGCCCGCCGACCCGCCCGCCCTGCGCCTCTGGTGGCGCGCCGTCACCGCCCCGCGCGGCGTCGAACCGCCGACCGAGGAGCGGGCGGCCGCAACGGGTGCCGAGGCGGAGGCTGCCGCCCCCGCGTCGGCGGCCTCGGCCGCGTCGGCCACGGAGACGGCCGAGCCGCGCGAGCAGGTGACGGAGTTCAGCTGACAACTTTCAGCAAACAGATTTCAACATCTGTTCGCTGAAATCTGTTCGCTGCCAGCCGGCCATGAGCCGGCATCACCCTCACCCGCGAGGACCTCCCGCAGTGCCCGGGCCTCCTTGACCAACCGGCTCGACCCGGCACGCTCCGCCAGCGCCCTCACCTCGGCCAGCGGCCCGCCGGCCCCGGTGCGCCGGGCGCAGTCGGCGGCCAGCGCGGCCAGGTCGCCCAGCCCCCGCAGGGACGGTTCGGCCTCGCCCAGCAGACCCGGTAAGGCCGGACCGGGCGCCGACCACACCGTCGCGCGGGCCGGTCCCCGCCGCCAAGGCGAGCGCCGCGCCCAGCCGGGTGGCCAGGACCGCGCCGCAGGCCACCAGCCCACCCGGCTCCCGCCCGAGCAGGTCGCCGTAGAGCTCTCCGCGCGCGGCGAGCACCAAGAGCGCGTCCACCGTCGCCGTCCGGTCCTCCACGTGCCGGGCGCCCAGGCCGTACGCCAGTGCGAGGTGCAGCGCCGGCCCGGCCGGGCCGCCGGACTCGGCGAGCGGCGGCAGGCAGCAGCCGGCGCCGCGCTCGTCCCGGTCCGGCGGGGCACGACCTGACTGGAACGTGTTCTACACCGCCTCCGGGGTAGGCCGAGTTATCCAGGTCACACCACGGCACGGTTGGCTTCTGCCACTATGACCTCGTGACCGACCTGACCGCACCGCCCGTCCCGGCCGCCCCGGACACCCGATCGACCTCCCCGTTCGCCGAGCTGCTGGAGCTGGAGCAGCTGGACGAGAACACGTTCCGGGGCTACTGCCACGCCGGTGCCCCGATGCGCGCCTTCGGCGGCCACGTCGCCGCACAGGCGATCGTCGCCGCGGGGCGCACCTGCGAGGACCGCCGCCCGGTGCACTCGCTGCACGGCTACTTCCTGCTGCCGGGCACCCCGACCCGCCCGATCGACTACGTGGTCGAGCGGGTGCGCGAGGGCGTCTCGTACACCACCCGCCGGGTGACGGCGGTGCAGAAGCGGAACGAGATCTTCTCGCTCACCGTCTCCCTCAAGCACCCCGAGCCGGGCGCCGACCGCCACCGCGAGATGCCGCCGCTGCCCGGCCCCGAGTCGCTGCCGGACGCCGTCGCCAACGCGCCCGAGGAGGTCCGCCGGACGGTCGCCCTCACCGGCGGCTTCCGCGACCTCGACGTCCGCTTCGTCCCGCCGGGTGCTCCCGGGGTGCCGCCGTCCGTCCCCGGGCTGCTCCAGCACTTCGTCTGGATGCGCACCGCCTCCCGGCTGCCGGACGGAGACCCGCTGCTGCACGCCGGTGCGCTGGCCTACCTGTCGGACCTCACCCTGGCCTCGACCGCCGGGCTGGACGAGCAGCCGAACTTCTTCCAGCGCACCGAGCCGCCGACGCTGCTGATGGCCTCGCTGGACCACGCGATGTGGTTCCACCGCCCGTTCCGGGCCGACGAGTGGCTGCTGTTCGCCCAGCGCAGCCCGTCCTCCTCGGACGGCCGCGGACTGGCGATCGGCGAGTTCTACGACCGGGCCGGCCGGCTGGTCGCCTCGGCCGTCCAGGAGGCGCTGATCCGTCGGCAGGACTAGGGCCCGTCTTCGAACCCCCGTCGGCCGCCCGAAGGGCGGGCGGGCGGCGTTGGGGTGGCGTGCATCGCAAGGCGGAGGACGGGGGCACCTCCCGGCCGCCAGGCTTGGGGAGCGTCGCCCCGCAGGCGAGGGTTTGAAGACGGGCCCTGGCCCTGCCGCACCCGGGTGACCCCCGGGCGAACGGAAGGGGGCCGGTCGGCGTCATACTCCTGAGCGGCCCCGGCCCGTATCATGGTGCGGGTGACCAAGGTTGACCTGTCACCACGGCCGGTGGAGGCGATGTCTCCGCGTCAGCTCGAACGCCGCGAAAGCCTGATCGCGGCCGCGCTCGCCCTGGTGAACGAGATCGGCGTCGAGCGGCTGCAGATGAAGCAGGTCTGCGAGCGGTCCGGAGTCGCCCTGGGGACGGCGTACCGCTACTTCTCGTCCAAGGACCACCTCCTGGCGGCGGCGATCGCCGAGTGGCACCGCCTGCTGCTGGCCGACCTGGTGGCCGAGCTGCGCGGGCCACGGGCCGGGCTGGGGGACACCGACCGGGCGGTCCGGTTCGTCCGGGGCGGGATGCGGGCCTACCAGCGGCAGCCCGAACTCGCCCGGCTACGGGTGGCCGTCGCCGCCTCCACCGATCCGTTCGCCAGCGAGGCGCTGCAGGGCATGGCCCGGGCCGACAGCACCGCCCTGCAGGCGGTGACGGCCGACGTGCCGGCCGCGTCCAGCGACCTGGTGCGGCACATCGTCGCCCACGCCTGGCAGGGCGAACTGACCGCCTGGGTGACCGGCCGCACCACCCTCGGGGACGCCCGGCGGCGGCTGGAGGACGTGGTGCGGCTGGTGCTGACCCCGTACGAGACGCAGTACCCGGCCCCGTACGAGGTCCAGTCCACCGGCTGACTCCCGCCGGGCCCGGGCCGGACCGCCGACCGACCCTCAGGCGGGTCGGGTCGGCACTCCGAGCGCGGGTACGGGCGCGGGCACGGGCGCGGCCGGACCGCGCAGCCGGACCGCGCGGTCAGACCACCGTCACGGGGTGGGCCACCACCGCGCCGAACAGGTAGCCCTCCCGGTTGAAGACCGCCCGCTCGGGCTGGCCGTTGCCCCGGCGGTCCGTCGCGCGGGCGCGCAGCTCGTACCGGCCGGGCCGCCCGGGGCGCCAGTCGAAGCTCCAGCGCGTCCAGTCGTCGGCGCGCGACCCGCCGTGCAGCACGGCGCGCCGCCAGGTCCGGCCGCCGTCGGTGCTCACCTCGACCCGGCGCACCGCCGCCGTGCCGGACCACGAGCGCCCGTGCAAGCGGTGGACGCGACCGGCCTCCAGCACCGCGCCCCGGGCCAGTTCGAACGCGCTCCGGACCACCTGCGCGGTGAGCGGCGCGCCGCCGCCCGGCGGGTGGTCGGGGCCGAACATCCGGTAGAAGTCGGTGTTCCACGGCGAGTGGAGGGGGTGGTCGGCGACCTCGATGCTGCCGACCCACTTGATCGAGGCGATGCCCACCCAGCCGGGCACCACCAGCCGCAACGGCGCGCCGTGGTCGGGGGTCAGCGGCTCGTCGTTCATCTCGTACGCGAGCAGCGCGTCCTCCAGCGCCTTGGCGATCGGCAGCGGGCGGCGTACCGGGCCGTGGTCGACGCCGTCGACGACGTAGTGCGCGTCCAGGCCCGTCGGCAGCACGTCGACCGCCTCCCCGGTCAGTCCGGCCGCCCGCAGCACCTCGGCCAGCCGGACGCCCCGCCAGAGCGCCGAGCCGATCGCACCGAGCGTCCACGGCGTACCCGGGGCGCGTCGGCCCTGCTGGCGGCGGAAGTAGTCACGGCCGTTCCCGGCGCATTCGATCACCGCACCGATCCGGGTCGCGGGCAGCGCCCGCAGCGCCGCCAGGTCGAACTCCACGGGCCGTTCGGCCGTCGGGGCGCCGCGCAGACCGCTGCCGAACAGCCGCAGCCGCCAGGTGTCGGCGTCGATCAGCGGGGTGCCGGTGTGGTTGCGGACGAAGAACCGCTCCACCGGCACGTGCCGGCCGACGGTCGGCCGGCCCTCGGCGTCGCGCAACGCCTCCCAGCGCATCTCGGCGTTGGTGCCGTGCGGGACGAACCACTCGGCGGGCAGCGGCTTGACGATCCCCGACGTGGCGTCACCGGGCGCATCGGCCGACACGGCATCGCCCGACACGGCATCACCGGGTATGGCATCAAGGGACGGAACGCTGCCGGACGTGGCACCGCCGGACGCGGCGTTTCCGGACATGGGGCCTGGCACCTCCTCGGCGACCACCCGGCCCGGGGCAACACCGGTGCGGCCGACGCGGGCACGGTGGGCGCCCCGGCGGCGGAGAGCGTTCGTACGGTGCCCGAACCGCGCTCCGTGCTCCCAGCGTAGGCGCTCCTGCGCGGTACGTAACCACGGCGGGGGCGGTCGGCCCGCGTCCGGCGCGCCTCCCGGCGTGCCGCGCGCCCCCGGGCGTACGGCGCGGTCCCCGGGGGTCGGTCCGGTGCCCGCGCTTGACCTTCCCACCGGTGTGAACACCTACGGTCCTCGCTGTCGGAGGAATCCACCGCCCACCGAGGAGTGCCGTCATGCCGTCCACCCCCGCCCCGCTCGCCCCGCTCGCCCCGCTCGCCCGGATCGTCCAGGGCTCCGGCCCCGGCCTGCTGCTCGCGCACGGCGCCGGCGGCAGCGCCCGCGACAACTGGGGCCCGCTGGTGCCCGACCTGGCCGTCCACCGCACCGTCGTCGCCCCCGACTACCCCGGCTCCGGCGAGAGCCCGTTCGAACCCGGCGGCCCCACCCTGGACGAGTTGGCCGAGCGGCTGGTCGCGACCGCCGACGCGGAGGGCCTGGACACCTTCGACCTGGCGGGCTACTCGCTCGGCGCCGCCGTCGCCGTCCGGATCGCCACCCGCCACCCCGAGCGGGTCCGTTCGCTGCTGCTGCTCGCCGGCGTGGCCGGCGGCTCGGCCCGGATGCGGCTGCTCTCCGAACTGATCGTCGACCTCGGCGAGCGGCCTGACGACCTCGCCCGCCTGGTGCTCACCGTCGTGCTCGGCGGGACCTGGGTGGACGCCCTGCCCGCCGAACAGCTCGCCGGGCTGCTGGAGGCACTCAAGTCCCCGCTGTCGGACGGCTTCCGCCAGCAGTTCCGGCTCGCCGCCGAGGCCGACGTGCGGGCGGAGCTGGGCGCGATCGCCGTGCCGACCCTGGTCGTCGGCACCGCCGAGGACATGCTCGTCCCCCCGTCCCAGCACCGTCTGCTGGCCGAGGGCATCCCCGGCGCGCGCTACGTCCGACTCTCCAGCGGGCACCTGCCGGTGGTCGAGGCGCTGCCCGAACTGCGCGGCGTGGTACTGGAGTTCGTCAAGGGCCTGGACGAGGGCTGACCGGGCGGGCCGGGCCGCGAGAGCAGGGCCGCGAGAGCCCGTCCGAGAGGGCCGGGCAGGCGGGAACACCCCGGCCGACCGCGACGTTCGCCCGATCATGCGCATCGGAGAACTCGCCAGCCTGACCGGGGTGTCCACCCGGCTGCTCCGCTACTACGAGGAGCAGGGCCTGCTCCGGCCCGCCCGCACGACGGCCGGCTACCGCGAGTACGGCGAGGAGGACACCGTACGGGTGTGGCAGATCCGCAGCCTGCTGGCGGCAGGACTGACCACCCGGGTCATCGGCGAACTGCTGCCCTGCGCCACCGGCCCGGTCCCGGTCCTGGAGTCCTGTCCGGACCTGCTCGCCACGCTGCGCGGCGAGCTCGCCGAACTCGACGCCCGGATCGACGACCTCACCGGCAACCGCGCCGCCCTCTCCCACTACATCGCCACCGCGCACGTCCCTGACGCGGAACACGCAGCCTGACGGGACACCCCTCCACCGTCCCGGCCGGCTCCCCGGCCGGCCTCCGGGAAGTCGCCGCCCGGCCACCGCCCGGGTCGCCGTCGGCGATCGATCGGCACGGCGCTGACCAGGGCGTACGCCCCGCTCGGGAGGGATGGGGCGTACGCGGCCAACCGACGCCCAACCCCCGTCCGGACTTCACCCGCGCGTACCGACCGTTCACGCCGCGATGGCAACCTCCGGGTCATGAACGCCAGCCCTCAGGCGCCCTACCAGGAACCGCGCTTCCCGCTCCCGCAGCGGCACCGTCGTCTGCTCGCCTGCACCGCCGTCCTCGCCTCCATCGCCCTCGGTGCCCTGGGCGTCGGCGCCACCGTGGAAACCGTCGAACACGGCTCCCTCGTCAGCACCACCGCCACCGCCGGCAAGTAACCGCACCCCAGCTCCCAGCACCGCCGCCCGCAGTCCGGGCGCGGTGCTTCCGTCTTCCCGGCCCCGTCCTCCCGGCCCCGTGACGAAGCCGCCGTCCACGGCAGCCGTCCGCCGGCACCGTGCCATGCTGGGCCGAAACGTTCCGGTCAGGGGAGGACAGATGGTCGAGGACGGACACCGGGGCAGTGGCAGCCCGACGGATGCCGGGCGAGCGCCGCACTCAGGCTTCGACGTGGCCCGGCGGGGCTACGACCGGGCCCAGGTCGACGAGTACTTCGCACTGCCGGCGCAGCGGCGCCCCGACCGCCCGCAGTTCGACCTGGTCCGCCGCGGGTACGACCGGCGTCAGGTCGACGAAGCCATCACGCTCACGCGCGCAGCCGGCCCCGTACCGCCCACCCCGTAGCCGGGCCAGGTAGCCGGCCCCGGAACCGGACGGAAGCGCCGGTCGCACCGGACCGGCACCCACCGCCCCCTGCTCGGCACCGTGCTGGCCGCTACCGCCCTGCCCGTCCCGGCCGCCGGACGGAGGAAGGACGCCGGGCGGGCGCTACGCGCGCTGTCCGGTGCGGGGGCCCGGGGGCGACGGGATGAACGGGGCCGGGCGGGAGTGGCGGCCGGTGCCGGGGGTGGGCTGGAGGTCCGGGGCGGGGGCGAAGCGGGCGGCGTGGGGTCGCAGGTGCCAGGTCGGCGGGCGCTTGGGCTGCGGGGTCGGGGTGATCAGGCCGAGCCGGTGGAGGAGGTCCAGGGCGTCGCGACGCAGGGCGGTGCGGTCGGAGAGGTAGCGGGCCGGGAGGCCGTACTCGTCGGTGATGTCGCCGAGGACGCCGTCTATCAGCGCGTCGGCGATCGGCACGTCCCCCTCGCTGGTCTCCGCGGGCAGCGGGCGGACCTCCTCGACCAGGCGCTCGACCAGCAGCAGGGTGGCCTGGGCGAGGGTGCCGGCGCCGGGGAGGGCGAGGTCGGTGAGTTCGGCGGCCGGGTCGAGCAGGGCGACGCCCTCGGCGCGCAGTTCGGTCTCCAGGCCGAGGAAGTCGGCGAGCGCGGCGGGACCGCTGAGCCGGTGCTCGTGCAGCCAGGTGCGGCAGTCCTCGGGGAGGTCGGCGGCGAGGACGGCGGGCGTCTCGGCGAGGAGCCGGCGGACGGCGGTGGCGGGTTCGGCCTCGGCGGCGCGGCGGACGAGGTCGGCGGCGTCGGCGGCCAGGGCGGGCGGGCCGACCGGGACGGCGCGGGCGAGTTCGCGGTCCACGGTCAGGACGAAGGTGTCGGCAGAGGGGTCAGCAGAGGCATCGGCGGCGGGGTCGGCAGAGGCATCGGCGGCGGGGTCGGTCGGCAGTTCGCCGAGCACCTGCCATCCGGCCAGCGCGGCCAGCGCCATGTCGAGGTCGGCCGGGTCGGCGGTCAGCCCGGGGGCGGCGGCCCGCATCGCGTCGAGCAGCCTCCGGTACTCCAGCTGCTCGGGGGCGTCGACCAGCAGGGCCAGGGCGAGGGCGAGTTGGGCGTAGCCGCCGGGGGTGAACGGCGCGCCGGTGGCGGGGTGTTCGAGGCGGCGGGCGGCGCCGGGGCCGAGGCCGGCCTTGCACAGCCGGGCGTGCCAGGGGCCGACGTCGAGGCGGTAGCCGAGCAGGGTGTCGAAGCGCTCGGCCAGCCAGTCGCGGTGACGGCGGATCAGCGGGAAGCCGTCGGCATGCGGACCGGAGGCGGTGACCAGCGGGTGCGCCAGCAACAGCCGTGCGGCGATCCGGCGTTCGGCGGCGGGGAGCTCCTCGCCGGAACGATCCTGCGCGACCACGGGCGGAGGCGGGCCCGCAGTCGCGGCTTCCTCCGACATCAGCGGGATGCGCTCGGGCTTGCGGTGCCTGCCGGGCCTGCCCGGCTTGGCGCCTGACCGGACGACGGGCAGCTCGGCGGAGTCGCGCCGGGCGCGGCGCAGTCCGCCGTCGCCGCGGGCCTCACGGGAGCGCGCGGACGCGAAACCGTGGGCGGTGGGGCCGTGCCACCAGCTGACGTCGGGGTCGGCGGGCTCGGCCGGCGCGCCGAGGTGGCGGGCGGGGTAGAGACCGAAGGAGGCGGTGCAGAGGTCGTCGGCGGCGCCGGGGGTCGCGGCCGCGAACCAGTGGGCCAGCCGCAGCAGCCCCGGGTCGGGAGAGAGGGCGACGTCCTGGCCGGCACCGTGGGCGCCACCGGCGGCCCGTGCGTCGTCGGCACCGTCCGCGGCGCCGGTCCCGGGTTCCACATCGCCGGTGTCGGCGGCGGCGGCATCGAGGGCGTCGGCCGCATCGGCCCGCGCGGCTCCGCGTACGGCGAGGACGGCGGCGGCGGTCCCCCGACCTGCCCCGCCCGTACGTCCGTTCGGCCGACCGGCCGCCACCCGGGTGGCACCGACCGCGTACTCCTGCTGATCCATGTCGGAGTCCAGAGTAGACGGTGCCCGGGTCACCCGGTGGCAGCAACCGCCCTCCTGAGGAAGTCTCCGCAAGAGCCCTGGAATCGGCCGCTGCCCCTCCGCTCCGCGGCCCACCGCTCCCCGGCCACGCCGTCACCCGCCCGACGCCGCCCGGGTTACGCACCGGTAACCTACCCTTCCGGCCCCCGTTCGGCTCCCTTAGGGTCGGTACGGACCCGCCACCACCGGTACGGATCCGCCACCGCCCGAGCCCCGGAGGCCACGCCGGCATGAGCGAGCCCCCGCGAGCGATTCACCAAGAGGTGCACATGAGCATTCGTACGACCACCCGTGCCGTCCTCGGTGCGCGCCTGCGGTCGGCCGGCGGCCTGCTGGGCGGATTCGCAGCCGCCTCGGCGGCGCACCTCGGCTCGATCCTGTCCGGCGCGTCGGTGCTGCAGAACGCCACCAAGCCGGCGCTGATGCCGCTGCTGGCGGCGCACAGCGTCGCGGCGGCCAGGACCGCCGAGCGGGAGGCGCCGAATCTGCTGGCACCGGCGCTGCTGCTGAGCGCGGGCGGGGACGTGCTGCTCCAGCTGAAGAACGACCCCGCGTTCCTGGCCGGCATGGGCTCCTTCGCCGCCGCGCACGTCTGCTACGTGACGATGTTCGTCCAGCGCGGGGCGCTCACCGACCGCCGGCGCGCCCTCGTGGTCGCGGCCGCGTACGCGACGGCCTGGGTGGCGCTGGTCGGTCAGCTCTGGCCGGACCTCGGGGACCTGCGGGTCCCGGTGGCCGGCTACAGCCTGCTGCTGACCTCGACGGCCGTCACCTCGGCCGGACTGGGCTGGCGGACCGGACTGGGCGGGGCACTGTTCCTGCTCTCCGACACGCTGATCGCCACCAAGCTGGCGAAGTGGCGGGAGCTGCCGGGGCATCAGTTCTGGATCATGGCCACCTATGTGCTGGCCCAGTACCTGCTGGCCGGCGGCCTGCTCGCGCACGAGGAGGGACGCGCCCAGGAGGACGGCACCGCCGAGTGGAGCGGGCTCGCCCGGCGGACCGGAGTCGCGCCGCTGGAGCCCCGGACGGTCTGAGCCGTTCGACCTGCCTGACCTGCGACCCGTCCGAACTGCGGACCCGGCGGACCCGGCGGGCCTGCCGACCCGGCGGACCGCCCGACACCGCACCGCACCGCCGGTCCCGTCAGGGTCCGGCGGTGCGGCACAGGGGTATCGGGACGCCATCAGGCACCGCGCCTCCGGAGCAGCCAGAAGCCGCCGACGCCTCCCGCGAGCAGGGCGAGGCCCCCGGCCAGCTCCGCCGGGTTCTCCGCGACCGAGCCGCCGAGGCCGGTCTGCACGGCACCGTGCGGGGCGACCTGCTGGCTGCCGGCGCCGGACTGCCCGAGCGAGCCGGCCCACTCCCCCGCCGCCTTGCCCCAGTCGCCGAGGCTCTTGTCGGGGGTGGCGGGGGCGGCGGAGGTGACGGTGGCGACGGTCACCGTGGTCGAGAAGGCGCCGCCGTCCGGACAGGTGCCGTCGACCTTGCTGTCCCCGGACTGCTGGGAGGCCAACCGGGCGGAGCCGGTGTGCTTGCCGTCCGGGCCGAGGGTGAGGGTCGCCGGGCCGCCCTCGAAGGCGGCGGAGCGGGCGGTGATGGTCTTGGCGTCGGGCTTGTCCGACTTCTCGCAGGAGACCGTGACCGTCACGGTCTGGCCCGGTGCGGCCTGGGACGGGCTGACCGAGGCCGAGCCGTCCCTGGCGGAAGCGAGGGGGGCCGTCAGGCCGGTCAGCGCCGTCGCGCCGATCAGGGCGGCGGCGGCCGTACGCATGGGGCGCATGCCGGAACCTCCGGGATTCTCGGGCGCAGCCGGGGACTCCCATGTCCACGTGGTCGATCAACCGCACCCGGTCATTCACCGACGGTAGGCACCCGCCCCGCACTCAGCCAGCGCTCAGGACCGTTCGGGTTACTGCACCGCTACCCGAGGTCACCGGCCGGGCGACCCAGCGGCCCCGGCGATCGGGGTGCTCACAGGTCGAGGTCCACCACGACCGGCGCGTGGTCCGAGGTGCCCTTGCCCTTGCGGGCCTCGCGGTCGACGTAGCTGTCGGTGACGGCGTCGGCGAAGGCCTTGTTGGCGTACGTGAGGTCGATCCGCATGCCCCGGTTCTTGGGGAAGGCCAGCTGGCGGTAGTCCCAGTAGGTGTACGGACGGTCGTACTTCAGCGGGCGCGGCACGACGTCGTGCAGGCCGATCTCGCCGAGGGCCTCCAGGGCGGCGCGCTCGACCGGGGTGACGTGGGTGAGGCCCTCGAAGGCGGCGACGTCGAAGACGTCCTCGTCGGACGGGGCGATGTTGAAGTCCCCGAGGACGGCGAACGGACGGGTGCCGGCGGCGTCCTCGACGGAGGCCTTGCGCAGCGCCTCCAGCCACTCCAGCTTGTAGTGGTAGTGCGCGTGGCCGACCTCGCGGCCGTTGGGCACGTAGACCGACCAGACCCGGACCGGGCCGCAGGTGGCGGCGATGGCGCGCGGCTCGACGTCGGGCAGCAAGGCTCCGTCGGCGAGGTAGCCGGGCTGGCCGGGGAGGTCGCGCACGACGTCCTCCAGGCCGAGCCGGGAGACGATGGCGACGCCGTTCCACCGGCCGGTGCCGTGCGCTGCCGTCTCGTAGCCGAGCTCGCGGACCTCGTCGTACGGGAAGGCGTCGGCCGCGCACTTGAGCTCCTGGAGGCAGAGCACGTCGGGCTTGGCGCTCTCCAGCCACTCCAGGAGCTTGGGCAGCCGCGCGGTGACGGAGTTGATGTTCCAGGTGGCGATGCGGACGGTCACGGCGGGCGGCCTTCCCGGTGGTTCGGTACGGACGGGGTGCTGACGGGGTACGAACGGGGCGGGCCGGCCCTCGTGAGGGAGGCCCACCCCGAACATACCGTCCGGCACTGACGATCCGGACGGCCCCGGCGCGCGGCCGCCGGCCGGGTCAGCGTGCGGGCCGGACCACCGCGGCCGAGCCGCCGCCGCGCCGCACCGGTTCGGCGGCGGCCACCCAGCGCCCGTCCGGCAGCCGTTCCACGCCCGTGGCGGCGCCGATCTCCGCCACGCCGGTGAAGGCGTGCCCGAGCGCTTCCAGTCCGGCCCGCTCGGGCAGCGCCAGGAAGGCGGGCTCGGCCTGCGTCGCGACGGTGTTGCGCTGGCTGGCGCGCGGCGCGGCGATCGCCTGCTCCAGGCTCAGGCCGCGGTCCAGCCGTCCGAGCAGCACCTGCAGGGTGGTGGTGATGATGGTCGCGCCGCCGGGGCTGCCGGTGGCGAGGAAGGGCTCGCCGTCGCGCAGCACGACGGTCGGCGACATCGACGAGCGCGGCCGCTTGCCCGCGCCCGGCAGGTTGGGGTCGGGGACGCCGGGGGCGAGCGGGGTGAAGTCGAAGTCGGTCAGCTCGTTGTTGAGCAGGAAGCCGCGGCCGGGGACGGTGATGCCGCTGCCGCCGGTCTGCTCGATGGTGAGCGTGTAGGAGACGACGTTGCCCCAGCGGTCGGCGACCGTCAGATGGGTCGTGTTGGGGCCCTCGTACGGTTCGGCCACGGCCTGGCCGGTGTCGGCGCAGTCGGCCGGGTGGCGCGGGTCACCGGGGGCGAGCGGGCTGGTCAGCGCGTGGTCGGGGCTGATCAGGCAGGCCCGGGAGGCGGCGTAGCGCTCGGACAGCAGTTGCCTGGTGGGGACGTCGACGGAGGCCGGGTCGCCGACCCAGCGGTTCCGGTCGGCGAAGGCGATCCGGGAGGCCTCCAGGAAGTGGTGGTAGTACTGCGTGCCGCTGTACGCGGAGACGTCCCCGCCGTCCTCCAGGATGTTCAGCGCCTCGCCGACGGTGGTGCCGCCGGAGCTGGACGGGGCCATCGAGTAGACGTCGTAGGCACCGTGGGCGACGTGGGTGGGAGCCTGGTCGCGGACCCGGTAGGCGGCGAGGTCGGCGGCGTCCACCTTGCCTGGGCGGGCGTTGCGGCCGGAGGCCGGGTCGACCGGCGGGTGCTGCAGGGTGTTGACGACGTCCTCGGCCAACTTCCCCCGGTAGAAGGCCTTCACGCCGTCCTTGGCGAGCAGCCGGTAGGTGGCGGCGAGGTCCGGGTTGCGCAGGACGCTGCCGACCTCGGGGGGCTTTCCGCCGGGCAGGTAGAGCGCGGCGGTGGCCGGGAAGTCCTTGAACCTGGCCTGGTTGTCGGCGGTCTGGCCGCGGAAGGTCTCGTCCACGACGAAGCCGTTGTCGGCGATCCGCTCGGCGGGTTCGAGGGCCCGGGCGAGCGAGCGGGTGCCCCACTGGCGGAGCGCGGCGTCCCAGGTGGCCGGGGTGCCGGGGACACCGACGGAGAGGCCGCTGGTGACGGCGTCGGCGAAGGGCAGCGGCTTGCCGTCCTCCAGGAACAGCCCGGTGTCGGCGGTGCGGCCGGCGGTCTCCCGGCCGTCGATGGTGTGCACCCGGCCGGTGGCGTGGTCGTAGTAGACGAAGTACCCGCCGCCGCCGATGCCGGAGGAGTACGGCTCGGTGACCCCGAGGGCTGCCGCGGCGGCGACCGCCGCGTCCACGGCGTTGCCGCCGTTGCGCAGCACCTCGATCCCGGCGGCGGTGGCGTCGGCGTCGACGGTGGCCACCGCGCCGCCCCAGCCGACCGCCTCGGGCACCTTCGGCGGCGGGGCCGCCGCCCCGGCCGGCAGTGCGGTGGACCAGACCAGTGCGGTGGTGAGCAGCAGTGGTGGTGCCAGACGGGCCAGAGCCCTCATCCGAGTCCTCCTGAGTCGACGTCAACTCAGTTGTTCCACAGGAGGGATGATCCGACAACCACACGACGCCGCTACCGGCGGGTAGTTGACGAGACGGAAGCACGGACGACAGAGTTCAGCGAACAAAGTTCAGCGAACAGATTTCATCATCTGTCCGCTGAACTCCGTCGGCCCCAGGGCAGCACCCGGCATCCCCCACCACCGCCCGCATCCCCCACCGCCGCGGCGCACTACAGCGCGCTGCGCTCCACCCGCCGCCGCTTGATGGTGCGGAAGCGCCGGGCCACCTGCCGGGCGAGGTCGGCGGCGCCGACCAGGCCGGCCTCGTTGCCGAGGGCGGCGTGCACGATGGCGGCCTCCGGGCGGAAGCCGCGGCCGGTGAGGGTGCGGCGGAAGGTGTCGCGGGCCGGTCCGAGCAGCAGGTCGCCGGCCTCGGAGACGCCGCCGCCGATGACGAAGCGGCCCGGGTCCAGCCCGGCGGCCAGGTTGGCGATGCCGACGCCCAGCCAGGTGCCGACCTCGTACAGCAGCTCGATGGCGGTCGGGTCGCCGTCCTGCGCGGCCTCGGTGACCAGCGGGCCGGTGATGCCCTCGACCGTCCCGCCCGCCCGGGCCAGCAGCGGCTGCACCACCGGGGACTCCTCGGCGACCAGCTCGCGCGCGTCACGCACCAGCGCGTTGCCGGAGGAGTACTGCTCCCAGCATCCGCGGTTGCCGCACGGGCAGCGGTGGCCGCCGGGCAGCACCTGCATGTGCCCGAACTCGCCCGCCAGCCCGTACTTGCCGCGGTCGACGTAGCCGTCCCGGACCACCGCGCCGCCGATGCCGGTGCCCAAGGTGAGCATCACCATGTGGTCCTCACCGCGCCCGGCGCCGAAGCGCCACTCGGCCCAGGCGGCCGCGTTGGCGTCGTTCTCCACGATCACGGGGAACCGCAGCCGCTCGCTGAGCGCCTGCTGCAGCGGCTCGTTGCGCCAGTTGAGGTGCGGGGCAAACAGCACCCGGGAGCGGTCGGCGTCGACCCAGCCGGCCGCGCCGATGCCGACGGCGTGGACGTCGTGACGGTCGGAGAGCTGCAGCACCAGCTCGACGATGACGTCCTCGACCACCTTGGGGCTCTTGCTCTTGTCCGGCGTGTCGGTGCGCAGCTTCTCCAGCACCTTGCCCTCGCCGTCCACCACCCCGGCGACCACCTTGGTGCCGCCGATGTCGACGCCGATGGTGGGCAGTCGCAGTATCCCTGCGGGCAGGGCACGGCGGCGGCGCTCGGCGCGCGGACCGAGGCCGAGCAGGGTGGGCAGGACGGGCGGCCGGGTGCTGCCTTGAGGGCTGGTCACGGCTGCGGACGCTCCTCACGGGAGTCGGGGACGGAGGGACGGGCCAGCTCGTGCGAGAGCTCGGCGAGGTCGGAACCGCCGGCCATCTCGGTGGTGAGCTGTTCCAGGCTGATCTCGGCGCGCGGGTGGCTGCCCGCCATCCGGCCGCGCTTGAGCAGGGTGAAGTGGTCGCCGACCAGGTACGCGTGGTGCGGGTTGTGGGTGATCAGCACGACCCCGAGTCCGGCGTCGCGCGCGGCGGTGACGTACTTGAGCACCACTCCGGACTGCTTGACGCCGAGCGCCGCGGTGGGCTCGTCCAGGATCAGCACCTTGGCGCCGAAGTGCACGGCGCGGGCGATCGCCACGCACTGGCGCTGGCCGCCGGACAGGGTGCCGATCGGCCGGTCGACGTCGTGCAGGTCGATGCCCATCCTCGCGAGGGCCTCGCGGGTGGTGGCGCGCATGCCGTCGGCGTCCAGGCGCAGGCCGCCCCAGCGGCGCGTGCCCCGTTCGGAGCCGAGGAAGAAGTTGCGCCAGACCGGCATCAGCGGGACGACGGCGAGGTCCTGGTAGACGGTGGCGATGCCGCGGTCCAGGGCCTGGCGCGGGGAGTCGAAGGCGACCTCCTCGCCGCCCACGGTGTAGCTGCCCTCGTCGTGCCGGTGCAGTCCCGAGATGATCTTGATCAGAGTGGACTTGCCGGCCCCGTTGTCGCCGAGCACGCAGCTGATCTCGCCGGTCCGCAGGGTCAGCGAGACGTCCTGCAGCGCCCGGACGGTGCCGTAGCTCTTGCCGACGCCGTCGAGGGAGAGCAGTTCGGTGCCCGCCGGTTCGGTGGTCGTCACGTGTTCGGTGCTCATCGCGGCCCCCGCTCGGCCCGGCGCTTGACGTAGGCGTTCAGCAGCGCGGCCAGCAGCAGCATCGCGCCGAGGAAGAACTTGAACCAGTCCGGGTTCCACTCCGCGTAGATGATCCCCTTGCTGGCCATGCCGAAGATCAGCGCGCCGAGCGCGGAGCCGACCACCGAGCCGTAGCCGCCGGTGATCAGACACCCGCCGATGACGGCCGCCACGATGTAGATCAGCTCGTTGCCGACTCCCTCGCCGGACTGCACCGTGTCGAAGGAGAACAGCAGGTGCTGGCCCAGCACCCAGGCGCAGAAGCCGACGCCCAGGTACAGCAGGGTCTTCGTCCGGGCGACCGGCACGCCGACCGCGCGGGCGGCGTCCGCGTCGCCGCCGACGGCGAAGATCCAGTTGCCGAAGCGGGTGCGCAGCAGCACCCAGCTGCCGACCACCAGCAGGCCCAGCCACCACCACACGGTGGCCTTGACGGTCAGTCCGCCGATGGTGACCTCGGAGGCGAACAGCCGGCGGCAGGACTCGAAGCCCTCCATGTCGGCGATCGGCTTGGTGGAGACGGTGCCCGAGACCGCCTTGGTGACGCCCAGGTTGGCGCCGGTCAGCATCAGGAAGGTGCCGAGGGTGACGATGAAGCTGGGTAGCTTCGTACGTCCGAGCATCCAGCCGTTGAACCAGCCGATCGCCAGCGTGGTCGCCAGCGAGACCACGACGCCGACCCAGGTCACCGCGGTGAACTGGTACGAGACCATCGAGGAGGTCAGCGCGGCGGTGGTGACCAGCACGCCGGCCGAGAGGTCGAACTCGCCGCCGATCATCAGCAGCGAGACCGGCACCGCCATGATCCCGATGGTGGACGCCGCGTAGAGCACGGTGCCCAGTGAGCCGAGCCGCAGGAAGGGCCCGGCGGCGACGGCGAAGACCGCGAACACCGCGACGGCGGCGATCAGCGAACCCAGCTCCGGGCGGGCGAGGAGCCGCCGCAGGGCCGCCGGACGGTCCTGGAGCAGGCCGTCCTGGGCGAGGAGGTCCGAGCTGCTCACCGGGTCCCCCTCGCGACGTACTCGGCGAGCGCGTCGGCGTTCTCCTTGGTGAGGATCTGCGGGCCGGTCTCGACCGGCTTGCCCCCGCCGAGCATGTCCAGGTTGGACTTGTAGAGCCAGAGCAGGTCGACGCCCTCGTAGCCCTGGAGGTAGGGCTGCTGGTCGACGGCGAAGCCGACGCTGCCGGACTTGAGCCCGGCCACCACCTGCTGTCCCAGGTCGAAGGTGTCCAGCTCCACGGGGCGGCGGGCGTCCTGGATGGCCTGCAGACCGGTGGCCGCCATCGGGCCGGAGAGGGTGAGCACGGTGTCGATGCTCGGGTCGGCCTGCAGCTTGGCGGAGACCGCGGCGCGGGCGTCGGGCATGTCGACGCCGTTCACGTAGAGCACCTGGAAGGACCCGCCGGCCTTGGACTGGGCGCCGGAGCAGCGCTGCTCCTGGCCGACGTTGCCCTGCTCGTGGATGACGCAGAGCACGTTCTTGCGCCCGCGCTTGGCCAGCTCGGCGCCGGCCGCCTGGCCGGCCGTGGACTCGTCCTGGCCGATGTGGGTGAGCGCGCCGAACTTCTGGGAGTACTCCTGGCCGGAGTTGATGGTGATGACGGGGATGCCGGCGGCCTTGGCCTTGGCGAGGACGTCGGCCATGGCGTCGCCCTTGGCGAGGGTGACCAGCAGGCCGTCGACCTTCTGGTCGATGGCGGCCTGGACGAGCTGGACCTGGTTCTGGGTCTGCGCGTCGTTGGAGTACAGGAAGGTGATGTTGTCCTTGGCGGCGGCCTGCTCGGCCCCCTTGCGCACGGTGTCCCAGAAGGCGTCGCCGGCCCCGGAATGGGTCACCATGGCGACCTTCCAGCGCGGGGTGGTGACGGCGCTGCCGCCGGTGGCCGCGGCCTTGGCGCGGGCCTCCTCGGCGCGTCTGCCTCCGGTACTGCTGCAGCCGGCCGCCGTGACCGCGAGGGCCAGGACGGCGCACACGGGCCAGAAGCGTCGGGACGGGCGAAAGCGGGTGATGCTCATCCCCATAGTCTCCCTGGCCCGGCCGTGCGCGATCGCACCGCCTCGCCCGGCGGCCGGAACGCCCTGGGAGGTAAGGTGCCCCGGGGGACCTTTCCTGGAAGTTCGCTGAACATCTGGTCCGGACGACCTTCGTCCGGATGACAGACTAGGCGCCGATCCGAATGGGGTTCATCACGCGAACGTGATGTTCCTCTCAGGTTCCGCACAGATTCGGACGGCAACCGATCCCCGGTTCTCCCCGTCTGATGACATTGACGTGCGTTCGGGCGACTGGGGCCCGGGCGGCGAGCGACCCGGATACGAGAACGCGATGGAACTGACAGGTACGCCATTCCTCATCCTCACCGTCATCCTTGTGCCGGTGTCCATCACAGTGGCGTTGCTGTTCTGGGGGAAGGTCGGCGGCCCGCAGCCGGTGAAGGCCCTCACCCGGATCGTCATGATCATGTTCTGCCAGGTCACGGCCGTGCTGATGGTCTTCGTGATGGTCAACAACGCCAACCTGATCTACGGGAGCTGGGACGACCTGCTCGGCACCGGCAACCACGTCCGCGCGGTGCCCCCGGTGCCGCCGGCGGACGCGGCCGGCGCGGGCGGGAGCGGTGACGCCGCCAAGGAACCGCCGAAGGTGAAGCAGAGCTTCGGCGGCGTGAACGACCCGGCGGTGCCCAACGACGTGCAGAAGACCACCCTCAAGGGCCAGGTCTCCGGCGTCGACGGCGAGGTGCTGGTCTGGCTGCCGCCGCAGTACAACGACCCGGCGTTCAAGGACAAGAAGTTCCCCGTGGTCGAGCTGATCCCGGGCTTCCCGGGCTCCTCCTCCACCTGGTACGGCACGCTCAAGGTCTCCGAGCAGCTCAAGCCGCTGATGCAGCAGGGCAAGGTCGCCCCGTTCATCCTGGTCTCGCCGCGCACCCTGCTGCTCGGCCAGAGCCAGGACGCCGGCTGCACCGACATCCCCGGCAAGATCAACGCCGACGCCTGGATCACCCGCGACGTCCCGCAGATGGTGCTGGACAACTTCCGCGCCGACCCGGCCTCGGACCGCTGGGCGATCGCCGGCTACTCGGCCGGTGCGCACTGCGCGGCCAAGCTGTCGCTGGCCCACCCCAACCGGTACCGCGCCGCCATCGCGATGTCCGGCTACAACGACCCGGCGACCGAGAAGGACTCGCTGGTCGGCAAGGACCCCAAGCTGCGCGAGGCCAACAACCCGGTCACCATCCTGAAGGCCGCCCAGCAGCCGCCGAAGGTCGCCATGCTGATCAGCGGCGCCAAGGGCGACGGCTACGAGGACGGCGAGGCGATCCGCGGCGCCGCCAAGGCCCCGACCACCGTCCAGGTCGAGGAGGGCACCGGCCCGCACACCACCGAGATGTGGAAGAAGATGGTCCCCGGCGCCTTCCAGTGGCTGACGTCGATCATCCCGGCCCAGTAGCGGCCGACCGCACGCGCGAGGGCCCGCCGCGACATCGATCGCGGCGGGCCCTCGCGCGTGCCGGAGCCCCCGTCAGGCCAGTTCGAGCGCCAGGTAGAAGTCCACCCGGTCCTCCAGCCGGGAGAGGTCACGCCCGGTCAGTTCCTCGATCCGGCCTATCCGGTACCGCAGGGTGTTCACGTGGACGTGCAGCTGCGCGGCGCAGCGGGTCCAGGAGCCGTCCGAGCGCAGGAAGGCCTCCAGGGTGCGGACCAGGTCCGCCTGGTGCTCGATGTCGTACGCGATCACCTTGTCCAGCAGCCGGCTGCGGAACGCGCGGCGGACCTCGTCCGGGACGGCCGCCAGCAGCAGGACGTGCGAGGCGAGTTCCTCCGGGCCCGCGACGCAGACCCGGCCGACCCGGGAGGCGGCGATCCGGCGGGCGTGCCGGGCCTCCTCCAGGGCGCCGCGCAGGCCGCCGGCCTCGGAGGCGGGGGCGGAGACCCCGAGGGTGATCCGGCCCTCGGAGCCGAGCCCGGCCTCCAGCGGGGCGAGCAGGTCGCGCAGGGCGTCGGCGGGCACCGGGCTGTCCGGGGCCGGCAGCACCACGACGGCGCCGGCGCCCGTCCCGGCGACCAGCGCGCGGTCGGAGGTGGTGCCGAGCGCCTCCTCCAGGACGGCCCGGACGCTGCCCTCGGGCAGGCCGGTGCCCTCGGCGCTGAGCACCAGCCAGGAGGCGTCCTCCGCCGGGGACTTGGACTCGGGGCCCTCGTAGCGGGCGGCCATCGCCGAGGAGGCGTACAGGGTGCGACTGATCTCGGCCGGGTCGGCGTCGCGGCGCAGCAGTGCGAGCACCTCGTCGGCGAGGCGGCGGCGCAGCCGGCGTCCCTCGTCGCGGCGGTGGCGCTCGGCGGCGACCAGCCGGGCCAGGTTCTCGGCGAGCTGCTGGCGCTTGGTGGTCCACTCGGTGATGTCGCCGGCGACCGCGAGCATCCAGTCGGCGAGCGGCACCTCGTGCTCGGCGGAGGCCGCGGCGGGCAGCAGCGAGTAGGAGCCGGCGGCCAGACGGACCCGGTGCGGGGGGCGGCGGCGCTGGCGCTGGGCCGCGAGGTGGGCGCGCACCAGCTGGTCGCGGTCCTCGGCGGAGAGCCGGTCGGCGGGGCCGGCGATCACCGCGCCGGTGGGGGCGAGCACCCAGCAGTCGAGGTCGAGGTCGCCGCCGAGCAGGTCGAGCACCGCGTCCAGCCCGCCGCCGCCGGCCGCCGAGACGAGCAGCCGGTGCCGGTCGACCAGGGCCGCGAGGTCGGCGGCGCGGTCGGCGGAAACCTGACGGCCGATGAACTCGGTGACGGTGCCGAACGCGATGTCGTCGGGGACGGCCAGCAGCGGCATCCGGTGGCGGCGGCAGGCCTCGACCAGGTCCTCGGGCACCGGGCCGACCTCGGCCTCGCCGGCCGCGAGGGCGACCGCGCCGCCGGCCGCGAGGGTCCGCACGAAGCGTTCGGAGTCGGCCGGGACGGTGCGCCAGAGCATGCCGGTGAGCACCAGCTCACCGCCGTGCAGGTAGCGGCCGGGGTCCTGCAGGTCCGTCGTCATCACGCCGCTGACCTGCCGGTCCAGCTCTTCCTCGGCCGCGAGCAGGCGCAGTCGCGGGGCACCGGGGGCGAGCAGGTCACGGACACGCATCCGCGGACTCCTTAGGGCTGGATCGAGGGGATCGAGAGGGGGATCAGGGGGGGTCGAGCGGGGGGACGGGCAGGGGGTTCGGGCGGGGGGATCGGGGGGGGATCGGGGGGAAGGGGGCACCGGGCCGTCGGTCCGGGGGTCACAGTGTGCCCGAACATCCGTGCTCGGTGTTACGCACCAGCGGGCGGCCGGATCACGGGCCCGTAGCCCGTCCGTCACGGCCGGATTACGGTCGTAGGTAGCACCCGGCGAACACCTGGGCTGCGAGATTCTGCTCCTTAGAGGAACGTACAGGATGCCGGGCGGGACCACAGCCGGGGCTTCATGCCATCGGTGACTGCCAGTGGGCCGCGTCACAGGGGTTCACTGGGCGACACGCCGCCGGACACCCGGCGGGCGACGACTTGAGGAGACACCCGCATGGAGTTCCTTCGGCCCGCCACCTGGGACGAGGCACTCGCGGCGAAGGCTGAGTACCCGACCGCACTGCCCATCTCGGGCGGGACGGACGTCATGGTCGAGATGAACTTCGACGTGCACCGGCCATCCGCGATTCTCGACCTGAACCGCATCACCGAGCTCACCGAATGGTCCAACGACGGCAGCGTCGTCAAGCTCGGCGCCTCGGTCCCCTACACCCGGATCATCGACGAGCTGTCCGGGCCGCTGCCCGGCCTCGCCCTGGCGGCCCACACCGTCGGCTCGCCGCAGATCCGGAACCGCGGCGGCGTCGGCGGCAACCTCGGCGGCGCCTCGCCGGCCGGTGACGCGCACCCCGCGCTGCTGGCGGCCGGACGGGACGTGTTCGTCGAGGCGGCCTCGGTGCGCGGCACCCGGATGATCCCGATCGACGAGTTCTACGTCGGCGTGAAGCGCAACAGCCTGGAGGCCGACGAGCTGATCCGGGCGGTGCACATCCCGGTGGCGGACGGCCCGCAGCAGTTCTCGAAGATCGGCACCCGCAACGCGATGGTGATCGCGGTCTGCGCCTTCGGCTTCGCCCTCCACCCCAGGAACGGCACCGTCGGCACCGGTATCGGTTCGGCTGCCCCCACGCCGCGCCGCGCCGTCGAGGCCGAGGAGTACCTGCAGGGCGTGCTCGCCGAGCGCGGGCTCTGGGAGTCCGGCGAGCTGCTGGGCGCCGAGGTGATCCAGCGGTTCGGCGAGCTGGTGAAGGACGCGGCCTCGCCGATCGACGACGTCCGGGGCACCGCCGACTACCGGCGCCACTCCCTGGCCGTGATGGCCCGCCGCACCCTCACCTGGTGTTGGAACGACTACGGCAAGCAGATCAGGAGCGCGGCATGAGGGTCACTTTCACCGCCAACGGCAAGCCCGTCGAGGCCGACGACGTGTGGGAGGGCGAGAGCCTGCTCTACGTGCTGCGCGAGCGGGTCGGCCTGCCGGGCTCGAAGAACGCCTGCGAGCAGGGCGAGTGCGGCTCCTGCACGGTCTACCTGGACGGCGTCCCGGTCTGCTCCTGCCTGGTCGCGGCCGGCCAGGTGCAGGACCGCGAGGTCCGCACGGTCGAGGGGCTGAGCGAGGAGAACGGCGAACTGGGTCTGGTCCAGCAGGCGTTCATCGACGCCGGCGCCGTCCAGTGCGGCTTCTGCACCCCCGGCCTGCTGGTGCAGACCGACGCCCTGCTGGAGCACGACGCCCAGCCGAGCGACAACGACATCCGCGAGGCGCTGTCCGGCAACCTGTGCCGCTGCACCGGCTACGAGAAGATCATGGACGCGGTGCGGCTCGCCTCGGCCCGCAAGTGCGCCGGGAAGGGTTCGGCATGACCACCAGGACCATCCAGGGCCAGAAGAACCTGCAGAACATCAACCAGGCGTCCAAGGACGGCATCGGCGGCTCGCCGCTGCGCCCGGACGGCAATCTGAAGGTCAAGGGCGAGTTCGCCTACTCCTCGGACATGTGGCACGAGGACATGCTGTGGGGCATGGCGCTGCGCTCGCCGCACCCCCGCGCCAACATCCTCTCGGTGGACATCTCCGAGGCGCTCAAGGTGCCCGGCGTGTACGCGGTGCTGACCCACGAGGACATCCCCGGCTCGAAGTACTACGGGCTGGAGATCCAGGACCAGCCGGCCCTGGCGATCGACAAGATCCGGTACCACGGCGAGGCGATCGCGCTGGTCGCCGCCGACCACCCGGAGACGGCCCGCCGCGCGGTGAAGAAGATCGCGGTCGAGTACGAGGTGCTCACCCCGATCGTCACCGAGGAGCAGTGCCTCGACCCGGAGACGCACGGCTACGTCCACGAGCCGCACGAGTACAAGTCGCACGCTTACGGCAACATCTGCCACGAGCAGCGGCTGGTCTCCGGCGGCGGCGTGACCGACGAGGTACGGGCCCTGGCGGACGTCATCGTCAGCGGCGACTACGAGGTCGGCATGCAGGACCAGGCCTTCCTCGGGCCGGAGTCCGGCCTGGCGGTGCCCGCCGAGGACGGCGGCATCGACCTCTACATCGCCACCCAGTGGCTGCACGTGGACCGCGAGCAGATGGCCCCGGTGCTGGACCTGCCCGAGGAGAAGGTCCGGCTCACCCTGGCCGGCGTCGGCGGCGCCTTCGGCGGCCGCGAGGACATCTCGATGCAGATCCACGCCTGCCTGCTGGCCCAGCACACCGGCAAGCCGGTCAAGATCGTCTACTCCCGGGACGAGTCCTTCTACGGCCACGTGCACCGCCACCCGGCGAGGATGCACTACGAGCACGGCGCGACCCGCGACGGCAAGCTGGTCTTCGCCGACTGCCGGATCGTGCTGGACGGCGGCGCCTACGCCTCCGCCTCGCCGGCCGTGGTCGGCAACGCGGCCTCGCTCGGACACGGCCCGTACGTCATCCCGAACGTCCGGATGCACGCCATCGCGCTCTACAGCAACAACCCGTCCTGCGGGGCGATGCGCGGCTTCGGCGCCGTCCAGGCCGCGTTCGGCTACGAGTCGCAGATGGACAAGCTGGCGGCCGAACTGGGCATGGACCCGGTGGAGTTGCGGCAGCTGAACGCGATGTCGGAGGGCGACTTCATGCCCACCGGCCAGCAGATCGACTCACCCGCGCCGGTGGCCGAACTGCTGCGCCGGGCCAAGGAGATGCCGCTGCCGCCGCCGCTGGACACCGAGCACCTGGACGTCCGCGCGCTGCCCGGCGCGCTGTCCAACACCTCGCACGGCGAGGGGATCGTGCGCGGCGTGGGCTACTCGGTCGGCATCAAGAACGTCGGCTTCTCCGAGGGCTTCGACGACTACTCCACGGCCCGGGTGCGGCTGGAGGTCATCGGCGGCGAGCCGGTCGCGATGGTGCACACCGCGATGGCCGAGGTCGGCCAGGGCGGCGTCACCGTGCACGCCCAGATCGCCCGCACCGAGCTGGGCGTCGAGCAGGTCACCATCCACCCGGCCAACACCGAGGTGGGATCGGCCGGTTCGACCTCGGCCTCGCGCCAGACGTACATGACCGGCGGTGCGGTGAAGCTGGCCGCCGAGGCGGTCCGGCGGGAGCTGATCGACAAGGGCCGACGGCGCTACGGCTGGAGCCACAAGGACATCGTGCTGGCCGGCGGCAAGGTCGTCTCGGAGAGCGCCGGCGTCCTGGTCTCCATGGTGGACCTGCTCGGCGACGAGGCCATCGACCTCACCCGCGAGCACCACCACCGGCCCACCCAGCCCTTCGACAAGGAGACCGGCCAGGGCTTCGGCCACGTCCAGTACACCTTCTGCGCCAACCGCGCCGTGGTGGACGTGGACGTGGAGCTGGGCCTGGTCAAGGTGGTCGAGCTCACCGCCGTCCAGGACGTCGGCAAGGCGCTCAACCCGCTCTCCGTGGTCGGCCAGATCCAGGGCGGCTGCACCCAGGCGCTCGGCCTCGCGGTGATGGAGGAGATCATCGTGCGGGACGGCAAGGTCCGCAACGCCTCCTTCACCGACTACCTGATCCCCACCATCCTGGACACCCCGCCGATCCCGGTGGACGTCCTCGAACTTCCCGACCCCCACGCGCCGTACGGGCTGCGCGGGGTGGGTGAGGCGCCGACCGTCTCGGCGACGCCGTCCATCGTGGCCGCCATCCGCAACGCCACCGGTCTGGCGCTCAACCGGATCCCGGTCCGCCCGGAGCACCTGACCACCGAACAGCCCGGCTGATCCCGGCAGTTCACGCTTCCCCGGGGCGGCGACCGTCTTCCCCGCCGCCCCGGGGGCACCACCCCCCACCCGCTGCCCTGCCCACGCCGGGGTCAGCAGCGGTGCGCACCACCCTCCAAGCACCGCCGGCACTCCCCCTCATTTCGAGTGCCCCCCAGTGAGTCGATGCGTCCCCCTACGCCGCTTCGTTGACCGGCAGTCAGGTCGGCTCGCCCACCCCAACCCCCTTTGACACTTGGGAGTGGACATGACCAGGATCCCCACGGAGCCCGGCACCACCGAAGACAGACCCGCCGGGGGCGACACCCACCCGTCGTCCCCGGCCCCCCGCCCGTCGAGCGCACTGGACGCCTACTTCAAGATCTCGGCCCGGGGCTCGACGCTCGCCAACGAACTCCGCGGTGGTCTCACCACCTTCATGGCGATGGCGTACATCATCCTGCTCAACCCGCTCATCCTGAGCGGCGCGGACGTCACCGGCGTCAAGCTGGACCACGCCGCACTGACCACCGCCACCGCGCTGGCGGCGGCCGTCACCACCATCCTGATGGGCGTGGTCGGCAACGTGCCGCTCGCCCTCGCCGCCGGCCTCTCGGTCTCCGGCGCGGTCTCCGCGCTGGTCGTGCCCCACACCACCTGGGCGCAGGCCATGGGCCTGTGCGTGATCTACGGCCTGCTGATCGTGCTGCTGGTGGTCTCCGGACTGCGCGAGAAGATCATGAACGGCATCCCGCTGCCGCTCAAGCACGCCATCACCATCGGCATCGGCCTGTTCGTCACCGTGATCGGCCTCTACAAGGCCGGGTTCATGCACACCGGCGGCCCCACCCCGCTGTCCCTCGGCCCGACCGGTGAACTCGCCGGCTGGCCGGTCCTGGTCTTCTGCGTCACGCTGCTGTCGATCTTCGTCCTGATGGCCCGCGGCGTCCGCGGCGCGATCCTGATCGGCATCGCCGGCGGCACCGTGCTCGCGGTGATCGTCAACAAGGCCGCCCACGTACCCGCCACCGCCTGGAAGAACTCCGTACCGGTGTGGCCCGGCAGCCCGGTCTCCGCGCCCGACTTCAGCCTGTTCGGCCACGTCGACCTGTTCGGCGCCTTCGGCGCCCGGGGCATGGGCGCGATCAGCGCCTCGGTCGCGGTGTTCACCCTGGTGCTGGCCGGCTTCTTCGACGCGATGGCCACCATCATCGGCGTCGGCACCGAGGCCGGACTGGCCGACAAGCAGGGCCGGATGCCCGGTCTGTCCAAGGCACTGTTCATCGACGGCGCCGGCGGCGCGGTCGGCGGCCTGGCGGGCGCCTCCGGCCAGACCGTCTTCGTCGAGTCCGCGACCGGCGTCGGCGACGGCGCCCGCACCGGCCTCGCGTCCACCGTCACCGGCGGGCTGTTCGCGCTGATGCTGTTCTTCTCGCCGATCGCCGGCATCGTCCCGGTCGAGGTGGCCTCCGCCGCCCTGGTCGTGATCGGCTCGATGATGATGAGCCAGGCCCGGCACATCGACTGGTCCGACCGCGAGGTGGCCATCCCGGCCTTCCTCACCTGCGCACTGATGCCGTTCACGTACAGCATCACGGCGGGCGTCGCGGCCGGCGTCATCTCGTACACGGTGATCAAGGCCGGGGTCGGGCGCTGGCGCGAGCCCGGGGCACTGATGTGGATCCTCACCGGGGTGTTCGTGCTGTACTTCGCGCTCACGCCGATCAAGTCCTGGCTCGGCGTGCACTAACCGGCCCCGCCGGCCCCGTTTCGCGGCCGGCCCCGCCGGTTCCGTGAGCGCCACCGGCCCCTCGCAACACCGCCGCCGTACGGGATCGTTTCCCGTACGGCGGCGTCCACCGCTACTGTCGAACCGTGTAAGGAGCCTCCGCCATGCAGGACATCGCCGAGCAGCTGCAGGCCTGGCACGCGGCCGGGCGTGCGTTCGCCGTGGCCACCGTGGTCGGCGTCTCCGGCAGCGCACCGCGCGATCCCGGGGCGGCGCTGGCCGTGGACGCGGACGGCGAGGCGATCGGCAGCGTCTCCGGCGGCTGCGTCGAGGGCGCGGTGTACGAGCTGTGCCAGGCCGCGATCGAGAGCGGCGAGCCGGTGCTGGAACGCTTCGGCTTCAGCGACGCGGACGCCTTCGCGGTCGGCCTGACCTGCGGCGGAGTCCTGGACGTGTTCGTCCAGCCGGTCGTGCCGGGGGCCGACGCCGGACTGGACGCGGGGATCGCCCACATCGCCGCCGGGACACCGGTCGCGCTGGTGCGCGTGATCGCCGGACCGGCCGTGCTGCTCGGCGCCACCCTCGCGGTCACCGCCGACGGCCTCTCCGGGGCGCTGTCCGTCGGGCCGTCCACCGTCGGCGGGCTGGAGCGGGCGATCGTCGCGCAGGCCCGGGCGATGCTGGAGGCCGGACGCACCGGCCGGCTCGTCCTCGGCCTGGACGGGCGCCCCTGCGACGAGCACGAGCTGGGCACCGTCACCTGCTTCGTCGAGTCCTACGTGCCCCCGCCGCGGATGCTGGTGTTCGGGGCGATCGACTTCGCGGCCGCGGTGGTGCGGATCGGCAAGTTCCTCGGCTACCACGTCACCGTCTGCGACGCCCGGCCCGTCTTCGCCACCACCCGCCGCTTCCCGGAGGCCGACGAGGTCGTCGTCGACTGGCCGCACCGGTACCTGGACTCCCAGCTCGGCCGGATCGACGGACGCACCGTGCTCTGCGTGCTCACCCACGACGCCAAGTTCGACATCCCGCTGCTCGAACGCGCCCTGCGGCTGCCGGTCGGCTACGTCGGCGCGATGGGCTCGCGCCGCACCCACCGGGACCGCGAGGCGAAGCTGCGCGAGGTCGGGCTCACCGAGGCCGAACTGGCCCGGCTGCGCTCCCCCATCGGCCTCGACCTGGGCTCGCGCACCCCCGAGGAGACGGCGGTCTCGGTCGCCGCCGAGATCATCGCCCGCCGGCGCGGCGGCAGCTGCCTGCCGCTGAGCGCCGGCGACGGACCGATCCACCACGACACGGCCCGGGCGGCGGCGGACGACGACGCCCGCACCGGTGCGGAGGAGGCGCGGCCGCGGCGGACCCACGCCGCCTGAGCGTCACGTTGCGTGCCCACCGGGGCGGCGGGACGCTGGAGTTGCGGACTCGGCCCGAGCCCGGGAAGGAGCAGCGACCATGCGCGCCCTGCTGGAAGTCATCCTCGACACCGAAACCTCCAACAAGCTCATCGCCGACGGCTCGGTCGGCCCGGTCGTGGAACAGGCCATGAGCCAACTCAAACCGGAGGCGGCGTACTTCTTCGCCCGCAACGGGCGCCGGGCCATGCTGTTCGTCCTGGACATCCCGGACGAGGCCTCGGTGGTGACCACCTGCGAACCGTTCTGGCTGCAGCTCAAGGCCGACGTCCAGCTGCACATCTGCATGAACGCCGACGACCTGAGCGAAGGACTGTCCCGGCTGGGCCGCCCGTCCTCCTGATCAGTCGCCCAGCGCCAGCTTCACGCCGAAGCCCACCACGACCGCACCGGTCACCCGGTCCATCAGCCTGCGCGTGGCCGGCCGGCGCAGCCAGCCCCGAAGCACCCGGGCGAAACCCACCAGCACCGTCGACCAGAGCACGCCCTCCACGACGTGGACGCAGGTCAGCGCCACGCCGGCGGCGAAGTGCGGGGCCCCGGCGGGGATGAACTGCGGGAGCACGGCCACGTAGAAGACCCCGACCTTGGGGTTCAGCAGGTTGGTGAGCGTGCCCCGCCGCCAGCCGTGCCCGAACCCGCCCTCCGTCGGCTCGTCCTCGGCCGCCACCCGGGCGCCCCGGTCGCGCAGCATCCCGATGCCCATCCACACCAGGTACGCGGCGCCCGCCCAGCGCAGGACGTCGTACGCCAGCTGCGAGGCGGTCAGCAGCGCCGTCACCCCCGCCGAGGTCAGCGTCCCCCAGATCAGCGTCCCGGTCTGGATCCCGAGCACGACCCCCCAAGCCTGCCGCCGCCGCCCCAGCGCGGACGTCCGCAGGACCAGCGCGGTGTCGATCCCGGGCGTCAGCGTGAGCAGCCCCACGACGAGGGCGAAGGACCACAGCGCGGTTGTCATCTCCATGGCCCCGGATGCTCTCACAGGACCCGGACGGGGCCTCGGGCGGCGTCAGTCCGCCGACCCGGGCGGAACGACCCATCGGGTCGGCTGACCGGTGACGGCAGCGATCATGTCGTAGTCGCCGTCGTAGTGGAGCACGGTGACACCGTGTCGTTCGGCGGTCGCCGCGATGACGAGGTCCGGCACGGACAGCGCCCGCCAGTTGCCCTCGGACGTCAGGAGCGCCTGCACCTCGATGGCCCGGTCCCACACCTCGTCGGGTGTGGGCAGCCGGTCGAAGCCCAGCAGGCCCTCCCGGATCCGGTCGGCGTCGGCCTTGGACCGGGCGCTGTGCATGATCTCAAGCTCGACGGCACCGCAGATCGCGAGCCGCCCCTCACGGAACAACCGGTCGACCAGAGCTCGGACCGGCGGCTTGGAGTGGCGGGCGAAGACCGACTCGTCGACGAGGAAGCGCTCACTCACCCGTGTCCACCGGCCCGGTCAGATCCGGCAGCCCACCCTCGGCGAGCCAGTCGAGGAACTCCTGGCCTTTGCGGCGCTTCACTGCGTCCTCAAGGGCGGCGTTGACAGTGGCGACCTTGGTCGTCGTACCGAAGATCTCGGCAGCCTCGGCGAGCAGTTCGTCGTTGACGTCGATCACGGTACGGGTCATAGCCGACCTCCCGGAACGGAGCGGGATCTGAGATATCAAATTCGAGCGTAGCTGATATCACAGGCCCCGCTGGTCCGTTCCGGTGAGAGTCACCCGGTCAGGTGACGTTGAGGCGGGCGGCGAGGCGCAGCAGGCCGGGGCTGAGACGGGAGAGGAAGCGGGCCGCCTTGGCCTCGGGGGTGACGGGGACGACGGGCCTGCCGGTGCGGACGGCGGCGAGGACGGCGGTGGCGACCTTCTCCGGGGGGAAGCCGCGGCGGGCGTAGAGCTTGGCGGCACGGGCCTGCTTGGCGGCCTGTTCGGCGGCGGTGGTGGCGGAGAAGGTCGAGGTGCGGGTGATGTTGGTGTTGACGATGCCGGGGCAGATGGTGGAGACGCCGATGCCGTGGTCGACGAACTCGGCGCGCAGGCAGTCGGAGAGCATGAACACCGCGGCCTTGCTGGTGGCGTAGGCGGTGAGCGCCTTGGAGGGCAGGTAGGCGGCGGCCGAGGAGACGTTGACGATGTGGCCGCCCTGGCCGCGGTCGGCCATCAGGGTGCCGAACGCGCGGCAGCCGTGGATCACGCCCCAGAGGTTGACGTCCAGGACGCGCTGCCACTCCTTCTCGGTGGTCTGCAGGAAGGTCCCGGAGTGACCGATTCCCGCGTTGTTGACCACCACGTCGGGCACCCCGTGCTCGGCGGCGACGGTCTGCGCGAAGGCGTCCACCGCCGCACCGTCGGAGACGTCCACCCGGTAGGCGTGCGCCGCGGGGCCGATCAGCGAGGCGAGTTCGGCGGTGCGCTCGGCGGACGCGAGGTCCAGGTCGCAGACCACCACCCGGGCACCCTCCTCGGCGAAGGCCAGCGCGGTGGCCCGGCCGATGCCGCTGCCGCCGCCGGTGACGACCACCAGCCGGCCGTCGTCCAGGGCCGGTCGCTCCCCCGCGGCCTCGCCGGCGCGGCCGGCCTCCGTACGGGCGGTGAACTCGCGGACCATTCCGGCCACGGTGGCTCCCTTCTCCAGCAGCGCCGACCAGTGGCCGGCGTGCAGCGTCCTGCGGGTGAGGTCGGGCACCCAGCGCTCCAGGCCCTCGGAGAGGTAGGTACCGACGTAGCGGTCCCGGGTGAGGGTGATCAGCTGGACCGGCACGAGGGTCGGCCGCTCGCGCGGACTTCCCATGGTGGGGCGGAAGTTGGCCCGGTACAGCTCGATGCCGCGCACCGCGTCGCGGCGCAGACTGCGCTGCGGGTGGTCGGCGCGCGGGGTGACGCGCTCCAGGTCGCGCAGCACCCGCGGCCAGGCCCGGGCGAGGCCGAGGCGCCAGACGCCGGGGGCCAGGTAGGGCAGGTGGAAGGCGGTGATGTACCAGGAGCGCAGGCCCTGGTGGAGCAGTTGCCGCAGGTGGCGCGGGGTGGGGCGGCGCAGCCGGTGGCGCAGCCAGTACCCCATGTGGTCCAGGCTGGGGCCGGACATGGTGGTGTACGACGCGATCCGGTGCTCGGCGCCCGGCGCGGTGACGGCTTCCCAGGACTGTATCGAGCCCCAGTCGTGGGCGACCAGGTGGACCGGGCGGTCCGGACTGACCGCGTCGGCGACGGCGAACAGGTCATCGGCCAGCCGCTCCAGGCGGTAGCCGTCACGGTCCGCGGGGACGCCGGACTCGCCGGCGCCGCGGACGTCGTAGCGGACCACGTGGTGGTCGCGGGCGAGGTCGGCGGCGATGTCGTCCCAGACGGCGTGGGTGTCGGGATAGCCGTGGACGAGGAGGACGGTGGGGGCGGCCGGGTCGCCCTGCTCGAAGACGGCGAGCGGCAGGCCGCCGGAGTGGACGGTCCGGCGGCGGGTCGGGGTCGTCATCGGGTGGCCTCCAGGGTGCTCGGCTCGGCGGTCGTTGCGGCGGGCGCGGGCGCGGCGGATCCGGGCCCGGCGGGCGCGGGCGTCGCGGTGGTCGCGGTCGCGGTCGCGGTCGAGGTCCAGCGGCGGACGTGCGGCAGGTCGTCGTCCAGCCAGTAGGCGTCGTCCTCGGTGACCACCAGCAGCTCCTCGAACTTGATGCCCACACCGCGGAAGCCGATGTGCGGCTCGACCGCCCACAGGCCGGGGGTGGGCGCGTGCCGGGACGCCCGCCCGTCCGCCCAGAGCGGTGAACGGCCGTGCAGGCGCTCGGAGATGAGCTCACGACCGAGGGTCTGCAGGGTGCGCACACCGAAGCCGAAGACGTTCACCCCGGCCGGGCCGCGGGCCACGGTCCGGGTGACCTGGTGGCCGATCACCCGCCCCGGGTAGACCTGGTGACGGTTGTCGTAGCCGTGCGCGGCCAGCTGCGCGTCCACCGCCGCGTACACCTCGTCGAGGGGCTTGCGGGCCCGCACCTCGGCGAGGATCAGCTCGCGGTAGACCCGCAGGTCGGCGGCGAGCCGGTCCCAGACCCGGTTCTCGCCGACCTTGCCGCCGTAGCCGATGTCGGCGGTGTAGCCGTCCACGACCGGCGCGCAGTCCAGGACGTACGGCATGCCCTCCTCCAGGCGGCGGTTGCCGGCGAAGAACTGCAGCGGGGTGTGGAAGTGCCGGAACGCCGTGCGGTCCCCGAACCAGGCGAACGGGACGTGGAAGAAGTCCTGCACCCCGGCGGCGACCAGACGGCGGCGCAGCTCGGCGGTGGCCTGCCGCTCGGTGACGCCGGGTTCGATCCAGGCGGCGACCTGTTCGGCGCAGTGGTAGGCGAGCTGCTGGGTCTCGCGGAAGCGGGCGAGGTCGCGCTCGGTGTAGCGGAAGGCGGGGGTCGCTTTCGCCATGGCGGGGCTGCTCCTTCTAGAGGTCGAGCACGAGGGTCTCACCCTCGGCGGCCCGGGAGACACAGGGCAACAGGGCACCGGCGGCGCGCTGCTCGGGGGTGAGGCGGCGGTCCCGGTGGTCGGGAGAGCCGGCCAGCAGGCGGACCTCGCAGGTGCCGCAGAAGCCCTGGTGGCACGAGTACGGGAGGTCCGGGCGGGCCTCGCGCAGCACGTCCAGGGCGGACCGGTCGGCGGGCACGTCGAGGGTCGGGCCAGCCGTGCCGAGGCGGACGGCGAAGGGCTCGCCGTCGGTGATCGGAGCGGCGCCGAAGCGCTCGAAGTGCAGCGCACCGCTCGGCCCGTCGGCCCCCTCCGGGCCGCCGTCCAGGGCCCGCTGCACGGCGGCGAGCATCGGGGCCGGGCCGCAGCAGTAGACGGCGGCGCCGCGCGGGGCGTGGGCCAGCAGCTCGGCGCCGGTGGGGACGCCGCCGTGCTCGTCGTCGGTGCGCAGGACCACCCGGCGCGGATCGAGGGCGCGCAGCTCGTCCGCGTACGGGAGGGTGTCGGCACTGCGGCCGACGTGCACCAGGCGCCAGTCCAGGCCGTGGAGCTGCGCCTCGCGGGCCATCGGGAGCAGCGGGGTGATGCCGATGCCGCCGGCCAGCAGGAGGACGGCGGGTTCGGCGCAGAAGGCGAAGCCGTTGCGCGGGCGGCGGGCGGCGAGGCGGGCGCCGGGGTGCAGGGCGTCGTGGATCTCGACGGACCCGCCACCGCCCCCGGGCAGCCGCCGGACGGCGATGCGGTAGGCGGTGCGGTCGGCCGGGTCACCGGTGAGGGAGTAGTGGCGCTCGCGGCCGGAGGGCAGGGCGAGGCGCAGGTGGGCACCGGGCTGCCAGGCCGGCAGCGGGCCGCCGGAGGGGTCGGCGAGCTGCAACTCGACGACGTCGGCGGCCAGTTCGCGGCGCGCGGTGACGACCAGCTGCAGCTGCGGGGTGGGGCGGCTGAACGGGCGGCGGGGGTTGCGGCGCAGCAGGGGGCCGCCAAGGGCCGGGGAGTAGCGGTCACCGAAGGCGGTGAGCCAGCGCATGAACGCGTCGGCGCGCGGGCGGCCGTAGAGGTCGGGGGGCGGGGTGAGCAGGTCCATCCGGCGGGGTTCCTTGGCGTCGGGAGAGGCGTCGGGCGGGGCGTCGGGCGGGGCGTCGGGCGCGGGGCAGGTGACGGCTGACAGATGACAGATGACAGATGACAGATGACAGATGACAGATGACGTTCTCTGAAATCTGTTCGCTGTCATCCGTTCGCTGAACCCTGTCGGCCGTCAGCCGCGCGCGGCGGCCGCGCGGGCGGCCGGCGAGGTGGCGAGGTAGCCCAGCGCCTGGCTGGAGGACCCCTCCTGGGTCGGGTGGTAGCCCGGCCGCAGGTACCGCAGCCCGGAGCGGATCGACCCGATCGGGTCCGGCAGCAAGCCGCGCTTGGCGATCCGCCCGGCCTCGCGCCAGCTGGGCTTGAGCCGCCCGGCCAGGGTCGGGTCGGCCGCGAGCAGGAAGCGGGCGCCGCGCACCCAGAGGTGGACCAGCAGCGGCCCGGACACCGCCATCCCGCGGATCCGCCGGAAGTAGCCCGGGTCCAGGTGGACCATCAGGTCGTAGGCGACGCTACGGTGCTCGACTTCCTCGGCGCCGTGCCAGCGCAGCAGGTCGAGCATCGTCGGGTCGGCCTTGGCCCGGTCCAGGCCCGGGGAGTTGAGGGCCCAGTTGCCGAGGAACGCGGTGAAGTGCTCGATGGCCGCGATGAACGCGACCCGCTCGATGATGTTCTCCCGCCGCCGCGCCGGCGCCAGCCCCGGCTTGTCGCCCAGGACCCGCTGGAACAGCCAGGAGACCTGCCGGACGTACGGACGAGGGTCCAGCCCCTGGCCGAGCAGGTGGTCCAGGACTTCCTGGTGCGCCTCGGCGTGGATGGCCTCCTGCCCGATGAACCCGAGGACCTCCTCGCGCAGTTGGTCGTCCCGGATGAGCGGCAGCGCCTCCTTGAACACCTTGACGAACCAGCGCTCGCCCTCGGGCAGCAGCAGGTGCAGCACGTTGATGACGTGGGTGGCCATCGGCTCGTCCGGGATCCAGTGCAGTGGCAGCTGGGCCCAGTCGAAGCGGACGTCCCGGGGCTCCAGGACGAGGCTGTCGTGCACGCGTGCGGCGGGGGCGGCGAGGGCGGGGACGGGGGTGGATCGGGGCATGGCAGGCCCTCCTGACCTGGGAGCGGCGGCTCGGCTCAGGGAAACGTACTCGCGGGTAGCGGCCGGGACAAGGGTTTCGGCGACCCTTATCGACATCGAGTCTAATAAGTGATGTGCACCGCTGGACGCTCCCGGAAACATCCCGGGAACCACACGGGGAACCGTGCGACGGACCCCGCGGCGGACCCCGGCGAAAACGCGCGGCGAAAACGCGCGGGCCCCGCCGGACACGACACGTCCGGCGGGGCCCTGCGGGCGGACGGCTCAGACCGCCATCGCCAGCATCAGCGGCGCCGCCCGGGCCGCCAGCAGTTCGGCGGCGGCCTTCAGCTTGTGGATGTTGTCCGCCGACATGGAGGTGGCCAGGCAGCCGACCGTGCTGCCCGCCGTGATCGGCACGGCGGCGCACACCGTGCCCAGCGCGTACTCCTGGATGTCCAGCACCGGTACGGTGGCCGGCTGCCGCTCCAGACGGTGCATCAACTGGTCGGCGTCGGTGACCGTTCGGGAGGTGAGCCGGGCGACCGGGTGCCGGGAGAGGTGGTCGCGCCGGGCGTCCGAGTCCAGCTGGCTGAGCAGGCACTTGCCGATCGCACTGGCGTGCGCCGTGGCCCGGAAGTCCACCCACTCCTGGACCGCCGGGGCGTAGTCGGCCGCCGAGACCGCCTCCACCGACAACTCGCCGTCGTGGTAACGGCTGAAGTACACCGCGGCGCCCAACTCGTCCCGGAGTTCGGCCAGTTTGCGGTTCAGTCGGGCATTGACCAGCTGCTCGCGGTTGTTCTGCCCGAGCAGGGCGAAGGTGCCGCCGAGCACCCAACCGCCGTCCTGGCACTGGAGGTAGCCTTCGATCTCCAGGATCTCCGCGAGCCGCCGTACGGTCGGCAGCCCGAGCGAGGTCTCCCGCGCGAGGCCCACCAGGGTGGCGCCGTCGGGGTGGCGGTCGACCGCCTCCAGCAGTCTGAGGGCGTGCTGCAGGGAGGTGAACGGGCCGGTCAGGCCCTGGTCCAGCGCGGCGTGACGACCCGGGGCTGGTGTCGACATGTCGTCCCCTTCCGATGTCCCCCCACGGAGCGACCGCGGGCACGCACCAGCCTATCGACCCGGCGGGCCCGACGACTGCCGTCCGTGAATATCCGTGAACATTCCGTGGAGCAACCTCCGGTCGACCTGGGGAAACGCACCCCGGAGGTCACGGTTCGGCGGTTACGGCCCGGTAGCAACAACCGGCAGTGACGACCCGGCACCGGCCCGGAGCGAGCCGCCCGGGGCCGAACGCCGCGGCGGGCCCCTCCCCCACTGCCCAGGGGGGAGGGGCCCGCCGTGCGGCCACCGGGTGCGGGCCCGGTGACCGGGGAGGGTGGTCGGTCGGCAGCGGCCGTCAGCCCTCGTCGCCCGCGCGCAGCTTGGCGACGGCGGCGGCCAGGCGGGCGCCGTACTCCTCGTCCGCGGCGTGGAAGTGGGCGAGGTTCTTCTCGACGATGTCGTCGCGGGTCACCTGCGCCAGGAAACCGGCGATGTTGTCGATCAGGCGGGTCTTCTCCCCGGCCGACATCAGCCGGTAGAGCTCACCGGCCTGGAAGAAGTCGTCGTCCTTGCTGTGGGCCGGCGTGGTGTAGGTGCCGGTGTGGCCGTCGACCTTGACCGGCGCGGCGAGCGCGGCGTCGGTCTGGGCCGGGCCGTCGTACGAGTTGGGCTCGTAGTTCTTGCCGCGGCCCGCCGTGTTGGCGGCCATGAGGCCGTCCCGCCCGTAGTTGGCGGCCTCGGTGGCGCGCGGGGCGTTCACCGGCAGCTGGGTGTGGTTGACGCCGAGGCGGTAGCGCTGGGCGTCGGCGTAGGCGAACAGCCGGCCCTGGAGCATCTTGTCCGGGGACGGGCCGATGCCGGGCACGAAGTTGTTCGGCGAGAACGCCGACTGCTCGACCTCGGCGAAGACGTTCTCCGGGTTCCTGTTGAGCACCAGGCGGCCAACCTTGACCAGCGGGTAGTCGGCGTGCGGCCACACCTTGGTCAGGTCGAACGGGTTGAAGCGGTAGTCCGCGGCCTCGGCGACCGGCATCAGCTGGACGTAGAGGGTCCAGGACGGGAACACCCCGCGCTCGATGGCCTGGTGGAGGTCGCGCTGGTGCGAGTCGGCGTCGGCGCCGAGCACCTCGGCGGCCTGGTCGCCGTCCAGGGAGCGGACACCCTGGTTGGTCTTGAAGTGGTACTTCACCCAGTAGGCGTCGCCCTCGGCGTTGACCCACTGGTAGGTGTGCGAGCCGTAGCCGTTCATGTGGCGGTACGAGGCCGGGATGCCGCGGTCGCCGAACAGCCAGGTGATCTGGTGGGTCGACGCGGGCGAGTGGGCCCAGAAGTCCCAGACGTTGTCCGCCTCCTGCACGCCGGTGTACGGGTCGCGCTTCTGCGAGTGGATGAAGTCGGGGAACTTGATCGGGTCCTTGATGAAGAACACCGGGGTGTTGTTGCCGACGAGGTCGTAGTTGCCGTCCTCGGTGTAGAACTTCAGCGCGAAGCCGCGCGGGTCGCGCACCGCGTCGCTGGCGCCCAGGTTGCCGGCCACGGTGGAGAAACGCAGGAAGACCTCGGTGCGCTTGCCGACCTCGGAGAGGAAGCCCGCCCGGGTGTACCGCGAAACCTCGTCGGTGACCTCGAAGTAGCCGTAGGCGCCGGAGCCGCGGGCGTGCACGACGCGCTCCGGGATGCGCTCCCGGTTGAACCGGGCCAGCTTCTCCAGCAGCTGCTGGTCCTGGATCAGCAGCGGGCCGTACTCGCCGGCCGAGGCCGAGTTCTGGTTGTCGGCGATCGGGGCGCCGGACTCCGTGGTCAGGATCTTGGACATGGAGGGTCCTTCAGGTGTCGATAAGGGCGGTGCGTGGAGAGTGGGCTGACGATCCGTCGGGCTGTCGCCCCGGCCGGGGGTTCAGGCCCCGAGCAGTCGCCAGGCGGCCGCGCGGCGGCGGGAGGAGTGCTCGCCGTCGGGACCGTCGGTCGGGCGGAGCGCCGCGACGGCGGCGCCGACGGCGGCCGGGTCCGCCAGCGGGCGGGCTGCGGTCAGCGCGGCGGCTTCGTCGGCGGTCAGCCCGGCCTCGGTGAGGGCGGTGGCGGCCTCGTCGGCCGGGACGGCGTTGAACCAGCGCAGCGCGAGGGCCGCGCGGCCGGCCTCGGTGAGGCGGCCGGTGAGCCGGAGGCGGGCGAGGCCGCCGTCCGGGTAGACGTTGATGCGCACGTGGGTCACCGGGCGGCCGGTGTCGAGCCGGAAGCGGTGCCGGGTGTCGGGCTGGAGCCGGGTGCGCGGCAACAGCTCGAACCACTCGCCGTCGGCCGGGTCGGCCCCGGTCGAGGCGTCGAAGCCGATCAGGTCGGCCCAGCCGGGGGCGTTGGCGACGAAGTGGGACGTGTCCACCTCGGCGGCCAGGACCTCGCCGCCCCCGGCCAGGGCGATCTGCACCCAGTCGTTGGCCTTGTCGCGCCGACGCCGGGTCTCCCAACCGTCGCCCATGACGGAGGCGCGGCCGGGAGCGTTCAGGTTGTGCGGGGAGGAGAAGTAACGGTCGGACGCCGCCTCGGCCACGCCGCCGTACTCCTGGGCGGCCAGGTCGAAGGTGAGGCCGTCCAGCTCGCGCGGATCGGGCAGCACCTCGCCGTGCACGCGCAGCCGGGCGACGCCGCCGTCCGGGAAGATGTTCAGCCGTACGTGGGTGTAGCGGGCGTCGTCCTCGACGGCGAACTCGTGCGCGGTGTTCCCGCGCAGCGGGGTGCGCGGCACGATCGTGGTCCACCGGGCGGCCTGCAGCTCCTCCGGCGAGGGGTGGCCGGGGACGGACACGGCCTCGACCGAGCCGGATTCCGGGTAGTTGCCGGTGAAGTGGGCGGTGTCCACGATCACGCCGCGGATCGCACCGGCGACGCCGAGCCGGACGATCGCCCAGTCGTGGTCCTGGTCGGTGGGGTGCGGCTGCTCGGCGGAGACGCCGCGGCGGCGCTTGGACTCCCAGCCGTCCATGATCTGGCCCTTGTGGCCGAAGGTGTGCGGGCGGAACTCGGCCGGCTTGGCGACCAGCAGGTTCTCGGCGTCCGCGAAGGTGTCCTCGTTGGTGGCGACGACGCCCGCGCCGAGCAGTCGGGAGGCCAGGTCGACCAGCTCGGTGAACGGAGTGCTCGGGGTGTCGGCAGTGGTCACTGACTCTCCTTCAGGAGCGATCGGACGGGGTGGCGGTGGGCGCGGCGGTGCGGTCGTTGACAGGAGCGGCGGCCGGGGCCGCGGGCCGGGCGAGCTGCCGGCCGAAGGGGCGGGCCGCGGTGTCCACCTCGCGGCCGCGCAGCCAGGTGGTGCGCACCGCGCCGGTGAGGGTCCGGCCCGCGTACGGGGTCACCGGGTTTCGGTGGTGCAACCCGCTCGCCCGGACGGCGAACTCGCCGTCGGGGTCGAAGGCGACCAGGTCGGCGTCGTGGCCGGGTGCGATGGCGCCCTTGGTGCCGGTGAGGCCGGCCAGTTCGGCCGGTCCGGCGGACATCCAGCGCACGACGTCGGACAGGGTGTGACCGCGGCGGCGGGCCTCGGTCCAGACGGCCGGCAGGCCGAGTTGCAGCGAGGCGATGCCGCCCCAGGCGGCCGCGAAGTCCCCGCTGCCGCCGTACTCGGGCAGCAGCTTGAGGTCGGGGGTGGACGGCGAGTGGTCGGAGACGACGGCGATGAACTCGCCGTTCGCCAGGGCCTCCCAGAGGGCGTCCCGGTTGGACTCGTCGCGGATCGGCGGGCAGCACTTGAAGGCGGTGTCGCCGTCGGGCACCTGCTCGGCCGCGAGGGTCAGGTAGTGCGGGCAGGTCTCGGCGGTCACCCGGACGCCGTCCCCGCGCGCCCGGCGCAGCAGGGGCAGCACGGCGGCGGAGGAGACGTGCAGGATGTGCACCCGGGCGCCGGTGCGCCGGGCGGTGTCGAGCAGGTGGGCGACGGCCGCGGTCTCGGCGTCGGCGGGGCGGGAGGCCAGGAAGTCCCGGTAGTGGACGCCGGGTTGCTGCGGGGCGGCGGCGAGGACGGTCGGGTCCTCGGCGTGGATGATCGCCAGCGCCCCGATCCGGGCCTGCTCGGCCAGCGCGGCCTCCAGGTCGGCGGCCTCGACGTGCGGGAACTCGTCCACCCCGGAGGGGGCGAGGAAGCTCTTGAAGCCGAACACGCCCTCGCGGTGCAGGGGTTCGAGGTCGGCGACGTTGCCGGGGACGGCCCCGCCCCAGAAGCCCAGGTCGACCCAGGCCTGGCCCTCGGCGGTCTTCCGCTTGACCGTCAGTCCCTCCACCGTGGTGGTGGGCGGGATCGAGTTGAGCGGCATGTCGATGATCGTGGTGACGCCGCCGGCCGCCGCGGCCCGGGTGGCGGTGGCGAAGCCCTCCCACTCGGTGCGGCCGGGCTCGTTGACGTGCACGTGGGTGTCGACCAGGCCGGGCAGCAGGGCGGTGTCGCCGAGGTCGGCGAGCTCGCGGTCGCCGGCCGGGAGCGAGCCGTGCGCGGCGACCTGCTCGATCTTCCCGTCCCGGATCAGCACGTCCGCGGGGCGCTCGCCGTCGGGCAGGACCGCCCGTCGGGAGCGGATCACCGTCGGCTGACTGAAAGGCATGGGAGACCTCCGGGACCAAGGAGTCGGGGGTGGTGGTTGGGGGGCGCTTCGCAACGGTTCGCCGGGAAGGGTTCGCGGGAGGGGCGAAGGAGGGGGCGAGGGAGGAGGCGGGGATTGCGGGGAGCCTAGGCCCGCCTTCAACAAAACGTCAATGGATGAACCTACGAGGGTTCAGCGCGGCAGCAGCACACCGGCCAACCGCTCCCCCGCGACCTCGGCCAGCTCGGCGGCCCTGGCCATGCTGTCCCCGGGCTGTTCGGCCAGGTCGGTCAGCGCGATCGCGGCGGCGAAACCGGCCGCCCGCCACTGCGGCTCGGCGAGTTCCAGCCGGCCCGCCACGGCAGCCACCCGAACCCCCGCCCGGGCGGCCGCCGCGGCAACCCCGGCGGGGGCCTTGCCGTGGAGCGTCTGCGCGTCCAGGCAACCCTCGCCGGTCACGACGAGGCGTGCCCCACGCACGGCCTCGTCGAAGCCCAGCAGGTCGAGCAGCAGCTCGATGCCGGGTCGCATGGTGGCGCCGAGCAGGGCGAGGGCGGCGAAGCCCACCCCGCCCGCGGCGCCGGCGCCGGGGGCCTCCCGGACGTCCCGTCCGGTGGCTTCGGCGACGAGGTCGGCGAACCGGGTCAGTCCTTCCTCCAGGACCACCAGGTCGTCGCCGTCCGCGCCCTTCTGCGGGCCGTAGACGGCGGTGGCGCCGCGCGGCCCGAGCAGCGGGTTGTCCACGTCGCAGGCCACCACGATCTCGACACCGCGCAGCGCGTCGGCCAGCGGGCCGAGCTCGATCTCCGCGAGCCTGCGCAACGCGGCACCGCCGGGCGGGAGTTCGGCGCCGTCGGCGTCCCGCAGGCGCACCCCGAGCGCCTGCACCATGCCCGCACCGCCGTCCGTACAGGCGCTGCCGCCGAGCCCCAGCACGATCCGCTTGACGCCGAGCGAGACGGCCCGGGCGATCAGCTGGCCGACCCCGAAGGACCCGGCCGCGAGCGGGGCGGTCCGGCCGCCGGGCAGCCGGGCGAGGCCGGAGGCCTGCGCCAGTTCGACGACGGCGGTGTCGCCCCGGACGGCGAGCGCGGCGTCCACCGGCAGACCGGTCGGACCGGCCACCTTGGCCGGGACGCGGTCGAAGCCGGCCGCGAGCGCGGCGGCCAGGGTGCCCTCGCCGCCGTCGGCGACGGGCAGCTCGCGCACCTCGGTGCCGGGCGCGGCGCGGCGGATGCCGGCGGCGATCCGGGCGGCCACCTCGGCGCCCTCCAGGCTGCCCTTGAACTTGTCGGGAGCGACGACCACATGGCCCTGGCGGGGGGTGGGGGGCATGGTGCGGTCCTCGCTTCCGTACGGGTGTGGCGGTGGTACTGCGACGTGCGTCAAGCATGTGCCCGGAGGCCTGGGGGTGCGAGCCCCTCGGCCGGACCGGTGTGAACGGGCCCTGCCCGGACCGGTGTGAACGGGCCCGGCGTGAACGGGCCCTGCCCCGGGAGGGTGCGGCCCCCTCCCCGCCGTTCCCCCCGTCCCGCTTCCGACGTACGGGGGGCTCCCCTCGGCGGGGAGGGGGCCGGGCGACGCGCAGGCACGACCGAAGTGCCCCCTGGTGGGAGTGCGCATCACCGGCTGGATCGACCGGCGGGCGGGCGGATGAGCCCCAGCCCGCACGCCGGTCGGGTTCGACCTCCTGGCGGCGCGGGCACGACCGGATGGGTACACGCCGCCAGGAGGAGTTCGGGACGGGGGCTCCGCGCGGGAGCCCCCGAGGGTGTTACGCGACCTCGCGGCCGGAGAGCCGCTCGACGCCGCGCAGCAGCGCCGAGTGGTCGAGCGAGCCGTCGCCGTTGGCCCGGGCGGAGGCGACCAGCTGGGCCACCACGGCGCCGACCGGCAGCGCGGCGCCCACGGCGCGGGCGGCGTCGGTGACGATGCCCATGTCCTTGTGGTGCAGGTCGATCCGGAAGCCCGGGGCGAACTCGCGGTTCAGCATGTTCGCCTTCTTGCGGTTGAGCACGGTCGATCCGGCCAGGCCGCCGCCGAGCACGTCCAGCGCGGCCTGCAGGTCGACGCCGGCGTTCTCCAGGAAGACCACGGCCTCGGCCAGCACCTGGATGTTGACGGCGACGATCAGCTGGTTGGCGGCCTTGACGGTCTGGCCGGCGCCGGCCGGGCCGACGTGGATCACCGTGGTGCCCAGCGCGTCGAACAGCGGCTTGGCCTCGGCGAAGTCCTCGGCGGCACCGCCGACCATGATCGACAGGACGGCCTCGACGGCACCGGCCTCGCCGCCGGAGACCGGGGCGTCCAGCGTGCGGACGCCCTTCTCCTTGGCGGCCGCCTCGACCTTGATCGAGGTCTGCGGGGTGATCGAGGACATGTCGATCACCAGGGTGCCGGGCTTGGCGTTCTCCAGCACACCGCCCTCGCCCAGGATGACCTGCTCGACGTGCGGGTCGGCCGGGACCATGGTGATGACGACCTCGGCGTCCCGCACCGCGTCCGCGATGGAGGCGGCGCCGTGGCCGCCGGCCGCGACCAGGGCGTCGATCTGCGGCTGGGTGAGGTTGAAGCCGGTGACGTGGTGGCCGGCCTTGACCAGGTTGGCGGCCATCGGGCTGCCCATGATGCCGAGGCCGATGAAGGCGATCTTGCGGCTCATCGCGTCGAGTTCCTTACGTGTGCGGGGTTGGAGGGTGGGTCGGCGGCGCGTCGCGTCGCGGCTCGGCGAGCGTTACCCGGCGGCGCGCAGCTCGCGCGGCAGCCACCCGAAGCTGTCGGCGCTGACGCCGGCGGAGGGGCGGTACTCCAGGCCGATCGGGCCGGTGTAGCCGGCGGCGGTGAGCCGGGCGAACAGGTCCTCGAAGTCCAGGCCGCCGGTGCCGGGCTCGTTGCGGCCCGGGTTGTCGGCGATCTGCACGTGGCCGATGCGGTCGGCGTACGTGTCGATGACCTGCGCCAGGTCCTCGCCGTTCTTGGCCAGGTGGTAGAGGTCGCACAGGAACCGGGCGTTGCCCAGGCCGGTGGCGGCATTGACCTTGTCGACGACCTCGACCGCCGCGGCGGCGGAGACCAGCGGGTAGTCCGGGGACTCGGCCCCGTTCAGGGCCTCGATCAGCAGGACCGCGCCGATCCCGTGCGCCGCCCGGGCGGCGAGCACCAGGTTCTCCAGCGCGAGGGCGTCCTGTTCGGCCGCCTCGACGCCCTTCACCCGGTTGCCGTACAGCGCGTTGAGCGCCTTGGTGCCGAGCGAGCCGGCGATCCCGGCGGCGACCGGGACGTTGGCCCGGAAGCGGTCCCGCTCGGACGGTACGGAGACCGTCCCGCGGGCGCCCCTGCCCAGGTCGTCCAGGAAGTTGAGGCCGGTGAGCCGCACCCCGGCGTCGGTGAACGCCTTGCGGAGCGCGTCGATCTCGGCCTCCGAGGGGTCGTGCTCCTCGCCGAAGGGCCACCAGAGCTCGGCGGCGGTGAAGCCGGCCGCGGCGGCCGCGGCGGGGCGCTCCAGGAGGGGCAGCTCGCCGAACAGGATCGACAGGTTGACCGTGAAGTGGTGCTTGGCAGCGGCCGTCACGTCAATCACCTCTCATCTCTCTTCCGTCATCCGCAACTTCCACGATCCGGAAGAGGGATTCTGTGTGGTGGAAGCATCTCCGGACGGCGAAGCGAGTGTCAAGGGCGTCGCAACAATTTGTTGAAGACGCTCGGAGCGCACTCCGCCACCCCGGACCCGGCTGTTCGATCACCCAGCCCCTGCCCGCCCGCACCCCCGCTCGATACAGTGATCCCGTGCGATTGATGGTGGAGTTCACGACAGAACCGTTCGAACTGGACACGTTCCCGGAGCACGCCGCGGCGGCCCGCAAGGCGGTCGACGACGCCGGCCTGGCCGTGTCGGTCGGCCCCTTCGGGACCGGCGCCGAGGGCGAGGCCGACCAGGTCCTCGCCGCGGTGACCAAGCTGCTCCGGGAGACCCTGGACGCGGGCGCGACCCGCATCTCGGTCCAGGTCAGCGTCCTGGACGAGGAGGGCGGTACGCCGTGACCGAGCACGTCGAACACCCGCTCGCCGCGGCGATAAAGCCGCTGCTGGACGCGGTCGGCGCGTCGCCCGTCCCACTGGACGAGGCGAAGCCCGAGGACGTCGTCCTGGAGTGGGAGGGCACGCCGGCACTGGCCGTCCGGCTGCCCCATCTCAGCAGCGCGCTGGACCGGCTGCTGGCCGAAATGACCCGCCAGTTCGACGGCCGCCCGCTGGCCGAGCTGGACCGGCTGGAGAAGCAGCGGGTCGTCGCCCTGCTGGAGGAGCGCGGCGCCTTCACCGTCCGCCACGGCGTCGAGACGGTCGCCTCGGCCCTGGGCGTCAGCCGCTTCACGGTGTACAACTACCTGAACCGCCAGGACGGCTCGAAGTCCTCCTGACGAGCTCCCCGAAGCCCCTCGCGGGGGCTTCCGAACGGGTGACCCCGTCGGTGCGGCCAGTCTGGACCGGCCCGCGACGGGGCACACTTGGCGAATCGCACACGAAAGGGCCCGGCACGGCTGGCCGGTTCAAAACGTAACCACCAACCGTTCAACAAAGTGTTGACGGCCGGGTGGGGTCGATCTAGCTTTTCCGGGTGGCACCACTCTTCAGGAGGTCCACCCGTGACCAACCACCCCCACGCCCTTGACGCCCTGGCCGCGGCCGACGCCGCCGAGCTGGAAGCGATCCTGCTGGAGGTATGCTCCAGCCCCCGCTGGGCCGCCGCCGTGGCGGAGGCCCAGCCCTGGTCCGACCGCGGGGCCCTGCTCGCCGCCAACGCGGCGGCCATGGCGTCGCTGACGGCCGAGGACCTGCGCGACGCGATGGCCGGCCACGCCCGGATCGGCACGCCCAAGCCGGGCGACGCCACCTCCGAGCGCGAACAGGCCGGGATCCAGGGCGTGGACCAAGCGGTCCTCGACGAACTGCGCGAGGCCAACGCCGCCTACGAGGCGAAGTTCGGCCACGTGTTCCTGATCTGCGCCACCGGCCGCACCGCGACCGGCATGCTCGCCGCCCTGCGCGAGCGCCACCCCAACGACGCCGCCACCGAGGCGGAGATCGTCCGCGGGGAGCTGCGCAAGATCAACGACATCCGGCTCAACCGTCTGATCGACACCGCCTGATCGACACCGCCTCATCGGCACCCCCGATCGACACCGCCCGATCGACACCGGCCCGACAGCTCCTGATCGTCCGTCAGCCCGTGTCACTCCCGCACCCGGACAGGCCGGCATGTCACAAGGAAACTGACGCGCCATCACCTCTGCCATCAGTAAGGTCACTTCACCCATGACTGGCATCTCCACCCACGTGCTCGACACCAGCCTCGGCCGCCCGGCCGAGGGTGTCCCGGTCGAGCTCGCACTGCACACCGAGGGTGGCTGGCAGGTGCTCGGCACCTCCGCCACGGACTCCGACGGCCGGGTCAAGGACCTCCCGGCCGTGGAGGCGGGCTCGGTCGTCCGGCTGCTCTTCGACACCGGCGCCTACTACGCGCTCAAGTCCGCGGAGCCGCCGTTCTTCCCCGAGGTCTCGATCGTCTTCACGGTCGCGCCCGAACAGCACCACTACCACGTGCCGCTGCTGCTCAACCCGTTCGGATACTCGGTCTACCGCGGAAGCTAGTAGACCGACCTGGAAGCTCTAGGAGCCACGTCATGGCCCACGTGCTCGGTCAGAACCAGTACGGCAAGGCGGAGAACCGCATCGTCCGGATCTCCCGCGACTCCACCCGGCACGAGATCAAGGACCTGAACGTCTCGGTCTCCCTCCAGGGTGAGTTCGAGGACGTCCACCTCACCGGGTCCAACGCCAACTGCCTCCCCACCGACACCACCAAGAACACCGTCTACGCCTTCGCCAAGGAGTACGGCATCGAGTCGGCCGAGGCCTTCGGCATCGTCCTGGCACGCCACTTCGTCGACGACACCGAGCGCGGCGTCGTCCACGGCGCCCGGATCCGGATCGAGGAGTACTCCTGGGACCGGATCAAGACGCCGGACAGCTCGGCCCGCTTCATCGGCTCGGAGGAGGTCGGCCACTCCTTCGTCCGCAGCGGCCAGGAGGTCCGCACCACCGAGATCTCCTACGACGGCGAGACCGTCCGGGTCATCTCCGGCCTCAAGGACCTCGTGGTGATGAACTCCACCAACTCGGAGTTCTGGGGCTACATCAAGGACAAGTACACCACCCTGCAGGAGGCGTACGACCGCATCCTCGCCACCCAGGTCACCGCCCGCTGGAAGTACGGCTACAGCGGCAGGGAGGGCGAGGCCCAGCCCAACTGGAACCGCTCCTACGCCCACGTGAAGCGGCACATGCTGGAGGCGTTCGCCGAGACCTACTCCTACTCGCTGCAGCAGACCCTGCACGCGATGGGCACCCGGGTCCTCAACAACCGCGCCGAGGTGGACGAGGTACGCCTCGAACTGCCCAACAAGCACCACTTCCTCGTCGACCTGGAGCCCTTCGGCCTCAAGAACGAGAACGAGGTCTACTACGCCGCGGACCGCATGTACGGCCTGATCGAGGGCACCGTGCACCGCGAGGGCGTCGTCCCGGTCATCCCGGTCGTCTGACCTCCTCCACCCGTGGACACCGCCCGGAATCGCCGCACCCTCCGGCCCTCGCAGGCCGGTCGAGCCCGGGCGGGCAGGTCCGCGCGCACCACCCGCACCACCCGTTTCTCCACCCGCACCACCAGTTTCTCCACCCCCACCCACCGGAGTTCGTGTCTGCCTCGCGGCGGCCGGCCCGGGGCACTGGAGAAGCACCCCGAGGAATCCTTGCTCCGCCGTCCCGTCCTCGGGGGGTCTCCAGCGCCGCGGGCGCGCCGGGAGCCACGGGCACAAGAGGGGCTCGACATGGCACCCAGCAACACCAGCAGTACAGACGGCGGTTCCACCCCTGCAAGAACCCACGGCCCGGAGGACTCACCGGCACACCTCGCCGGTGATCCCTCCGGCCACGGGCCCCACCCCGTGGACGAGTTGCTGCCCCCGGTGAAGCTGGTCTCCACCGGCCTCCAGCACGTCGCCGCGATGTACGCGGGAGTCGTCGCACCCCCGCTCATCGTCGGCGCCGGCGTCGGGCTCTCCCCCGCCGAACTCGCCCTGCTCATCTCGGCCAGCCTGTTCACCGCCGGACTGGCCACCCTCCTCCAGACGCTCGGCGTCTGGAAGATCGGCGCGCGGCTGCCGTTCGTGAACGGCGTCTCCTTCGCGGGGGTCGCGCCCATGATCGCCATAGCGAAGGAGCACGGACCGAAGGACGCCCTCCCGGTGATCTTCGGAGCGGTGATCGTCGCGGGGGTCCTGTGCTTCCTCGCGGCGCCGTACTTCTGCAAGCTCATCCGGTTCTTCCCCCCGGTCGTCCAGGGCACCGTGATCACCCTCATCGGGGTGTCCCTGCTCCCGGTGGCGGTCAACTGGGCGCGCGGCGGCTCGCCGAGCGCCCCCGGGTACGGCTCCATGCGGGCCATCGGCCTCGCCGCGACCACCCTCGTCGCGGTGGTGCTCTGCAACCGGCTGCTGCGCGGCTTCTGGCAGCAGCTGTCCCTGCTCATCGGCCTGGCGTTCGGCACCCTGATCGCCCTCCCGCTGGGACTGGCCGACTTCGGCGCGGTCCGGGACGCGAAGGTCTTCGCGCTCCCCTCCCCGTTCCACTTCGGCGCGCCGATGTTCGACGCTGCCGCGATCGCCTCGCTCTGCATCGTCATGGTGGTCTCGATGACCGAGTCCACCGCCGACATGCTCGCGCTCGGCAAGATCGTCGACCGCGAGGCCGACGAGCCCACCCTCGCCGCCGGCCTGCGGGCCGACGGCCTGGCCACCGCGCTCAGCCCCGTCTTCAACGGCTTCGCCGCCAGCGCCTTCGCCCAGAACATCGGGCTGGTGGCGCTGACGAAGATCCGCAGCCGCTTCGTGGTCGCGGCCGGAGGCGGCATCCTCGTCCTGCTGGGGCTGTTCCCCGTGCTGGGCTCGGTCGTCTCCCTGGTGCCGCAGCCCGTCCTCGGCGGCGCCGGGATCGTGCTCTTCGGCACGGTCGCGGCGAGCGGCATCCGCACCCTCGCGGAGGCGGGCATGGAGTCCAGCTCCCACACCATCCTGGTGTCGGTCTCCCTCGGCGTCGGCATCATCCCGATCGCGGTGCCGACGTTCTACGACTCCTTCCCGGAGGCCGTCCGGACCCTGATGCACTCGGGGATCTCGGCCGGCTGCGTGATGGCCGTCCTGCTCAACCTGCTCTTCCACCACGTCGGAACCACCCGCCGGTCCAGATCCGGCCAGGCCTCCGGCGCGACGGTGCCGACGGCGACACCGTCCTGACCGGCCCGGGAGGGGCGCGTGCCACCCGCACACGCCCGACGCGCACCCCTCCCGGCCCTCCCCCCTAGGAGTGACACCATGGCAGTCCAGCCCCCACCCGCCGACCAGCGGATCGTGATCGAGAACGTCGCGATCGCCACCGTGGACGCGAACGACACCGAGTACGCCCGCGGGCACGTGGTCATCCTCGGCAACACGATCGAGGCGGTCGGCTCCGGCCCCGCCCCCGCGTGGCTGGACAACGTGGTGCGCCGGATCAACGGCGAGGGCCACCTGGTCACACCCGGCCTGGTCAACACCCACCACCACTTCTACCAGTGGATCACCCGCGGCCTCGCCCAGGACGACATCCTGTTCGACTGGCTGGTCGCCCTCTACCCGACCTGGGCCCGGATCGACGACAAGCTCGTCCACGCCGCCAGCCAGGGCTCCGCCGCCGCCCTGCTCAAGTCCGGCTGCACCACCGCCTCTGACCACCACTACGTGTTCCCCAGGGACGGCGGCGACATCCTCGGCGCCTCGATCGAGGCCGTCCAGGAGCTCGGCCTGCGCTTCACCGCGCTGCGCGGCTCGATGGACCGCAGCAAGAAGGACGGCGGCCTGCCGCCGGACCACGCCGTCGAGGAGCTGGACGACATCCTGGCCGCCTCCGAGGCCGCCGTCGACCGGTACCACGACTCCTCCTTCGGCTCGATGCTGCACGTCGCCATCGCGCCCTGCTCGCCCTTCTCGGTCTCCACCGACCTGCTCCGCCAGTCCGCCGAACTCGCCCGCCGCAAGGGCGTCCGGCTGCACACCCACGGCTCGGAGACCGCCGAGGAGGAGCAGTTCTGCAAGGAGCTGTTCGGCATGGGCCCGACCGACTACTTCGAGTCGGTCGGCTGGCTCGGCGAGGACGTCTGGATGGCGCACTGCGTCCACATGAACGACTCCGACATCGCCAAGTTCGCCGAGACCGGCACCGGCGTCGCCCACTGCCCGTCCTCCAACGCCCGCCTCGCCGCCGGCATCGCCCGCGTACCCGACATGCTCCGGGCCGGCGTCCCGGTCGGCCTCGGCGTGGACGGCACCGCCTCCAACGAGTCCGGCGAACTCGGCACCGAACTGCGCAACGCGCTGCTCATCAACCGGCTGCACGGCTCCCCCAAGGCCCTCACCGGGCGGCAGGCGCTGCGCCTCGGCACCATGGGCGGCGCCCGGGTGCTCGGCCGGCAGGACGAGATCGGCTCGATCGAGGTCGGCAAGCTCGCCGACCTGGCGCTCTGGAAGATCGACGGGGTCATGCACTCCTCCATCGCCGACCCGGTCGCCGCCCTCACCTTCGGCGCGCTGCCGCCCCTGTCGGTGCTGTTCGTCAACGGCAACGCGGTGGTCGAGAAGGGACAGCTGACCACCGTCAACGAGGACCGCATCGCCCGCGACTGCGCCCGTGCCGCCAGGGAGCTCGCGGCCCGGCCGGTCTGACGCACCCTCGGACTCCGGGGCGCCCAGGGACGGTGCGCACCCGGACTCCGCGCACCCCGCCGCGGGTGCGCGGACCGCGGCCCCGGACCCACGGCGAGGGTCCGGGGCCGCGGCGCGCCCGGCCCGGCCGGCTCCCACCCCCGTGGGGAACCGGCCGGACGGTCTCAGGAGGGCTCCGGAGCGCTCCCGGGGTCACTGGACTACGGTCGGCCGCTCCCCGCTCCCCGCTCGCCGCTCCTCGCTCCCCGCTCCTCGCTCCTCGCTCCGACTTCGGGTCCGGGTCCGGCTCAAGCTCCGGCCCCGGCCCGGCTCCGGGTCCGTGTCCGGGTGACGGCCGGGAGCGCGGCACCCGCGAGGGCGAACACAGCCGCCAGGACCGCCCAGCCGACCGCACCGTGGTCCACCACCGTCAGGCCGACCACCACCGGACCGAGCACGTGCGCCGCCGCCTGGCCGCTCATGAAGACGCCCTGGTACTCGCCGTGGGACCGCGGATCGGCCAGGTCCAGGCTCAGCGTCCAGCCGCCGGCCGAGGTGAGCAGCTCGCCGAGGCTGTGGACCAGGGCGCCGAGCAGGATCGCCGCCGTGGCCACCGCCGCCGGGCCGAGCTGCGCCGCCGCGTACAGCAGGCAGCCGCCCGCCAGCAGCAGCGCACCCCGCAGACAGGCCCGCGCCGCCGACGGGACGTCCACGACGCCCCGGCTCGCCCGCACCTGGAACACCACCACCAGCAGGCAGTTGACCACGTTGACGGCGGCCACGACGGCCGCGGGCGCATCCGTCGCGAGGACGGTCCAGAGCGGTATCCCCACGCTGAGCAGCGCGAGCTGCAGCTCCAGGACGGCGTGCAGCGCGGCCACGAGCAGGTAGCGGCGGTCGCGCAGGGCTGCGCCCCGGGTCCGCACCGGAGCGCCGGCGCCGGCGTCCCGACCGTCCGTCACGTCGGCGACGGGCAGCCCCGCCAGGAGCACCGCGGCACCGAGGAAGCTGACCGCGTCCAGGACCATCACGGTCACGTACCCCGCGTAGCTGTCCGCCTGCAGGGCCAGGGCCGCGCCGCCCGAACCGACCACCAGACCGGCGTTCATCACCGACCGCAGCAGCGCCCGCGAGTGGACCTGCCGCTCCGCCGGGAGCACCCGGGCGATCAGCGCGCTGCGCACCGCCGCCGCGCCGCGCTCCAGCAGCGTCGCCACGCAGGCGAGCGCGACGAAGGCGGCGAAGGAGTGCACGAAGGCGTAGCCGAGGACGGCGACGGCCTCCAGCGGCCCGACCACGAGCAGCAGCCGCTTGCTGCCGACCCGGTCGGCGAGCCGCCCCGCGGGCACCCCGGCGAACACCCCGCAGACGCCGGCCGCGGCGAGCCCGAGCGCCGTCCGGCCCGGGGTCAGGCCGACGGAACGGGTCAGGAACAGCACGCTGACCGTCACGAACAAACCGTTGCCGATGTTGGTCACCAGGCTCATCAGGGCGAGTCGGCGCACCAGCGGGTCATGACGGAGGAGGCGTCCGGAACTGGCCGGACGCGCGGCGGTCGTAGTCATGGCAGAAGGAGACCGGGGTTCCCGAAGCCGCGGAACTCTTTTACCGTTGCGGTCAATGTTCGAGTTCCGCTTGGGCGTCGACGACCTCGCCGCCACCTGGTTCGGCTACTCCGCCCTGCAGGAGGCGGTGTTGAGCATGCGCGCACGCCTCTGGCCGGGCCGCTACCCGGAGCAGCAGCCGTGGATCGCGGGCTGGCAGGAGCGCTACCAGACGCTGGACACCGCACTGTTGGAGTCGATGATCGCGCCGGTCGGCTTCGTGCCCGACTTCCTCACGCCACGTCCGCTCGGCCCCCGCCCGGACTTCGCGACGGAGGTGGAGCGGCTGGCGGCCACGCCCGCGGAGGTGGTGCGGGCCGACGTGCTGGAGGCGTACCGGGGCGGCGGGAATCCGAGCCCGCTGCCGCCGGTGCTGACCTCGCTGATCGACGACCCGGCGGCCCTGGCCGTCCGGCTGGCCGAGGCGCTGGACGACTACTGGACGCACTGCCTCGCCCCCGCCTGGTGGCCGCGCGCCCGGTCGGTGCTGGAGGCGGACATCGCCTACCGGGGGCGGATGCTCTCGGAGCGCGGGGCGGAGGGGCTGTTCGCGGACCTCGACGCCCGGCTGACCTGGCACGCCGGGGTGCTGCGACTCGTCGACCCGCACCCGGCCGTGAAGGCGGTGGGCACCACCGTGGACGTCGCGGGGCGGGGGCTGGTGCTGATCCCCACGCTGTTCGGGCTCGGCGCGCAGACCGACGTCACCCAGGCGGGGCCGCCACTGGTCTGCTACCCGGCCCGCGGCAAGGCGACGATGGCGGAGGGGCTGGGTGCGCAGCTGCCGTCGGCGCGGGCGGGCGCGGCGCTGGTGCGGCTCATCGGGGCGCCGCGGGCGCGGCTGCTGGTGATGCTGGAGACCCCGGCGAGCACGACGGAGCTGGCGCAGCGGCTCGGGGTCACCCCGGGTGCGGTCAGCCGCCACCTGGGCGCGCTCGCCGCGGCGGGCCTGCTGGACCGCACCCGGCACGGCCACCGCGTCCTGTACCGGCGCAGCCGGCTGGGCAACGCGCTGGTGGCTGGCGGGGACGGGTGACAGGGGCCGGCGAACAGGGTTCAGCTGACAACTTTCATCATCTGTCAGCTGTCATTCGTCGGTCGTCATCCGTCGGTCGTCGGTCGTCGGTCGTCGGTCGTCGGCTGAAGGCTGTCGGCCGCCGACTGCTCCGTCTCCGCCCCCCGCCGCCGTCAGGCCGAGCGCCCGATCGTCGCCAGGTAGGCGCGCCAGCCGCCGTGATGGGTGATCTCGCGGTGCACCCCGCGCTCGACCTCCCCCCGGGCGAGCAGCATGGAGAAGCAGGCGGAGCCGTCCGCCAACGTGATGACGCCCAGCTCCAGTTCGCGCGGCTCGCCGGGCAGGATGACGTCCCGCAGCCGCTCCAGGCTGACGTCGTACAGCTCACCCTCGATGGCGGTGTCGACGTTCGGGTCGGGCAGCAGCCCCGGGCAGACGTCCGTGCCGCCGCTGTGGTCGATGGAGAAGAAGCGGTAGCCGGGTGCGGTCCGTACGGGCCCGATCAGCGCGTCGGCGACCTTGGCGTGGAACGGGCCGCCGACCATCGCCTGGCCGTTGAAGAAGATGCGCGGCATGGGTGGACTCCTCGTGGGAAAGGCCGTTCCGTACGGCGACGAGAGGACAGGTGGATTCGTCGCCGTACGGAACGGAGTAACGGGCCGCCGGAGTGCTACAGCCTGGCAGGCGTCGGCGCCGGCGGCGGCGGACTACGTTGGTCTCAGCCCAGCAGGGGCAGCGCGGGGAGGGTCAGGAAGTCCGCGAACTCCTCGGCCAGGGCGACCTGTTCGAAGAGCTTGGCGGCCTCGCGCCAGCGGCCGGCGCTGTAGGCGTCCTCGCCCAGCTCGGCGAGGAGTTCGGCGAGCTCCGTGGCGACGAGCGCGCGGACCAGCTCGGCGGTGGCCTTCTCGCCGGTGTCGGACAGCACGACCCCGTTGTGGATCCACTGCCAGATCTGCGAGCGGGAGATCTCGGCGGTGGCGGCGTCCTCCATCATGTTGAAGATGGCGACCGCGCCCAGCCCGCGCAGCCAGGCCTCGATGTAGCGGATGCCGACCTGGACGGCGTTGTGCAGCCCCGCGTGGGTGCAGGTGCCACCGGCGCCGGCGATGTCGAGCAGCTGGGCGGCGGTGACCGGCTCGGACGGGCCGGGGTCGTCCTTCTGGTCGGGCCGCTCGCCGAGGACCGCGTCGAAGGAGGCGCGGGCGACGGGCACCAGGTCGGGGTGGGCGACCCAGGACCCGTCGAAGCCGTTGCCGGCCTCGCGGTCCTTGTCGGCCTTGACCTTCTCCAGTGCGGCCGCGTTGACCTCGGGGTCCTTGCGGCTGGGGATGAACGCGGCCATGCCGCCGATCGCGTGGGCGCCGCGCCGGTGGCAGGTCTGCACCAGCAGGCGGGTGTAGGCGGCCATGAACGGCGAGGCCATGGTGACGCTGTTGCGGTCCGGCAGGATGTAGTGCTCACCGGCGTCGCGGAAGTTCTTGACGATCGAGAACAGGTAGTCCCAGCGGCCGGCGTTGAGGCCGGCGGCGTGCTCGCGCAGCTCGTAGAGGATCTCGTCCATCTCGAAGGCGGCGGTGATGGTCTCGATCAGGACGGTGGCGCGGATGGTGCCGTGCGGGATGCCGAGTTCGGCCTGGGCGTGGGTGAACACGTCGTTCCAGAGCCGGGCCTCCAGGTGGCTCTCGGTCTTCGGCAGGTAGAAGTACGGCCCGGAGTTGGGGTCGTCGGCGCCCTTGGCGAGCAGCCGGGCGGCGTTGTGGAAGAAGTACAGGCCGAAGTCGAGGAAGGCGCCGGCGACCGGGGTGCCGTCCACCAGCAGGTGGTTCTCGTCCAGGTGCCAGCCGCGCGGGCGGACCACGACGGTGGCGAGCTCGGCGGCGGGCTTGAGGGTGTAGGCCTTGCCGGCCGGGGTGGTGAAGTCGATCCGGCCCTCGTAGGCGTCGATCAGGTTGATCTGGCCGCTGACCACGTTCTCCCAGGTCGGGGAGGTGGCGTCCTCGAAGTCGGCGAGCCAGACCCGGGCCCCGGAGTTGAGGGCGTTGATGACCATCTTGCGGTCGGTCGGGCCGGTGATCTCGACCCGGCGGTCCTGGAGCGCGCGCGGCGCCTCGGCGACCTTCCAGTCCGCGGCCCGGATGTCGGCGGTCCCGGGGAGGAAGTCCAGCGTGCCGGCCGCCGCGATCTCGGCGCGTCGGGTCTTGCGCCTGGCCAGGAGTTCCTGCCGGCGGCCCTCGAAGGTGCGGTGGAGGCCGACGACGAAGGCCACGGCCTCCGGAGTGAGCACCTCCTCCGCCCGATGGACGCGCGGACCGGCGACAGTGACGACCGGAGCGGCGGGGGAGGTGCCGACGGGCCCCTGATCTGCAGCCATGAGCAGGACACTCCTAAGACGGTTGAGCCTGGCGAAGGGAGCTCCGGTGGGAACTTCCTCGGGTACTTCCTCGATCGATTCCCGCCTGTCGGCGAGATCGATTCTGTAAGGTGGAGACTAGTTTCCGCGATACAGAATTTCAACGGTTTGTTGAAGAGGTCGCCGGGACTCTACTCCTCCCCGACAGCGAAGGGAACGCCGGTGGTTGCGACCCCCGACACAGCATCGACGACGGGCGCCGACCGCGCGAGCGGCGGCGTGCAGTCCGTCGAACGCGCCTTCCAACTCCTGGAGGCGCTGGCCGACTCGGGCGGCGTGGCCACGCTCAGCGAGCTCTCCACCAGTTCCGGCCTCCCGATGCCGACCATCCACCGCCTGGTTCGTACCCTCGTGCAGCAGGGCTATGTCCGCCAGGACACCGCCCGCCGCTACACCCTCGGCCCCCGGCTGATCCGCCTCGGCGAGACCGCCGGCCGCCTGCTCGGCAGCTGGGCCCGCCCCTACCTGGCCGAACTCATGGAGGCCACCGGCGAGACCGCGAACCTGGCGGTACTGGAGGGCGGCGAGGTGGTGTACGTCGGACAGGTGCAGTCGCGGCGCTCGATGCGGATGTTCACCGAGGTCGGACGGCGGGTGCAGCCGCACTGCACCGGCGTCGGCAAGGCGCTGCTCGCCCAGCTCCCCGAGGAGGAGGCGCGCGCCGTACTCGGCCCCAACCCGCTGCCGGCGCACACGGAGTACACGGTCACCGACCCGCAGGAGCTGATGCGCCAGCTCGCCGAGGCGCGCGAGCGCGGCTACGTCGTCGACGACCAGGAGCAGGAGATCGGCGTCCGCTGCATCGCGCTCGCCGTCCCGGGCGCCCCGACGCCCACCGCCCTCTCGGTCTCCGGGCCGGAGGCACGCATCCGGGCGCTGGAGGAGCAGGCCGGCGCCGCCTCGCTGGTTCCGGTGATGCACCAGATCGCCACCCGGCTCGGGCAAGTCCTGGCACCCTGACCCTCCGTCAACCCGCCTGGGGGTCAGGCGAGTCGGGACGATCTCGGCGGGCGGGGAAGGACCGGTGCGGCGGGCGGGGAAGGACCGGCGCGGCGGGCGGGGCTGGGTCGTCTCGCAGGACGGGGCGACCGTTGCGGAGCGGGCAGGACGACCGCCGCCCCGCAGGGCAGGGCGACGGCCGGGCGTCCTCCGTTCGAGCGCACGGCGGGCGGGGCGGGTCGGGTCGCGCCAGGTCACGGCAGCGGCTCGGCCACCCTGGTGCCGACGCGGCCCGCGACGGTGCCGGCCGCCGGAGCACGAGAGCAGGGTGACCGGGATGAGACACCGGGATGTTCGGGGTGGCGCGGACCCGCGGCGCGGCGCGAGGGCCGGGGGGTTCGGCGGGGTCGGGGGCTTCGGCCGGGTCGGGCTGGTCGCGGTCGTGACGGCGAGCTGCGCGGCGACGGTGCTGATCACCGGCCCGTCCTGGGCGCTGCGTCGGCCTGAGCCACGCCCGGCGGTGGATGTCGTCACGCCGAACGCGCCGAACGCGCCGGTCGTGCCGGTCGTGCCCGTCGTGCCGGTCGCACCCGGCGGGTCCGCCGGCCCCGGGGCGTCGACGCTGCCGGCCCTGGTCGCCCAGCCGTCCCACTCCCGCCTGCAGGTCGTCCGGCTCGACCCGGAGGCGGCAGCGCCCGACGGCACCACGACGATCCACGCCTTCGTCGCCAACCGGGGCCCGGAGACCACCGCCTCCCCGTTCACGGTCGTGGTCACCCTGCCGCCGGGGGTGACCCCGGAGGGCCCGTTCTTCCCCGAGGACTGCGAGGTGTTCCAGGGCGGCCACCGGGTGCGCTGCGTCTTCGGCCCGGGCCTGAAGGAGGGGCGCAGCGCGACCGCCCTCGTCCCGGTCCGGCTGGACCCCGACCTGCCCGTGGGCACCCTGAGCGGCGGCTGGGTCGCGGTGCGCAGCGCGGACGACCAGGACGAGAGCAACCACCGGCAGCCGTTCGACATCACGGTCGTCAAGCCGGCCGACGGCTCCTGAACCGCGTCGTCCCACCGGTCACCGGCCGCCGGTGAGCGGCTGCCGGCTTCCGGTGACCGGTGGGACGTCCTACCCGACTACCGGTAGACGCGGACGTAGTCGGCGGCCATGGTGATCGGAGCGGTCCCCTGCGGCGCGGGGTGGTACTGGCCCGCGCACACCGAGAGGTTGAGGATCAGGTACGCCGACCAGTTGGCGCCGACGCCCTTGCCGTCCGAGAAGACCTTCGCGCCGTTGACGTACCAGTCCACCGAGTTGGCGCCGTAGTAGGTGCCGATGGTCACCCACTGGTCCTTCGCGACGGCGCTCGCGTCGGTGTAGTACTTCGCGTTGCCGGGGTTGACGTGGTTGGTCAGCTCCAGCAGGTTCGGGTTGTCGGGGTGGTACTCGAAGGAGTCGACCTCGCCGTTGCCGTTCTTCCAGGTCCACAGGGCGGGCCAGGCGCCGGTGCCGGCGGGCAGCTTGACCCGGGTCTCGGCGTAGTCGCCGGTCTTGACCTGGAAGCCCTCGCCGGAGCCCTCGGTGGTCAGGAAGCCGGTGTTCCAGGACTGCTTGCCGTTCTCCAGGACCGGGCCGCCGGAGGTGGCGGTGAAGGTGGCGACCCCGTTCGCGACGCTGACGTTGTTCTTGTTCAGCCAGTCCAGCTTGTTGTCGTCCGGGTTGTGGTTCCCGTACTTGTAGGCGGTGCTCTTGTCGCCGACCCAGCGCTGGCCCCAGGAAATGGCGCTGTTGAACTCGTCGGACCAGGTCAGCGACTTGCCGGCGACCGGGGAGGACGGCGCGGGGGTGGTCGGGCTCGCCGTGGCGCTCGGGGTCGGCGCGGGGGTCGCGGTGGCGCTCGGGGTCGGCGTGGCGCTCGGGGTCGGCGCCGGGGTGGCCGTCGGGGCCGGGGCCGGGGCCGGGGTGGCCGTCGGGGCCGGGGCCGGGGCCGGGGTGGCGGTGGCCGAGACCACCAGCTGCTGCGAGGGCAGGTTGTGCCAGACGCCGCCGAGGTCCTGCCAGAAGCCGAACTGGGTGTACGTCCCGGCCGGCAGGGTGCGCGTGCCGCTGGTGAAGTTCACGCCGCTCGGGCAGATCTGCACGTTGGAGGCGTTGCCGGGGAAGTCGAGGTTGGTGCCGCGCGCGTCGCGCACGCCCACGCCCACGGTCTTGGCGGTGAAGCAGGCCGAGGAGTGCAGGCCGAGCGAGGCGGTGGCGGCCTTGCCCGCGACCATGGTGGCGGGGGCGAGCCGGTCCTGGGTGACGGTCGGCGCGGTGGCCGCCTGGGCACCGGTGACGGACGGCATGCCGAGCAGGCCGGCGCCGCTGATGGCGAGCGCCCCGGTGGCGGCGAAGGCCGCGTTGCGGCCGCGGTGGGAGGGGCGGGCGTGACGCGGTGCACGGCGCCGGGCAGCAGGCTTGGGCATGAGGTGACCTCTGCGACGCCTGCGAGGTTAGCTGTCGGGTTCGGGCTGCAGTTGCCCGGCCGCCTGTGGAGCGGCTTCACCCCTAGCCTCGACCCGTACGCGCGAGCGCACGGGTCGGGCGCCGACCTTGGTTTCCCCGCTCCCGTCCGCTTTGGTGCTCGGTGACCCGCCGACGGGTGGACGGGACTCGGCGTCCCGGCGGCGGGGTCCGCCAGGGGCGGACGACCGTTGCAGGCTAGGCAGGCCGTACGTGAACGGACAACTCCGGCGGACGGGTTGTCGCGCAGCTCACAGTGGTGTCGATCAACGACGCTGTGTGGCGGCGGAGTTGATCAGTTCACGTGGCCTGGAACGATGCCCGGCGGGGTGGCTCTGCGGGTGTCCGGCCGGGCGTTCCGGTTGCGCGCTCCGGTTGCCCGTTCCGGTCGGGCGTTCAGCCGAGCCAGGCGTCCACCTGGCTCTCGGCCTCCGGCGCCCACCCGAGCTCCAGGTGGTCGAGGCCGCTCAGCAACCGGGTGCCGCCGACCGTCGCGATGCCGGTGGTGTCCAGGGCGCTCGCCGTGAACACGATGCCGTCGCTGGGCCCGCGGTTCTCGTTGAGCACGCCCGGGATGTGCGCCGACCCGCCGGCCAGCAGGTAGGTGCGCACCGCGGCCGGGATCCCGGCCTGCTGGAGCGGGGCGATCAGGGAGCCCGCGTCGATCGCCGCCTGGATGCCCTGTCCGGAGGTGTAGAACCCCTGGCCGCCGTAGTAGGTGGTCCACCAGTCCTGGGCGCTGCCGTCCACTCCGTACCTGCCGTCCCAGCGGGCGAGCAGCTGGCGCTGGCCCGGGTAGCAGTCGTACCCGCCGGCCGGCAGCACGCCGAGGCAGGGTTGCGCGGTGTACGTGCCGTAGCAGGTCATGTACAGGTGCGGGGACGGCGCGTTGGCGGTGCCGCCGCAGGCCGGCCACGTCGCCAGGTCGAACGACCAGCCGTGGGCGTAGACGTAGTCGAGCCCGCCGTTCGGCCCGCCGAGGGTGACCAGACGGCGCACGTCGCCCGCGTACGCCCGCCCCCAGGACGGCCGCACCGAGGACACGTACGCCCTGGCGGCGACCTCGCCCTTGCTCCAGGCGACCACGTCGACCTGCGGGGCCCCGAGGCGGGCCCGGATCAGCGCGATCGCGTCGCCGACGGCCTGCGCCTGGAGCAGGTTGTCACCGTGTTTGTGGGCGAAGCCGATGGCGAAGACCCGGTGGCCGGTGCCGGCGAGGTACTGGGCGAGGCCGGTGGACGGGCACGTCGCGGCGCCGCAGGTGCCGCTCTCCCCCGGGTTCGCCCAGGCGCGGTCGGCGTTGTCGTTGGCGCCGTGGACCAACAGGACGGGCGTGGCCCGGCTGCCGGTGTCCCAGCCGGTGGCGGAGTAGAGCAGGAAGCGGCCGGAGGAGGGCTCAGCGGTACCGAAGTACGTCCGGCGGGCTCCGTCCTGGTCGCCGCGGCCGTCGGACGGGAACTGCTCGGTGCGGAAGCCGGGGGTGGTGTCGAGGTAGCGCTCGACCTCGGCCCAGCCGTTGCCGGGGGCGGGGAAGGCGGCTTCCAGGGTGAGGGCCGCGGTGGCGGTCCCCGCTCGGGCGGGGGCGGTCTCCGCTCGGGCGGGTGCGGTCTCCGCTCGGGCGGGTGCGGGGGTGGAGGTGCCGAGGAGGAGGGCGGCGAGGGCCAGTAGGACGGCGGTGAGCGTGGTGGGGGTGCGTCTCACGCGGGCGTGTCTCGCGCTGGTACCGGTCGTGGGGGTGCGTCTCATGGCCGGACGGTAGGACCGGTGCGCGACGGGTGCCCATGTGCCGGTCGCACACCCGGTGGGCAGCGCGGTGGCGATCCGTACCGTGGCAAAGCGATGACCGTGTGCACCCGGTCGGATAAATTGGAGGTCCGACATCTTACGCAGTGCACAACACCACCACACCGGAAACGAGGAGCCGCCCCACCATGACCGCGTCCCTGCCCGCCTTCGCCGGCCGTACCTACGTCTTCCGGGCCGACAACGGCGCGGCCTTCCGCAACACCTACTCGGCCGACGGCACGCGGCTGCGCTGGGAGGGCCTCGGCGAGTCCGCGGGCCAGTGGGAGGACGTGCGTCTGCACGTCGCGGAGGTCGCGCCGGAGATCTACTTCGTCAGCTGGACGGAGCAGAGCGGGATCACCGTCAGCCACGTGATGGACCTCAACGAGCTGACGGTCCGGGCGTTCTGGACCTTCGAGGGCGAGGGCGGACGGGTCGGGCAGCTGCACACCGGGACGCTGGAGCGCGTGGCCTGAACCGCGGGACGACCGAACCCCCGGGGCCTGCGTTCAGGCCCTGGGGGTTCGGTCGTTCGGACGGTCCTCAGGCGGTCGGGTTCGGGACCCTGAGGTGCTGGGACAGCCACTCCAGCGAGGACGGCAGCAGTGCGCTCCAGGTCTCGAAGTTGTGGCCGCCGTTCTCCAACATGCTGTACGAGACGTTCATCGGGCTCCGCGCGGCGTCGACGAAGGCCTCGGTCTCCCGCCGGTAGTCGCCGTCGCCCTTCTTGGTCCCGGCCAGCAGCAGGGACACGTTCGGCTGGGGCAGGTTCTTCAGCCGCCACATCAGGTTGGCCTCGTCGCGGCGCTGCTTGCTGCCGCCGAAGAGGTCACCGGTGGTCGGGTCGTCGGCGGCGTCGTAGTAGGCCGAGAGGGCGACTGCCGTCGGGAAGACGTCCGGGTGGCGCATGGCCAACTTGAGCGCGCAGTAGCCGCCGGTCGAGTTGCCCATGAAGGCCCAGGCCTGCGGGTCCGAGGAGACCCGGAAGCTGGCCTGGATCGCCGCAGGCACGTCCTTGGTGAAGTACGTGTCGGACTGCGGGCCGTTCGGGACGTCCTCGCACTCGGTGTCCTGCGGCAGCGCGGGCGAGGGGCGCATCAGGACCATGACGGTCGGCTGCATCCGGCCCTCCTGCAGCAGCTTGAGCGCCGCGCCCGGGTAGTTGAACCGAGTGATCAGGTTCTCGGCGATTCCTGGGAATCCGGTGCTGACGATGACGGCCGGGAACTGCTTGTGCGCGTACTCCGGCTGGAAGTACTGCGGGGGCAGGTAGACGTAGCCCTCGGTCGACAGCCGGCTGACCGCGCCGTCGATCCGGACCTTGCGGATCTCGCCCGACTGGCCGGGCTCACGGCCCATCGCGCCACCGCCCTTGACCGAGGCGTGGCCGATCGTCTCCACCAGGAGGCGCCCGGAGGCGTCCGCCTTGTTGTGGATCACCACCGGGCCGGTGTCGCCGGTGCCGAGCAGGTCGTCCCAACTGCTGTAGAAGGCGAAGTAGTTGTTCGCCACCAGGCCCAGGGCCGAGAGCACCGCGAGCTGGGTGACGAGCAGTGCGCCGATCCGGCCGATCACCGCCTGCCAGGTCTTCCTGGCCAGCCTCGGCCACAGCCAGACCGTGCCCCCCATCGCCACGACGGCTATCAATACGGTCAGCGCCAACATCTTGTGGCTCGTCAGACCCATGTCCTGCTTGCTCCCACGCCTCGAACTCCAGTCCCCTCCGCTGGGGACATCCGAGGAGGTCACCCCGGTTCCCCCGCCGGGGCGCGATCACCAACCCTAGCGCCAGCTGGGAGAAGCCTGATGACGGCTGGGAGGTTGCGGGGAACGGCCGGACTTCAGGTTTCAGATGACAGACAACAGATGACAGATTTCGAAATCTGTCATCTGTCATCTGTTGTCTGAAACCCTTCTGGCACCTCTCCCCCCGCCCGCCCCGCGTCGAGGCCCGCACGGGCTCAGGACACCCGCTCCCAGAGCCGCAGCCCCGCCGTGAGCTCGCGCATGCACCGTGCGCCCAGGTCGTGCGGGGACCCGGGGCCGGTGGCGGGGGCGTCGGAGGAGGCCCACTGCTCCAGCGCCACTCGGATCGCCGCGGTCGCGGCGGCGGCGGCCAGCCGGATCTCCAGCGGGTCGGTGCCCTCCGGGCAGCGCTCGGCGAGGACGGACCGCAGGCGCGCCTCCGAGCCGGCGTGGACGCGCTGCCAGGCGCCTTCCAGACGCGGGTCGCGGAGCAGACTGCGGGTCCACCGCATCATCTCGGCGCCCGCGTCGTCGGCCGGCGTCAGCGAAGCGACCGCTGCACTCTCCAGCGCCTGACGCAGCGGCAGGTCGGCGGAACTCTCGGCGAGTTGCTCGACCCACTGCCGTCCGCCCGCGGCGAGCAGCGGGGCGACGGCGTCCTCCTTGACCGAGAAGTACCGATAGAAGGTGCGCAGCGAGATGCCCGCGGCGAGGGCGATCTCCTCGGCGGTGGTGGCGTCCGCCCCCTTGTCGGCGAACAGTGCGGCGGCGGTGCGGGCGATCTCCAGCCGGGTGGCGTCACGGCGGCGCTGATTCAGGGTCGGGCGTCCGGTCACGGGGTCAGCCTACGCGGCCGAGTGCCACTGTGGCGCATCATGCCCGCATGACACTTCGAGACTTGTTGGCACGACGTGCCACTTGGGCGTACCGTGCCTCTTGAGGTCGAGAGACCACGAACGAACGGAGTACCACCATGGAGCGCTTCAGCGGACGGAACGTCCTGATCACCGGCGGCGGCTCGGGCATCGGCCAGGCGACCGTGCACCGGATCCTCGCCGAGGGCGGGAAGGTCGTCGCCGTCGACGTCAACGAGGACGGCCTGAAGAAGTCCCTGGACCGCGCGACCGCCGACGGCACCGCGGACCGCCTGACCCTCCGGGTCCTGGACATCTCCGACGAGGCAGCCGTCGTCGCGGGCGTCGGCGCGGCGGTCGCCGAGCTGGGCGGCCTGGACGTCCTGGTCAACGCGGCCGGCATCCTCCGCGCGTCGCACACCCACGAGACGACCCTGGACTTCTGGAACAAGCTCCTCGCGGTGAACCTGACCGGCACCTTCCTGATGACCCGCGAGGCGCTGCCCGCGCTGCTCGCCGGCGGCAAGGGCGTGGTGGTCAACTTCAGCTCCACCTCCGCGACTTTCGCCCACCCCTACATGGCCGCGTACGCCGCGACCAAGGGCGGCATCCAGTCCTTCACGCACGCCATCGCCTCGGAGTACTCGAAGCAGGGCCTGCGCGCGGTCTGCGTCGCCCCGGGCAGCATCGACAGCGGCATGACCAACAACCCCGGCCTGCCCGCCGACACCGACCTCAGCCTGCTCGCCAAGCTCTCCCCCGCCCTCGGCCAGGGCTTCGCGGGCCCGGAGACGGTGGCCGGTGTGATCGCCATGCTCGCCTCCGACGACGGCGCCTTCGTCACCGGCACCGAGCTCCGCATCGACGGCGGCACCCACATGTGACCGCCGCCCCCGAACCGCGGGGTCTGTGCCGGCCCCCGTACGGCACAGGCCCCGCTCGTGTTCGGCCCCCTGTCTCGGGCGGCGTGCCGCGGCTCAGTGGAGGGGCTTGGCCAGGACGATCTGAGCGGCTGCGGCTGCGGCAGCGGCAGTGGTTGCGGCTGCGGCTGCGGAAGGGGCTTCGGCTTCGGCTTCGGCTTCGGCTTCGGCTTCGGCAGAAGCCTCGGCCGGCGTCAGGGGCATGAAGCCGTGGCGTCGGTACAGGGCGAGGGCGGGGGCGTCGGCCGGAAGGACGGCGAGACGGAGGACGCGCCAGAGCGGCCAGTCGGCGGTCGTGAGGGTTCGCAGCGTCACCATGGTCAGCACCGCAGGCAGCGCGTCCGGTGTCCGTCAGCCCGTTCCGGCACGGGCGTGACGGCCCCCGGGGATCGCTCCGTCGCCGGCGTCCCGGCGTGCGGCCAGGGCGTTGCCCAGCGCGGCGACGGCGGCCCCGAGCAGGACGAAGGCCGCCGCCGTCAGGACGCAGGCCCCGGACACCCGACGGTAGCCGCCGTGCCGGCCGGGGTCGAGGAACACGTACGGGTACCAGTCGATCGCGTAGCCGCGCAGCAGCGCATAGGTCAGGTACACCAGCGGGAACGCCATCCAGCCGAGCGCCGCGACCGGGCGGATGCGCCGGGTGGGCGGGTCGACCAACCAGTCGGCGAGCACGACGAGCGGCAGCACGCGGTGCACCACGTCGCTCACCCACGGGATCGTCTGCTGCTCCGGATACGTCGCGAGGTGCGTGCCGTAGAACAGCCCGGCGACCACCAGGTAGAGCACGACCGCCCCGCGCACCTCGTCCGGCACCGGGCGGCGTCCGGTCAGGCCCGCCCAGCCGCCGTATCCCAGGACGGCGGTGCCGGCGAGGGCGCTGAGGTTGGTGAAGTAGCTGAAGAAGTTCACCACCCCGGGGGAGTCGGTCGCCGCACGGTAGCCGGAGAAGCAGAGGGCGACGGCGACGAGGGCCGCCACGGCGAGCCGGGCGGGTGCGAGCCACGAGTGGGCCGGTTGTGCGGGCATCGTCGGGACCGCCTCTCTGGGGGCGCCCCTCATCCGGCTGGAGGGCTATTCGGATTCAAACCCGGGCGGGAGGAGTCGGCCACAGGAGCGCGGGCGAGCGGCGCGCCTCCTGCCCGGGTCTGCCGAGGTCACGGCGTGCGCCAGTCCGCGGCGAAGGCGGCCGCCGGGTTGGCGGTGAGGAGCAGCTCGGGCAGCTCGGGACCGAAGGTGCGGGCGAGGCGCGGGGCGAGGTCGGTGAGCAGACGGGTCGGGCCGCCTGCCTGTCGTGCGGTACGGGTCGTGGTGTCGGCGCCCAGCAGCAGCTGGCCGGCGTGCCCCGCCTCGACCAGGTCGGCGATCACGTCGAAGGCCTGCAGGTCGGCCGGGTGGCCGGAACGCGAGGGACTGTCCAGCGCGAGGTGGACGCCCTCGGCGGCGAGACTGCGGTACACGGCGCGGTCGGGGAAGCGGGTGAGGTGCCCGAGGATGATCCGGTCGGGCCGGACTCCGTTCCGGCTGCTGAGCCGGAACAGGACCTCGTGCGGATCTCCGTCGGGTTCGAGGTGGACGGCGATCGGCGCGCCGGTGGCGTGGTGGGCCTCGGCGGCTGCGGCCATCGTCCCGCGGGTGTGCGGGGTGGCGGGGCCGGCGTCGTCGGCGACCTTGATCAGCCCGGCCCGGACGGCGCGGGATGCGGTGGATGCGGTGGATGCCGTGGATGCCGTGGATGCCGTGGATGCGCCGGGCATGGCGGGCACGCCGGATGCACCGGGCACGCCGACGGTGTCCGGGGACGGCTCGGCGCCCGGCAGTCCGGTGGTGAGCTCGGCGACGAACCGTGCGGCGAGGTCGTCGGGGGCGGGGTCGGTGCCCGGCGGGTAGTGCACCGCCTGGTGCGCGCCCGTGGCGGCGACGACGTGGACGCCGGTCCTGCGGGACAGGGCGGCGAGGGCGGCCGCGCCCCGGCCCATGCCGAACGGGGTCCACTGCACGAAGGCCCGGCCGCCGACGGCCGCGTAGGCGCGCAGGACGTCCTCGGCGGCAGCCGGATCGTCCAGTTCCTGTCCGGGGAGCAGCGGGCTGCGGATGAACAGGTGGTCGTGCGAGTCGGTGATGCCGAGGCGGGCGGGATCGAGGTCGCCGAGGACGGTACGGACGGTGCGGCTCATGCTTCGTCCTCGGGGGTCTCGGGGGCGGGCGCCGGGTCGGCGGCGGCTTCCGCGAAGGTGGCGGTCGCGACGCGCAGGCCGGCCAGGGCCTTGGGGAGCCCGACGTAGGGGGCGAGGTGGAGGATGACCTCGGTGACCTCCTCCCTCGTCATGCCGATCCGCAGGCCGTAGCGGACGTGGTCGGCGAGCTGGGGATCCACGCCGCCGAGGGCGGTGAGGGCGGCCAGGTTGGCGATCTGCCGGTCGCGCAGGGCGAGTCCGAGACGCTGGTAGGTGCCGCCGAAGAGGCTGGTGACGATCCAGTCGGGGAAGCCCGGGGCGAGCGCGTCCAGGCCCCGGAGGGTGGCGGCGGCGCCCGGGCCGGCGAGTTCGGCGAGCAGGGCGTAGCCGGCTTCCCGGTCGAGTGGCGCGGGGGTGAGCGGGGCATTGGTGAGCGGGGCATTGGTGAGCGGGGCGGAAGTCATCGGGGTGTCCTGGCCTTTCACCAGTGGCGACCGGTCGGCAGCCGGTCGAGTTCGGGGCGGGAGAGGTGCAGCACCTGGTAGCGGATGCCGGGCGCGTCCTGCGGGGCCGGGCCGCGCCACAGGGCGAGGCGGAGCAGTTCCCAGCGGCTCGGGTCCACGGCGACGGCGGCGGTGTGCAGGGCGGGGTCCGCGGGGAGTTCGGCGAGGGCCCGCTCGACGGCCTCGGCCGGGTCGACGGCTTCCGGCAGCCGTACGGTGTCGCGGGTGGCGGTGGTCGGGTCGGCCTCCCCCGCGACGCCCGCTCCGCCGCGCGCCAGCCCCGATCCGAGCCAGTGGTGGACGACCGGGCGGCCGAAGTCGGCGCTCAGACCACGGAAGCCCGGGCCCCAGAGGAAGCCGTTCATGCCCTCGGCGGTGCGCCAGAGGTAGAACGGCGCGTACTGGTTGACCGCGGAACCGTCCCGGCCGCGCTCGCGGACCAGGTACGCCTTGAGGCCGAGGCCCGGGTGGGCGTCGAGCAGGTGGCCCTTGTCGGCGACGCGCTTGCGGATGATGCCCATGTCGTAGTCGGCGGGGAGGGTGATCTCGTACTGCATGGCGTGCACGGCGGGGCTCCTCGGGGTCGGTGGGGCGACGTCGGGCCGTCGGCCGGGTGCGTTCGGTCGGTCCGGTTCGGCCCGCTCATGGGGGCTCGGCCGGCTCATGGGGCTCGGCCCGTGCCGTCAGGCCGTCCGGTGTGCCACCAGCAGGCCGAGGGCGCCGCGGACGGCCTGGTCGAAGGGCTCGGCGCTGTCGGCGGCGCGCGCCAGCACGTAGCCGCCCTGGACGACGGCGACCACGGCGGCGGCGGTGTCGGCCGGGTCGACCCCGGGGGCGAACTCGCCGCCCGCCTGGCCTTCGGCCACCAGATCGGCGATCCGGCCGCGCAGCCAGTCGAAGGTCTCCTCGACGGGGGCGCGCAGCTGCGGGTCGGCGATCACGTCCGGGTCCTGGGCCATCCGGCCGATCCGGCATCCGCGCAGGACGTCGCGGTCACGGCGCAGGTACGAGGCGATCCGGTCGTAGGCGCTGCCGGGGGCGGCGAGGTCGGCCTCGGCGATGCCCCGGATCTCCCCGGCGCTTCGGCGCAGGGCGACGGCGGCGAGGTCGGGCTTGCCGGTGAAGTGGTGGTACATGCTGCCCTGGCCGATGCCGGAGCGCTGCTGGATGGCCTTCGGACTGGTGCCGACGTAGCCGCGCTCCCAGAGGAGGGCCTGGGTGCTCTCGATGAGGCGGTCCTGAGTGCTCATGCAGGCACTGTACATACCAGTAGGTACAAACAGCCAGCCCTCTTCCGGATCTGGCTTCCGGCTCGTTCCGAACAACAGGCTTCCGACTTTCGGCTTCCGGCTCCCGACTTCCGAGACGAACCTCCGCGACGAGCCCCGGCGGCTCCTCGGGCGGGCTTCCCGGGCGACTTCCGGGGCGATTCCCGGAAGCGCCTTCGGCCGCCGAACGATTGAGGGCCGTGCGCCGCCCCCCGGCGGCCACGGCCCCTCGACCGTTCGTCATCCCCCGTACCACCGAGGGGCATTCCGGCCCGGCCGGTGGCGCGCGTCACGTCACGCACGGTTGTCGGCATCACGCCCCGCAGGGGGTGCACGGCGCGCTGCGCGGGCGGACGGCGGAGCGTCAGCCGAGGGCGCTCGCGCCGGATCGCGGGAGCCACCCCGCCCGCGGGCAGCTCCAGTTGCTCGCGCCGCGCTCCACTGGCGTGCGCACCGACGGTCCTCCGCCCGGACGGGCAGCGGCCGGAATCGGGCCGAAGCCTTGATCGATCGGGGGCGGCTGGCAAGATGTCCGGCATGAACTACCTCGCCGCGGATGACCGCTATGCCTCGATGACCTACCGGAAGGCCGGGCGCAGCGGCGTCCAGCTGCCCGCCGTCTCGCTCGGGCTCTGGCACAACTTCGGTGACGCCCAGCCGCTGGAGGTGCAGCGGGCCGTGCTGCGCCGGGCCTTCGACCGGGGCGTCACGCACTTCGACCTGGCGAACAACTACGGCCCGCCGTACGGCAGCGCCGAGCGCAACTTCGGCTACCTGTTCGCCCAGGACTTCCGGCCGTACCGGGACGAGCTGTTCATCGCGACCAAGGCAGGCTGGGACATGTGGCCCGGCCCGTACGGCAACGGCGGCAGCCGCAAGTACCTGCTGGCCAGCCTCGACCAGTCCCTGGAGCGGATGGGGCTGGACTACGTCGACGTCTTCTACTCGCACCGCTACGATCCGGACACCCCGATCGAGGAGACGATGGGGGCGCTGGACAGCGCGGTGCGCTCGGGGAAGGCGCTGTACGCGGCGATCTCCAACTACCCGGCGGAGCAGCACCGGGAGGCGGTCGCGATCCTGCGGGAGCTGGGGACGCCGGTGCTGATGAACCAGTCGGCGTACTCGATCCTCAACCGGTCCGTCGAGGAGGGCGGCGTGCTGGACGCGGTGGGCGACACCCAGACCAGCCTGATCGCCTACTCGCCGCTGGCCCAGGGGCTGTTGACGGACCGCTACCTCACCGGTGACGTGCCGGCGGGCTCGCGGATGTCGGTCGGGAAGTTCCTGACCGAGGAGGCGCTGACCGGGCAGAAGCTGGAGCAGCTGCGGGCGCTGAACAAGATCGCCGAGGGGCGCGGGCAGTCGCTGGCACAGCTGGCGCTGTGCTGGGTGCTGCGGGACCCGCGGGTGGTGTCGGTGATCATCGGCGCCAGCAGCGTGGCCCAGCTGGACCAGAACCTCGACGCACTCGCCGGTGGGCCGCTGACGGCGGAGGAGCTGGCGGAGATCGACCGGCTGAGCCGGTGAACCGCCCGGAGGTCCGGTCGCCGGCCGCTGCGGCGGCGAGCGGCAGCTGACGGCGAGCGGGCAACAGATGACAGCTGACAGATTTCAACATCTGTCAGCTGTCATCTGTTCTCTGTTCTCTGTCATCTGTCATCTGTTCTCTGTTCTCTGTCATCTGTTCTCTGTTCTCTGTCATCTGTCCGTGATGACGTGCCCGAGGCGCCGATGAGTTCGGCATCCTTCAGGGTGAGCCCGGCGAGCGCAAGTGCGCCATGGAAGCCGGCCAGGCCGCGCACCCACCGGACGCCGATGACGATTCCACGATGCGGGACAATGCGCCGCATTCCGCACAGGCGCCCGGGTGCGGAGGACGCGGGCCTGGCGACGACGCGCGCCGGAAGCGGCAGCGCTCCACAGCAGCCGAAGCGGAAGCGGAACGTTGCCACATCATGGGATCCGCTGCTCGTCGATGCCATTCCATTCGCAACGTCATCGACACATTCCCGCAGCCCTGGCTGCCCTACGCTGAGACTCCCTCCGGCGGCCCGCCGGAGTTCCGAATCGAAACGCGAGGTGTCATGGCCGAGGCCGCCACCGCCGTCCAGAGTCCGCCGGCCGGTGCGCAGGCCGTTCAGCGCGCGCTCGGGCTGCTGCACTGCTTCCACGACAACGGCCCCGACCTGAGCGCCTCCGACCTGGCCCGCCGCATGGGACTCTCGGTGTCCACCGCGCACCGGCTGGCCCGTACGCTGGTCAGCGCCGCCTTCCTGGAACAGAACGAGCGGACCGCCCGCTACCGGCTCGGCCCGGCCGTCGCCGAGCTCGGCCAACTCACCTTCCACCAACGCGGATTGCACCTGGCCGTGCCGGAACTGGAGGTGCTCTCCCGGCGCACCGGCGCGACGGCCGACCTCGCGATCCGCAGCGGCCCGCACGCGGTGATCCTGGTCGGCGGGTCCGTCCGCCCGGACACCGGACTGGGCCTGCGCCGCCCACTGCACTCCACGGCACTCGGCAAGGTCCTGCTGGCCTGGCCGCGCCCGGGCGAGGCGGCGGCGTACGCGCTCGGGCCGCTGCAGCCCTTCACCCACCGCACGATCACGGAACCGGCGCTCCTGGAGGAGGAGTTGGCGAAGGTCCGGGTGACGGGGCACGCGCTCAACGACGGCGAATCGGCCGCCGGGGTGCGGACGGTGGCCGTCCCGGTCCTGGACCGCGCCGGACGCGCCCGCTTCGCGCTGGCGGTCCGCTCGACCCCGGCACACCTCACCGACGACCGGCTGGACTGGTTCCTGGGCCACGCCCGCACCTGCGCCGACGCCCTCGCGGTACTCCTGCTGCCGCCCGATCAGCGCGCCTGACCCATCGTCATCACTCGTGCAGCGACGGGCCCCCGTCCGTTTCGAGGACACGGGCGGCCCGCCGCTGCGGTCGGCGGTCAGCGGCCACAGGTCAGCCGTCAGACACCGGCCGGGGTGTACTTGTAGCCGACCCGGCGGACCGTAACGATCGTGTCGCGGTAGGCCGGTCCGAGCTTGCGACGCAGTCGGGCGACGTGCACGTCGACCGTCCGGCCGTCCCCGACATGGCCGTAGCCCCAGACCGCGGAGACCAGGTGGTCGCGGGTGTGCACTCGCTGCGGGTGTTCGGTGAGGTGGGCCAGCAGCTCGAACTCCAGGTAGGTGAGGTCGAGCAGCTGCCCGTCGACGTGGGCGTTGCGTCGCTCGGTGTCGACGCTGACGCCCTTCCCGGCCGGACGACCCTGCCGGACGCCCGCCGACGCGGGGGCCCCGGACGACCCTGCGGTCCCGGGCGTGCCGCCAGTGACAGCAGTGACAGCAGCGGCACCGACTCCGGGCAGGCCGGCAGTCCCGACCGGCCCAGTCGCCGCCACCGGACTCTCGGCCGGCACCAGCACCAGGTACCCGACCATCGGGCTCCCGTTCGCGCCGCCGAACTGCGTGCCGAACTGAGTGCCGTACTGGGCGAGCAGCCCCTGCGGCAGCACACCCTGCGGCAGGGCGGCGACGACGGCCGCCCCCTCCGGCAGCGCGGCGAGCAGCGCCGGCGGGGCCGGCGGGACGACCGCCCCCGACTGCGGCGCGGCGGCCGTCGGGGCCGCCGCCGAACGCGCCGAGCCGGTGTGCGACGGGCGGACGGCCGCGGGCCACCGGTCGCCGACCGAGCCGGGAACAGCCGGAGGAACGGACGGAGCGGAGGGAACGGAGGAAACGGACGGGCCGGAGGGGACGGTCGGCACCGTGCGGACCGCGCGCAGGTGCGGGGTCGCGGTGGGCAGGGGGAGGGTGGCCGTGGAGGAAGGAGACATGGTGTGCCGCTCATTTCGCGCGTGACGGACGGGGTGGAGTCGTCTGCGCGTCGACCGGGCGTACTGCCGGGGCTGGACCGGACGGAACCGGGTCAGCGGGCGGAGAGCCGGGACGCGCTGGGCGAACCCGGACACGTCTGATCGAACAGGTGCGGCTGCCGGGACGGCCAGAAGGGCTCCAGGTCGTGGCGACCCCGTCGGCTGTCCTCGGCGCGGCTCGCGCGCCCGTTCCACCGTCCGGTCCGTCGACCGCCCGCGCACATCGCGGTGGCCGCAACACTCGTTCGGGTACGGCCGACGGCGGCGGGTGCAGGTCTGGGGCAGACGATGTTCACTGGTGGTCTCTCCGCTGGGCGGGTCCGGTTGGTCGGCCGCGGCACGCCGGAGGGCGGTCCGCTACGGCCTGGTCGACGGGATCGACGGTGCGCCGGGCGGTGGCTGGTGGGCCGGGAGCGCCGGGGACGTACCGGGACGGGACAGGCCGGTCAGCGACAACACGCGCTGCAGATCAGCGCGTGGTCGATGTAGCGGCGGACGGTGAGCACCGGACCGGCAGCGCCCGAACGGGCGGAGCCGGGCATGAGGGGCCCGGACAAGACGCTGACGGTGCGTCGTCGGCCGACGGTCGTCATGCTGCCCTCCCCCTCGTTCTGTGCGCGGTCCGCACCGCTGCCGGTGCGCACCGGCGGTGCCTCGCCGGATCGTCGAAGGCCGTCCGCCGATCGGCCACGCCCGTGTGAACGGAGCGTGTCCGGGGCTCCCGACGGCACGGCCGGGCGGCCTTCGTCCACAGAGCCTTCCACGGCCGGGCGGGTCTAGGCAACCTTCCGCACACCGCCCGTCCGGAATGCGGACGACGGAATGAGACACCGGTCGAGGCGGGGTGCCCGCGAACGCCGTCGCCCGAGGCTCCCTCAGAGTCGGTCGGCAGCACGGGCCGACCCCCTACGACGCGGCACGGACGGGCCGAGCCCGCAGGTCAGGCGAGCGAGCCACCGTTCCGAGGGAGCCGACCACGGGAGCCACCGGGCCGAGGGAGCTAGCGGGCCGAGGGAGCCAGCGGGCCCGAGCTGCCCGGTGCTGCCCGGTGCTGCCCGGTCAGACCCGCGCGGGAGCGTGGCGCCGGCGCGCCGCCGCGTGCTCGACCAGCGCGACGAGCAGTTCCTTCCCGTCCTCGCGCAGCCGCACGTCGCAGAGCACCACCGGGATGTCCGGGTCGAGGTCGAGCGCGTCCCGCACCTCGTCCGGCGCGAACCGATCGGTGCCGTCGAAGCAGTTCACCGCGACCACGAACGGGATGCCGCGCTGCTCGAAGAAGTCGACGGACGGGAAGCAGTCGGCCAGCCGCCGGGTGTCCGCGATGACCACGGCGCCGAGCGCGCCGCGCGCCAACTCGTCCCAGACGAACCAGAACCGGTCCTGCCCGGGGGTGCCGAACAGGTAGAGCGCGAGACCGGGGCGCAGGTCGATCCGGCCGAAGTCCATCGCCACCGTGGTGGTGCTCTTCGCCTCCACGCCCGAGGTGTCGTCCACCGGGCGGCCCAGCTCGCTGAGCTCCTCCTCGGTGCGCAACGGCCGGATCTCGCTGACCGAACCGACCAGGGTGGTCTTGCCCGCGCCGAAGCCGCCCGCGACCAGGATCTTCACCGCGACGGCCGGACCGCCGCGCCACCGCGGGTCGTTGGGGCTCACCGGGTGGGACACGGCACCGTCCGGGCGGAGGTGGTGGTCAGAGCGCACGGAGTCCATTGATCACGTCTCGCAGCAGGCGCTCGTCCGGCAGCTCGGCGAGCGGAACGGGTCGGGTGACGCTGATCAGGTCGGCGTCGTAGAGGTCGCCGAGCAGCACGCGCACCACGCTGACCGGCAGGTCGGTGAAGGAGCCGAGTTCGGCGACGGAGAGCGGCTCGTTGCGGCACAGGGCCAGCAGCGTCTGGTGTTCCGGGTCGAGGACGTGCGCGGGCACGGCCCCCGCGTCCGGCCCGGGCTCGGCGGCGGTGATCAGCGAGATCAGGTCGAACAGGCCCTCCTCGACCGGCCGGGTGCGACCGCGCGTCATCGAGTAGAGCCGCACCACCGGGCCGGCCTCGTCGTCGAACCAGCGGTCGTCGACCGGGGTGCGCGGACGGAAGAGGTCGACCTCGGGTCCGTCCGGGTCCACCTGCTCCACGTCCGCCGGAGCGTCCGTGCCCGGGGGCGCCCCCGCACCCGGGGACGCGTCCGCGCCGGACGGCCCGTCCGCGCCCACCGGCACGTCCGGGCCGTCTGGCACGTCGGCCTTCGGATCCGCCATCGGCCCGCTCATCTCCCCGGCGGGGCGGTTTCGGTGCGCGGCTCGGCGGCCATGTGCTCGCCGACCCGCTTGACCAGCAGGGCCATCTCGTAGGCGATCTGGCCGATGTCGGCCTCGGCGTCGCTCAGCACGGCGAGGCAGCTGCCGTCGCCCGCGGCCGTGATGAACAGGAACGCCTCGTCCAGCTCGACCATGGTCTGCCGGACGCCGCCGACCTTGAAGTGCCCGCCGGCCCCCTTGGCCAGGCTGTGGAACCCGGCCGCGACGGCGGCCAGGTGCTCGGCGTCCTCGCGGTCGAGCTCCCGGGAGGCGCCGGTGGCCAGGCCGTCGCTGGAGAGGATCACCGCGTGCCGCAGGGCCGCGACGCGCCCCACGAGGTCGTCCAGGAGCCAGTTGAGGTCCCCGGACGGCTGCGTCGAAGTGGTCATGAATCAGTTCCTTCCGCTGGAGCGGGTGGTGCAGGTGATGCAGGTCGTACTGGTGGTACAGGCCGCACGGGTGGTACCGGTCGCACGGCCGGTGCCGGTCGTAGGGGTGGTACCGGCTGTGCCGATGAATCGGGTGTGCCGGGTTGTCCGGGCAGTACGGGTGAGCCGGTGCCCGGGCCGCGACGGACCGGCGGTCCGGACTGCGGCCGACGGGCGAGCGGGGCCAGCCCGGTGTCCGTGGGGGCGGTCAGCGCCGCCGGGGCGGGTGCCGGGGCGATCGCCCGGCGGGACGGGTCCGGCGGCTGCCAGGGCAGTACGGCTGCCACCCGGTCGCGGGACGATCCCCCGCGGCCCTTCGACGCCTTCTCGCGGCCCTCCGACGTGCCGTCGCGGTCCTTCGAGGCACCGTCGCGGCCCTCCGTCGAGGCGTCGCGGTCCTTGGCGGCACCGGCACGGCCCACCGGGGCGGTCGCGCCGCGCCCGCGGGTGAAGCCGCGCTGGAACGAGGCGAAGGTCGCCCGGGCCTCCTCGGGAGAGCGCTCCCGCACGTCCGCGGCGTCCGGAACGGATCCGGAGTCCCCGGTCGTACCGTCCCGCCCGTCGGCGCTGCGGAATCGTTCCTTCAGCTGCTCCGTGCGCTGCTCCCTGAGCTGCGGCGCCAGGTTCGCCTGCCGGACCCGACGCGGCAGGCCGCCCGCCGTCCGCGGCGCGGCGTCGGCCGAGGGCACCTCGGCGCCGACAGCGGGGCCGGTGGCACCGGTGGCACCGGTGGCACCGGTGGTCCCGGCAACCTCAGCCGTCCCGGTCGTCCCCGCAGCCGCGGCCGTGCCGACAGCGCCGGTCCCGGCGGTTTCAGCGGCTTCGGCAGCTTCGGCGGCCTCGGCGGCCTCGGCGGCCTCGGCGGCCGCGAAGGCCTCCTCGGCCGCGGCCACCACCAGGTCGTCCCGCCGGTGTCGCCCCGTCCCCGGCGCCTCCCCGGCGTCCGCCCCGGGCCCGGGGACCAGGACCGGTCCGCCCTTGCCCCGCGAGGCCCGGCGCGGCAGACCGCCCGCCGTACGCCCCGCCTCGGGCACGGAGGGCCGCGGACCGCCCGTCCCCCGGTGCCGACCGCCCGCTCCGGCACCCGTACCGACACTGGATCCGACACTGGATCCGGCACTGGCACCGGCTCCGACAGCGGTGGACGAGCCGGACGCGGAGCCCGTCGAGGCCCCGGAGGAACGCCCGGCCAGGGTCCCGGTCGAAGCCCCCGCGCCCGGCCCCGGCACCGCGACGAGGTCCCGCTGCCCGCGACGGCCGCCACCGCCGGCCGGGCGCCGCCCGGCCGAGTTCGGCTCCGCCAGCCCGTCCGGCGCCTCCGCGAGGAGTTCGCGCGGGATGAGCACCACCGCCGTCGTCCCGCCGTACGGGGACGGCCGCAGGTGCACCCGGATGCCGTGCCGCCGGGCCAGCCGACTCACCACGAAGAGGCCGAGCCGGTCGGTGTCGGCGAGGTCGAACTCCTGCTCAACGGCGAGGCGTTCGTTGATCTCGGCGAGCAGCTGCTCGCTCAGCCCGAGCCCGCGGTCGTCGATCTCCAGGGCGAAGCCGTGCGCCACCACCTCGCCCTGGACGGTGACCTGGGTGGTCGGAGGGGAGAACACCGCGGCGTTCTCGACGAGTTCGGCGACCAGGTGGGTGACGTCCGCGACGGCACTGCCGAGCAGTCCGGTGCCGGGGAACGGCCGGACGGTCACCCGGGCGTAGTCCTCGACCTCGCCGACCGCCGCCCGGACCACGTCCACCATCCGGACCGGCTTGCGCCAGGCGCGCCCGGGCGAGCCGCCGGCCAGGATGATCAGGCCCTCGGCGTGCCGGCGCATGCGGGTGGTGAGGTGGTCGACCTTGAAGAGGTCCGCCAGCTCCGCAGGGTCCTCGGTGCGGCGCTCCATGGTGTCGAGCAGGGTGAGCTGGCGGTGCAGCAGCACCTGGCTGCGCCGGGCCAGGTTGACGAACACCGCCGAGACGCCGCGCCGCAGGTCCGCCTGCTCGACGGCGGCCTCGACTGCGGCGCGCTGCACCGCGTTGAAGGCCTGGCCGACCTGCCCGATCTCGGCGTCCCCGAAGTGCAGCTCGGGCGCCTCGGTGGCCACGTCCACCGGCTCGCCGCGGCGCAGCCGCAGCATGACGGAGGGCAGTCGGGTGCCGGCCAGCTCGTTCGCCGCGTTGCGCAGTCCGATCAGCTCACGGGCCAGGCCCCGGCCGATCCGGAACGAGATCAGCACCGACAGCACGACCGCCACCAGGCCGACCGCACCGGCGATGCCGCCGCGCCAGAGCATCCCGATCGCGGCGGACCGGGCGCGGTCGTCCAGTCCGGCGGCGATCCGGGTGTTGATCTGGGAGAGGTCGCCGAGCGCCCGGTCCGCGGTCTCCCGCCAGGAGTCGCTGTTGAGCGCCTGGACGACCCGGTCGGGGCCGCCGGCACCGACGAAGTCGGCCTCGGCCCGGGCCAGGGCGCTCCAGGCCTCGCCGCCGCGGAGGGCCGCGTAGTCGGACTGGTCGGCGGGTTCGAGCTCGGCGATGTAGACGGTGAACAGCGCCTGCTGGTTGTGCAGGGCGTCCAGCGCGATCTGGTACTGCTCGGCGGTGGGCTTGGTGACGCTGGTGCGCAGCCCCTCCATCGCCGCGTCCTCCTGCGCCAGGTACTCGCGGGCGCGTGAAAGCTCGATCAGGATGGTTCCCTGACGCGGGAGTTGCCCGCTCTGCCGGGCGACGTACGCGGAGCGGAAGCCGAACACCGGCTTGACCAGGTCGCTGTACTGGTCCAGCGCGAACTCCCAGTTGAGCGCCAGACGGCCGACCTGGGAGCGCAGCGGCCCCATCTGGTCGGCGGCCGCGATGATCTGCACGAAGCGGCCGCGCTGGGCGGTGGAGAGCTTGTTCCCGGAGCCGTCCTTCTTCTGCCGCAGCACGGTGAGGCTGCGGTCGGTGGCGGCCTTGGCGTGCTCGTAGGCGTCCCGGGCGACGGGTGAGCGCGGGTCGGCCAGGCGCTGGACGGCGGCGCGGCGCTCGTTCTGCAGGTCGGCGGCGTACTGGTCGACCGGGCCCGAGAACTCCTTGTACGTACGACTGTTCCTCAGCTGGCTCCAGACGTCCCCGGTGGTGGCGAGGGTGGCGTACACCCACAGGGCGGTGAGCGCCACGATGGGCACCAGGAGCAGCGCGATGATCTTCGCGCGGATCGAGCTGCTGCGCAGACGCATGGAGTCCTCGGTCGGGAAGTGCCAGGCGCGGACGGGGAGGGTGGGAGCCGTGGAAGCGGTGGGCGCGGCGGGAGGGGAGCGGCTCGGCGGGAAACGGTGGGGAACGGTACGGGGAACGGTGAGGAGGGTGCGGAAGGGGCTCCCGGCCACGGGTCTGCGCGACTCTACTACGCCCTGACCACTCGTTCGAGGGGCGAACCACTCCACTTCTCCACCTTGCCCCGCACACGTCAAAAACCGGTCCCAATCACCCCCTCTTCGTGTCCGGATCATCCGCAGACGTCCGTCTTTTCCGGTCGGTCCGCACGCCGCTCCCCCGCCCCGCACCCTCGCCGGCTCCTCCCCGAGTCCTTCCTGGGTCCTTTCTGGATCTTCCCTGAGTCCTCCGCCGACCCTCCTCCGCCCCCCTCCCGGCCTCCCCGATCACGACACCATCCGAGCGGACCCGTGCCGATCTCGTCGCGTCACCGGTGCAACCCTGGGCAGTGACGGAGCGATCCGATAGTTTCGCTCCACCCGCACAACCGGGCGCCGCCGCCCAGGCGGCCGGAGGACGGGCGGGCCGGGCCGGCAGGAGCCGCCGGGACACGCGAACTGGGGAGGACCGTGCGCGAGTTCACCACCCCCGCCGCGGCCGTACCCGAGGTCGCCGGAGGACTCGCCGACTCCCTGTACGACACCGCCGAACGCACCCCCAACCTGGTCCAACTGTCCTGGCGGGCCGCCGACGGGCAGTGGCAGGACGTCACCGCCCGGGAGTTCCGGGACCAGGTGCTCGCCCTGGCCAAGGGACTGCTCACGCACGGCGTGCGCTACGGCGACCGGGTCGCCCTGATGTCCCGCACCCGCTACGAGTGGACGCTCTTCGACTACGCGCTCTGGTCGATCGGCGCGATCACCGTCCCGGTCTACCCCACCGCCGCCCCCGAGCAGGTCCGCTGGATCCTCGCCGAGACGCAGGCGGTGGCCTGTCTGGTCGAGGACGAGGACGCCGCGATGACCGTCGGCGCCGTCTGCGACGCACTGCCCGACCTCACCGGCATCTGGCAGCTGGACCGCGACTGCGTCGCCGCGATCACCGAGGACGGCCGCGGCGTGCCCGACTCCCTGGTGCACCGCCAGCGCCTGGGCGTCGCCGCCGGGAACATCGCCACCGTCGTCTACACCTCGGGCACCACCGGCCGCCCCAAGGGCTGCCTGCTCACCCACGCCAACCTGGCCTCCGAAGCCGACGCACTGCTCGCCGGCTGGGGGGACGTCCTGCGCGACACCGGCGGCAACCAGCCCGGCACCCTGCTGTTCCTGCCGCTCGCCCACGTCTACGGGCGGGCCGTGCAGATCGCCGCACTCCGCGGCGGCTTCCGGATCGGCCACGTCCCCGAGGTCTCCACCGACGCGCTGCTGCCCGCGCTGGACACCTTCCGGCCGACCTTCCTGCACGCCGTCCCGTACGTCTTCGAGAAGATCTTCCAGCAGGCACGGCGCACCGCCGAGGACTCCGGGCGCGGCGAACTCTTCGAACAGGCCCGGCAGGTGGCCGTCGACTGGGCCGCCGCCCGGGAGCAGAAGGCCTTCGGGCGCGGCCCCGGACCGAGCACCGCCCTGCGACTGCGCCACCTCGCCTACGAGCGGACCGTCTACCCGAGACTGCGCGCGGCACTCGGCGGCCGGGTGCGCAGCGTGATGTGCGGCGGCTCCTCGCTGCGGCGCGAGCTGGGCCTGTTCTTCACCGGCGCCGGCCTCCAGCTGTACGAGGGGTACGGTCTGACCGAGACCTCCGCGGCGATCACCGCCAACCCCACCGGGCGGCAGAAGCTCGGCACCGTCGGGCAGCCGGTGCCGGGGGCCACGGTGGCGATCGCCGACGACGGCGAGGTGTGGGTACGCGGCGGATCGGTGTTCGGCGGCTACCTCAACCACCCGCAGTGCACCGCCGAGTCACTGGTCGACGGCTGGTTCGCCACCGGCGACCTGGGCCGGCTGGACGAGGACGGCTACCTCACCATCACCGGCCGCAAGAAGGACCTGATCGTCACCAGCAGCGGCAAGAACCTCGCACCGTCGATCCTGGAGGAGCGGGTCGAGGCGCATCCACTGGTCTCCCAGTGCCTGGTGGTGGGCGACGACCGCCCGTACGTGGCCGCGCTGATCACGCTCGACCCGGCGGCCCTGGCGCACTGGCTGAAGTCCCACGGCCGGGAGCAGCTGGACGCCTGGGCGGTGCTCGCGGACGAGGAGCTGCACACCGAAGTCCAGCGCGCGGTGGCGGCGGCCAACACGGCGGTGTCGCGGGCCGAGTCGATCCGCGCGTTCCGGCTACTGCCACGCGAGTTCAGCCAGGAGCAGGGGCTGCTGACGCCCTCGCTCAAGCTGCGCAGGGGCGCCATCGCGGAGTACTACGCGGAGGACATAGAGGAGCTGTACCTCTCCTGATCGGCGTGTCCGCGCGGGGTTCCGGCGGATTCTGACAGTCCGTCTTGTCGCTTGCGGCGGCGACTCGGTGGCGGACCGGTTCACCTGCCGTTCCCTTGACGGGCCGATTGGTCCAGTCCATTGTTTCTCTTCGGTCCGAGTGCGACGTACCACCACCCCCTTTGCGCACGCCCCCTTGCTCACGCTCACTCCTGCTCGTGCTCACTCCTGCTCACGTCTGCTCCTGCTCACGTCTGCTCCTGCTCACGTCCGCTCTTGCTCACGCCCTCCCCACGGGCGTCCCCCACTCGCTGGAGTCCTCACGTGTCGATGTCCACGCGCCCTTCTGCGCGCTTGTCCGCGCGCCTGTCCGCACTCGCCGCCTCCGTCGCGCTGCTCACCGCCTTCGCCGTGCCGGCAGCCTCCGCCGACGGCGCGACGGCGCCCGCCACGCGCGCCGCAGCAGGCGCGACTGCGGCGACAGTCAACCTGGCGACCGACCCCGGGTTCGAGGCGCCCGCCCCGAACCTCGCCGACTGGGGCAGCATCCCCGGCTGGAGCTGCACCGGCGGCCCCGCCGAAGCGGCCGTCACCACCACCGCCCCGCACTCCGGTGCCTCCGCACTGACCGTCACCCCGGCGGACGCCGACTCCACCGGCGAGTGCGTCCAGACCGTCGCGGTCCGGCCGGACACCACCTACACCGCCTCCGCCTGGGTCCGCGGCGACTTCGTCCACCTGGGCGTCACCGGCACCGGCAGGGACCTCCCGCCCGCGTGGACGGAGAGCACCGGCGGCGGCTGGCAGCGGCTGACCACGCGGTTCACCACCGGTCCCGCCGCGCGCAGCGTCCGGCTGTACGTCCACGGCTGGTACCAGCAGGGCCCCTTCTCGGTGGACGACGTCCGGGTGGACGGCCCCGCGCCCGCCCCGGCGGTGGCGGCGAGCTCGGTCCCGACCAGCGACAAGGTCGTCTTCTTCACCGTGGACGACGGCTGGCAGCGCACCCCCGAGGCGGAGCAGTTCATCGCCGACCACCGGCTGCCCATCACCGCCTTCCCGCTGCCGATGCCGGCCGGCACCGCCCCGGCCTTCTTCAAGCGGGTCACCGCCGTAGCCGGCTCCTCGGTCCAGGACCACACGGTCTCCCACTCCGACCTCAGCAAGCTCCCCCTGGACCAGCAGCAGGTCGAGGTCTGCGACGCCCGGGACACCATGACCCGCCTCTTCGGCACCACGCCGGTGGTCTTCCGCCCGCCGTTCTTCGCCTGGAACGCCGACACCCTGCAGGCCGCCGCCAACTGCGGCATCCGCACCGTGCTCACCGCCGACGCCGACTTCAGCTGGGGCGCCGCCAACATCTGGCACCCGGGCCCGCTCCAGCCGGGCGACGTCATCATCATGCACTGGACCGACACCCTGGCCACCGACCTGCAGCGCGCCCTCGCCGCCGCCGACGCCGCCGGCCTCAAGCCGGCCGGCCTGGTCGACTACCTGCGCTGACCCGCCGCCCCCCATTGCCCGCCCTGGCCGCCGCACCGCCGCTTCCCCACCGGGGAGCTGCGGTGCGGCGGCGCGGGCGGCACGGGCGGCACGGTTCGAGGAAGTGACTGGTGATCATGTCCGTTGACAGTGCACCCGCGGCATGGCTCTAATGGGGGCGTGCAGCGCGGCGCCGGCCAAAGAGCAGTGGGCCGGCCGGTGGCCGAGCGAGCACCTTTCCGAAGGGACGACGCGCGATGAGCACGCTCTCCGTTTCCCTGATCTGACGCCGGGCGGTCACCCCGCGGTGTCCGCGTGCGCGATGCGCCGCCCCTTACTGTCACCGCGGTGGTGCCGCGACTCCTCTTCACTTCCGGAGACTTCACCACACACGCATGCCAATGTCCTTCAATCTGAATGTCATCGAAGAGTTCCGCGCCAACGGCGGGCGGGTCGGCGGCCCGTTCGAGGGCGGCGACCTGCTGTTGCTGACCACCACCGGGGCCCGCTCCGGGCGGCCGCACACCGTGCCGCTCGGGTACGTCCGGGCGGAGGGGCTGCTCCTGGTCGTCGCCTCGGCCGCCGGAGCGCCGGAGCACCCGCAGTGGTACCGCAACCTGCTGACCCACCCCGTGGTCCGGGTCGAACTCGGCACCGACACCTTCGACGCGGTCGCCGTGCCCGCCGAGGGCGCCCGGCGGGAGCGGCTGTTCGCCGCCGCCGTCCGGAAGGCTCCGGGGTACGGCGACTACCAGGCCCACACCGAAAGGGAGTTGCCGGTCGTCGTCCTGGAACGGGAGCGGCCCGGAGCCGCACCGACCGGCGAGGCACCGGTCGTGCGTACCCTCGCCGACAAGCTGCTGGAGGCGCACGGCTGGCTCCGCGCCCAGCTGCACCACGTCCGGGAGGAGGCGCGCGCCCACGTCCCCGGCCTACCGGCCGGACTCGGGCTGCAGCTGCGGCAGCACTGCCTGGCGTTCTGCGACGGGCTGGCCCATCACCACACCGGCGAGGACACCGCGGTCTTCCCCGCCCTCGCCCGCAGCCACCCGGAGCTGGCCGACGTGCTCGCGCGGCTCGACGAGCAGCACAGGGCGATCGGACGGATCAGGGACGAGCTGGTGGCGCTGCTGGCCGGGATCGAGGTCAGCGAACCGGAGCGGCTCCGCACCGAACTGGACCGGATGTCGGCCGAGCTGGAGGCGCACCTCGACCACGAGGAGGCCGAGCTGCTGCCGGCCCTCGCCGGCATCCCCTTCCCCCCGACCGGACCCGCCCGCGCCGGGAGCGCTCCGGACAGGTAACCGAAGCGCTGCTGCCGCCGTCCCCTCCCCGTGCCTCCGGAGGGGGCGGCGGCAGCCGCTGCGCTGCGGTGGTCGAACGGCTCCCGACGAGCCGTTACGACTGCGAGAAGACCGGCAGGTAGCCGCCGGCCTGGCCGGAGGCCTTGGGGTGGTAGCTCTCGTCGATCGGCAGGGTGGTGCTGTTCAGCCAGGTGGTCAGGCTGCCGCAGATCTCGTGGTTGGTGAAGATGTTGCGGACGTCACCGAACGCGAAGCCGGCATTGGCGGCGCGCTTGGCGAGGACGCCGTCCAGAGTGTCGGCGGCGCCGTTGATGGCGGCGCGCTTGGTGTCGCCGATGCCGAAGACGCAGTCGCCGCCGACCTTGTAGATGTGCGGGTAGCCCATCACCACGACGTGGGCGTTGGGCGCCTTGGCCTTGATCGCGGAGTACACGGCGTCGAGCTGGCCCGGCAGGGTGTTGAGGGCGTAGTTCTTGGCCGTGTTGACGGCGTTGAGGCAGGAGCTGTCGGAGCCCAGGACACAGGTCTGCATCGTGTCCGCGAAGCCGGCGTCGTTGCCGCCCACCGAGATGCTGACCAGCGTGGTGCCGGCGTCCAGGGCCGAGATCTGGCTGTTGAGGATGTCACCGGTCCTGGCGCCCGAGCAGGCGACGAACTTGAAGGAGGACGGCGAGTGCGCGTTCTTCCACAGGTACGCGTACGCGTTGGTGCTGCGCTTGCAGCTACCGCTGTCGCTCAGGTAGCTGCCGGCGCCGACACCGGAGGAGTACGAGTCGCCGAGGGCCACGTAGTTCACACCGGCCGCGTTGGCGGACGAGGCGGCGAAGAGCGTCGTCATGGTGAGGCCTGCCGCAATCGCGGCAATGGACAGGGCACGGGCAGGGCGGGGCATGACACCTCCAGGGTGGGGGTGGAGAGTGGGGGGCGTGGCGTGGGTCACAGAAGTGATACCAGGCGGTAGGGGAACCCGGAAGCGCTCATGCCAAGGATATTGACGGAGCGTCTGATAGCTCAGAGGTGAACTGCCGCCAACAGTCCGTGAGTTCGCACTGGTCAGTGCGGGTGGGTTTTGACGCGCGTAGCGTTTTGCGCGCGGACCGGCAACTTGCGGAAGTTCAGGGCGCGGTAAACCTGGAGTCGATGTCCGACCACCGTTGAGTCAGTTTCGACCCGGTCGGCAGTCCGGGCGAGAGCGCGCCGACGGGCGCGCGGGGACCGCGGCGGGCGTGGGAAGGCCGCAGGCGCGAGCGGACGGGCGGACGGGCGGACGGGCGGACGCCGACAAGCCGACAAGCCGACGAGCCGACGGGCGGGCCGACACGCTGACGGACCGACGAGCGCGAGCGGGCCCTGGACGAACGCTGCCGTGAGTCGCGTTCAGAACCGGGCGCCGGGCGCGGGCCACGGGACGACGGACACCGCTCGGGCCCCGGGCGCGACGGTCTAGCGACCCGGGTACACGGTGCCCGGCGAGACCGTGCAGCCCCCGACCGGCAGCTCCTCGATCGCCTCGTTCGCAGCCTCGGGCACGCCGAGCCAGCGGACGGCGGTGGCGACCGCCGCCCGGGCCTGGCGCAGCCCGGGCGCGCCCCAGCCCAGCAGCTCGACGGCGAGCCCGGGCGCGACCAGCAGCCGCCGGTAGTGGCGGCCCGAGGCCGGGTCGGCGACGCTCGGACCGACCGCCCTCAGTGCCGCCGCCATCCGGACCCGCGCGCACTCGTGCCCGCCGTTCGCCGAACCGACCCGGTCGTAGAGGTACCCGAGGTAGTACGGCCGGCCGATCACCGCCTGCGCCTCCTCGGCGGCCTCCCTGGCCAGGGCGGCCGCGGGGTCCCCGGCGTCCTCCGGTTCCAGCGAGCCGCCGGGAAGCGAGCAGATCCCGTCCCTGGGGTTCACCAGGGTCAGTACCCGCCCGTCCGGGGCGAACAGCCACCCCCAGGACTGCTTGACCGGCAGTCCGTCCGGCACCTGCTCGCCCGGCCGCCACGGCCAGCCCGCCGTGGGGCGGCGCCGGACCTTCCCGAGCAGCTCGGCGATCTCCGCGCTGTACTCGATCGGGCTCATGCTCTCGCCTCGCGGCGCTCGACGGGGGCGTCGGACCACCGGGTGGAGGCCTCGACCCTGCCCGGGGTCACGCCCCCGCCCGAGGCCGCGGCCCCACCCGAGGCGCTGACCTCGCCGGAGGCCTTGCGCTCACCCGGGGCATTGACCTCACCGGAGCCATCGCCGGAGACACCACCGGAGCCGGCGGCGGTGGCGTGCGGCTGCGCGCGTCCTCCGGCGCCGAGCTCGCTCCGCTCGCTCATGCGTCCCCCTCTCGCTGTCGGGCTCGCCGGACCGGCGGTGCGCGGAGAGGACCTGCAGGGCGCGGTACGGAGCGGAGCGGCCGGAGCGTCGGCGTGGGGTACCGCACGCTCCTGCTGTTGATCTTCTCCGAATCTTCCCCGAACAGGCGGTCGATGAACAGTCCCCAGCGCCGCATGGTGGACGCGGAGGCGGTGAACACCCCTGATCATCCCAGCGGCCCACCTCCTCCCCGGGGGCCGGGGAAGCCGGGCAGCGGGAACCCCGGCCGCGGGTCCACGCCCGGCGGGAAGGGCAGCCCGCGGGCGGCGTCGTCCGCGAGCTCGTCGAACACCTCGTGCGCGGTCATCGGCCGCAGCCGCCCGTCGGCCAGCGCCCAGCCGCGAACCGGCGGCCGGACTCCGGTGTCACCGGTCGGCGGGCCCGCCGGGCCGCCGGTCGGCGGGTCGGCCTGGCTGCCCGCCGACGGATCGCCGTGCAGCAGCAGCGCCCCCTCGCCACCGGAGGCCACGCCCGCCGCCAGGGTGACGCAGAACGCCTCGGCGTCCCGCCCGGCGGGGTACAGCTGCCCGTCCTCGACGCAGACGTCCACCGCCGAGGTGAGCTCCTCGCCGTCCTCGGGGCCGTGGCAGCGCAGCGTCAGCAGGTGGCAGCCCTCCCCCGCGCCCTCGGCCAGCGCCAAGTACACCGACGTCACGTACCTCATCACCGCCGCCATCCGGCGCTGCCCGTCCGGATCGTCGCCGACGGCGTCCAGCAGGGCCAGACAGGCCACGGACATCCGCACCCGCGCCCGGTGGTCGTCCATCAGCACCGGCAGCAGCTCGGCCAACCGCTCGCCCGCGTAGACGAACGGCTCCCCGGCAAGCTCGGGATCGCCCGCGTAGGCGACCCGGGCCGTGGGCATCCGGGGGTCGAGGCCGAACGCCTCGCAGTAGTCCTCGAAGTCGTCCGCCTCCAGGACCCTCAGGTGCACCTCCAGACCCTGCCGGTACAGGGCCGTCAGCTGCTCCTCCGCCCGCCGCAGGTAGCCCTGGTGGTCGAGCCCGCCGAACAGCCCGTACCGCGCGAGCCCGGCGAAGTCCCCGGCCCGGACGGCCAGCGCCAGCGCGACCGGCTGCGGGGGCGCACCCCGGGCCCGCCCGCCGCGCCGGGCCCGCGCACCGCCCCCTCCCGCGCGCCCACCGGGCGGCCGCCCACCCGGCGGCGCCGCCCCACCGGGCCCGCCGCCAGGAACACCACCGGGCGCCTCACCGGCACCGCTCCCCGGCTTCCGCCCCGCCAGCACCAGCACCCGTCGGCGCCCCCGCGATGTCCGCACGCCCGCAGCGCCCACCACGCCGCGCAGCAACTCCCGCACAGCAGCCATGGCTCCTCCTGTTTCCTCACCTGCTCGATCTCCGACAGCGCCGACCGCTCCGAACGACGGAGCCGTCGACGTCGAGGAACATACACACAGCCACTGACAACTCACCCCGAGTAATCGAACAGGGGGCCCGCGAGACCCGGGAGGCCCCGCGCAGGCGAGGACGGGGGCGGGCGGAACAAGCGCGCCGACCCGTCCACACCCCCGCGGGACGGGACCCCCGGTGCCCGTGAGACGCACGCCTCCACGGATCCGGGTGGGATTGTCAGTGCCGACGGTTAGGGTCGGGGACCATGCGACTGCTGCATACCTCCGACTGGCATCTCGGGCGTTCGTTCCACCGGGAGAGCCTGCACGACGCCCAACGGGCCTTCCTGGACCACCTGGTGGACGTGGTCCGGGCCGAGGACGTGGACGCCGTGCTGGTCGCGGGCGACGTCTACGACCGGGCGCTGCCCGGGCTGGAGGCGGTCGCGATGTTCGACGAGGTGCTGCACCGCCTGGCGGATCTCGGCGTGCCGACGGTGTTCATCAGCGGCAACCACGACTCGGCCCGTCGCCTGGGCGTCGGCGCAGGGCTGATCGGGCGGGCCGGGATCCATCTGCGGACGGATCCCGGCGAGTGCGCCACGCCCGTGGTGCTGGCGGACGAGCACGGGCCGGTGGCCGTGTACGGGCTGCCGTACCTGGAGCCCACGCTGGTGCGCGAGCGGTTCGGGCTGGCGAAGGGCGGGCACGCCGCGGTGATCGGGGCCGCCATGGACGAGGTGCGGGCCGACCTGGCGGCGCGCCCGGCCGGTACCCGCGCGGTGGTGCTCGCGCACGCGTTCGTCACCGGCGGCGCGCCGAGCGACAGCGAGCGGGACATCGCGGTCGGCGGTGTGGCCGCGGTGCCCGCCTCGGTGTTCGAGGGGGTGCACTACGTCGCGCTCGGCCACCTGCACGGCTGCCAGACCCTCGCCCCGCACCTGCGCTACAGCGGCTCCCCGCTCGCCTACTCCTTCTCCGAGGTGCACCAGCGCAAGAGCATGTGGCTGGTCGACCTCGCGGCCGACGGCTCGGTGGCCGCCGAGCGCGTGCCCTGCCCCGAGCCGCGCCGGCTCGCAACCCTGCGCGACAGCCTGGACGCGCTGCTCACCGGCGAGCAGTACGCCGAGCACGAGCAGTCCTGGGTGCAGGCCACGCTCACCGACGCCGTCCGCCCGAGCGAGCCGATGGAGAAGCTGCGCCGCCGCTTCCCGCACACCCTGCAGCTGCTCTTCGACCCGGACGAGGCCGACGCCGGGGCCTCCCCGTCGTACGCGGCGCGGGTGAGCGGCCGGGACGACCTGGAGATCGCCGAGGGCTTCCTGCGGCACGTCCGCCCCGGGGCCGAGCCGGAGCCGGACGAGCTGGGCTGGCTGCGCGAGGGCTTCGAGCGCGTCCGGCAGACCACCGACCGGAAGGCGGACCTGCCCCGATGAGGCTGCACCGGCTCACCGTCACCGCCTTCGGCCCGTTCGCGGGCTCCGAGACGGTCGACTTCGACGCGCTCGCCGCCGGCGGGCTGTTCCTGTTGCGCGGCGCGACGGGCGCGGGCAAGAGCAGCGTGCTGGACGCCGTCTGCTTCGCGCTGTACGGCGAGACTCCGGGCGCCCGGCGCGCCAACCGGCTGCGCAGCGACCACGCCGACCCCAAGCGGCTCACCGAGGTGCAGCTGGAGCTGACCCTCGGCGGTCGGCGGCTGCAGATCACCCGTCTGCCGGAGCAGCAGCGGCCGAAGAAGGTCGGCACCGGCACCACCGTCGAACGGGCGCAGACCCTGCTGCGCGAGTGGGTCGCCGACACGGGCGACGGCACGCCGGGCTGGCGGGGGCTCAGCAAGTCGCACCAGGAGGTCGGGGAGGAGGTCCTCGGGCTGATCGGCCTGAACCGGGAGCAGTTCTGCCAGGTGGTGCTGCTGCCGCAGGGCGACTTCGCCCGCTTCCTCAAGGCCGACTCGGAGGAGCGCGGCAAGCTGCTGCGGCGGCTGTTCGACACCGAGCGGTACCGGCACGTCGAGGACTGGCTGGCCGAGCAGCGGCGGGCCCAGGAGGCGGCGGTCCAGGCCGGGCGGCGCCGGCTGCGCGACCTCGCCAGCAAGGCCGAACAGGCGGCGGGCCCGGGCGCCGAGCCCGCGGAGGACTGGGTCCCGGCCGAGGACGGTGACACCGGGCTCACCGCCGGGGTGCTCGGCTGGGCGGCGGTCCTGCGCAGCGGCGCGGCCGAACGGCTCGCCGTCGCGGAGTCGGCGCTCGCGGGCGCCGGGGCGGCGCAGCGCACCGCCCAGCGGCACCGCGAGGCCGCCGAGGAGCTGGCCGGGCGGCAGCGCCGGCACCGGGAGGCGCGGGAGCTGGCCGGGCGGCTGGCCCGGTTCGAGCCCGAGGCGGCGCTGGACCGGCAGCGGCTGGCCGCGGCGCAGGAGGCCGTCGGGGTGGAGGCCGCGCTGCGGCTGCGGGAGAGCGCGGCCGAGGCGCTGCGGCGCGCGCAGACGGCGGAGCTCCGGCACCGGGAGGTGCTGGCCGCCGCGCCCGGCGGTGAGGGCCGGCGGCTCGACGGGGCCGGCGCCGCCGAGCTGGCCGAGGCCGAGCTGCGGCTGCGGGCCGAGGTGGTCCGGCTGGAGGCGGCCCGGGCGGACGAACTGCGCTGTGCCGAGCTCGCACGCGAGCAGGGATCGTTGACGGCGGACCGGACCGCCGCCGAGGCGCTGGCCGAGGAGGCCGAGGACTGGCTGGCCGAGTTCGAGGGCGAGCTGAGCCGCCTGGAGGAGCAGCACACCCGGGCCCGGGAGGCGACCGCCAGGGTCGAGCAACTGGACGTACAGCGCGCCGAGTCGACCATCCGACTGGACGCGGCCCGGGAACGCGACGGCCTGCGGGCCGAGATCACGGCGGCCGAGCTGCGGGTCGTCGAGCTGCGCACCGCCGCGCTGGACGCCCGTGAGCACAGCCTGGACCTGCGGGACCGGCGGCTGGCGGGCATGGCCGCCGAACTCGCCGAGCAGCTGCGCAGCGGTGAGGCCTGCCGGGTCTGCGGCTCCCCCGAACATCCGGCGCCGGCCGAGGCGGCGCCCGGCAGCCGGGTCGCCGCCGAGGACGAGGAGCGGGCCCGCCGCGCCCAGGCCGTCGCCGAGCAGGCCTGGACGGTGGCGGACCAGGCGCTCACCGCGCTGCGGGTGCGCGAGGCCACCGCCGCGGGAGCGGCCGGGCCGGAGGGCTCGGACGCGCTCGCACGGGCCCTCGCCGAGCTGGAGCGCGAGCACCGCGAGGCGCGGCACACGGCGGAGGCGCTCGGCCGGGTCGAGCAGGAGATCGCCCGGCTCTCCCAGGACCGCGCCCGCCGTGACGCCGAGCTGCACGAGGCCAAGGAGCGCGCCGCCGTCCTCACCGACCGGCTGCTGAAGCTCGACACCGAACGGGACGCGCTGACCGCCCGGGTGGCGGCCGCCCGCGGTGAGGCGGCCTCCGTCGCCGACCGGGCAGCTGCCCTGACCCGGACCACCGAGCAGGTCGCCGCCACGGCCGCCGCCGCCCGCGCCCGCACGGAGGCCGCGGCCCGGCTCGACGAGGCCGAGGGCGAGCTGGGCGGGGCCGCCGCCGCGGCGGGCTTCCCGGACGCCCGGGCGGCACTGGCGGTGCTGCTGCCGCGGGACGAACGCGAGCGGCTGGAGGCCCGGCTGGAGCGGCACCGCGCGGAGACCGCCGCCGTCCGGCGCGAGCTGGACCTGCCGGAGCTCGCCGAAGCCGCGGCCCGTCCACCGGTCGACCTGCCCGCCGTCGCGGCCGCGCTCCGCGCCGCCACCGACCGGCTCGGACAGGCGCACGCCGCCCGCGCGGCGGCCCACGAACGGTGCGGGGCTCTGGCCGCGATCGGTCGGCAGCTGGCCGGGCTCGCCGCCGAGCTGGCGCCGGCCCTGGACCGGTACGGGCGGATCAACCGGCTCGCCACGCTGACCGCCGGCACCTCCGCCGAGAACCGGCTGCGGATGCGCCTGGAGTCGTACGTGCTGGCGGCCCGGCTGGAACAGGTCGCGGCGGCGGCCAGCGACCGGCTGGTCCGGATGTCCGGCGGCCGCTACACCCTGGTGCACAACGACGGCCGGGGCGCCGGCACCAAACGCTCGGGTCTGGCCCTGCGGGTGGTGGACGCCTGGACGGGCACCGAGCGGGACACCGCGACCCTCTCCGGGGGCGAGAGCTTCTTCGCCTCGCTCTCCCTCGCCCTGGGCCTGGCCGACGTGGTGACCGACGAGGCGGGCGGCATGCCGCTGGACACCCTGTTCATCGACGAGGGCTTCGGCACCCTCGACGAGCAGTCCCTGGAGGAGGTGATGGACGTCCTCGACGGCCTGCGCGAGCGGGACCGCGCAGTCGGCATCGTCAGCCACGTCGCCGACCTGCGCAGCCGTGTCCCGGCCCAGCTGCTGGTCCGCAAGGGGCGGCGCGGCTCGACGCTGGCCCTGGCCGGACGGGAGGACGCGTAGGGGCAGCCACCACCCGGCCACGGACGGACCACCGGGACGGCCGCCGGGCGGGCCTCGGACCGGCCGCCGGACGGGCCTCGGGACGGGCCTCGGACGGGCCTCGGACCGGCCGGGATCAGCCCGAGCAGGCGATCCGCTGCGCCTGCTGCCAGGCGCACACCGGGCAGAGCGTGCTGCCCGGCTGATCGGCGGGCAACTCGGTCGGTTCGCCGCACAGCACGCAGTCGGCGCGCGGCCCGGACGCCGCCGGGTCGTGCCCGAGCGCCGCCTCCGTGCTGCCGCCGTCGGAGGCGAGTTCGCAGACCGCCGTGGGATCGTTCGTCGTGCTGTCGCTCATGCCGCCTTCCTACTCCGCCACTCCGCCCCGGGGCAAGACCACCCGGCCCGCTCCCGGCTCCCGGCTTCACGTGGTTGCGGTCGAGGTCTGGCTCGCAGGCGCGTTGGCGGTCGAGGTCGTGGCCGACTCGATCATGGCGGCGACGCCGTCCAGCAGTGGCTTCAGCCCGAAGGCGAACAACGCGTCCAGGTCCAGGTCGTAGTCGTTGCCGAGGCTGCCGGCCATCAACGGCGATCCCCTGGACATAGCTGTAGAGCAGGACGTGCAGGTCGAGCACGGTCGCGGCGTCGTGGCCGTCGAGCGCCGCGAGCGCGACGTTCCACTCACGGACGATCCGCCGCGTCGAGGGCACCCGCTCGCCCGGCGCGAGCGTGCCCTCGGCGATCCGCCCGGCGATCTCGTCGGCGATCCGCAGGCGCAGCGGGCGGTCGTCGCCGAGCGGATGGCGGCGCTGTGCTGGGAGACCCCGAGGCTGCTGAAGGCGCTGACCGAGGCACCCGACCTCTACTGCGACACGATGACGCAGATCCGGATGGACCGCTGGTCGCAGGGTCGGGTCGTCCTCCTCGGGGACGCGGGCTACTGCGCCTCCCCGTGGTCGGGCCAGGGCACCAGCCTCGCCCTGGTCGGTACTCGACCAGGACCTGGCGACCGAGAACCCGGGCGGTCCGGCCGCCGAGGAGTCGGTGGAGCGGGCCAAGAACGCGATCTCGCTGGACGGCTGACCAGGACGGGCGGCGGCGACAGGCAGGGCGCTCAGGGCGCGGATGGCGGCGGGCGGGTGACAGCGGGCAAGTGGAAGCGAACAGATTTCAGCGAACAGATTTCAGCGAACGTTTGCTGAAATCTGTTCGCTGAACCCTGTCACCTGTCACCTGTCACCTGTCCGCCGTCCGCCGCAACCCGTTCGCCGACGCCCTCCACAGCCGTCGGCCCGCCGACCGGGCGTTCCCGGCCGGTGGTTACCGTGTCCGACATGGCCACCGATCTCCGCCGACGCCTACTCGCCGCCCACGCCACCGCCCCGTCGTACGCCGAGGTGGGAGCCACCCGGGGCGGGCGCCTGCCGGCCGGGTACGCGCACCTGCGGCGCCGCGTGCACCTCGGGCACGGGGCGGAGGTGCTGCAGCGGGCCGGGCGCTACGTGCTCGACTGGGGCACCCAGTTGGGCACCGGCTTCGCGGTCCACCCCGGCGGCCCGGCCCGGCCCGGGGCGACGGTCCTGCTGCGGCTGAGTCTGCCCGGGCGCCGGTGGCCACGGCTGGTGATCCCCTGCCGGGTGGTGTGGACGGTGGACGAGCCGGACCGGGTCGGGTTCGCGTACGGCACGCTCCCCGGGCACCCGGAGTGCGGCGAGGAGGCGTTCCTGGTGTCGATGGACGCCGACGGCGAGGTGTGGTTCGAAGTCACCGCGTTCTCCCGGCTCTCCGCCTGGTACGCCCGCCTGGGCCGCCCGGTCGCGCTGCTCTGCCAGCACCTGGCGATCGAGCGCTACCTCACGGTCGTGGCCGCACACGTCAGCCGCTAGCCGGGAAGCCACCGGAAGTCGACCCACCCGACCACAGCCCCCCGGCCCCGCACGGCCCCGCCCCGGCACAGCACGGGCCGGGGCGAGCCGGGCCGCGGTCAGCCCAGGAAGGACAGCCGGACGGTCCGGCGCGGATTGTCCCCGTTGGTGTCGATGAGCACCACCGACTGCCAGACGCCGAGCGCCAGTTGGCCGCCGAGCACCGGCAGGGTGGCGTGCGGGGCCACCAGTCCGGGCACCACGTGGTCCCGGCCATGACCCGGGCTGCCGTGCCGGTGGCGCCAGCGGTCGTCGGCCGGGAGCAGCTCGCGCAGGGTGGCGAGGAAGTCGTCGTCGCTGCCGGAGCCGGTCTCCAGGACGGCGATCCCCGCGGTGGCGTGCGGCACGAAGACGTTGAGCAGGCCGTCGCGTCCGGCAGCCCGCTCGTCCAGGAACGCGGCGCAGCGGTCGGTGATGTCGAGGGCGACCTCGCGGCTGCCGGTGGTGATCTCGAAGGTGGTGGTCCGGAACCAGCCGGTCGGGGTGGAGTTGTTGTCGTGGTTGTCCGCCATGGCGCCATCCTGGCCCAGCTCAGGTGGCCGGGCGTACTGCCTCGCCGACTCGGCTTGCCAGGGAGGCAAACTCGCATAGGGTGAAAGGTTCAGACCACCTCACGGCACGCCGGACCCCGCCACCGCCCAGCGCCGTGGACCCAGCACGCATCCGCCCACGCCCCTGCGCGGACCCGCCGGGACCTGCCCCCGTGGCACACTCATGAGCGCCACTCGTAGACCCCCGGACACGCCGAAGACCCGATGGACCGGAAGTCCACCGGGCCTGTTCCCGCCCAGGACGGTACGACGACCGGCCGACGCCCGACGCGGCGACCGGGGACGAACCCCTAGCCGCGCCCGCCGAAGAGGCTGCGACGCAGCCGACGCAGCGGCGTCAGCAGCGAGATCCTGGTGTGGCGACGACGGGTCGTCGGGGCCTCGGCGCCGCGCGGCGTCAGCTCCCTTATCAGCCCGAGCGCCTCGGCGGTGTCCACCGCCGGGAGTGCGGGCGCGCCGAGCACGGCCAGGTGTCGCTCGATCCGGCGGCCGGTCGTGCCGACGCCGCACTGGATCGCCGGCACACGGGGCCGAGTCCGCACTTGCATGTGTTCCATCAGTTTTCCCACCCCTACGAGGCGCCAGGGCCGTGAGGCGAAGACTATCCGTGACGGACGGCCTTCGCGCAACCGTCCTTGGCGTTGTGCCACCGTATCGTGCGGCGTCAACTGACGATGCACCAGGGGCCGCCCGGCCGGTCACGACTAGGCATCAATGATGGTGCACGACCCGCCGTTCGTCAGCAGGGCAGAGAGGTGCGGCCCCGCGCCCGTGTGCGCGGCACGCGCCCGGCGCACCGGGGCGCTTTCGTGACGTCCGACACAGCCGCGGTCGAGGCGCCCGCGCACACCCCCCGGGGGCCCGCAATGTGGACCCCCCATATAGGGGACAGCAGTCAGGTCGACAAAGTGATCTTCGGGACGCCGACCGCCACCGAGTGTGACGCCCCGCTGCCACCCGCGATCACCGATCGCCACCGGGGGCCCTCCGCTGTCCACGACCTGCCGTACGCGTGATGTCATGAAGTGGCCGACTTCATGAAGTGAACACATTCGGGGGATTGACTCCCGCCGAACCTCCAAGCAATATCTGTTGCACACGTCGGTGCCCGCACCGCACCCAGGCGTGTGTTCGAGTGATGAAGAACTCCGGCTCCCGCGAGCCACTGCCCGGCCGCCTCGACGCTGCGGTGGCCAGGCTCGCGCGGTGCCCGGACCGGCGGTCGGCCGTAGAGGGTCGGCCGGGCCGCCACCTGACTGCCGGTGCCGCCCCGTGAGGGGCCCGGCACCGGCGGTCCCGGGTCCCACCCCTCAGATCGTCGACAAATCCCCCGGACCCGCCCAGGCCTCAGCCCCGGCCCTGGCCCTGCCGCCCCGCTGCCGCCGCCCCGCCGCCCCCACCACCGGGCCCGGCCCCCGGTGAGGCCGCCGGATCCCGGGGCGAGCCCCCGTACCGGACGTCCACGCAGGTCGCGCCCGGTGGATCGGTAGACTCGGCCAGCGTGTCCCTCCTCCTCAGCATCGTGCTCCCGGTCCACGGCGTGGAGCGGTACCTGCCGCGCTGCCTCGACTCGATCCTCGGCGACACCCCCGCCCTGGAATCCCGCTTCGAGGTCATCGCGGTCGACGACCTCTCCCCCGACGGCTCCGGCGCGATCCTGGACGCCTACGCGGCCCGCGACCACCGGCTGCGGGTGCTGCACCTCACCGAGAACCAGGGCCTCGGCGGTGCCCGCACCGCCGCCCTGCCGCAGGCCCGCGGCGAGTACGTCTGGTTCCTCGACAGCGACGACTGGGTGCCCGAGCGGACCGTCAGCGTGATCCTCGACGAGCTGGCGCAGGAGCGCCGCCGGGAGACCCCCGCCGACGTGCTGATCACCGACTTCACCCACGTCTATCCGGACGGCGGGACGGAGTCCAACCCCTGGCGCCACGTGCTGACCGGCTCCCCGCTGGTCGAGGGCTGCACCCTGGCCGAGCACCCGGCGCTGTTCCAGACCGTGATGTCGGTCTGGAACAAAGTGTTCCGCCGCGCGTACCTGGACGGCCTCGGCGTCTCCTTCGGCCGCGGCTACTACGAGGACATCTCGGTCACCTACCCGGCGCTGCTCGCCGCCGAGCGGCTGCGCTACGTCGACCGCCCGTGCTACAACTACCGGCGCGGCCGGGACGGCGCGATCACCGCCACCGCCTCCCCCAAGCACGCCGACGTCTTCGCCCAGTACGACGCGATCTTCGCCTTCCTGGACCGCCCGGACCGCCCCGGCCGGCCCGTCCCGGAGTCGCTGCGCACCCTGGTCTTCGACCGCACCGTCCGCCAGGCGCTGAACGTCTACGACACCCCCGGGCTGGTCCCGCCCGGCCTGCGCAAGGAGTTCTTCCAGCGGATCGCCCGGCACTTCGACCGCCACCGCCCGGCCGGTTACCACTACCCCGGCGGGGTGCGCGGCGTGCAGTACCGGCTGGCCGCGCGCGGCGCCCGGATCGCCTACGCCGAGCTGCGCCGCACCGGCCGGCTTCCGCGCGAACTCAAGCGCGGGGCACGGGCGGTGGCGCCCGCGGTGAAGAAGGGGGTGCGCAGTGGCGCCCGGTTCACGGCGTACAACGCCTTCCGCCGGCTGCCGCTGGACGAGCACCTGGCGGTCTACGCCGCGTACTGGCACCGGGGTTACGCGTGCAGCCCGGCGGCGATCTACGAGAAGGCGAAGGAACTCGCGCCGCGGATCCGGGGCGTGTGGGTGGTGGAGAACCGCCGGCAGGCCGCCACGCTGCCGCCCGGGGTGCCGTACGTGATCGTCAACACCCCCGCGTACCTCAAGACGATGGCGACCGCCAAGTACTTCGTCAACAACGTCAACTTCCCGCGCACGATGGTCAAGCGGCCGGGCTCGGTGCACGTGCAGACCCAGCACGGCACCCCGCTCAAGGCCATGGGCATGGACCTGCGCGACCGCCCGGCGGCGGCGGAGGGGATGGACTTCGACCTGCTCCAGGAGGCCGTCGACCGCTGGGACTTCCTGGTCTCCCCCAACCCGCACACCAGCGAGCACTTCGCCCGCGCCTTCCCCGGCCGGTACGAGATGCTGGACACCGGCTACCCGCGCAACGACCGGCTGGCCGACGCCGCCCCGGACGAGGTGCGCGCGATGCGCGAGCGCCTGGGGCTGCGCCCGGGCACCCGGGCGGTGCTGTACGCGCCGACCCACCGCGGCGGCAAGGGCGGCTACGTGCCGCTGCTCGACGTGGCCGAGCTGGCCCGCCGGCTGGGCCCGGACTTCACGCTGCTGGTGCGCACGCACTACTTCCACACCGGCGGGCCGGGCGACCTGACGGCCGACGGGCAGGCGGCCGAGATCGTTGACGTCTCGTCGCACCCGACCGTCGAGGACCTCTACCTCGCGGCGGACGTACTGGTGACGGACTACTCGTCGATGATGTTCGACTACGCGGTGCTGGACCGGCCGGTGGTGATCTTCGCCCCGGACTGGGCGGAGTACAAGCGGGAGCGCGGCGTCTACTTCGACCTGTTCGCGGAGCCGCCGGGCGCGGTCACGGAGACCGCGGACGAGTTGGCGCGGGCGCTGCTGGCGGGCGATCCGGCACCCGGGGCGCGGGCGCGGTTCCGCGCGAGGTTCTGCGTCTGGGACGACGGCGGGGCGGCGGAGCGGGTGGTGCGCCGGGTGTTCCCGGTGAACGGCGGGCGGTAGCCGGGCGGCAGGCGGGCGGCAGGGCCCGCGGCGGGAGGCGGCGGACCCGACGACCGGGGCCGGGCGCCGAACGGGGCCGGGCGCCGCCGGTACGGCGCCCGGCCCCGTTCGGTGCGGGCTCAGCGCTGGCGGGCGGCCAGGAACTCCTCGAAGGTCAGGACGCCGTCGTGGTTGGTGTCCATGCTGTGGATCAGGGCCTCGGCCATCGAGAGGGTGACGTCGTGGTCGCCCATCTCGTTCGCGGCCAGCGCGTACTCGGCCGCCGTGATCTTGCCGTCGCCGTCCTTGTCGAAGCGGTCGAAAAAGGCCTTGATCGCCTCGGTGGTCTCCATCGTGCCCTCCTGGGTACTGCGGGGTGTTGCTCTGTTCGGACGGCCGTACCCTACCCGCCCGTGGTGCGCACCACGGGCGGCGGGAGTGGACGGGCGCGGGGGTGGGTGTCGTAGTCTGCGGATCTGATCGTGGCCCGGGCACCTCCCGGGCGGTAGTTCGTCCAGGGAGGGAATCGTGCTCGACCTCGTCACCAAGCTGGTGCTGAAACCGGTTTCGCGGGGAATCTGGCGGCCGGTCATCGAGGGGGTCGAGAACGTCCCGCGCAAGGGCGGGGTGATCCTGGCCAGCAACCACCTGTCGTTCATCGACAGCGTGGTGATCCCGCTGACCTCCCCGCGCCGGGTCCACTTCCTCGCCAAGGCCGAGTACTTCACCGGCACCGGGCTCAAGGGCAGGCTCTCCAAGGGCTTCTTCGAGGCGATCGGCGCGGTGCCGGTCGAGCGCGGCACCTACCGTTCCGCTCAGGCGTCGCTGGAGTCGGCGCTGGAGATCCTGGAGGACGGCAAGGCCTTCGGCATCTACCCCGAGGGCACCCGCTCCCTGGACGGCCGCCTCTACCGGGGGAAGACGGGCGTCGCCTGGCTCGCGCTCACCGCGGGCGTCCCGGTGGTGCCGGTGGCGCTGGAGGGGCCGGAGCAGATCCTGCCGGTGGGCAAGCGGGTGCCGCGGCTGAAGAAGGTGACGGTCCGCTTCGGCGAGCCGCTGCACTTCGACGAGCTGCACGGGCAGGCCCGCTCGTTGAAGGCGCGTCGGCAGGTGACCGACGAGGTGATGGCGGCGATCCAGCGGCTCTCCGGCCAGGAGGTCGCGGAGAGCTACAACGAGGTCCCGAAGGCGGCCTAGCCGACGGCGGGCCCGACGGGCGCCGCCCCCGAGGGACCCGGTCCGGCCGGCGGGTTCAGCCCGACGGGATCAGGCCCGACGGAGGGCGGCCTCCGTGAGCAGCGCCTTGCCCGCCGGCGGCACCTCCCCCGACAGGACGTCCTCCACCGGACCGGACTCCACAAGACCGACCCCCTCCGGCCGGGCCGCCGCCTCCGGCGCTTCCCGGCGCAGCAGGGCCGCGTACCGGCCGTCCAGCTCCACCAGCTCCTCGTGGTTGCCGAGTTCCACCACCACCCCGTGGTCCAGGACGGCGATCTGGTCGGCGGCGCGGACGGTGGAGAGCCGGTGCGCGATGGTGATGGTGGTGCGGCCGGCCGCGAGGGTGTCCACGGCCTGCTGGACGGCGCTTTCGGTGCGGTTGTCGAGCGCGCTGGTGGCCTCGTCGAGGATGAGCACCGGCGGGTTGCGCAGGATCGTCCGGGCGAGTGCGAGGCGCTGCTTCTCGCCGCCGGAGAAGCGGTAGCCGCGCTCGCCGACCAGGGTGTCGTAGCCGTCCGGCAGGGCGGCGATGGTGTCGTGGACCTGTGCGGCCCGGGCGGCCTCGACCAGTTCGGCGTCGGTGGCGCCCGGCTTGGCGAAGCGCAGGTTGTCGGCGACCGAGGCGTGGAAGAGGTAGGTCTCCTGGGAGACCACGCCGACCGCGCGGGCCAGGGTGTCGAAGGAGAGCTCGCGGACGTCGACGCCGTCCAGGGTGACCCGGCCGCCGGTGACGTCGTACAGCCGCGGGACGAGGTAGCTGAGGGTGGTCTTGCCCGAGCCGGTCTCGCCGACCACGGCCAGTGAGCTCCCGGCGGGGACCGTGAGGTCGAGGCCGGCGAGGGTCGGGCGCTCCTGCGCGGGGTCGTAGCGGAAGTCGACGCCCTCGAAGCGGACCTCGCCGCGGGGGGCGGCGAGCGTGACCGGGTCGGCCGGTTCGGCGATCTCCACCGGAAGGTCGAGGTACTCGAAGATGCGCTGGAAGAGCGCGAGCGAGGTCTGGACGTCCACGCCGGTGGACAGCAGGCTCACGGTGGGGCGGAAGAGGCCCTGCTGGAGGGTGACGAAGGCGACCAGGGTGCCGACCGAGACGATCGGCGCTCCGGCGGCGGAGGTCAGTCCGGCGGCCCAGTAGATCAGTGCGGGCATGGCGGCCATCACGATCTGGATGGTGTTCATCCGCCAGCGCCCGGCCATGCTGGCCCGGACCTCCAGGTCGGCGAGCCGGTCGGACTGCTGGGTGAACTCGCGGGCGAGCGAGTCGGAGCGGCCCATCGTGCGGCCGAGCAGGATGCCGCTGACCGAGAGCGACTCCTGGACGGCCGAGCTCATCGCGGCCAGCTGCCTCTGCCGCTCGGTGGTGATCTTCTTCCGCTCCTGGCCGACCCGGCGGCTGATCCAGACGAACAGCGGGAGCAGGAGGAGGGAGACGACGGTGAGCCGCCAGTCGAGGGCGACCATGGCCACGACGGAGGCGACCACCGCGGTGAGGTTGGAGACCAGGCTGGTCGCGGTGGACGTCACCGTGGACTGCATGCCGCCGATGTCGTTGGCGATCCGGGACTGCACCTCGCCGGTGCGGGTGCGGGTGAAGAAGGCCAGCGACTGCCGCTGCAGGTGCCCGTAGACGGCGGTGCGCAGGTCGTGCATGACGCGCTGGCCGACGGTGGTGGAGATCAGCGTCTGCAGGACGTTGAAGATGCTGTTCACCACGGCGGTGAGGATCATCCCGAGCGCGAGCAGGCTGAGCAGGCCGGTGCGGCCCTGCGGGATGGCGGTGTCCAGGACGGCCCTCAGCAGGAACGGCGAGACGACCGAGACCACCGCGGAGGCGGCGACCAGCAGCCCTACGGTGGCGAGACGGCCGCGGTAGGGGCGGAAGAGGGCGAGGATGCGCCGCCACGGGGCCGGCGGGCGGGAATCGCCCTCGGCGCGCGCGGGCGGCGTCCAGTCGATGGCGGCTTGCCTCAAGGGCGGGCCTCCCTGGGTCGGTCGGACCGGCGCCGGGACGAGCGCCCGGACGGGCGGTCGGACGCGCGGTGTGACGGGTGGACGGGATGGATATAGCGAGGATAGCTCATAGTTAGACAAGCTAATAGTGAGATTCGCTCCATTCCCGTCGGGCCCGAGTCGCACGGCCGACCGCCCGGGGCGCCGGCGTCAGTCGGTGCGGTACGTGCGCGCCGCCTTCGAGGAGAGGCCGCCCAGTCCGCCGGGCGGCAGCAACCGGGCGATCGCCACCGCGACCTTGTACCGCTTGCCCGGCACGGACAGCGACCGGCCGCGGGCCAGGTCGCGCATCGCCTCGTCCACCACCCGCTCGGCGGAGAGCCAGGACCAGGACGGGATGTTGCCGGTGCCCATGCCCGCGCGCTCGTGGAACTCCGTCCGGGTGAAGCCCGGGCACAGCGCCATCATCCGCACGCCCGTACCGCCCAGGTCGCGCAGCACGCCCTGGGTGAAGCTGACCACCCACGCCTTGCTCGCCCCGTAGGTGCCGCGCGGCAGGAAGGCCGCCACCGAGGCGACGTTGACGATCGCACCGCGGCGGCGCTCGCGCATCCCGGGCAGTGCGGCCGTGGTCAGCCGCAGGATCGCCTCGATGTGCACCTTCACCATGTCCAGCTCGTCCTGCAGCGGGACGGCCCCGAAGGCGCCCTTGTTGCCGAAGCCGGCGTTGTTGACCAGGAGGTCCACCGGGCGGGCGGGGTCGGCGAGGCGGGCCTCGACGGCGCCGATGCCCTCGTCGGTCGCGAGGTCGGCGATCAGCACCTCCGCCTCGACGCCGTACTTCCCGTGCAGGTCGGCGGCGGCGCGCTGCAGGCGCTCGGCGTCCCTCGCCACCAGGACGAGCTGGTAGCCGCTGCGGGCGAGCCGGCGGGCGAACGCGGCTCCGATGCCGGCGGTCGCGCCGGTGATCAAGGCTGTGGTCATGCCCCCGACCGTACCGACTCGCCGCAGTCGAGCCCACACCGAGTGCAACGTCCCAGCTCACAGGACTGCGGATGCAGGTGCCCGATCGTGCACGTAGTGTCGGACAGGGGCACCGCCCGACCGGACGGTGAAAGCCAGACGAGGAGGCACATCTGATGCTTACTCAGTTCCGGACCGAAACCGCCTCGGCGTCACGCACCGCGACGTCGTCCGAGGCCGACACCCTAGCCAGCCTGATGGTGGAGGACGAGGCCGTCGTGTCCGACGCGCCCACGTATCTGCCCGAGGCCGCTGGTGGCCTGCTGTTGCTCGGCCTGCTCCTGCTGTCCCCGAAGGGACCCAAGGAGAAGCCGACCCGGTAGCCACGCTCCGTCCGCAGGGCCCCGTCCCCACGGGGCCCCGCGCCCACGCCCGACCTCCTGAAGGAGGACCTCACCACCATGCCATTCGCCGAGACCCCTCTCCGTGACGAGTACGCCGCGGCGGTCGAGCGGGTGGCGGGCCGTACCCTCGACGCCCTCCGGGGCGGCGGGGGTACGGCCGCGCTCGCGGACCCGGACACCGTCGTCCCCCGCCCGCTGCTGGCCGCGGTCCGCGTGCTCGGCGCGGACCTCTTCGCCCCGCAGCTGCTCACCGGAGCCGAGCCCGACGGACCCACCGCCGCGCTGCTCGCCGAGGCCCGGCGGGCGTTCCCCGCGCCGGTACCGGCCTCCCCCGAGGCCGCGCAGGCCATCGCGTGGCAGGACTGGGCCGCCGGCCGGGTGCTCGCCCGCACGCCGTACGCGGACACCGCGCCTGGTTCCGTACCGGGTTCGGCGTCGGATCACGTGCCGGATCACGTCCCGGGTTCCGCGTCGGATCACGTGCCGGGTCCTGCTCCGGACCACGTGCCCGACCCGCTGCCCGGACCGGCGGAGCTGGGCTGGCAGGCCTGGTCCGTCCGGATGGCACAACTGTCCGTGCTCGCACTGCCGGGGTTGGACGGCCCGGTCCACGACGCCGCCCGCACGGACCACCTGGCACTCGCCCGCGGCGCCGTCCGCGCCATGCTCCGGCGCGACTTCACCACCGCCGTACGGCTCGCCCGCTGGCTCGCCTGGGCCGGCGCCGAGGACCGGCCACCGCACCTGGAGGTCGCGCCGATCCTGGACCGGATCCGCCTCGTCGGCATCGGCGCCGTCCGCACCCGGCTCGAACTCGCCATCGCCGAGCGCCTGTCGGAGGGGAACCCGAGATGACCACCGACACCGAGGTGCTCGCCACCGCCCAGCAGCTCGGCACCCGCGCGCTGTCCTGGCTGCACACCTGCTACCAGGGCGGCTGGGGCAGGATCGCCGACAACACCATCATCGACCTCGCCGAACCGAACGACGTCTACAAGCCGCTCTGCGAGGCCGCGATGGCCTCCTCCCTGGTGCTGCGCGACGGCGTCGCCGGACCGCAGGACGCCCGCGCCGCGCGCGACATGCTCGACGGCGCCTGGCAGCAACTGCGCGAGGGCGACATGCTCTACGAGCGGCAGCTGCGGCACGTCACGGTCACCGACCCGCTGGAGACGTACGCCCACTTCGCCCGGGTCGGCTACCGGCACGCCGCACTGGAGGAGCTGCTCGAATCGATCAGCCGGCTGCGGGCCGTCCACGCGGTCGAGATCCAGGGCAGCCGACAGCTCGCGGTGGCGAACGCGCGGCGGGTCATCGGGCTCAGCCACCGGCCGGACTGGGCCGAACTCGCCGCCCGCACCTGGCTCGGCGCGCTCCCCGAACCGTGGACCATCGCCTGGTCGATCGCCTACCAGGTCACCCACACCGTCTTCCACCTCACCGACTGGGGCGCGCGGCCCGAGGACCTGCCCGAACCGATGCGCGACTACCTGCGCGCGTGGCTGCCGGTCTGGCTCGACATCTGGATGGAGATCGGTCAGTGGGACCTCGTCGGCGAGCTGCTGATCGTCGACGCGTGCATCGGCCGTCCCATGCTGGGGAGTTCCGGCTGGGAGGCCTTGGCCGCGGTGCAGCGGGCGGACGGCCTGGTCCCGCGGGACGCCGAACCGGTCGAAGAGGAGCCCGAGTCGGCGATCCGGGCACACGAACACACCGCCGTGGTGGCGGTCGTCGCCGCGACGGTCCTGCTCTCCCGGGCGCTCGGCGGCGCCGGTGCGGCCGCCGGGTGAACGAGCTCGACACGGCCGCCCGGGCTGCGGTCCGGGCGGCCGCGCCGTACGCCACCGCCGTCACGGTGGCCGTGGCACGCGAGGATCGGGACCAGGTGCGCTGCCACGGGCACCTCGGGCACGAGCGGTCGGCCCCGTGCACGCCGGACACCGTCTTCGAACTCGGCTCGGTCAGCAAGACGTTCACCGCACTGCTGCTCGCCGAGCTGGCCGCCCACGGTGAACTCGCCCTGGACGACCCGGTGGAGCACCTCCTGCCGCCCGACTGGCGCCCGGTGACGGTCCGTTCGCCCGAGCCGATCCGGCTGCTGCACCTGGCCACCCACACCTCCGGGCTGCCCCGGCTGCCGCCCGGGCTGCTCGCAGGAGCCGTCCCGAACTGGTCCGGCAACCCGTACGCCGCGTTCGGCGAGGAGAAGCTGCGCGCCGCACTGCCGCGAACCACCGTACGGAGCAGGCCCGGTAGCCGGTACCGGTACTCCAACTACGGCGTCGGACTCCTCGGCCGGGTGCTCGCCGAGACGGGCGGACTGCCGTACGGGGACCTGCTCGCCGAACGCGTCTGCCGGCCCCTGGGCCTCGCCGACACCGACTGCTCCCCGGACGCGCCGGACCGGGCGGTCGGGTACCGGAACGGCCGGGCGACACCGCCGTGGAGCATCCCCGGCCTGCCCGGGGCCGGCGCCGTCCGGTCGAGCGGAACCGACCTGCTGCGCTACCTCCGGGCACACCTCGACGGACCGCAACCCGGTGACGGGGGAAGCGCGTTGAAGGAAGCCCTGGACGAGGTCCAGCGGGCCCGGCTGCGGCGGCCGCATTCCTCCGACGAGCTGTGCCTGGTGTGGAACCGCCGCCGCTCGGGCCGGCGCGAGCTGTACTTCCACACCGGCGCGACCCGGGGCTTCACGGCCTTCGTGGGCTTCTCCCGGGAGACGGCGAGCGCGGTCGCGGCGCTGGCCAACACCGGGCCGACCCTGGACGGCCGGTTCGTGCAGGCCGCGTACGAGGTGCTGCGGACGGCGGCCGGCTGCCGGGCCGGTCACTGACGGACCACAGGCCCGGGCCGGCGATCCGGAGGGCGTCGCTAGACCACCACCGCCTTGGCGCGGTCGGCGGCGATGCGCACGGCGAGACCGGCCAGGACGGTGCCCATCACGTAGCGCTGGACCCGCAGCCAGGCCGGACGGCGGTTGAGGAAGGTGGCGATGCTGCCCGCGCTCATCGCGATCAGGCCGTTGACGGTGATCGCGACAAGGATCTGGGTCAGGCCCAGCAGCAGGCTCTGCAGGGCGACATGACCCCGCTCCGGCGCCACGAACTGGGGCAGCAGCGAGATGTACATGATGGCGATCTTGGGATTGAGCAGGCAGGTCAGGAAGCCCATCGTGAAGAGGCGGCGCGGCGGGTCCGGCGGCAGCTGCTGCGGGGCGAAGACCGCCGTACCACCGGGCTTGACCGCCTTCCAGGCCAGCCAGAGCAGGTAGCCGGCGCCGGCCAGCTTGATCGCGGTGTAGAGCGCGGGAACCACCGAGAACACCGCGGCCACCCCCGCCGTCACCGCGACGAGGTACACCAGGAAGCCGGTGCCGACCCCCAGCAGCGAGATCAGCCCGGCGCGACGGCCCTGGGCTATCGAGCGTGAGACCAGGTAGATCATGTTGGGCCCCGGCGACAGCACCATGCCCAGCGCCACGGCGGCGATCCCGAGCACGGCGTGGCCGTCCACGGCGGTAGTCAACGCGTCCATGGAGGGAGGCTAGGACGGGTGACCGACTCGATGCAATGATGGCTTTGCGCTCGGTGCAATGTGCCCCGAGGACGGTGCGGCCCATGGGCACGGCGCAGCCTGGGGGCGCCGCGCTCGGGTGGGGCCCGGGAGCAGGGCGCACCGGTACGGCACACGGAGGGCCCGCCACCGATGGACGACTACCGCCTGATCGCCGACCGGGTCGCCGCCGACATCGCCGACGGGCGGCTGCGGCCGGGACAGCAGCTGCCCACCCAGCGTGCGTTCGCGCGCAGCCGGGGCATCGCCGCCTCGACGGCCGGACGGGTCTACCGGGAACTGGCCCGACGCGGGCTGACCGTCGGGGAGGTCGGGCGCGGGACCTTCGTCCGGGCCGGACGGGGGGCGGACGGCGCGCGGATCGCTCTCGCCGAACCCGCCGCCGGGCCCCTGGACCTGGAACTCAACTACCCCGTCGTACCCGGACAGGCCGAGCTGCTGGCGGACGGACTGGCTCCACTGCTCCGCGCGGACGCACTCGGGGACGCCCTGCGGCCGATCGGCGCGGCCGGAACGGGCGCGGCCCGGCGGGCCCTCGCCGGCCTGCTCTCGACCGGCTCCTGGGAGGTCGACGCCGCGGACCTGCTGTTCGCGGGCAACGGGCGGCAGGCCATCGCGGGGGCGCTCTCCGCGCTGGTGCCGCCCGGGCAGCGGCTGGGGGTGGAGGCGCTCACGTATCCGGTGGTCAAGGCGGTGGCCGAGCGGCTGGGCATCCGGCTGGTGCCGCTGACCACGGACGAGGACGGGCTGGTGCCGGACGCCGTCGCGGCCGCCCACCGGGCCGCGCCGCTGCGCGCCGTGTACCTGCAGCCCCGGCTGCAGAACCCGCTCGGCACGAGCATGCCGCACGAGCGGGCGGCGGGGCTCGTGGAGGAGCTGCGGCGGCTCGACCTGCCGGTGGTCGAGGACGCCGTCTGGTCGTTCCTGCGGCCCGACCTGACGCCGTTGGCCGCGCTGGCGCCGGAGCGCACCGTGCTGGTGGACAGCCTCTCCAAGCGGCTGGCCCCCGGGCTGACCAGCGGGTTCGCGGCCGTCCCGGCTGCGCTGCGGGAACGGATGGCGGGCGCGCTGCGCTCGGGTGGGTGGACGCCGAGCGGGTTCGCGCTGGAGGCGGCGGTGCGCTGGATCGGGGACGGCTCACTGGCCGCGGTCGAGGCGGCGAAGCGGGCTGACGCGGCGGCCCGGCAGCTGCTGGCGCGCGAGGCGCTGACGGGGCAACGCCTGCGGGCCGACCCCTGCTCGTACTACCTGTGGTGGGAGTTGCCGGGGGCCTGGCGGGCAGAGGCCTTCGTCGCGGCGGCGGCACGCGCCGGGATCTCGGTCACGCCCGCGACGGCGTTCGCGGTGGATCCGCGGCGCTCGCCGTCCGCCGTCAGGGTCGCGCTCGCCTCGCCGCCGCTGCCGGTCCTGGCACGGGCGCTTGAGACGCTGGCGCGGATCGCGGCGGAGGGGGAGGGCGGACGGTGACGGCGTGACGGGCGACGGGCAACAGGCAACAGGCAACAGGCAACAGGCAACAGGCAACAGGCAACAGGCAACAGCGAACGACGAACAGCTGACAGATTTCATCATCTGTCAGCTGTCGCCTGTCGTCTGTTACCTGCTATCCGTTACGAGCCGTCGACTGCCGACGGTCAGCTTCCCGAGCCGTTGTGGCTCCCCCGGGCCGCGGTGTCCGCCGCGCCCCCGGCGCCGACGGCGCGCAGGCGGCTGCCGGCGGTGGCGGCGAGCTGGGGGGCGAGCCGGGCGACGTCCCGGGAGCCCACCACCGCGATCAGGCTCGGCAGCAGCCAACGGACCGGCTGCATCCCGCGCAACCAGGCCTGCGCGTAGACGTGGGCGGACCGGCGCGCGATCCCGGCGACGATCCGGTCCACCGCGGGCTCCAGCGGGTACGTCTTGTTCGCCGGCCACGGCAGCCGCGACCGCATCTGCTTCAGCACGGCGTCCTCGTCGGCCCCCCGCACCATGTCGGTGTCGGTCCAGCTCAGGTACCCGACGCCGACCTTCACCCCCTGGTAGGCGACCTCGCCGCGGAGCGAGTGGGCGAAGGCCTCCACCCCGGACTTGCTGGCGCAGTACGCACTCATCAGCGGGGCCGGCGTCAGCGCGGCGAGCGAGGCGATCTGCAGCAGGTAGCCGTGGCTCTCGATGAGCGCCGGCAGGAACGCCCGCGCGGTGGCGACGCTGCCGAGCAGGTTCACCTCGATGACCCGGCTGAACGCCCGGTGGTCGCTGTCCGCCAGCGGTCCGCCGATGGCGATCCCGGCGTTGGCGACGACGGTGTCGATCCGGCCGTAGTGCTCCTTGATCCGGCGGGCGGTGTCGTCGAGCGCGTCGAGGTCGGTGACGTCGACGTCCCAGCTGGTCGCGTGCGGCCCGCACTGGGCGGCGACGGCCTTGAGCTCCTCCGGCTCCAGGCCCAGCAGGGCGACCTTGGCCCCGCGCCGGGCGAGCTTGCGGGCCAGCGACGCGCCGACCCCCCGGGCGGCCCCGGTCACGACGACGACCTGCGCGGACAGCGGCGGGATGGCGTTCATGCGACGGCGGTCCTCTCGTCGGTGGAGTCAACAGCAGGATCAACGGTGGAGTCGGCAGTCGCGACTGCTGCGGCTGCGGCCGGAGCGGGCGCGGCGCCGGCAGTCGCGACTGCGGCGGGCGCGCCGACCAGGTGCTCGGCGGCCATCCGATGGATCTCGCCGGCGACCTCTGCCGGGCGTTCCAGCGGCGACATGTGCCCGACTCCGGGCAGCAGCAACAGCCCCTGCGGGTCCTTGAGCCCGGCGATCATCCGGTGCGCGTGCACCGGCGGGGTCAGCCGGTCGTCGGTGCCGACCACCACCGCCGTGGGCGCGGTCAGCTGGGCGAGCCCGGCGCGGACGTCCAGCCGGTCGAGCACCGCGGCCCAGTTGGCGCGGACCGCGGTCGGGCAGGCGTGCACGATCCGGGCCGTCGCCTCGACCTGCCCGGCGGGCGAACCCGAGCCCATGGTCGCATACTTGAGCGCCACCCGGCTGACCGGCGAAACCGGTCCGAGCGGCATCCGGGAGCGCAGCAGCTGCCGGTGCAGGAAGCGGCGCAGGCCCGGGGAACGCACGCCCGGGGGAAGGACGGTGAGTTCGGCCACCAGCTCGCTCGGCCCGGTGGAGATCAGGACGGCGGCGGCGGTGCGCTCGGCGACCTCGGGGCGGCCACCGGCGGCCATGATGGTCATGCCGCCCATGCTGTGCCCGGCCAGGACGGCCCGCTCCCCCGCCGGAACGGTCCGGGCCAGCACGGCGGACAGGTCCTCGGCGAGCGCCCGGGTCGAGTAGCGGGCCCGGCTCGGCGGGATCTCGCTGTGCCCGTGGCCGCGCTGGTCGTAGGCCACCACCCGGTAGCGGTCGGAGAGTTCGCGGATCACCGGGGCCCAGAAGGCGGTCGAGCATGTCCAGCCGTGCGCCAGCACCACGGTGGGCGCGCCGGGTTGGCCGTGCACCTCGACGTGCAGTCGGATGCCGTCGGCCGAGCGGACTGTCAACTCCTCGGCAGGCGTCGGGTGTTCGTACTCGGCGGGCATGACGGCGGCGCTCACGCGGAGACCTCCTGGACGGTGCGGGCGGCGGCCGGCGCCGCGCGCATGATCAGCTCGTACTCGCCGAGGTCCACCTTGCGGGTGGCGCGACGGAAGGAGGCGGTGGAGCCGGGCCACAGCACGGTGTTCCTGCCGCTCGGGTCGAGGTACCAGCTGCGACAGCCGCCGGTGGTCCAGACGGTGCGGTCCATCCGGTGCTGCAGTTCGAGGTTCCACTGCCGCTGGGCGCGTACCGTCGGCTGCATCGCGGCGGCGCCGATCGAGCCGAGCGTCGTCAACGCGTCGATCATGTAGTTCAGTTGGGACTCGATCATGAGGATCATCGAGCTGTTGCCGAGGCCGGTGTTGGGCCCGATGACGAAGAAGAGATTCGGGAAGCCGCGCACGGTCGAGCCGCGCAGCGCCTCCATGCCGTCCTTCCACTCCTCGGCCAGGCTGGTGCCGTCGACGCCGAACACCCGGGCCCCGATGGGCATGTCGGTGACGTGGAAGCCGGTGCCGAAGACGATGGCGTCCACCTCGTGCTCGCTGCCGTCGGCCGCGACCAGCGTGGAGCCGCGCACCTCGCGCAGGCCGGAGGCGACGACCTCGGTGTTGGCGGCGGCGAGTGCCGGGTAGTAGGTGTTGCTGAGCAGGATGCGCTTGCAGCCGATCCGGTAGTCCGGGGTGAGCTTGGCGCGCAGCGCCGGGTCCGGGATGCTCTGCGCGATGTGCCGCTCGGCGAGCTGCTGGACCATGCGCAGCAGCCCGGGGCGGCGGACGAAGGCGTCGACCTGGAGCTCACGGAGGGCGAACAGGGTGCCGCGGCGGATCTTCGCCGTGAGCGGCAGGCGGCCGTGCAGCCACTTCTCCAGCTGGGTGATCTCACGGTCACGGCGCGGCAGGACCCAGGCCGGGGTGCGCTGGAAGACGGTCAGCTTGCCGACCTCGGGCTGGATCGACGGGATGATCTGGGCGGCGGAGGCGCCGGTGCCGACCATGGCGACGCGCTTGCCGGTCAGGTCGAAGTCGTGGTCCCAGCGGGAGGAGTGGAACACCTTGCCGGTGAAGCCGCTCAGCCCGGGCAGGTCGGGGATCTGCGGGTCGGCGAGCGGTCCGGCGGCGGAGACGACGGCGTCGGCGGTCCACTGCCCGGCCGAGGTGGTGATCCGCCAGCGGGCCCCGTCGCTCTCCCAACGCGCCTCCAGCACTTCGGCGTTGAACCGCAGGTGGGGTCGGAGCCCGAAGACGGTGGCGACCTTCTCCAGGTAGGCGCGGATGTCCGGCTGACCGGAGAAGCTGCGCGGCCAGTCGGGGTTGGGGGCGAAGGAGAAGGAGTAGAGGTGCGAGGGCACGTCGCAGGCGCAGCCGGGGTAGCTGTTGTCGCGCCAGGTGCCGCCGACGGAGTCCGCGCGCTCCAGGACCACGAAGTCGGTGATCCCGGCGCGGCGCAGCCGGACCGCGGCGCCGAGGCCTCCGAAGCCGGAGCCGATCACCGCCACCCGGACGTGCGGCACGGCCTCCTCCGCCGCGCGGGCCCCGGTCCCGGACGACCCCTCGGCCGTACGGGGCGCGCCGGGCGTGCCGTTGACGCCGGACGCGCCGGACGCGCCGGAGCGGGGGCGCTTGCTGCTGGATGCCATGCGGCCTCCTCCTGAGGGTGGGGCGGTGATCGTCGCACTCTCCCGGGGCCTGCCCCGGAACCCTTCCAATCGCGCCAGTAATCACTGGCATGATTGGCAGGGTAGCCCTTGCTGACACCGGATGGAAGAAGCGCGACGACTCCGGTTCCGGGAGCCTTCCCAGCCGACGGACCTATGCTGATCGCCGTGGACAAGGTCAGAGCTGCTGCGGGCGACAGAAAACGCCAGTACCGGGTGGAGGAACTGGCCGAAGCGGCCGGCATCACCACCCGCACCCTGCGCTTCTACCGTGAGCGCAAACTGCTCCAGGCACCCCGCAAGGAGGGCCGGATCGCCTGGTACGGCGAGGAGCACCTGGCCCGGCTACGGATGATCGGCGAACTGCTGGAACGCGGCCACACCCTGGGCGGCATCGCCGAACTGATCGGCGCCGGCGAGAGCGGGCGGGACGTCGCCGAGCTGATCGGCCTGGAGGCGGCGATCGTCGCGCCGTGGTCGGACGAGACCCCGGTGCGCCTCGACTGGGAGGAACTCAAGGCCGCATTCGGCGACCAGCTCACCGAGGAGAACACCGCCGAGTCGATCGAGCAGGGCTACATCACCGTCGAGGAGGACGGCATCACCCACGTCAGCCGTCGGCTGATGGACGCCACCACCGAGCTGGTGGCGGAGGGAGTGCCGCTCTCGGCGGTGCTGGACGCCAGCCGACGCACCCGGGAGCACGTGGACGCCATCGCCGAGATCTTCATCGAGGTGGTCACCGAGCACCTGCTCAGCGCACTGGCCGCCGACACCCCGCTGCCACCCGGCGAGGCGGTCCGGCTCACCGAGCGCATCCTGCGGGTACGACCGCTGGCCCGCACCGTGGCCGACGCCCAGTTCACCCTCGCGATGGACCGCCGGGTGCACGCCGAGTACGACGAACTCCTGCGCCAGCGGCGGGAGAACGGATCCGAGACGTGACGAGCCGCCGCGACCCGGGGGCGTGACCGGTCCGTTGCGGTTCGAGGCGTAGGCGGGTGGCCGTACGGGCAGGGATTCCCGCACCCAGCCCGCCCGTTGGAGGTGCCGCAATGCCCAGACCCCTCAGCCGCCGCGCCGCGCTCGGCCTCGCCGCCGGGCTCGCCCCGGGCCTGGCGCTCACCGGCTGCGGACCGAACTCCTCGTCCCCGACGGCCGGTTCCTCCGTCGGTGGCGGCACCCGGACCGTCCGGCACGCGCGCGGCGAGAGCATCGTCCCCGCACGGGCCGAGCGGGTCGTGGCACTGGACACGGACGCCCTCGACTCGGCGGTCACCCTCGGCCTCGCCCCGGTCGGCGCCACCACCGTGAGTGCGGGCGCGCCGTTCCCGAGCTACCTCCCCGCCGATCGGCTGGCCGGGACGAAGGTCGTCGGCACGATCGGCCAGCCCAGCCTGGAGACGATCGCGGCACTGCGACCGGACCTCATCCTCAGCAACCAGGTCCGCGACGACAAGCGGTATGACGAACTGTCCAAGATCGCGCCGACCGTCCTCTCCAAGACCACCGGCCCGACCTGGAAGGAGAACGTCCGCCTGCACGCGGAGGCGTTGGGCCGCCAGAGCGAGGCCGCGGCGGCGGACGCGGCCTACCAGGCGAAGCTGCGGGACCTGGTCACCGCGCTGGGCGGGCCGGCCAGGGCCGGGGCCACCCGGGTCGAGATAGCCCGCTTCCTGGCGGGCGCGCCCACCAGGCTGTACCTCAACGACACCTTCGTCGGCTCGCTGTTCAAGGACCTCGGGCTCGGCCGACCAGCCAACCAGGACAAGCCCGGCTTCTCGATGGAGATCAGCCCCGAGCAGGTGGACCAGGCGGCCGCGGACGTCGTCTTCTACTCGGCGTACGGGGACGCGGCCAAGTCCGACCAGGGGAAGATCACCGAGGGCGCGCTGTGGAAGAACCTGGACGCCGTCCGCAACGGGCGGGTGTTCCGGGTGGACGACAACCTGTGGATGCTCGGCATCGGGTACACCGGGGCCGGTCTGATCCTGGACGAGATCCGCAAGGACCTGGCGCCGACGGGTGGATGAGGGGCGGCAGGCAACAGGTGACAGCTGACAGATGTTGAAATCTGTCAGCTGTTCGCCGTCATCCGTCAGCCGTCAGCCGTCACCAGTCCGCCACCCGCGGACGGTCGAGTCCTCCCGTGCACCGCGGCCGACCGGACGCGCTACCCCTCGTCGTCGTCCGACGCGCCCGGCGCCAGGGCCGGGGACGGGAAGACCCGGCGCGCCTCGCCGCCGGACCACCAGACGCCGATCGCGAAGACGGCAGTCGCCTCCAGCAGCCCGGCCCGGTCGAGGCTCCCGCAGTGCACGGGCACGCAGTCCATCGAGGACACCAGATCGGCGACCAGTGCGGCGGTGGCCGGGTCCTCGGCGCAGTACGGGACCCCGAGCGGCGCGCCGCCCTCGAAGGCCGGCCGCGGCAGGGTCCAGATGCTCTCGTGGCAGATCCCGAACACCTTGGCCACCCGGGCCGCCGGAGCCGCGGCGGCGAGCCGCACGGCGACGGAGTCCGCGGCGCCCGTCGTGGTCAGGCGGGGGCCGTCCGCGCCCGGGGCCATCGGCACGGTGCAGTCCAGGAGGGTCCGCCCGACCAGGTCGGCTGCCAGCGGCCCGACCACCGGCACCGCCGCAGCGGCCGGCACCGCCACCAGGACGGCCTCGCCGAACCTCGCCGCCCGCGCCAGGTCGCCACCCTCCGACGCACCCGTCTCGGCGGCCAATCGGCGAGCCGCCCCCGGGTCGCGCCCGCCCACCACCACCTCGTGCCCGGCTCGCACCCAGGCCCCGCCGAGGGCCGCCGCCATGGCGCCCGTTCCGAGAATGCCGATCCTCATGTCCACTCCTCGCTTCGTCGCCCGACCGGGGTCGGCGCGAACTGCTGTGCCCGGCACGCTAGGCGGGCCGATGCACACCACCCGGTAGGCATCGACCCGGGCAGGATGGCCGTATGGACACCACGGGCCGGCGCAACGAGGACGGCATGAACAGCAACGACGGCGACGACCTGGGCGGTGCCGTCTTCGCCGCCGACTGCCGTGCCCGGCTGGCCTTCGAGGTGATCGCAAACCGCTGGGACAGCGTGGTCGTCCACGTCCTCGGCGAGCGGGGTCCGATGCGCCCGCGGGCGCTGCTCGACCGGATCGGCGGGATCAGCCCGAAGGTGCTCAACGAGGCGCTGCGGCGGCTGGAGTACAACGGCCTGGTGGAGCACCGGCGTTACGCCGAGGCGCCGCCGCGGGTCGACTACGCCCTCACGGTGGCGGGCACGGCCCTGCTCGCTCCGATCCGCGCACTCGGCGCCTGGGCCGCCGAACACGGCGACGCCGTCCTCGCCGCCCAGGAGTCGCACGACGCGCGCCGCAGTCGACGCAGCCGAACGAACTGACGTGGCGTCATATCGCGTGCATGCGGCGGGGGCGCCGGTGGTCCGCACACCGGTTCCCCCGCCGCCTACGACCCCTCCGGCCGGCACCCACGGCCCGGCAGGGCCTCGTTCGGACGCGTCCCCGGGGCCGGGCCGGCCGGCTCGGCCCCGGGGACGGCTCGCTCGCCCCGGCTCAGTTGACGTTGACCGCCGTCCAGGTGGCGGCGACCGCGTTGTACTCCGCGCCGCCCGAGCCGTACAGGTCCGCCGCCGCGCTGAGGGTGGCCGCACGGGCGCCCGCGTAGTCGGTGGTGGAGGTGAAGTACGTGGTCAGCGCGCGGTACCAGATCTGCGCCGCCTTGTCCCGGCCGATGCCGGCGAGCGTCGAGTTGTCGTACGTCGGGCTGTTGTAGTCGAACCCGTTGATGCTCTTCGCTCCGCTGCCCTCGGCCAGCAGGTAGAAGAAGTGGTTCGCCACGCCGGACGAGAAGTGGACGTCCAGGTTGCCGACGTTGGCGTCCCAGTAGTCGGCGGACTGGCCGTCCTTGCTCGGCTGGTCCATGTAGCGCAGCGGGCTGCCGTTGCCGTTCAGGTTGATCAGTTCGCCGATCCAGTAGTTCGGCGGGTTGGAGGGCAGGTTGGCGGACCACTCGACCATCGTGCCCATGATGTCCGAGGTGGCCTCGTTGAGACCGCCGGACTCGCCGTCGTAGTTGAGGTTGGCGGTCGCGGCGGTCACGCCGTGGGTCATCTCGTGGCCGGCCACGTCGATTTCGGTGAGCGGGGCGGCGTCGCCGCTGCCGTCGCCGTACGACATGCAGAAGCAGTCGTCGCTCCAGAACGCGTTGACGTAGTTGGAGCCGTAGTGCACCCGGCTGAGGGCGCCGACGCCGTCGTTGCGGATGCCGTTGCGGCCGAAGGCGCTCTTGTAGAAGTCCCAGGTGGTGGCGGCACCGAACTGGGCGTCCACGGCAGCGGATTCGCGGTTGCCGGCGGTGCCGTCACCGAAGCTGTTGCTGGTGTTCGCGAACAGCGAGCCGCTGCCCGAGGTGCCGTTGCTCATGTCGGTGGTGGACTGGCCGCCGCGGGTGTCGTCCTTGAGCTGGTACTGCCCGCCGCTCTGCGCGGTGGTCAGCGGGACCTGGCCGACGAAGACGCCCTTGCCGCTACCGGCCGCCGTCTGCACCTTCTCGTGGGTGGAGAGCACCCGGCCGCTGGCGGCGTCGGTGACCAGGACCTGGCTGCTCGGGGTGCCGTCGGCGCGCACGCCCTCGACGGTGGTGCGGTAGGCGAGGCGGGGGCTGCCGTCGGTGGCCCAGACGACCAGCTGGGGCGTGCCCGTCTGGTGGACGCCGGCGAGCGGGGACTGGTCGGCGTCGAGGGTCACCCCGACGGTGGCCTTGACCGCGCCAGTGGCCTGCGCGGCGGCCTGGTCGGCCGGGACCGCCGGGGTCACGCTCGGCAGGTCGATCCGGGCGGAGACCGCCTTGGAGACCGACTTCACGTCACCGTCGGCCTTCTGGTGGACGACCAGGTCACCGCCGATCACCGGCAGGCCGGCGTAGGTGCGCTCGAAGCGCAGGTGGCGGGTGCCGTCCTTGTCCAACACGGCGTCCTTGGCGACCAGTTGTTCCTTGGCGCCCAGGCCGAGCACCTTGGCGAGCGGGCCGGACTGGCCGCTCGCCACCGCGAGCACAGTGGCGTGCTGCCGGGCGGCCTGGGCCGGCGACGAGTCGACGGGGGCGGCCTGGGCGGCGGTGCTCACCTGGATCACACCGGTCAGGAGGGCGGTGGCCGAGAGTACGGCGACAGCCGCGAGCTTTCGCTTCACGTACGAGTCCTTCCGGGATACCGCGTCTGGGCGCGGTCGCACCACGTCCCGGGGGCCGGGTCGGCACCTGTGGGGCGGAACGGGCGCTGACGTGCTGAGATCCCGTGCAGTCGGGCGGCTCGCCACCAAGGGGTGGGGGTGGGGCTGCCGCCGGGGGATGCCAGAAGCATGACAATCCATCAGGAGAAATGACAGGTCCGCCTCAGGAGTTGGCCAGGTCCCGCCATGTGGTGAAGAGTGTGGAGTCGACGGCCGGACCGGGAGAGTTCACAGCAACGCGCATGCCGTTCCCGTCCGAACCATGTCCGACCGCCAGCGCCGACGACCGCCCGCCCGCCGGAGCGATGGTCGGCGGGCGGATCCGGTCGACCGGCAATCGACTTTTACATCTGTGTAGAAGATTCCACACGCCCCTCGGCCCCGGACTGGCGAGGTTCCGCCATTCCCTCGCCCTTGCCCGGATCACCAGGAGCTGCTACCGATCCTCGAACCGTCGCCGCTACTGGAGGCGCCACTCCTGCGCGGTGTTGCCGGGGGTACAGGCCACCATGGTGATCGCGTTGCCCACGCCGTTGTCGGTCATGCAGACCGAGTTCATGTAGTCGGCCAGCGTGTACGAGCCCGGGGTGGAGCCGTTGCGGACGGTCCAGTTGGTGAGGAAGCTGAACCCGTTGCTCAACACGACCCTCCCGTCCGTGGTCTGGACGAGCTGCGGGCCGCCGTTGTTGCAGGCGTTGAACAGGATCCACGAACCGGGGTTGGTCGAGCGCACCCAGCCGTACTGCGCGGCGCCGCCGAGCACGATCGGGTTGTCGCCGTTCAGGTTGTCGTTGCGCATCCCGATCGGCCGCTCGTGCTTCACGCTGACGATGGTGCTCCAGCTGTTGCCGCCGCAGGACGCGGGGCGGCTCGGGCTCTGCGGCGGCGCCGCGGTGGTGCCGCCGCCCGAGGTCTGGGCCGGCGGCTGCGGGTTCTGGTTGGCGGGCGGGGCGGGCGGGTTGCCGCCGGCGGCACCGCCCGGCTGGTTCGCCTGACCGCCCGCGCCACCCGAGCCGGAGCCGGACCCTGCCCCGGACCCGCCCGAGGCCGCGCCGCCGCCGGAGGACGCACCCGCACCGCCGTTCCGACCGCCGCCCGACGCACCACCGCCACCGGCCTGACCCGGAGCCGGAACGGGGGCCTGCTGCTGGTCGGCGGCACCCGGGGCCGGCTGGTCCGGGTTCGGGGCGGCCGTCGGGGTGTCGGTCGGCGGCGGGGTGGCGGGCGCGGTGCCGGTCGCCGCGGCCGGGGTGCCGGTGACCGGGTTCGCGGGGACGGTGACCACGACGGTCGGCTGGGCGGCGGGCGGCACGGTGGCGTCGGAGCCGCCGGGACTGCGGTCGATCAGCAGGGCGGTGGCGGTGCCCGCCGAGATGATGACGGGGATGATCACGGGCACCAGCAGGGTCCGGCGGGACCTTCGCCGGCCGGGCTCGGTCTGCGCCTCGGGCTGCGGCTGCGGCTGCGGCTGCGGCTGCGGCTGCACCTTAGCGACCTCGGCGGGCGCGGGGGTGTCACCGGCGGCGGGATCCACCACGGCCCCGGGCTCGGCCTTGCCCGCTTCGGATCCGCCTGCAACAGGTCCACCCGGCTCGGTTCTGCCCGCCTCGGGTTCCGTCGATCCGGCCTCAGCCTTCGCCGCCGGACCCGCGCCGGGCCGGAGGGCGATCGTCGGGCTGTCGGCTGCCGCGGACCCCTTCCCGGTCCCACCGCCCGCCGCTCCTGCCGCCCCGACCCCGCCGCCCTCGCCGCGCCCGGCACCGTCGCCGCCGAGTGCCGCGCGCACCGCAGCCGCCATCTCGGCGGCGTCCGCGAACCGCTCCTCGGGCTTCTTCGCCAGCGCCCTGGCGACCAGCGCCCGAACCGCCGCCGGGAAGGCCTCCGGCAGCTCCGGCACCGGTTGGTTGACGTGCTTGAGCGCGATCTGCAGCGGCCCGTCCCCGGAGTACGGCGGCGCTCCGACCAGCAGTTCGTAGCAGACCACGCCGATCGAGTAGAGGTCGGTGGCCGGCCCCAGGGACGATCCCTCGGCCTGCTCCGGGGACATGTAGAGCGCGGTGCCGATGATCGCGAACGGGGCGGTGAGCTTGGTGCTGGCGATCGCCCGGGCGATGCCGAAGTCGGTGATGGCGACCCGGCCGTCGGTGCGCAGCATGAGGTTGGACGGCTTGATGTCCCGGTGCACGATGTCCCGCTGGTGCGCGGCGTGCAGCGCGTCCAGGGCGCCGGCCACCAGGTCGAGCGCCCGCTCGACGGTCATCGGGCCGGTGTCCGCCAGCACCCGGTCCAGCGGGCGGCCGTCGATCAGCTCCATGACGATGTACGCGCAGCGTTCGTCACCGTCCGCGCCGCTCTCGCCGTAGTCGTGCACGTCGACGACGCCCGGGTGGTCGATCGCGGCGACCAGCTGGGCCTCCCGGCGGAAGCGCTGGGTGGCGGTGCTGTCCTCGAACAGCTCCGAGCGCAGGATCTTGACCGCCACCCGTCGCGCCAGCACGGTGTCCTCGGCCCGCCAGACCGAGCCCATCGCGCCGCCGCCGATCCGCTCGACCAGCCTGTACCGCCCGCCGAGCACGGTGCCCACCCCGCTCATGCCGCTGTCCCCCCGTGTGTCGTGACCCGCCCCGCCGGGTCGCCGGCACACAGTGTGCCAGAGCGTGTCGTGTCCTCAGCAGAGCGGATGCGGCCAGGAATTGAGCACGACTGTCGCCCGTCCGTCAGGCCTTCCGGATGTACCGGGCGTGATCGGACACCTCCAGGACGGCGGCGATGACCGCCCTGGGCCGGTCGGCGTGGACGGCGTGGCCGGACTCGCGCACCACGATGTGCGTTCCCCTGGTGGCGCGGGACGCGATCTGCGCCTGCACGGCGGTCCACCGGGAGCGCATCCTCCCCGGCAGCCCCTCGGTCGCACTCAACACGGCCACCGGCACCTCGGGCAGTCGCGCGGAGGCGCGGCGCCGCCGGATCTCCGGGACGACGACGGTGGTCAGCCGGTTCTCGGCGAGGACGGTCCACCGCTGGTGGTGGTGCGCGACCACAGCCGCCTCGGCCCGGGCGAGCGGATTTGCAGGTCCGTGCGACGAGTTCACCGGTGCCGCACCCGCCAGTGCCGCACGGAGCATCCCCAGCCGGTTCAGCGCGGTCTCGGCGACGCGGACGGCCGGCGGCTGGAACTCCTCGTGCGCCGGATCCACCAGCACCAGCCCGGCCACCAGCTCCGGCTGCTGCCAGGCCAGGAGTTGGGCCAGTTGGCCGCCCCAGCTGTGCCCGACCAGGACCACCGGACCGGCGTCCAGGCGGCGCACCAGCGTGGCGAGGTCAGCGAGTTGACCGTCCAGCGTCGGTGTCACGATCCCGGCCCGGCCGGTGCTGCGGCAGGGGTCGCTGGCGCCGATCCCGGCCCGGTCGTACGCCACCACCCGACCGTGCCGGGCGAGTTCGGGCAGGACGGGCGTCCAGGTGAGCGACGAGGTGCCACAGCCCGCGATGAGGACCACCGGGACACCGGCCCCTTGCCCGGCCTCCACCCAGCGCAACGCCCGTCCGTCGCAGTCGAGTTCGCCCGGCCGCACCCCGCCGGGCGTGCACTCGGCGAATGCCCGCACGATGGCTTCCTGGACGCCGCGCAGGCCCGTCCCCCCGGTTCGCGTCCCCCACTTGCCTTGCATGCTGTGCACGTACGGCCCCCTGGATCCATCACTCGGCCCCGTTCCCCCGATGCCCGCGTCCGCTCCCCCGACACCCTCGCGACCCGGCCCGACTTGCCGTCAGGTACCCGACGTTGTCCGGCCGGTGACTCAGGTGTCCGAACTCCGTCCGTCCGGACCATGAACCGCAAACCAACAGATCGAGCGCGGACCGCGCCGTCGGACCGCGCCCGCAGGCGGGGACGACCGGGCGGGGGCGGCCCGGCGAGGGCAGCCGGACTGACAGTCCAGCAGCCCGGTGGCCGGGTGGCCGGTGCCCGGTGGCCCGGCCTCAGGCCGGCAGGACGCGCTTCAGCAGGCCGAGCAGCGCCTCCCAGTGCCGTTCGTCGGCGACCGCGTCGTAGCGGGTGGTGTCGGCCTGGGTGTAGCCGTGCGGGGCGCCGGTGTAGACCTCGGCCCGGTAGCGGACACCGGCCGCGGTGAGGGCCTCGGCGAGCCGGTCGATCTGCTCCGGCGGCAGCGCCTCGTCCTGGTCCGCGTGGCCGAAGTACAGCTCGGCGGTGATCCGTTCGGCGCCCAGGTGCGGGCTGTCGGGGCGCTCGGTGGCGAGGTTGCCGCCGTGGAAGCCGGCCGCGAGGGCGATCCGGTCGGGGTGGCTGGCGGCCGTGCGCAGGGCGAGGAGGGCGCCTCGGCAGTAGCCGGTGAGGCCGACCGGGCCGTCCTGGACCAGCGGCGACCCGGCGAGCCAGCGCAGGTAGGCGTCCGCGTCGCGCTCGGTCACGTCGGGGGTGAGGGTGGCGAGCAAGGGGCCGAGCCGGTCGAAGACCGGGTCGTCGCTCTCAACGTCGATGAGTTCCGGCAGTTCGACGACCGGGGCGCGGCCGTTCCGGTAGTAGGCGTTGGGGACGAGCACGGTGTACCCGGCCGCGGCGAGGCGGTCGGCCATGCGCTTCAGGTGCGGCCGGAGCCCGAAGGCGTCCATGTAGAGGATGACGCCCGGGTGGGCCCGGCCGTCATCGGGATGGGCGAGGTAGGCGTCGGCGGTCCCGTCCGCCGTCCGGATGTCCACGAGGGTTCCGCGCACGGTCATGGTGAGGGTGCTCCTTCCGTTGGTGTGGCAGCGTATCCGGCGGGCGCGGCCCGGCCCGAACGAGCCTCCGGGAACGGCCCCACCCCGGTCCGGCGTTGGGCGGGCATGGGGCTGATCGTGGGTGTGGTGGCGACGGTGGCGGCGTTACTGGGGCTGGCCGCACTGGCGGTGTGGCAGATCCGGGACGAGGCGTCGCCGCGTCCGCGGCAGCGCGGCCCCGGGGTCGCGGGGTTGGGCGCCGGCGGGCTGGACGAGTTGCACGCGCTGTTCAGCCCGGGGAAGCGGATCCAGGTCGAGCAGAAGAAGGAGCGGCTCGCTCTGCGGGACGACGCGCAGGCCGGATCGCCCCCGCACTTCGGCGTGGACCTGGACCGGGGCGTGGCGGTGCTGCGCGGCGCGGCCGGAGAAGGCCTGTTCGGCCCCGCACCGCGCGGCGGGGCAGGGGAGTCCGCCCCCGGCCCGGCACCGCGCGACTGGAGCGGAACGGGCCCGGCCGGTCAGGCCCCCCAGGTGCGGGAGCAGAGCACCAGCCGGTAGCCGTCCGGGTCGGCCACCGTCACGCCGAACTCCTCCCAGTACGGGTTGTGGGCCTCGACCCGGGTGCCGCCGGCCGCCTCCAGCCGGGTGACCAGGGCCTCGTCCACCGGCGCGCCGAGGTAGACGACGAACAGGTCGTCCACCGTCGGGGTGGGCTCCAGCGGCCGCTCCGGGTCGTGGGTCAGCTCGAAGTGCCAGGCGCCACCGGGCGGGCCGACCATCAGCAGGTCGTGCTCGCCGGAGACCCGCTCGGTGGTGCGCCACAGCACGTCGAGCCCGAGGCCGCCGACGTAGAAGCGTTCGGCTGCCGCGAGGTCGCGCGAGGGGCGGGCGATCCGGACCCGCACGGTGGAATCGATCATGCGGGTGACCATAGCCGACGGCACTGACAACGAACCACGTTCCCCCGTACCGCTGTGGACGGTGCGTCAGCTTTCCGGCGGCCCGGCTCGCCTCCGTTCGCGGTCGGGGTCGCTGCCGCCGTTCGCGGTCGGGGTCGCCACAGCCGTGCGCAGCCGGAACCGCCGCCGTTCGCGGTCAGAGCCTCCGCAGCCGCTCCTCGTCGGAGGTGCGCGGGCAGGTCAGACAGGCGACGGCCTCGGGCCCGACCGCGTAGTAGAGGCAGCAGCCGAGCCGGGTGCGGGTGTGGTGGGTGCGCCCGTCGGGGGCGTGCAGGCGGCGGAAGTCGGCGGCGCCCGGCAGCGGCTGGGTGCCGCCGGGCAGGACGGCCCCGGCGGCGGTGACGGCGGTGTCCTCGTCGCCGAGCATCCGGCCCAGGTACCAGACGGCGGAGGCGAGGTCGTCCGTCACCATGCCCCAGAGCGCCCGGTCGTGGCGCCGGGTCGGCCCGGCGAAGGCCGCGAGCAGCGGCTCGACGTGCGCGACCACGGCGGCCCGCAGTTCGGCGCGGAGCTCGTCGTCACCGGGGAGGGTCACGTGGCCGCGCGGGCGCAGCGCGAGCGCACCGGTGGGAGCGTGCAGCCAGAGGTCGGCGGGGTCGACGACCGGCACCCTCCGGGTGAGGTGCCAGGGGCCGGCGACGATCAGGCAGGCCGACCAGACGTAGTGGTGCAGCAGCCGGGAAGCGGTCACGTGCGACCGCGGGGCGCGGCCGTGCTCGGCCGCGATGCGCGACTCCTCGCCGGCCAGGACGGCGGCCAGCGCCCGTTCGTCGGTGGCGATCCGGGCTCCGGAGTACCAGCCGTCGGCGGCGCGCGGAGCCGGTTCGACGGCGTCGAGCAGCCGCAGGTCCAGCACCGGACACAGCTCCAGCAGCCGCCGGTAGTCACCGACGAGCGCGGCGGACGCGGTGGACCCACCAGCCGCGACGGACCCACCAGCCGCGGCGGACGCGGTGGACGCGGCGGACCTACCGGACACGACGGACGCGCCGGGCGGCAGGGCGCCGCGAGGCGCGACGGGCAGGGGTGTTCCGGGAACCATCGGCACTCCCGAGATCGATTCCGTATGATCGATTAAGGTGAGGCTCACCTTACAATGCCTCATGTCGTCCGGCGACCAGGGGCGATCGGAGGCGATCACGGGCCGCCACCCCACTCGGCCGACCGGTCGACGGGGGCGGCCGACGGGCCGGTCGACACATCGGGCCAGTCGAGGGCGAATCACCCAAACCCTTGACGAACTTAGGTAAACCTAACCTAAGATATCGCTTCGTGCTGAGAACCGACCCGCCCGCCTCCACAGTCCCGCCGACGCCTCGCGCCTCGGCGGCCCGGCAGCTCCTGGTGCTGCTCGCCGGCGTGTGCGCGCTCGTGCTGTGTGCGGCCCTGAGCCTTGCGCTGGGCTCCCGATCCATCCCGCTGTCGACCGTCGTCGACGCCCTCACCGGCGCCGCCCACGGCGGTGACGCCGACGTGGTGACGGGCCTTCGGGTCCCGCGCACGCTCATCGGACTGGCCGTCGGGGCGGCGCTCGGTGTCGCCGGGGCGGTCGCCCAGGGCGTCACCCGCAACCCGCTGGCCTCCCCGGTCACCCTCGGCATCAACGCGGGCGCGAGCCTCGCCGTCGTCGCCGCGATCTACACGCTGGGCCTCTCCCGCCCGGTCGAGTACCTCTGGTTCGCCTTCGCCGGAGCGGCCGTCGCCGCCGTCGCCGCGTACGCGATGTCCCGGCGCGGCGGGGACCTCGACCCGGTCCGGCTCGCGCTCGGCGGCACCGTGCTCACGGTGGTGCTCACCTCCTGGACCTCGGCGCTGATGCTGGCCAGTCACCGCACGCTGGACGAGGCCCGCTTCTGGCTGGCCGGATCGATCGCCGGACGGCACCTGGACACCCTCACCCCCGTCCTGCCCTTCCTCGCACTCGGCCTGATCGGTTCCCTCGCCATCTCCCCCGCGCTCAACGCGCTGGCCCTCGGCGACGAGACCGCGCAGTCGCTGGGCGTGCCGGTGGCCCGGATCCGGGTGGCCGGCGGGCTCGCCGTCGTCCTGCTCGCGGGTAGTGCGGTGGCGGTCGCCGGACCAGTGGCGTTCATCGGACTGGCCGCCCCGCACCTGGTCCGTCCGCTGCTCGGCAACGACCACCGCCGGCTGCTGCCCGGCTGCCTGATCGCCGGTCCGCTGCTGCTGCTCACCGCCGACGTGCTCGGTCGGCTGGTGGTCCGCCCGTCCGAGATCGAGGTCGGCATCGTGACCGCGTTCCTCGGCGCGCCGCTGCTCGCGGTGCTGGCCCGGAAGGTGGCCCGGTGACCGCGCTCGCCCTCCCCGCCCGGGCCCTGGCCCGCCGCCGGACCCGTACCGCCGCCTGGTCGCTGGTCGCCGCCGCGCTGCTGGTGCTGCTGACCGGGATCGCGCTCGGCACCGGGCAGCTCGACATCCCCGTGTGGGACGCCCTGCGCGCGCTCGTCGGCCAGGGCGAGCCCGGCAACGTCCTGGTGGTGCAGCAGTTCCGCGCGCCCCGCGTCGTCTCCGCCCTGATCGCGGGCGCCGGGCTGGCGGTGGCCGGCTCGATGCTGCAGCGGCTGTTCCGCAACCCGCTGGCCGCCCCCGACACCATCGGCATCACCGGCGGCGCCTCCTTCGGCGCCGTCCTGATGCTGGCCACCGGCGCCTCCCAGCAGCTGATCCCGCTGGCCGCGGTCGGCGGCGGGCTGCTCGCGGCGCTGCTGCTCGGCGGCTTCGCCTGGCGCTCGAAGATGGCCGTCACCCGCCTGGTGCTGGTCGGCCTGGCGGTGCAGCAGGGCCTCGCCGCCGCCGTGAACCTGATGATCGTACGGTTCCCGGCCGAGCTTGCCTCCTCGGCACTGCAGTGGACCACCGGCTCGCTCTACGGCCGCAACTGGACCGAGGTGTGGATCGGCGGCTCCGCCATCGGGCTGACCGCGGTCGGCGTCCTGCTCAGCCAGCGGCGGGTCGCCGTGCTCGACCTCGGCGACGACTCGGCCGGCGGCCTCGGCCTCACCCCGGCGCGCGACCGGCTCACGCTGCTGCTGCTCACCATCACCCTCGCCTCGCTGGCCGCCGCCCTCACCGGGCCGGTCGCCTTCGTCGCGCTCGCCGTCCCGCACCTGGTCCGGCTGCTCGCCGGACCGCCCACCCTCGGCACCCTCGGTCTCACCGCGCTCACCGGCGCCGTGCTGCTGCTCTCCGCCGACCTCCTGGTGCTCCACGTGATCCCCGTCCACGGCCTGCCGGTCGGTGCCGTCACCGCCACCCTCGGCGCGCCCTGGCTCCTGGTGCTGATGATCCGCCAGAGCCGGCTTCCCCAGAGGAGCAGCTGATGACCTCCGCCGAGACGTCCGCCGAGACCGCGACCGCGACTGCCGCCACCCCTGCCGCGGCTGCCGGCCGGACCCCTCCGGCAGCCCCCGGCGCAACCGCGAACCGGCTCGCCACCCGGGGCCTCGGGCTGCGCTACGGCGACCGGACCATCGTCGAGGGGCTCGACCTCGAACTGCCCGGCGACGCCGTCACCGCGATCGTCGGACCGAACGCCTGCGGCAAGTCGACGCTGCTGCGCGGGCTCGTCCGACTGCTCGACCCGGCCGCCGGCACCGTCACCCTGGACGGCGCCGACATCCACCGGATGCCCGCCCGGGCGCTCGCCAAGCGGATGGGCCTGCTGCCGCAGCAGCCGGTCACCCCGGAGGCGGTCACCGTCGAGGCGCTGGTCCGGCTCGGACGGTACCCGCACCAGCGGGTGCTCAGCCCGTGGTCCAAGGCCGACCAGGCCGCCGTCGAGGACGCGCTGGAACGCACCGGCACCGCCGAGCTGCGCGACCGGCAGGTCGACCGGCTCTCCGGCGGGCAGCGCCAGCGGGTCTGGATCGCGCTCGCGCTCGCCCAGGAGACCGACCTGCTGCTGCTCGACGAGCCGACCACCTTCCTGGACCTGCGCCACCAGCTCGACGTGCTCGACCTGGTCGCCGACCTGCACGCCGAGGCCGGACGCACCGTCGTGATGGTGCTGCACGACCTCGGACAGGCCGCCCGGTACGCCGACCACCTGGTGGTGCTCAAGGACGGACGGCTCGCGGCCGCCGGTCCGCCGTCGGAGGTGCTGACCGCCGAGCTGGTGGAGGCCGTCTTCCAGGTGCCCTGCCGGGTCGTGCCCGATCCGGAGACCGGCACGCCGCTGGTCGTGCCGCGGGCACGGGTGCGCGGCTCCGTTGCCGCTGACGGCGCGGGTGCCAGTGCCGCTGCCGCTGTCGCTTTCGATGGCGGTGCCGGTGCCGGTGCCGTCGGCTGTACAGCTGCCACCGCCGTCTGAACTTCCCACCCCCGTAAGCCTGTTCGACCCGATCCAAGGAACCCTGATGAACCGCCGACTCCCCGTCGCCGTCCTCGCCGTCGCCCTCTCGACCGCCCTGCTCGCCGCCTGCGGCAGCAGCGGGGACGGTGTCAAGTCGGGCGGCGACTCCGCGTCCGCCGCCTCGGCCGGCACCGCCGCCGGCTTCCCGCGCAGCGTCAAGCACGCGGCGGGCACGGCCGAGCTCAAGAGCCGGCCGAAGCGCGTCGTCGTCCTCGACAGCGGCGAGCTGGACGACGTCACGCTGCTCGGCATCACGCCGGTCGGCGCGGTGTCCCCGCACATGAAGACCGAGGGCGGGTTCCCGAACTACCTCAAGGACAAGATCAAGGACACCAAGGACGTCGGCCCGATGAACGAGCCGAACCTGGAGCTGATCGCCTCCCTCAAGCCCGACCTGATCCTCTCCTCCAAGGTCCGGCACGCCAAGGTGTACTCCCAGCTGAACGCCATCGCCCCGACCGTCCTGGCCGAGACCACCGGGTTCCCGTGGAAGGAGAACCTGGCGCTGTACGCCCAGGCGCTCGGCAAGGAGGACGAGGCCAAGAAGGCGCTCGCCGACTACGAGGCGCGGGCGAAGAAGCTCGGCGAGGAGATCCGGACCAAGTCCAACGGGACCATGCCGACCGCGTCGGTGGTCCGCTTCGTGGCCGGCCCGACCCGCCTGTACGCCAAGTCCTCCTACAGCGGTGTGGTGCTCAAGGACGTCGGCCTGACCCGCCCGGCCGCGCAGGACGTGGACCAGAACATCATCGAGGTCAGCGCCGAGCAGATCAACCAGGCGGACGCCGACCTGGTGTTCGTCACCACCGCCGACGACCCGACCAAGACCAAGGAGAGCGAGGTCCAGCAGACCCCGGTCTGGCAGGGCCTGAACGCCGTCAAGAACAACAAGGTGTTCAACGTCCCGGACGAGACCTGGATGTCCGGCATCGGTGTCCAGGCCGCCGACGCGATGCTCGTCGACATCGCCAAGGCCGCGGGCGTGGACGCGCCCAAGTAGCCGTCCCGGTCGTCATCCGGCGAATGTCCGCCCGCGCCCCGGCCCCATGTCGGCGAACGGATGACAACCGACCACTGACGGCCGACAGCTGACAACTGACAGATTTCGAAAGTTGTCCGCTGTCAGCCGTCCGCCCCCAGCCTCCGCCATCCCCTGAGGACACCCATGCGGCTCTACCTGCTCGCCCTGAACCCCACCGACTCGGTCACCACCGGATTCCTCCCCGCCGCCGCCCGGCTCGGGCTCGACGTCACCGTCCTCACCGACTGCGCCGAACCCCACCGGCAGGCCTACGCCGCGCTCCCCTTCTCCGCACCGGAGATCCTGGAGTGCGACGTCCGCGACTTCCGCGCCGTGGTCAGCCTGATCTCCCGCCTCACCCTGTCCTCCCCGGGCCACGCACCCGACGCGGTCTTCAGCAACAGCGACCACCTGCAGACCCAGACCGCCCTGGCCGCCGAGTACTTCGGCCTCCCCGCCAAGGACTGGAAGGCCGCGCTGCGCGCCAAGGACAAGGGCCAGCTGCGCCGCCACCTCACACTGACCGGCCAGGACACCGTCTGGTCAGCCGAGTTGGCGCCGGGACAGGACCCTGCCGAGCTGGACCCCCCGTTCCCCTGCGTGGTCAAGCCCCGGGAGGGCGTGGCCAGCGAGGACGTCACCCTGGTCACCGACACCGCGGAACTCCTCGCCCGCTGCAAGGAGATCCAGCACCGCAGGGCCGGCGCCACCCTGGTGGTCGAGGAGTTCCTGGACGGGCAGCTGTACACCCTGGAGACCCTCGGCGACGGCCACCGTCGCCACGTCCTCGGCGGTTTCCGCACCCGGATCTCCCCGCCGCCGGACTTCATCGAGGAACTGCTCACCTTCGTCCCGGCCCACCCGCGGCCCGTGGTCGACCAGGTGATCGCCCAACTCGACGCGCTCGGCGTCGGGTTCGGTGTCTGCCACACCGAGTTCGTGCTGCAGCCGGACGGCCGCGCTCGGATCATCGAGGTCAACTACCGTGCCATCGGCGACCAGTGCGACCTGATGCTCGCCGAGATCCTCGACATCCCGCTCTTCGAGCTCGTCCTGGGCGTCCACCTCGGCCACGAGCTGCCCGCCGACCTGACGGAAAGGTGCGCCGCCACCCTCCGCCGGGCCCGCAACGAGCTGGTCTGCGCCGACCGCGCCGGTGTCCTCACCACCGCCCCCGGCCCGTACGACGAGGAGCGCGACGGCGTCCGGCTCGCCTACCGACCGCTGCGCCCGCTCGGCGAACGTCACGAGCTCTACCGCACCAACCGCGACTACCTGGGCGTCATCTGGGCCGTCGGCGCCGACCAGGGCGCCGTGGACACCGCAGTCGCCCGCTTCCTCGCCGCCAACCGCTGGGAAATCACCCCATGACCCCCGCAGACCGGCCGACAGCCGAGGCGCGCACCGCAGCCACCACGGCCACGGCCATTGCCGCCACCGCCACCGCCACCGCCACCGCCACCGAGCAGCTCACCCTGCGGGTGCTGTCCGCCCTGCTGCGCGAGGACGTCCTCGGCCTGCGCAGCCGAGGCACCGTCGAGACCCGTCCGGACGGCCCCTGGCTGACCGTCCCCGAAGCTCGGCTCGCCCTGCCGGTGGCCCCGGAGGGCTTCCAGTGCGAGTACGCCGCCCGGCTGCCGGCGCTGGAGCTCGACGGACGTCGGATCACCGGCCCGGACACCGTCGTGGCGGCGCTCGCCGAACTGGCCGAGGCCGAGGACCGGCCCGGCTGGGCGGCCTTCGCCGAGGAGTGCCGCCAGACCCTCGCCACCATGGAGCTGCACGAGCGGGTCCGCACCGAGGTGCACGACCGGCTGACCGACCTGTACGGCCCCGACCCGGCCGACTGGACCGGCCTCGCCGCCGCTCTCGCCCACGACACCCTGGCCGCCCACATCGACCATCCGGTCTACCCGACGGCACGCGGCCGCTCCGGGCTCTCCGAGCCCCAACTGCGCGCTCATGCGCCAGAGTTCCACCCGGCCTTCGAACTGCGCTGGCTGGCCGTGCCGACCGACGCGCTGACCGTCCACGGCGAACAGCCCCTGCCCAGCTGGTGGCCCACTCCGGCCTGGCTCGGCCTCGCCGACCGGTGCCCCGGCGACGGCTGGGCCACCCTGCCGGTCCACCCGCTCACCGTCGGCGCGCCGCTGGACGAGGCGCTGGCGGCCACCGGCCTGACCGACCGTGCGGTGCTCGCCGACCGGCCGTACCTGACCGTCGTCCCGACCCTGTCCATGCGCACCGTCGCCGTCGCCGACGACCCCGGGTGCCACCTCAAGCTCCCGCTCGCCACCGCCACCCTGGGCCGGCTCAACCGCCGCACCATCAAGCCCGGGACACTGCTCGACGGCGCGGCCGGCCAGCGGCTGGTCGAGGCCGTCCTGGAGCGCGAGCCGCGGTTCGCCGGCCGGATCCTGCACGCCGACGAGCAGACCTGGGCGCACGCCGGACACGAGCTGCTGGCCGTCCTGCTGCGCCGCTACCCGGCGGGGCTGGAGCGGGCCGCCACCGTCCCGCTGGCCGCCCTGCTGGCCCCCGCGCCCGACGGCCGCCTGGTCATCGACCACCTCGCCGACCGCTACCACGATGGCTCCGTCCTGGCCTGCTACGACGCCCTGCTGGAGCTGCTGCTGGACTGGCAGACCACGCTGTTCGGCTACGGCATCGCCCTGGAGTCGCACCAGCAGAACACCTCGCTGGTGCTCGACGGCAACGGTCTGCGGCTGCTCTACAAGGACGACGACGGCCCTCGCGTGCACACCGCCCGGATGACCGCCGCGCTCGGCGAACTCGCCCCTTCGGTGGACGAGTTCGACGATGCGCGGATCTTCTGCGAGGACGACCGGGCCCTGGTCGACCTCTTCGCCACCATCACCGGCCACCTGTGCACCGGCTCCGTCGCCTTCGGTCTCGCCGACCACGGCAGGGCCGAACTCACGGACGTCCTCACACTGTTGCGCAAGCGCACGGCGGAGGCCGTGGAGCGGCTGGGACCGGTGGGCGAGCCGCTTCGGACGGCCCTGCTGGACGCCGAGCGCCTTCCGGTCAAGGCCATGGTCACCGCCGGGACGCTGCTCAGCAAGCAGCGCTCGGGCGCCGCCGACATCAACAAGCACTACACCACCGGCCCGAACTACCTGCGCGACGCCGCACGCAGCCCCGCGCACACTCCCGCACTCAGTCCCGCACTCAGTCCCGCGCCCAGCTCCGCACACAGTCCCGCACACGAGCCAGGACACGGCACCGCGCACGGCGACGGGACCGCCCGATGACCGTGGAGGCGCTCCCGCAGCACTCGCAGCCCGCGGCCGCGCACCCCGAAGGGCTCGGTCGGCGCCAGGTGCACGCCGTCGCGGCCTGCTACTTCGTCGCCTCCTTCGCCGCGCTCGGCCTGCCGCCGTACCTCACCGCGATCCTGCCCGGTCTCGGCGACCCGCAGGCCCGGTGGGCGGGCGTCCTGTACATCGTGCCGACGGTGTTCAGCGGGCTCGGCGCGCCGCTGTGGGGCCGACTGGCCGACCGCTTCGGCCGCAAGCGGCTGCTGCTGCGCGCCCAACTCGGGCTGACCGTCTCCTTCCTGCTCGCCGGCGCCGCCGACAGCCTGCCCGCCTTCACCCTCGCACTGGTCCTCCAGGGCTTCCTCGGCGGCACCTTCGCGGCCACCAACGGCTACCTGGCAGCCGCACTCGACGGCAGTCGGCTCTCCCGTGCGCTCACCCTGATGCAGGGCAGCGCACGGGCGGCCCTGGTGGCCGCGCCGATCCTGGTCGGGGCGCTCTCCCCGTGGATCGACCCGCACCGCCAGTACCTGGTGATGGCCGTACTCCCGCTCACCGCAGCGGTGTTCCTCTCGCTGCTGCCCGAGCCGACGCTCCCCGAGGCACCCGAAGCTGCCGCGGGCCGGGCGCCCGCGAAGGCCGCCTCGGCGCCGCTCCTGACGCTCTACGCCTTCGAGTTCGTCTTCGTCTTCGCGACGGTCATCTCCTTCCCCTACCTCATCGCCCTCGCCGAGCAGCGCCTGCCCGGCGTGGACGGCACCACCACCGGCGCGCTCTTCGCCCTGCCGCACCTGTGCTACCTGGTGTTCGCCTCCCGCACCCACCGGGCGTTCGACTCCCGTCCGCACACCGGCATCGCGCTCGGCTTCGGCTTCGTCGCGCTCGGTCTGGCCGGGCACGCCGTCGCCTACTCCCTGCCCGTGTTCATCGCCGTCCGGCTGCTGCTCGGGGCCGGGCTCACCCTGGGCCTCGTCTGCCTCGCCGTGCTCGCCGCCGACGCCGCCAAGGGGCGCCCGCCCGGCCGGATGTTCGGCACCCTCGAACTCGTCTCGAAGGGTGGCGCCGTCGCCGCCGGCGCCGTCGCCGCGCTGGCCAACGGGCGGTTCGGTGCCGCCGCCCCCGTGGTGGCCGGAACCGCCGCCGCCCTGCTGGCCGCCGTCGTGGCCGCCGCCCTCACCCTCCCGTCCCTCCGCCAGCGCTGGAGTCGCCGATGACCGCCGAGCAGATGACCACCGCGCAGCCGACCAGCGCGCAGCCGACCACCGGGCAGACGACCACCGGACAGACGACGGGCGCGCAGACCACTGCCGTACGGACGTCTGCCGTACGGGCGCCTGCCGGCCGGCCGGCCCGCGAGCCGAACCCGCGCGAGCCCGTGAACCACGAACTTCCCACCTCCGACGAGGTGGTGGCCCACACCCTGCTGAACTGCCTGCTGCGCGAGGTCTCCGGCCCCGAGCACCAGACCGCCGCCGACGGCGGCCGCCTGCTGCTGCGCCTGCCCCGCCGCGGCGCCCTGCTGCGGGTCGCCCTGCGCCGCACCTCGCTGCTCGGCGCGCACCGCTTCACGGGGCCGGTCGAGGTCGAACGGGACGGCGACTGGGCCGTGTTGGGCTGGCCGGAGCTGGCCGGGTACGTCCGGGACGAACTGGAGCTGCGCACCGGCACGGTCAACGAGGAGTTCCTCGCCCAGGTGGCGTCCAGCCACGACGGCGTCCGCCAGGGTCTGGAGCGCCGCCCGGCCGCCGGAGCCGACCGCTACCTGGAGTCCGAGCAGGCCCTGCTGTTCGGCCACCGCTTCCACCCGGCCCCCAAGTCCCGTTCCGCCGCCCGCGGCGACTGGCGCCGCTACGCCCCGGAGTCCCGCGCCGGCTTCCGGCTGCGCCACCTCGCGGTCCGTGCCGAGCTGCTGGCCGAGGAGTCGCTGGACGGGAGCGCCACCGCCCTGCTCGACGGTCTCGGCGAGGTGCCGGACGGCTACCGACTGCTGCCCGCCCACCCCTGGCAGTACCAACTCATCGGCGACCACCCGCTGTTGCGCAACGCCATGGTCAGGGCCGACGTCCTCGACCTCGGCCCGCGCGGCGAGCGCTTCACCGCCACCGCCTCGGTGCGCACCCTGCACGGCGCCGGCGCCTTCCTGAAGTTCAGCCTCAACGTGCGCATCACCAACTGCCTGCGAAAGAACGCCGCTTACGAACTCACCGGCGCCGTCGCGCTCACCCGGCTGCTCGCACCGGCACTCGCCGACCTCGCCCGGCGCTTCCCCGACACGGCGATGCTCCGCGAACCGGCCTTCCGCACCCTCGCCCTGCCCGGCACCGACGGCCACCCCGACCGGGCGCTGTACGAGGGCTTCGGCCTGATCGTCCGCGAGGGCTTCGCCGGCGTGCTGCGCCCCGGCGCCACCCCGCTGCTCGCGGCCGCCGTCGCCGACGAACACCCGACGAGCTCCGCGCACATCTCCCGCCTGCTGGAAGCCGGTTCGGGCGGCAGCGCGGACGGCGCGGCGGCGCTCGACTGGTGGCGCGCCTACCTGCAGCTGCTCGTCCCGCCGGTCCTCGCCGCCTACTTCGACCACGGCGTGGTGCTGGAGCCCCACCTGCAGAACGTGCTCGTCGGCGTGGACGCCACCGGACACCCCGTCCAGGTGCTCTTCCGCGACCTGGAGGGCACCAAGCTCGTCCCCGAGCACAACGCCGACATCCTCGCCGCCCTCCCGCCCGAGGTGGCCGGCCCGATGACGTACGACGCCGAGCGCGGCTGGGATCGCGTGGTCTACTGCCTGCTGGTCAACCACGTCTCCGAGCTGCTCGCCGCCCTCGCGGACCGCCACCCCGAGCTGGAGTGCGCGCTGTGGCAGGCCGTCCGGGACACCCTGGAGGAGTACGCCGCCACCCACGGCTGCCCGCCCCGGCTGCGCGCCCTGCTCGCCGGTGTCCCGCTGCCCGCCAAGGCCAACCTGCTGACCCGCTGGGAGCGCAAGGCCGACCGCGAGGCCGGCTACGTCCGGCTGCCCTCCCCGCTGGCCGGCTCCGTCCTCGCCGAGGCCGCCCGCATGCCCGTCCGCCTTCCCGCCGGGAGCACCGCCCGATGACCGAGACCGTCCGCAACCACGTCGCCGCCCTCGCGTCCGACGAACTACCCGCCTACGTCTACGACCTGGCCGCGCTGCACGAGCACGCCGCCGCCGTCCGGGCCGCGCTGCCCGAGCGGGTCGAGCTGTACTACGCCGCCAAGGCCAACCCGGAGACGCCACTGCTCACCGCGCTGCGCGACGCGGTCGACGGCTACGAGGTCTCCAGCGGCGGCGAGTTGGCGCACGTTCGGGCCGCCGTACCGGACGCGCCGCTGGCCTTCGGCGGGCCGGGAAAGACCCCGGCCGAGGTCGCCGCCGCGGTGGCGGCCGGGGTGCACCGCTGGCACGTGGAGAGCGAGCAGGAGCTGCACCGGCTCGCCGCCGTGCTCGCGGAGCAGCCGGGGGCGGTCGTGGACGTGCTGCTGCGGGTCAACCTGGCGGTCACCACGGACGCGCTCGACGCGGTGCCGCTCGCGATGGGCGGACGGCCCACGCCGTTCGGCCTGGACCCGGAGCAGGCCGAGGAGTGCGTCCGCCTGCTCACCGGCCACGGCTCGCTGGGGCAGCAGCTGCGCCTTCGCGGCGTGCACGCCCACCTGGCGAGCGGCCTCGACGCGGCGGAGCAGCTGTCGGTCGCTGCGCAGATCGTCGCATGGTCGGCCGCGCTCGCCGAACGGCACGGCTTCCCGCTCGACGAGGTCAACATCGGCGGCGGGATGGCCGTGGACTACGAGGACCCGGCCGCGCGCTTCGACTGGAAGGCCTTCGGCGAGGGGCTGGCCGGACTGCTCGACGCCCACCCCGCACTCACCCTGCGGATCGAGCCGGGCCGGGCGCTGACCGCCCACTGCGGCTGGTACGCGACCGAGGTGCTGGACGTGAAGCGGAGCCACGGCGAGGACTTCGCGGTGGTCCGCGGCGGCACCCACCACCTGCGCACCCCGGTGACCCGGGGGCACTCCCAGCCCTTCGCGGTGCTCCCGGTGGACCTGTGGCCACACCCGTGGCCGCGCCCCGCCGTGACCACCGGCCGCGCCACCCTGGCCGGGCAGCTCTGCACCCCGAAGGACGTCCTCGCCCGCGCGGCCGACGGCGCGGCCGGGCTGCGGGCGGCGGACCGCGTGCTGTTCGCCATGGCGGGCGCGTACGCCTGGAACATCTCGCACCACGAGTTCCTGATGCACCCTCGCCCGGGCTTCCACTACCTGGGCGGGTGACCAAGGACAACGAACAGATGACAGATGACAGCTGACAGATTTCGAAATCTGTCAGCTGTCGGTTGTCATCTGTCGACTGTCGACTGCTCCACGCCCCCGTCCGCCGCCGCCCCCTTCCCGCTCTCGTGGGAGAGTGGTACTCGGCGAAGGGAGCGCGAACGTGCTGATGGACAAGGTGGCGGAGATACTCGCCGAGGCATCGGCCGAGGCGGTGGAGCCGCGCTTCCGGGCGCTGGCCGCCGGCGAGGTGATGGAGAAGGCGCCCGGCGAGGTCGTGACGATCGCCGACCGCGAGGCCGAGGCCATCATCGCCCGCCGCCTGCACGAGCTGCTACCGGTCCCCGTGGTCGGCGAGGAGGCCGTCGCCGCCGACCCCTCGCTCGCCCGGGCGCTCCACGACGAACCCGCCGCCTGGCTGGTCGACCCGGTCGACGGCACCGCCAACTTCGTCGCCGGCCGCCCCGAGTACGCCGTGATGTGCTCCCTCGTCCGCAGCGGCCGCACCGTGGCCTCCTGGATCTGGCAGCCCGCCACCGCCACCGCCTACCGCGCCGAACTGGGCTCCGGCGCCTGGCGCGACGGCGAACGCCTCACCCGCCCGCCGGCACCGCGGGACGCCGCCGAGCTGCGCGGTTCGGTGAAGAGCCGCTTCCTCGACCCCGAGCACCGCCGCCGCCTGCTGGCCAACGCCACGGCCTTCGGCGAGGTCTCCCCCGGCCGGCACGCCGCCGGGATCGAGTACCCCGACGTGATCGAGGGCCGCTTCGACTTCCTCCTCTACTGGCGCACCCTCCCCTGGGACCACGCCCCCGGCTCCCTCCTCGTCACCGAGGCCGGCGGCGTCTCCGCCCGCCTGGACGGCACCCCGTACCGCCCCGAGGCCCCCGGCTGCGAGGACGGCCTCCTGGTCGCAGCCGACCCCCACACCTGGAAGCTGGCCCACGAGGTCCTCCTGGGCACCTGACCCGCCCGGCGCGCCCGGCCTCCGCCCGTACAGGCCGGCGCGACGCCCGCACGGACCCGCGCGACGCCCGCACGGGCCGGCACAACGCCCGCACGGGCCCGCGCGACGCTTCGTACGGCGCCCGGGGGCGCCGCGCTAGCCCGCCCGCTCCCCCGCCACCTTGCGGCCCGCCCCCACCACCTCGCACAGCAGCGTCCCGACCTCCCCCACCGTCGTGTGCGGGTTCAGCAGCGTCAGCTTCAACCGCACCCGCCCCGGACCGTCCCCCGGCAACTCGGTACGCCCGACCACCGCCCGCCCGCTGCGCAGCAGCAGCCGCCGCAGCCGACCGTTCGTCTCGTCCAGCGCCGCCCCGTCCGTCACGCCCGGCGGACGGTAGCGGAAGAGGACGGTGGTGAGCACGGGGTCGGCGTGCAGTTCCAGGGAGGAGTCGGCACGGACGGCGTCGGCGGCGGCGCAGGCGAGGTCGTGACAGGCGTCGACGAGGCGGCCGAGGCCGTCGCGACCGAGGGTGCGCAGGGTGACGGCGAGTTTGAAGGCGTCGGCCCGGCGGGTGGTGCGCAGGGAGCGGCCGAGCAGGCTCGGGTAGCCGGCCTGCTCGTCGTCGACCGGGTTGAGGTACTCGGCGCGGCGGGCGAGCGAGACGTACGTCTCGGCGCGACGCACCAGGAAGACCCCGGCGGCGGCCGGCTGCCAGCCGAGCTTGTGCCAGTCGAGGGAGACCGAGTCGGCGCGGGCGATGCCGTCGAGCAGCGGGGCCAGCCGGTCGGAGAGCAGCGCCCCGCCGCCGTACGCGGCGTCGACGTGCAGCCAGGCACCGTAGCGGCGGGCGAGGTCGGCGGCGGCGGTCAGCGGGTCGACGGCTCCGGTGTCGGTGGTTCCGGCGGTGGCGACGACGGCGATCGGGGTCCGCCCGGCCCAGCTGGCCTCCGCCAGGGACCGCTCCAAATCCTCCTCCCGCATCCGGAGTTGCCGGTCGACGGGCACGGTGAGGACGGCCCGCTCGCCGAGCCCGAGGAGTGCGGCGGCGCGCTGGACGGAGAAGTGCGCGGCCTCGGAGGCGAGGATGCACGGCCGGACGCCCTCCGGGATCCCGTCCAACTCCACGATGCCGTCGAGCTTCTGGTCGCGCGCCAGCATGAGCCCCATCAGGTTGGACTCGGTGCCGCCGGAGGTGAGGACCCCGGCGGAGCGCTGCGGGTCGTAGCCGACCAGCTCGGCGAGTTCGGCGAGCAGCGCGGTCTCCAGTGCCGTGGCGGCGGGGGCCTGGTCCCAGGAGTCCTGCGACGGGTTGAGGGCGCTCACCGCGAGGTCGGCCGCGGCGGCGACGGCGAGCGGCGGGCAGTGCAGGTGGGCGGCGCAGGCCGGGTCGGCGGGGTCGGCGGCTCCGTAGGCGAGGAGTTCGGTGAGCCGGGCGAGCGCGCCGCGGCCGGCGGTGGTGACCAGGGCGTCGGCCACCAGGGCGGCGATCTCGGCGGGGCTGCCGGCCGGCAGCGGTCCGGAGCGCATGGCGATGCCCGTGTCGAGGGCGTCGAGGACGGTGGCCAGCAGTGGCCCGAGCGCCCCGGGCCCGGCTGCGCCGCCGGCCAGGGCGTCGGACGCGACCTCGCCTCCCGGCATGCCGATCGGTCCGGGCCCGGGGCCGCTCACCGCTCCGCCCGCCACGCACCACCGGCAGCCGACCCAGCTGCCGACGCCGACGGCGGGGCAGCGGCCCCGGACACGGACCCGGGCTCGGACCCGGACCCGGACCCGCGCTCGGACCCGGACACGGACGCGATCGCGTCGGCGAGCCGCTCCAGCACGGCCGCCACCTGCTCGTCCGTGACGGTGAGCGGCGGGAGCAGCCGCAGGACCGCGTCGTGGCGTCCGCCGAGTTCGACGATCAGACCGCGCGCCAGGCACGCCTCCCGCACCCGTACGGCGAGCGCCGGATCGGCCGGCCGGGCCCCGCAGGCGTCGGGCTCGGCCGTCGGGTCGACCAGTTCGACGCCGAGCATCAGCCCCCGGCCGCGCACGTCGCCGATCACCGGCAGTTCGCCCGCGAGGTCGCGCAGCCGGGCCGCCATCCGGTCGCCGACGACGGCCGCCCGCTCGGCCAGCCCGTGCGCCGCGACGTAGCGGAGGGTCGCCGCCCCGGCGGCCATGGCGAGGGTGTTGCCGCGGAAGGTGCCGGTGTGGGCGCCGGGGCGCCAGCCGTCGTAGTCCTCCCGGTAGACGACGACGGCGAGCGGCAGGCTGCCGCCGATGGCCTTGGAGAGCACCATCGCGTCCGGGACGATGCCGCTGTGCTCGATCGCCCACATCGCACCGGTGCGGCCGACCCCGGTCTGCACCTCGTCCACGATCAGCGGGATGCCGCGTTCGGCGGTGATCCGGCGCATCGCGCGCAGCCAGCCGTCGGGCGCGGGGACGACGCCGCCCTCGCCCTGGACGGCCTCCAGGACCATCGCGGCAGGGGGCACCACGCCGCCCGACGGGTCGTCCAGCAATCGCTCGACGTAGGTGGCGGCGAGATCGGCACCCGCGTCGCCGCCGACCCCGAACGGGCAGCGGTAGCCGTACGGGTAGGGCAGCCGGACGACCTCGCCGCCGCTCGGCAGCGGCTCCTTGACGGCGACGTTGCCGGTGAGCGCGAGGGCGCCGGCGGTCATGCCGTGGTACCCGCCGGTGAAGGCGAGCGCGCCGGTGCGGCCGGTCGCGGTCTGCATCAGTTTGAGCGCGGCCTCGATGGCGTCCGTGCCGGCCGGGCCGCAGAAGTGCACCCGGGCGCGGCTCGCGAACCCGGCCGGGAGGCTGTCGAACAGCGCGCTGGTGAAGTCGTCCTTCTCCGCGGTGGCGAGGTCGAGCAGGTGCAGCGGGGCGCCGCTGTCGAGGGTGCGGCGGATGGCCTCCAGCACCACCGGGTGGTTGTGGCCGAGGGCCAGCGTGCCGGCACCGGAGAGGCAGTCCAGGTAGCGCCGCCCGTCGGCGCCCTCGACGGTCATGCCGTTGGCGCGGACCGGGACGATCGGGAAGGAGCGGGCGTACGTTCTGGCGGCGGACTCGCGGACGCGCTGGCGCCGCAGGATGGCCTCACCGGCGGCCGGGGCCGGGGTTCCGGAGGCGGCCTGGGCAGGTACGGCAGCGAGCGACACGACAGACCCCCAGGAGAAGTTAGGTAAGCCTAACTTTATCGCCCCTAACCTGGCGGAATGCCCGCAGGGCACCGAGAACCACCCGAGTGGGTGAACTTTCCCCGATACCGCTCCACACCCTCCATCGAGCCCCCGGTCCTTCCAACGAGCGTCGCGCCGAAAGGTCACGCGCCCCGTTCCCTGAATCGCTGCCGCCCGTCGCGCGTCCCCGTCGCCCGTCTCCGGCTACCGCCAGCGCCACCGCCAGCGCCACCGCCGTCACGGCTTCGCCTTCCAGCGGTAGCACAGCTCCGGCCGCCCGACGTTGCCGTACTGCGGCTCCCGCACCGCCCGCCCGGTGTCCACCAGGTGCTCCAGGTAGCGCCGCGCGGTGATCCGCGAGACCCCGGCGGCGGTTCCGGCGGCCGCCGCCGACAGCCCGGTCGCGGCCTCCCTGAGCACCGAGGCGACGGTGTCCAGGGTGGGCGCGCTCAGCCCCTTCGGCAGCGCGCTGCGCTCGGGAGTCCGGAGCAGGGCGAGCGCCTGGTCGACCTCGTCCTGCCCGGTGGCCTCACCGGTGCGCCCGAGGCTGTCGCGGTACCGGGCATAGCGCTCCAGCCGGTCGTGCAGGGCGGCGGCACTGAACGGTTTCAGCAGGTACTGCACGACCCCGGCCGAGACCGCCTGCCGGACCATCGCGAGGTCGCGCGCCGAGGTCACCGCGATGACGTCGGTGGTGTGGCCGGCGGCGCGCAGCGTGCGGCACAGCTGCAGCCCGTGGCCGTCGGGCAGGTAGAGGTCGAGGAGGGTGAGGTCGACAGGGGTCCCGGCGGCGCGGGCCCGGTCCAGGAAGCGCAACGCGTCGGCGCAGCTGTGGACGGTGCCGACCGCGCGGAAGCCGGGTTCGCGCTCGACGTACAGGGTGTGCGCGGCGGCCGCCACCGGGTCGTCCTCGACGACCAGCACGGAGATCCCCGCGGGATCCGCTCCACGGTACGTGGTCATGCCAGGGCCTCCTCGGGCTCGCGGCCTCCCGGCTCCCGCCGCTCTCCGCGATCCACCGGCTCCCCCGGTTCTCCGCGTTCCCCCGGCTCCTGACGGTCCTGCGGCCGACCTGCCAGCGGCAGCCGGACCGTCAGCACCGCGCCGCGCTCGCGCCCGACCTCGACGGTGCCCCCGTTGCGCCGGGCGGCCTGGGCCACCAGCGCCAGGCCGAGGCCGTGCCCGCGGCCGTCCTGCTTGGTGCTCCACCCGCGCCGGAACACGTCCTCGACGGCCGAGGGGTCGATGCCCGCGCCGGTGTCGGCGACCCGCAGCAGCAGACAGTCGCCGTCCCCGCTCACGCCGGAGCCCGTACCCACGCCGGAGCCCGTACCCACGCCGGAGCCCGCACCCGCACCGGAGCCCGCGCCCGCACGGGAAACCGCAGCGGCGCCGGCGCCCGGGGCTCCGCCACGCTCGATCCGCGCCGTGACGGTCACCTCCGGCGGGGCGGTGCTCTGCGCGGCCCCGGCGATGGCGGCGTCCACGGCGTTGTCGACCAGGTTGCCGAGCACGGTGATCAGGTCCCGGGCGGAGAGCCCGGGCGGGAGCACCCCGTCGTCGATCCTGCTGTCCTCGGCGAGGGTCAACTCCACGCCCCGCTCGGCGGCCTGGGCGGCCTTGCCGAGCAGCAGCGCGGCCAGTACCGGCTCGCTCACCGCCGCGACCACCCGGTCGGTGAGCTGCTGGGCCAGTTCGAGTTCGGCGGTGGCGAACTCCACCGCCTGTTCGTGGCGGCCGAGTTCGATCAGCGAGACGACCGCGTGCAGCCGGTTGGCGGCCTCGTGCGCCTGGGCGCCGAGCGCCTCGGTGAAACCGCGCACGGAGTCCAACTCGCCGCTGAGCGCCTGAAGTTCGGTGTGATCCCGGAGGGTGACCACCCGGCCGAGGCCGGTGCCGATGATGGAGGTGTTGAGCACCACGACCCGTTCCGCGGTCAGGTGCACCTCGTCCCGGGCCGGCTCCTCGCCCAGGACGGTCGCCACCAGCGCCTCGGGCAGGTCCAGCTCCGCCATCGGTCGTCCGTCCAAGTCACCGGTCAGGCCCAGTAGTTCGCGGGCGGCGTCGTTGCACAGCACGACCCGGTGCGAGCGGTCGAGCAGGACCAGCCCCTCGCGCACCGAGTGCAGCGTGGCCTGGTGGTACTCGTACAGGTGGCTGAGTTCGTCCGGCCCCATGCCGTGAGTGTGCCGCCGCAGCCTGGAGTTGGCGAGGTAGGTGCCGGCGCCGCCGAGCGCGAGCGCGGCCACCGCCACCCCGACCAGGGCCATCAGCGGACCGCTGAGCTGTGCGGAGATCGACTCGACGGTGCGGCCCGCGCTGACCAGTGCGACCACCCGGTGCCGGTCGTCCCACACCGGCGTGACCACCCGCACCGACGGGCCGAGCGTGCCGGTGTACGTCTCGCTGCGGGTCTGCCCGGCGAGCGCCCAGTCGATGTGCCCGAGGTAGCGCTTGCCGATCTGCTCGGGCAGCGGGTGGGTCCAGCGCACGCCGTCGGTGTCCATGACGGTGATGAAGGAGACCCCGGTGTCCGTCCGCACCTGCTCGACGTACGGCTGGAGCACCGCGGTCGGGTCCGGGCCGGTGACGGCGGACCGGACGGACGGCGAGTCGGCGACGGCGCGGGCGACCGCGGTCACCTCGCGGCGGGCCGCGTCCTCGTTCCGGTCGGCGGTGAAGAGGTACGCCAGCACCGCGCCGCCCGCGACCACGGCGGCGACGATCACCACCTGGACGACGAACAGCTGCCCGGCCAGACTGCGGACCAGCCGCCGGGGCAGTCGGCGGGGCAGCCGGCGGGGCAGCCGCCGCGGCAGTCGGCGGGCGGGGCCGTACGGCCGGAGCGGACCGAGCGCGGGGAACCGGGGGAGCCGACGGCGCGAGGTCGTGGGGGCGGTGCGCTCGGACATGCCAGCCAGTGTGCACCACGGGCGGCGCCTGCGACCCGGGTGCGTCGACCGTGAACTCTATGAACGCAAACGTGACCCCCGTCACGCTCCGGCCCATAGTCGGAGCGGCCCACCACCCGGGGCCGCCAGGACTGCAGGGCGAAGGAGCCGCAGATGTCGATCGCTGGAGCCGCAACGGCGGGGGGACCCAGACGCAAGGACCGGACCCACTACCTCTACCTCGCCGTGATCGCCGCGGTGATCGCGGGCGTGGTGGTCGGGCTGGCCGCCCCCGGCTTCGCCGTGGAGCTCAAGCCGGTCGGCACCGGCTTCGTCAACCTGATCAAGATGATGATCAGCCCGGTGATCTTCTGCACCATCGTGCTGGGCATCGGCTCGGTGACCAAGGCGGCGAAGGTCGGCAAGGTCGGCGGCCTGGCGCTCGGCTACTTCCTCGCCATGTCGACCGTCGCGCTGGCCATCGGCCTGGTCGTCGGCAACCTGCTGGAGCCCGGCGGCGGCCTGCACCTGACCGCCGCGCTCGCCAAGTCCGGCCACGCCCAGGCGGCGGCCGGCGGCGCCCAGTCGACCACCGACTTCCTGCTCGGGATGATCCCCGACACCATGTTCTCCGCCCTCACCCAGGGCAAGGTGCTGCAGACCCTGCTGGTCGCCCTGCTCGCCGGCTTCGCCCTGCAGGCGATGGGACCGGCCGGCGCCCCGGTGCTGCGCGGGATCGAGCACGTGCAGCGGCTGGTCTTCCGGGTCATGGCGATGATCATGTGGGTCGCACCGGTCGGCGCCTTCGGGGCGATGGCGGCCGTGGTGGGGGCCACCGGCACGGCCGCGCTGAAGAGCCTCGCCGTCATCATGATCGGCTTCTACCTGACCTGCGCGCTGTTCGTCGTGGTGGTGCTGGGCACGCTGCTGCGCCTGGTCGCCGGGGTCAACGTGTTCGCGCTGCTGAAGTACCTCGGCCGCGAGTTCCTGCTCATCCTCTCCACCTCCTCCTCCGAGAGCGCCCTGCCCCGCCTGATCGCCAAGATGGAGCACCTGGGCGTCAGCCGCCCCGTCGTCGGCATCACCGTGCCGACCGGCTACAGCTTCAACCTCGACGGCACCGCGATCTACCTGACCATGGCCTCGATCTTCATCTCCGAGGCGATGGACAAGCCGATGTCGATCGGCGAGCAGCTCTCGCTGCTGGTGTTCATGGTGATCGCGAGCAAGGGCGCGGCCGGCGTCACCGGTGCGGGCCTGGCCACCCTCGCGGGCGGCCTGCAGTCGCACAAGCCCGCGCTGGTGGACGGGGTCGGCCTGATCGTCGGCATCGACCGCTTCATGTCCGAGGCCCGGGCACTCACCAACTTCGCGGGCAACGCCGTCGCGACCGTCCTCATCGGCCACTGGACCGGCGAGCTCGACGCCGAGCGCGCCCGCCGGGTGCTGGCCGGTGAGGTGCCGTTCGACGAACTGACCCTGGTCGACGGCCACGGCGCCGGGAGCCCGGCGGCCGAGGGCGAACCCGCGAACGCCCCCGAGGCGGTCCCCGCCCGGGGAGCCGAACCCGCCGCCGTCTGACGGCGGCCGCCCCACTCCCCCGGTCCGGCGCCACCCACCAACCCCCGGAAACGGCGCCGGGCCGGGGGCCTTCCGCTCCGTGCGGCTCGGCCCCAATGCGGCCGGAACGCGGCTCCGACGGGCCCGACCGTCCTCAGAGCTCCTGCGAGCCGCCGATCCCCCAGGTCACCCCGCTGGCCGGATCCTCCAGCGCGACGTGCAGGTGGTGCAGCCCGGCCGACGGCTCCTGCCAGGTGAAGCAGCGCATCCGGGCCACCAGCGCGTTCACCTCACCCGACTCCGGCCCGTCCGCCCCGGCCATCGCGGCCAGTGCCCGCCACAGCCCCAGCCGACCGTGCGCACAGCCCTGCGTCCGACCGACGGCCGCGGCCCGCACCAGCGCCGGGTAGACCAGCGCGAACGGCAGGTACCCGCCGGCCACCCGTCGCCCCCGGGCCAGCTGGGCCGCCGCCAGCGGGGCCTGGCCGCGGACACAGACCGCCTCCGCCCACGGCGCCAGTGCGCCCAGCTCGGCCAGCGCCCGGGTGACCCGCCGACCGGCGGGCCGGCCGTCCGCCCGTGTCCCCGGCGCCGGGAGCTCCACCACACCGAGGCCCTCCCGGCTGGGCGGCAGGGTCAGCAGCGCGCTCCGCGCACCACCGCCGGGCAGGTACTCCCGCACCCGCGCCGACTCCTCCCACCCCGAGGCCTCCCAGGGCTCCAGCCGCATCGGCACGCCCTCCGGATCGGGCTCGGCCCCGTACGAGAGGTCCTCGCCGAGCAGCACCCGGGTGTGCGCGACCAGCCGGCGCACCGGGGGCGGGCCGAGGAGCGGGGCCAGGCGCAGCCAGGAGTGCCGGGTCGCCAGCACCTCCCAGAGCGGACCGGCGTCGTGGTCGGCCACCCCGGCGACCGTCCCCTCGCCGCCGTCCCGGTCGAACAGCCGGACGGCCAGCTCGGGAGGCGCCGCGTAGGCGATCAGGTGGCCGAGCGGCGCCGTCAGGGCTGCCGCGGTCTCCTCCCCGGCTTCGACCACGGCGGCGGCCCGGCCCTGCCGGTAGGCGGCGAGCAGCTCGTGCCAGCGGCCGTCCTCGGCCAGGGCGCGCAGGCGGTGGTCCTCGTACGTGATCACGATTTTCAGCGTACGGGCCGGGGCTGCGCATCAGCTGACTTGCCGTCAGTTCGGTGCGTCGGGCCACCGCACGGCGGGGCGGGAGCGGCGGGCAGGGCGGCGGCGGACGGCGGTGGCGGGCGGCGGTGGCGGGCGGCGGTGGCGGGGGCCGCTTCATCCGCACCCCCGCTCGCGCTCCCGTTCGACCACGGCACGCAGCCGCCCGTGCGCGCGACGGCGGGTGACCGCCAGGGTGCTGCGATGCAGCCCCAGCAGCTCGGCGGCCTCGTCGACGCTGTAGCCGTCGAGGTCGACCAGCGCCACCGCGCGGGCCTGCTTGGCGGTCAGGAAGCCCAGCAGCCGGACCACCTCCCAGCGCGCCTGCAACTCGGCCATCCCGCCGGCCCGGGGACCGGACGCGGCGCGGTCCCGCCCGGCCGCGTCCCCCGGCTCCGGCACCTCGGGCACCGGGACCCTCCGCCGCTCCCGGCGCCACTGGTCGCGCAGGATGTTCACCATCGTGGTGAACGCGTAGGCGTACGGCTGCGGATGGCCGAGGAAGCGCTCAGGCCGGCGGGCGATCCGCAGGTAGGCGTCGTGGACGACGTCCCCGGCGGCGACCGGACTTCCGGTGAGCGACACGGCCGCCCGTTGGAGCCGGGGCAGCAGATCGGTGAACACCCGGTTGAACTCCGCCGGTTGCCCGCCGCTCCCGCACGGACCGAAGCCCTTCGCCGGCCCGCCGCCGGCCCGTCGACCGCTGCAATCCGCCATACCGCCCTCCCCGGACACCGGCACCCCGAGCGCCCGATCGGGCCTGGCCACAGTCCGATCCGACCGCTTGTGACACAGATCACATCATAGTTCGTCGTCTCACTGTTCGCAGTCATTCGTGTGCAACACGTCACCAGCCGTACGGGGAACGGGACTTCGCCTCCACCCGGACAACCCGGACGGCCGGGGCGCTCCGCCCGACGAGAACCGTTCAGCAAGGAGAACCACCGTGCGAGGTTGCATCGCCAGGAAGATCGCCACGTTCGGGATGGCCACCGCGGCCGCCCTCGGCACGCTCGGAATCGCCGCCCCGCCGGCCGCGGCGGCGCCCGCCCCGGACCAGACCATCACGCCGGGCTCCGTCCCGGCGTCGAACACCATCGCCGCCGCGCCCTACCACTGCGTCATCACCGCGAACTACGGCTGGCGCTGGGAGGGCTACTGCCACGTCTACTCCGGCCAGCTGCGCACCATCACCTACTGCGCCAACGGCACGCACACCACCGGTCTGTGGATCGGCGCGCGGCCGGAGGCCTGGGCCGTCTGGGGCAACTGCCCGGGGTCCAGCTGGACGAAGATCGTCTTCCAGTGGCGCGGCTGATCGGCGCACCCCGGTACGGGCGACCGCCCGCGGAGTGAGGGCGGCGGACGGCGGGTGACAGCGAACGGGTGACAGATGACAACTTTCAACATCTGTTCGCTGTCATCTGTCATCTGTCCGCCGTCGGCTGCCACCCGCCGTCCGCACGCCCGACTCACCCGGACCCCACCGGCGCCGCGTCCGCGATGAGCCGGGCCGCGCGCAGGCGGCCCGCGTGCTCGACCAGGTTGATCAGCACCTCCTTCCCCGACGACCGGCGGCGCGCGTCGCAGAGCAGCACGGGCGTACCGGCGTCCAGGTCCAGCGCGCGGGCGACCTCGGCCGGGCCGAACTCCCGGGCTCCGGCGAAACGATTCACCGCCACCACGAACGGGATGCCCCGGTGCTCGAAGAAGTCGACGGCCGGGAAGCAGTCGGTCAGGCGGCGGGTGTCGGCGAGCACCACCGCACCCAGGGCCCCCTGCGCCAGTTCGTCCCAGAGGAACCAGAACCGGTCCTGCCCCGGGGTGCCGAAGAGGTAGACCGCCAGACCCTCCCGAATGGTGATCCGCCCGAAGTCCATCGCCACCGTCGTGGTGCTCTTGCGCTCCACGCCGTCGAGGTCGTCCACCCCGCGCCCGGCCTCGGTCAGCCTCTCCTCGGTGCGCAGCGGCCGGATCTCGCTGACGGCACCGACCAGTGTCGTCTTGCCGGCTCCGAAGCCGCCCGCCACCAGGATCTTGAGCGCGAGCACGGTGTCGTCCGGGTCCCCCGCCGCGCACGGCCCGTTCGGGCCGGACGGGCGGGACAAGCGGGACGGGCGGTGCGAGCCGGGCGGGTTGGACGTGCGGGACCGTTCGGTCCGGTGGTCAGAGTGCGCGGAGTCCATGGATGACCTCCTGGAGGATGCGCTCGTCGGGGAGCAGGGCGGGCGGGACGGGACGCTTGACCCGGATGAGCCCGGCCGCCAGCAGGTCGCCGAGCAGTACCCGCACGACACCCACCGGCAGGTCGAGTTCGGCGGCGAGCTCGGCCACGGACAGCGGGGTGCCCCGGCACAGCGCGAGGATGCGTGCCTGTTCGGGGCCGGCCGGCGGCTCGGGCGCGTCCGGGGCGAGCGCCGGATCGGGCAGGTCGCTGACGACCACGGCGATCAGGTCGAGCTGCTGCTGGCCGGCCCCGGTGCGCCCCCGGGTCATGGTGTACGGACGGACCAGCGGGCCGGCCTCGTCGTCGTACCAGCGGGCCCGGTGGGCGGCGGCGAGCGGGTTGCGGGGGTGCGGGCCGGGGTCGGCCCGCGGGTGTTCGGGACGTAGCCCGGCCGGCGTCCCCCCGGGGGACGGTCGGGGCACCCGGCTCACCAGCCGTCCGCCGCGCGCGGCGGGGTGCTCAGGTGCTCGCCGACCCGGCGGACCAGTCTGGACATCTCGAAGGCGATCAGCCCGAGGTTGGCCCGGGCGGTGGCGAAGACGGCCAGGCAGGTGCCCTCCCCGGCCGCCGCGACCAGCAGGTAGCCGCCCTCCAACTCGACCATGGTCTGGCGGACTTCACCCGCGTCGAAGTGCCGGCCGGCGCCCTTGGCCAGGCTGTGGAAGCCGGAGGCGACGGCGGCCAGGTGCTCGCCGTCCTCGCGCGGCAGTCCGGCCGAGGTGCCCATGGCCAGTCCGTCGGCGGAGAGCATCACGGCGAAGCGGACCTCGGGCGCTCGCTTGACCAACTCGTCCAGGAGCCAGTTCAGTTCTCCTGCGCGGTGGGTGGTGCCGATCACGGTCGCTCTCCTTCGGGTCGGGGTGGGGACAGGGGGCCGCGCGGGTCCGGTGGCGGGGGGAGGTCGGCGGGCTGCCGGGCGGCGGGTCGGTCGGTGGACGGGTCGTGCGGTCCGCCGCCGGCGTGCAGGCCGCGTGCCCACCCGTTCCGGAAGGCCGCCATCGTCGCCCGCGCCGCCTCGGGGCTACGGCCCGCACGGCTACGGCCCTCGGAGGTGCCGGCCGCGGGGCCCGCCCCCGGTGCCGGGGCAGGATCTGCGGTGCCGGCGGAGGCCCTGCGACGGGTGCGCGGTCCCGGTCCCGCCGGGGCCTCGCGCAGCTGCGGTGCGAGGCTCGCCTGGCGGGTCCGGCGCGGCAACTCCTCGGGCCCCGGGTCGAGTCGGCGATCGCCGGAACCCTGAGCCGAACCCGAACCCGAACCCGAACCCGAACCCGGCACCGTCACCGAACCCGGCACCGTCACCGAACGCGGGCCCGGGACCGGCGCCGAACGCGGAGCCGGGCGGTACGACTGCGGCGGCCCGGACTGCGGACGGACGGCGGCACCCGGGCCCTCGTCCGCAGCCGGGCCGACCGCCCGGGCACTCGATGCCCGGAAGGGGGTGCGGCGCACCGGCCCGGGGTCGTTCCCCCGGTCGCCGAACGGCAGCAGCGCCCCACCCTCCGGCGGCGGCCCACCCACCGCCGGAAGTCCTTCGTTGCCCGCGTCGCGCGGGCGGCACCCGTCCGCCGACCCGGGCTCCCGCGTCGGACCGGGCTGCCCCGCCGGCCCGAACTCCCGCACCGACCCGAACTCCCTTGCAGGCCAGCCGGGTTGTGCCCGTCCTCCCGGAGCGTCCTCGTCGGCATCGAGCAGCACGACGTCCGACTCGGGCACCGGATCGTACGGCTGCGACAGCCCGTCCGCGACCCCGTCGGCCAGCAGCACGGTGGGCAGCAGGACCACCGCGGTGGTGCCGCCGTACGCGGAGGTCACCAGCGAGACCTTGACGTCCTGCCGCCCGGCGAGCCGGCTGACCACGAACAGCCCGAGCCGGTCACTGTCGAAGAGGTCCGTCTGCTCGGCCGCGGCGATCCGGCGGTTGGCGGCGCACAGGGCCTCCGGGCCCATCCCGAGGCCACGGTCCTCGATCTCCAACGCGTAGCCGGCGCCGACCCGTTCGCCCCGGATGTGCACCCGGGTGTGCGGCGGTGAGAAGCCGGTGGCATTCTCGACCAGCTCGGCGACCAGGTGGGTGAGGTCCGCGACGGCGTGCCCGGCGACGGCGGCGCGCGGCAGCGGGTGCACCTCGACCCGGGCGTACTCCTCGACCTCCGAGACGGCCGCGCGCACCACGTCCACCAGCGGGACGGGCCTGCGCCAGGCCCGTCCGGGGGCGGCGCCGGAGAGGATGATCAGCCCCTCGGCGTGCCGGCGCATGCGGGTGGTGAGGTGGTCCAGCCGGAACAGGTCGGCCAGCTCGGACGGGTCCTCGGTGCGGCGCTCCATGGCGTCCAGCAGGGTGAGTTGGCGGTGCACCAGGACCTGGCTGCGGCGCGCGAGGTTGACGAACACGCCGGAGACCCCGGACAGCACCTCGGCCCGCTCGACCGCCGCGGTGACGGCCGCCCGCTGGACGGTGCCAAGCGCCCGGTGCACCTGGCCGATCTCGTCGTCCCGGCCCGCCGGCCGCGGCGCCTCGACCTCGATGTCCACCTCCTCGCCTGCCCGCAACTTCCGCATGGTGGAGGGGAGTTTGCTGCCTGCCAGCTCAAGTGCCGAGTTGCGCAGGTCGTTCAGCTCGGTCACCAGGCCGCGCCCGATCTGCACCGAGATCACCAGCGAGGCGACCACGCCGACCAGGCCGAGCAGCACGGCCGTCCCTGCCGGGGTGAACAGGCCCAGGGCGTACGGGTTCCGACGCTCGGCGGCGACCTGCCCGGCCTGGTCCTCGACGGCGCGCAGGCCGCTCGCGACGTTCCCGGCGACCATCGCCCACCGGTCCGCCGGCACCGCGGTGACGGCCGACCGGCTGTCGGCGGCGGACCGCACCTCCTCCTCGTAGTCGACCAGCTCGCGGTGGTCCCGGCCGCCGGTGACGGCGAGCAGCGCGGCCCGGCCGGCGGGGCTCAGGTCCGCTGCCACTTCCGCCTCGAACTCCCGCCGGGCGAACGCCGTGCCGGAGAACTCGCGCAGCCGGTCGTCGTCGAGCGTGCCGGAGAGCTGCGCCGCGCGCAGCAACGCGTCCTCGCGGGCCAGCAGTTCGCGGGAGCGGGCGAGTTCGAGCAGCACCCGCGCGTCGGCGTCGGACGGGTGGTCCTGCCGCGGTGCGACGGCCCCGGCCACGGCGAGCGCCCGGTCCACCGCCTCGCCGTACGCGGCGTACGCCTCGGGCCAGCCGACGCTCCGGGCCAGCACCCGGCCGCGCAGCTCGGGCAGGTCCGCGAGGGCGCCGGCGAGATCGTCCAGCCGGGCGGTGGCGTCGGCGCCGAGGCCCTGGGCGTCGGCGCGGTCGTAGCCCCGGTCGGGGTGCCGGGGATCGGGGAACAGCGGGGTGACCGCCCGGTCGGTGGCGGCCGAGGCGTCGCGCAGGGTGCTCTCCCGGGCGGCGGTGGGGACGGTCCCCGGGGAGGCCAGCAGTTGCCCGGCGGCGGTGCGTTCGGCCTGCAGTCCGGCGACCGTGCCGGCGACGGGGGTGAGCACGGCGCGCTGGGCGTCGCGCTGGCGCAGCAGGTCCCGGACTCCCTGGGCGGCGGTGACGGTGGCGAACCCCCACAGGGCGATGATCGAGACGACCGGGACCATCAGCAGGGCGATGATCCGGGCGCGGACCGTCCGGGGGCGCAGCCAGCCCGACCGGGAGCCGAGGCGCGCCGGGCGTGCGGCCGGCCCGACGTCGGCACCCCGGCGGGCACCGGGGGCGGCGCCGCGGTCTTCGCGCATGTGTGAGGAGCCTTTCGGGCTGTGGCTGTGGCTGCGGCTGCGGCTGTCGCTGAGGCTGCGAGGGTTCAGGGCCAGAGGGCCAGGGGCCAGGAGGCCAGGGGCGACGGTGGGGGCGGACCGGTGCGCTCAGCCGGCGCGTTCGGCGGCCGGACCGCGCAGCGCCGGCGCAGCCCGAGGGCGGCGCCGGCCGTCAGGTGCGACAGGGCGGGGGTCAGCCAGCCGAGGCTGAGGGGGGTTGAGGGTGCCCATGGGACCTCCGGTCGACCGGTCGGGCCCGGGGCGGTACGCGGTGCGCCCGGGCTCCCCGGGCCGGGCGGACTCCATGCGATCGGCGGCGAGGGGGCGTCGGGTCCGCGGGTGTCGTCAGGCCCGCGGGACCGGTCCCGTCATATGCCGGCCGCACGTGCGCTTTCGGCCTGGGGTGCGTGGGACGCTATCGAGGGGCCGGAAACGGCTACCCGAAGATCTGAAAAACAGCCCGCAGGCGACGGGCGGTGTGTTCGAATGTCCCGGTCGTGTGCCCGGACGACGGGCTGCGCCGGCCCCCGTCAGCCTCCGGCCGTCACCCGGATCCGCATCGGGCTCGCCGCCCGCAGCGTGATCCCCTGGGCGATCGCGACCCGCCGGTCCACGGCCTCCACGTCGAAGTCCCGCAGCAGCACCCCAAGGGTCAGCACCGACTCCAGCATCGAGAAGTGCTGCCCGATGCACGCCCGCGGCCCGCCCCCGAACGGGAACCAGGCGTAGCGGTGCCGGGCCTTCTCCTCCTCCGGCAGGAAGCGGTCCGGGTCGAAGCGCTCCGGGTCCGTCCAGTGGTCGGGGTGCCGGTGGGTGACCAGCGGCGCCACGATGACCTGCGCCCCCGCCGGGATGACGTACCCGTCGATGACGGTCTCCTCGACCGCCCTGCGGCCGACCAGCGCAGCCGCCGGGTAGAGCCGCATCGCCTCCTTCAGCACGCGGGTGATGTACGGCAGCGCCTCCAGGTCCGCCGCCGTCGGCGCCCGCCCGGCCAGGACGGTCCGGGCCTCCTCCCGGGCGAGCTTCCGGTGCTCCGGGTGCTTGGCCAGCAGGTGCAGCGCGAAGGCCAGCGAGGTGGCCGTGGTCTCGTGTCCGGCGAGCAGGAACACCAGCACCTGGTCCCGGAGTTCGGCCGGATCCAGCCGCTCCCCGTCCTCGCCGCGCGCCCGTCCGAGCAGCGTGAGCAGGTCGTCCGCGTCCTCGTGGCCGCCGCCGCGCGCGGCGCGCTCGGCGATGATCCGGTCGCAGACCTCGTACAGCGCCCCCTGGGCCGCCAGCCCGCGCCGGTTCCCCGGCGTCGGCCAGTTGCGCGGGAGGCGGACCGGGGCGAAGCCGCGCTCCTTGACGTACTCGCCGAGCAGGGGGAAGTTGCGGTGGACCACGGCCACCGCCTCCTCCACGTCCGCACCGAAGAGGATCCGCGCGACCGCCCGCAACGCGAACCGGGACGTCTCCTCCGCCGCGTCCACCACGCCGTCCGGCGCCGCCCGCCAGCGCTCGGTGAGCGACTGCGCCTCCTGCGCGACCGCGCCCGCGTACCCGTCCACCCGACGACGGGTGAACAGCGGCTGGACCAGTCGGCGCTGGCGCTGGTACTCGCCGTCCTGGCTGGTCAGCAGCCCGTTGCCGACGCTGGTCCGCAGCTCGTCGTAGAAGGCGTTCTCCTTGCGGAAGTTGGCTGCCTCGCCGCCCAGCACCTGCTGGACCCCGTCCGGGGAGAACACCGCGTAGAAGTCGGCCCGCAGCCCGGGCGGGCCGACCCGGAGCCGCACCACGTCGCCGTGGTCGCGGCGGGCCGCCAGGTAGGTGCGCAGCGGCTGGCGGGTGAGGTCGAACAGCGATCCGACCAGTGGATTGCCGACCGGGCCGGGTACGGCAGTTCTGGTGGCCATGGACGACTCCTTCTGCACGGGAATGCGCACCTTCGACTTTACTGACGAGTAGTCATTTCCGGAAGGTGCGCGTCCCGTCCCCCGCCCACGGGCCTATTCGTACTCGGTGCCGCCCTTGCGCGTCAGGTAGGCGTCGCTGACCACCTTGGCGATCGCCCGGCCGCCGAGCACCGGGCTCCAGCGCTCGGTCACCGGCCGCACCACGACCCCCTCGCGCAGGTGGAGTTCACGCCCGGAGAAGGTCTCCCTGCCCCGGGCGTGGCCCAGCACGGTCTCCGGGTCGAACGGCCCGCGCCACACCTCGGGCGCCAACGGCAGCTCGCCGTCCAGCAGTTCGGGCGCGGACAGCCAGACCAGCTGCCCGTCCACCACGGCCGACACGTCGAACGCCGCGTACCCGGGCCGGTCGGTGCGCGCGGAGGCGCCGTAGCCGAGGTCCTGCACGCCCTCGCCGAAGACCTCGCCGAAGACGCCGACCCGCTCGGCCCCGAGCCGCTCCGCCAACCGGGCCGCCACCGCCGGGATGTCGTACGCCCGCACCGCCCGCCAGTAGAGGTTGCGCTCGTCCTCGACCAGCGCCAGCCCCTGCGCGCCGATCCCCTTGGAGGAAACCTGCACCTCGCCCGTCCCGGCGGTGTACGTGACCAGGCAGCAGCTGCCGTGCAGCTTCTCGGTCAGCACCACCGGCTCGCCGGGCTCGAAGATCCCGGGGTAGCGCTTGAGGTTCTCGATGTCCACCCAGGGCAGCAGGTCCGGGGCGCCGACCACCTCGCCGCTCATCGACGTGGGCACCGGCGGCTGCCACTTGACCACCCCGAGCAGGCCGGCGAAGTCCTCGCCCTGCTCGGCCGCGGCGGCCAGGTCGGTGTCGGCGAGCGCGGCGGGCCGGCAGACGATGCCCTGGGACAGTTCACCGCGCAGCCGTACCGCCTTCACCCGGTTCGCCCCGGAGCCGGCCAGCTTGCCGGTCAGCCCCAGTTCGGCGATCAACTCTTCGGGGAGGACGGACTGTTCGGGGATGTAGACGGCGTAGTCTCCGGTCCGGTACACGCCCCTGGCGACCACCGCGCGGTAGAGGCCGACCTGTGCGAGCTCCAGGGCATCGGCGTTCGGGTGCTCCAGGACGGTCAGCTTCTCGGCGGTGACGCGCAGCATGGACATGGACGGACTCCTCCCCTTGGCTCGACCGTGGCGGCACACTTCCGCCGCCCGGTCGCAGGTACGAACGTACGGACGGCGACCACTCTGACCGCTCGCACCGCCCCGACGCGACGCATTTTCCGCAGGCCCGGGCACCCGGCTCACACCCGACGCGGCACCCGACGCGGCACCCGACGCGGCACCCGCCCCGCCGTACCCCGGCGGCCCCGACCCCACCCCTGGACGCACCCCCGGACATGCCTGCGCGCACCGCGGGTACACCCGTTTGAGCCATCGCACAGCAGGCCCGAGGCCCGCACCAGCCCCCGCCTGTGCGAAGCAACAGAGGATTTATCGCTCGCATTTGCGGCACTATGATCGCCGTAATGGCCGCAGCTGCGGTCAGTCCCTCGCGCCCAGTCCGGCGCGCGCCCCGGAGGGGAAGCCCCGATGAGCACCCGTACGACCGGCACCACCCGCAGACTCGCCGTCGCCGCCGCAGCGGCCCTCGTCCTCAGCCTCGGGGTCACCGCCTGCGGCAGCGACGGCGGCAAGTCCTCCGGCTCCGCGGCCTCGAACTCTGCCTCCTCGTCCGGCTCCGCGGCCCCCGCGGCCGGTGGCAGCGTGCCGAAGGCGAGCGGCACCGTCACCGTCTTCGCCGCCGCCTCGCTCAAGGAGACCTTCACCGAGCTGGGCAAGAGTTTCGAGGCCGCCAACCCGGGCAGCAAGGTCACCTTCAACTTCGGCGGCAGCTCCAGCCTCGCCACCAGCATCAACTCCGGTGCCCCGGCCGACGTGTTCGCCGCCGCCAGCCCGGCCACCATGAAGACCGTGACCGACGCGGGCGGTGCGAGCGGCCAGCCGGCCGTCTTCGTGAAGAACACGCTCACCATCGCCGTCCCCAAGGGCAACCCCAAGCACGTCGCGGGCCTCAAGGACCTCACCGCCTCCGGCGTGAAGGTCGCCCTCTGCGCGAAGGAGGTGCCCTGCGGCGCCGCCGCGCAGACCGCGCTCAAGGCCGCCGGGGTCGACCTCACCCCGGTCACCCTGGAGCAGGACGTCAAGGGCGCGCTCACCAAGGTCGAACTCGGCGAGGTCGACGCCTCTCTGGTGTACAAGACCGATGTGCAGGCCGACGCTGCCAAGATCGACGGTGTGGACTTCCCCGAGGCCGACAAGGCCGTGAACGACTACCCGATCGCCGCGCTCGCCAAGGCGCCCAACAAGGACGGCGCAGCCGCGTTCGTCGCCTACGTCCAGTCGCCCGAGGCCAAGCAGGTGCTGACCGCGGCGGGCTTCCAGGCACCGTGAGCGACCGCACCACCGGTTCCGGGGAGCGCCCGTCGGGCCGGCCCAACCACGACCGGACCGCCGACGGCGCGGCAGGCCCCGCGAAGGCCCTGCCGCGCCGCCCCCGGCGCCGGTCGCGGACGCAGCGCGTCCCGGTCACCCTGCTGCTCCCGGCGCTGCTCGGGCTGGCGTTCCTGATCCTCCCGCTGGTCGGCCTGCTCGTCCGGGCGCCGTGGAGCGCCCTGTCCGACGAGCTGACCAGCCCCGCCGTCTGGGACGCGCTGCGCCTGTCGCTGATCAGCGCGACGGCGGCCACCGCCGTGTCGCTGGTCCTCGGCGTGCCGCTGGCCTGGCTGCTCGCCCGCACCGAGCTGCCGGGCCGGCGGGTGATCCGGGCGCTGGTCACCCTGCCGCTGGTGCTGCCGCCCGTGGTCGGCGGTGTGGCGCTGCTGCTGGTGCTCGGCCGGCGCGGCATCGTCGGCACCTGGCTGGACTCCGCCTTCGGCCTCACGCTGCCCTTCACCACCACCGGGGTGGTGATCGCCGAGGCCTTCGTGGCGATGCCGTTCCTGGTGATCAGCGTGGAGGGCGCGCTGCGGGCCGCCGACCCCCGCTACGAGGAGGCCGCCGCGACCCTCGGCGCCTCGCGGCTGACCGCGTTCCGGCGGGTCACCCTGCCGATGATCGCACCGGGGATCGCCGCCGGTTCCGTCCTGGCCTGGGCCCGGGCGCTCGGCGAGTTCGGCGCGACGATCACCTTCGCGGGCAACTTCCCGGGCCGCACCCAGACCATGCCGCTGGCCGTCTACCTGGCCATGGAGTCGGACCCGCAGGCCGCGATCGCGCTGTCGCTGGTGCTGCTGGCGGTCTCCGTCGCCGTCCTGGTCGGCCTGCGCGACCGCTGGCTGTCGACCCCGTGACGCCGCCGGCCCCCGCCCGCGTCTCCCCGGACGCCCACGACTCCGCGGACACCCGCGACTCCTCGGACGCGCGCGTCTCCCCGGACGCCCGCTCGACTGCCCGATCGAACGTCTGGACGCCGCCCCGATGAGCACCGAACGCCTCCCGAGCACCGCCCTCGACGCCCGACTGCGGGTCGAACGTGCCGCGTTCACCCTCGACCTCGCCCTCACCGCCGCCCCCGGCGAGGTGATCGCGCTGCTCGGGCCCAACGGCGCCGGCAAGTCCACCGCACTGCGCGCCCTGGCCGGCCTGCTCCCGCTCACCGGCGGCCACCTGCGCCTGGACGGCCGCACCCTGGAGGACCCGGCCGAGCGCGTGCACACCGCGGCCGAGGAACGGCCGGTCGGCGTGGTGTTCCAGGACTACCTGCTCTTCCCGCACCTCAGCGCGCTCGACAACGTCGCCTTCGGGCCGCGCTGCCAGGGCCGCTCCAAGCGGGACGCCCGGGCCGAAGCCGCCGCCTGGCTGGAGCGGATGGGTCTGGCCGACCACGCCTCCGTCCGCCCGGGCAAGCTCTCCGGCGGCCAGGCGCAGCGGGTGGCGCTGGCCCGGGCCCTCGCCGTCCGCCCCCGGCTGCTCCTGCTGGACGAGCCGCTGGCCGCCCTGGACGCCCGCACCCGCCTGGACGTGCGGTCCCGACTGCGGCGGCACCTGGCCGAGTTCGAGGCCGTCGCGGTGCTGGTGACCCACGACCCGCTGGACGCGATGGTGCTCGCCGACCGGCTGGTGGTGATCGAGGACGGGTACGAGGTGCAGTCCGGCAGCCCGGCGGAGGTCGCCCGGCGGCCGCGCACCGACTACATCGCCCGCCTGGTCGGGCTGAACCTGTACCAGGGCCGGTCCGAGGGCACGCACGTGACGCTCCCGGACGGCACCGTGCTGGTCACCACCGAGGAGCTGGACGGCCCGGCGTTCGTCGCGTTCCCGCCGTCCGCGGTGACCCTCCACCGGGAGCGGCCGCAGTCCAGCGCGCGCAACCTGTGGCAGGCCGAGGTCACCGGCCTGGACCTGCACGGCGACCGGGTCCGCACCGAGCTGGCCGGCCGCCTGCCGATGGCCGCCGACCTCACCCCGGCCGCCGTCGCGGAGCTGGAGCTTTCGCCGGGGGTCACGGTCTGGGCCTCGGTCAAGGCCACCCAGACCCACGCCTATCCGGCCTGAACCGGGGCCGGTCGGGAGGCCCGACCGCCGGCCCCTGCCTCCTGCCTCCTGCCGGTCCCGGGGCTACTCGGACGGCTCGACGAACCCCGACTCGTACGCGGCGATCACCGCCTGGGTGCGGTCGCGCGCGCCGAGCTTCGCCAGCACGCTGCTGACGTGCGTCTTCACCGTCTGCACGCCGAGGAACAGCTGCTCCGCGATCTCCCCGTTGCTGAGGCCCCGGGCGACCAGCCGCAGCACCTCCGCCTCGCGCTCGGTCAGCGCCGCCCGCTCCATGGCGGCTCGGGCGGCCGGGTTGCCGTGCCCGGCGGCGAGGCGGCGGATCGCGGCCGGGAACAGCAGCGACTCGCCGGCCGCGACCAGCCGTACCGCGTGGGCGATCTCGGACGGGCGGGAGCGCTTGAGCAGGAAGCCGTCGGCGCCCGCGCGCAGCGCCTGGTAGACGTAGTCGTCGTTCTCGAAGGTGGTCACGACCAGGATCCGCGGCCGCCGCTCCCCCGGGGCCCCGGGGCGCAGCAGCTCGCGGGTGGCCGCCAGGCCGTCCATCACCGGCATCCGGACGTCCATCAGCACGACGTCCGGGCGCAGTGTCCGGGCCATCGCCACCGCCTCGGCGCCGTCGGCGGCCTCACCGACCACCCGGAGGTCCCCCTGCGCCTCCAGGACGGCCCGCAGCCCGAACCGGACCAGCTCCTCGTCGTCGGCGAGCAGAATGTCCGTCATCACCGCACCACCCTCCCCACGGTCCCCGTGCCGCCTCCCGCCGGACCCGTCTCCGGCAAGATCATCCGTCACGACCCCAAGCGTAGGGGCAGCCGGACGGCCAGCACCCACTCCCCGCTCCCGTCGGCCGCCGCCCCCGCCGTGGCCTCGCCGCCGAGCAGCATGGCGCGCTCGCGGATGCCGCGCAGGCCCTTGCCGCCCTTGCGCCCCCCGCCCGCCCGGCGCAGCACGCCCCCGGCGCCGCCCGCACCACCGGCCCCGCTCGCCCCGCCCGCACCGCCCGCTCCGCCCGCACCGTTCGGTGCCCGGTTGGTGCAGCGCAGCTCCAACTGCCCGTCCCGGACGGCGATCCGGACGCTGAGCGGCGCGCCGGGCGCGTACTTGAGCGCATTGGTGACGCCCTCCTGGACGATCCGGTAGGACTCGCGGGCGAGCACCCCGGGGAGCGTTCCGGCCGGTACGTCGATCCACGCCTCGACCGGACTGCCGGCCGCGCGGGCGGTGTCGAAGAGCACCGGCAGCTGCTCGATCCCAGGCTGCTCGGTGGCCGTGCCGTTCACCCCGGGCGGGGTCTCCCGCAGCAGGACGAGGGTGCGTTCGAGGTCGTCCATGGCCCGGCGCCCGGTCTCCTCGATGACTTCCAGCGCCTTGGCGACGAACGCCGGGTCCCCGACCTCGCGCGCCGCGCCGGCCTGAAGGACCGTCACCGTCAGTGCATGGCCGATGGAATCGTGCAGCTCGCGGGCCAACCGGTTGCGCTCCAGCAGCCGTTCGGCCCGCAGCTCGGCCTCCGCCAGCCGCTCCGCCGGTGACGGACCCAGCAGTCGGACAGCCATGGCGAGTTGGAGGCGTCCGGCAGCCACCACCAGCCAGCCGTAGGCGAACAGCGCCACCGGCAGGAGCAGGAGGTAGCTCGGCCCCTGCGGCCCCGCCAGCAGGCCGCCGCCTTCGTTGACGCCGACCACGGTCGTCATCCCGACGGCCGAGCCGAGCGCGACCCGGCCGATCAGCCAGAGGGCGGTGCGCCACCGGTCGGCCCAGCCGCGGGAGGAGTCGGCGGCGATGTCCTCCTCGCGGTCGGGCACCAGCAGCAGCCGGGCCTGGACCCCCTCCGCCCGCCGCGTCGCCGGGATGAGGGCGACCAGCATCAGCAGGACGGCGTCCACGGCGACGCACTCCGCCACGATCCGGGGGAGCGTCAGCCCCACCGCCCCCGGATAGATCAACAGGACGACGCCCATGAAGATCCATCCGACCAGGAGGTGCAGCAGGCGCGCGTAGGTGGCACCGGCCAGCAGCGGCGCGAGGATCCTGGGCACAGCGATCTTGGTCACCGCGCCATCCTGCCAGTTCAGCAGCGGTTCCCGGCTCCCGCCCCGGGTGTGAACCGGCTCCCTCCCGAGAGGGAGCCGGCTCCACTCCGCTGCGGGATCCGCCGCTCCGGCCCGATCCGGTCGAATGTGACCACCGGCCGGAACCACTGGCCGGGACCACCGGCCGGGACCACCGGCCGCAGCACGCCACCGAACGAGCCGAAGGGAGCACGGCAGTGATCGAGATCCAGGGCCTGACCAAGGAGTACGACGGCCGACGTGTCGTCGAGGACCTGTCCTTCGAGGTCCGCCCCGGTGTGGTGACCGGCTTCCTCGGCCCGAACGGCGCGGGCAAGAGCACCACCATGCGCCTGGTCCTCGGCCTGGACCGGCCCACCGCCGGGCACGCCCTGATCGACGGCCGTCCGTACACCGAACTGGCCGACCCACTGCGGCAGGTCGGCGCCCTGCTGGACGCCCAGGCCCTGCACGGCGGCCGGACGGCGCGCGGTCACCTGCGCTGGCTCGCCGCGAGCAACGGCCTGCCGGAGCGCCGCGTCGGCGAGGTGCTCGCGCAGGTCGGCCTGACGGACGCCGCCGGGCAACGGATCCGACGCTTCTCCCTGGGCATGCGCCAGCGCCTCGGAGTGGCGGCCGCACTGCTCGGCGATCCGGCGGTGCTGCTGCTGGACGAGCCGGTGAACGGCCTCGACCCCGAGGGCATCCGCTGGATCCGCACCACGCTGCGCGAACTCGCCGCCGAGGGCAGGGCGGTGCTGGTCTCCTCCCACCTGATGAGCGAAATGGCCCTCACCGCGGATCACTTGGTGGTGATCGGCCGCGGCCGGCTGCTGGCGGACGCAGCCACCTCCGACTTCATCGACCGGCACGGCCGCACCCGGATCCGGGTGCGTGCCGTGGACCCGACCAAGCTGGTCGCCCTGTTCGCCGACCCCGACCACGGCCTCGACGCCACCCAAGTCGACGGCGGCGCCTGGGAGGTGACCGGCGCCGAGCCCGAGCGGATCGCGGCGCTCGCCGCCGCCCGGGGTGTGGTGCTGTACGAGATCGCGGTCCGACAGGACTCGCTGGAGGACGCGTTCATGCGGATGACCGCCGACAGCGTCGAGTACCGCGCGGAGGTGGCGGCATGAGCACCGGCCACCCGGTCCGCCCGACCCTCCCGGTCCTGCGCGCCGAGCGCATCAAGTTCACCACCCTGCCCTCGCTCTGGCTCACCCCGCTGCTCGCCCTGCTGCTCAGTGCCGGAATCACCACGGCCGTGGGCGCCTGGCTCGGCGGCGCGGACCCCAGCATCGTCGACGACCCCGGCGTGGGCGTCTTCTACGGGCTCAACTTCGGCCATGTCGCGCTGGCCTGCTTCGGCATCCTGCTGATCGGCCAGGAGTTCAACACCCGCATGATCGAAGTCTCGCTCACGGCCGTCCCCCGCCGCGCCCGGCTGTACGGCGCGAAGCTCACGCTCGGCGCGCTGGTCGGCCTCGTCGTCGGCGCGGCCGGCACCGCGGGCGCCTTCGCGGGGTACGCGGCGACCGTCCCCGGCGCCTGGCACGGCCCCGCGTTCACCCGGGCCGCCGTCGCCGGGGTGCTGTACCCGCCGCTGCTGGTGGTGTTCTGCCTCGGGCTGACCACGCTGTTCGGCAACCTCACCGCCGCCATGGGCCTGGTCACCCCGACCGTCTTCCTGGTCTCGCCGGCCCTCGGCGGCCTGCCCGGCGCCCGGGTACTTGCGCAGTTCCTGCCCGACCGCGCCGGCCAGTACGCCCTGCACTACGTCGACGACCCGCACGTCGTGTACGGGCACTGGACCGGACTGCTGATCATGGCGCTCTGGGCCGCCGCAGCCTCGTACGCCGGACTGCGCGCCCTGCGCCGCACCAAGTGACCACGGACGAAGGGACGATGGGCATGAACCCCGGACCGACCGCCAACGCCCTGCGCGCCGAACGGATCAAGTTCACCACCCTGCCCTCGCAGTGGGCGGCCCCGCTGGTGGCTCTGGTGCTGACCGTCGGCATCACCGCGGCGGTCAACGCCGCCTACGGGGTGAAGGACCACACCCCCGGCGAGGACCCGGCCGGCGGGATCTACTACGGGCTCCTGTTCGGCCACGTCGCCGTGGCCTGCTTCGGAATCCTGCTGATCGGGCAGGAGTTCAACACCCGCATGATCAGCGGCTCGCTCACCGCCGTCCCGCGACGCGGCCGGCTGTACGGCGCCAAGCTCGCGATCGGCGCCGGGCTCGGCCTGCTGCTCGGGCTGCTCTCGACGGCGGGCTCGTTCCTGGCCGTCGACGCCACCGTCGGCCTGGACCTCTCCACCCCGGGCCTGACCCGCAGCTTCCTGGCCGGTGTGCTCTACCACCCCATGATGGTGCTGATCTGCCTGGGACTGACCACGATGCTGGGCAACCTCAGCGCCGCGCTCGGCCTGCTGACCCCGATGGTCTTCCTCGGCACGACCTGGCTGGCCGCCATCCCGGGCGTCCGCGAGGTCGGCCAGTTCCTGCCCGACCGGGCCGGCCTGTACGCGATGCGCACCCAGCCGGAGCCGGGCGTCCACTACGGCTACTGGACCGGGCTGCTGATCATGGCGCTCTGGACCACCCTGGCCGTGTACGGAGGCCTGCGGGCACTGCGCCGGCACGAGGCCTCCGGCGGGTAGCCCGGGCGGCAGCCGCCGGCGGACCGATGACAGGTTTCAGGTGACAGCGGACAAATAACAGCGGACAGATGACAGATTTCGAAATCTGTCATCTGTCCGCTGTTCGCAGGAACGCGCCGCTCTCACCGCAACGCCGGATGCTCCGCGATCACCGTGCAGCTGCCCGGGGCGATCTCCGTGAAGCCCGCGTCCCGGACCACCGGCAGCCCGCTGCGGACGAGCTCCTCCCACCGCTCCGGCCCGGCCGTGCGCACCGCCAGCGCGAAGCCGGACTCGGCCCACACCTTGCGCTGCGCCTCGTCCAGCCGCCACCACGCGAGCTGCGCGGCGTGGCCGGTCTGCGCCATCGTCTTGCCCGCGCTCATCTCCAGCTCCGGGTTGAGCCACAGCACCGGCAGTCCCGCCTCGGGCACGCCGACCTCGGCCGTCTCCTCCAGGTCCGTCCCGGAGACCTGCAGCTTGGCGAGCTCCTTGGGCCAGCCGTCCAGCGGAACCGGCGGGAACACCCGCACCTCCGCCTCCCGCCCCCGCACGGTGACGCCCGGCAGCTCGCCCGCCCGACGCCACTCCCCGCCCCGGGCCCGCCGGACCACCTTGCGGATCCGGGCGTCCTCCCAGGCCGCGACCCGCTCGGCCCACTCGCCGTCCACCGCGGTCACCCGCGGGTCGGCCAGCAGGGTGAGCACCGCACGGGCCGAGGTCTCCAGCGCGTCCGTCCGCCCCGGCGGCGTGGCCCGCTCCACCCGGACGACCAGCGGGAGCACGTACTGCGGGCGCGCGTCACGCTCCTCCGGGGCCGGGGAGTCGCCCGAGCCCGGGTCGGCGGGCGAGGGCGGGGTGGACGAGGCGGGCGAGGACGCGGCGGCCGGGGCATCGAACGGAGAAGTCACCCGTCCAGCATGCCAGCCCCGCTCGGCCCGGTCCGGCCCGCCCCGTCCGCTCCGGCCCGCCCCCACGCCCGGCCTCGCCCGACCGCGCGCGCAGGCCCTCCCGACCCACCGCTCGGCCTCGCCCGACCCCGCGCAGCCCTGCCGGACCCCTGGTCAGCGCAGCCGCTGCCGCAGCTCGTCGACGGCGGCCCTGATACCCGCGCTGTAGACGTCCTCGGGCAGTGCGTCCAGGCTGCGCACCGCCCGCTCCAGCTGCTCGCGGGCGAGGTCGGGCTCGCCGAGCTTGAGGTGGTCCGAGGCCAGGTTGAGGTGCAGTGAGGGATAGAAGGCGCGGACCTGGAGGGCCGGTTCGTAGGTCTGGGCGCGCTCGGCGGTCAACGAGTCGGCGGCGGCCAGCGCCCGCCGGTCCCACTCCAGCTCGGCCCTCGGATCGTCCTGCAGATCGGCCAGATAGTGCGCCAGCACGCAGCGGTGGAAGACGTCCTGCTCCCCCAGCTCGTCCCAGAGCGCCTCGAAACCGGCCCGCGCCTCGGCCGTCCGACCACGCTGCGCCGCCCGCACACCGTCCAGGCCGAGCGCGATCCGGTCCAGCGCCGACTCGTCCCCACCGGCCGGAGACTCGTCCGCCCGGCCGGAACCCTCCGGGGCCACATCGCGCATACCAGACACATCGGACATGCCCGCAGCCTAGCCGCCCACCCACCGGACCGCGCCGCCCGGCCGAGGACCCCGGCCGAGAACCCCGGCCGGCAGCCCTCGACCGACGACCCCGGCGGACAGCCCCGGCCCGGCCCGTGCCCCGACCTCAGCCCGGGCCAGGCCCGGACGCCCGGTCAGCGCCGGTAGCCGCGCTGCGGGTCCCGCTCCTCCGCGTCCTCGTACATCAGGAACCAGCCCTCCGGGTGCGTGGCCGCCAGCAGCACCTCGGTCCGCTGTTCCGCGCCGAGCTCCGGGTCGCCGTCGTCGGGCCCGTAGACGCCGAACAGTTCGTCGTTGCAGCCGTCCCAGTCGTAGTCGTAGAGGTCGGCCGGCAGGTCGCCCATCATGTCGGCCACCGACTCGGGCTGGGCGCCGAGCAGCGCCCTGGCGTCCACCAGCGCCATCCGCAGCGCGATCTCCTCGGCGAGGCAGCGCGGCAGCGGCCACTCGCCGAGCGCGAGGTCGTCGGCCAGGTCGTCGAAGGCCCGGGCCATCGCGCGGCGCCAGCCCCGGTGCATCCCCCAGGTGCGCTGGGGCAGCCGGGCGAAGACCGTCCAGTCGATGTCCTCGCCGTCGGCGACCGCCTCGTCCCCGTGCTCGTCGAGGTCGTCGTAGGCGGCGTCGGCCAACCCGAGCAGCTGGGCGTGGAGCAGGCAGGCGGTGCGCGGGGTGAGCGTCCAGTCCGCGCCCGCGCCGCCGTCCTCGTCGTCGCCGTCCAGCGGGAACAGCTCGGCGAAGTCCGGTGTGAAGTCCTCGGTCACGCTGATCTCCAGCGTGCCGCCCATCGCCTCGACCCCGGGGATGGCGGCCACCAGCCGGTCCGGGTGCAGCAGCGCGCCGAGCGCCGCATTGGCGTCCTCGGCGACCTCGCGCAGCAGCTCACGGCGCTGGCCCGCCGGGTCGATACCCTCGAAGTCCAGCTCCTCGACGGCCCTGATCGCGGCCGCGCGCAACGCCGGCCAGTCGGTGATCCGCAGGCCCAGCACCACCGTCGCCTCGATCTCCTGCGCGCCGGAGTCCTCCGCCGCGCCCGGCCCCTGTGGATGATCGCTTCGCTCGCCCATGGGGCTACGGTACGGCCTTTCGGCCGCCCGATCACCGGTCCGGACCAGCTTCCGGAAGCCTTCTCGGCCACCTACCGGCCCGGCCTCTGTCACCCGGACACCCGACATGGGCAGGATGAGTCCCATGGCTGACATCAACGAGTACGGCGGCGGGCAGGGCCCGAACGCCGATGTCCTGGTCGTGACCACCAATGACGTCCCCGGATTCCGCGTCGATCACGTGATCGGCGAGGTCTTCGGACTGACCGTGCGCAGCCGCCACGTCGGCAGCCAGATCGGTGCCGGACTGAAGTCACTGGTCGGCGGGGAGCTGCGCGGTCTGACGAAGACCCTGGTCGAGAGCCGCAACGAGGCGATGCAGCGGCTGGTGGAGCAGACCAGGGCGCGCGGCGGCAACGCCGTCCTGATGATGCGCTTCGACGTCACGGAGGCCGCGGACGTCGGCACCGAGGTCTGCGCCTACGGCACCGCCGCCGTGATCTCCCCGACCAGCTGACACCCGGAGGCTCCGCCCACGGGACCAGCGGGGACCAGCGGGGGCAACGGGACCAGCGGAGCCAGCGGGGCCAGCGGGGCCGCCAGCAGAGGCAGCACGAACCGCGGCAACGGCGGGAACAGGCGCCGGGCCCCCGATGTTTCACGGGCGTGACTGTTTACGGTACAACGATCTCGGGCGCAGCGGCCCCTGCTGCAGAGGCCGACGGCGCTACGAACGCAAGCGCGACGGACGGCCTCGCTACGGACGGAAGCGCGACGTTCGGAAGCACGACGGACGGCACGCCGCAGCGCGTGGACGTCCTGGTGGTGGGCGCGGGGCAGGCGGGACTGTCCGCCGCCTACCACCTGCGCCGCCGCGGCTTCGCCCCGTACCGGCCCGGCACCGACGGCGGCTTCGTCGTGCTCGATGCCAACGCCGAGCCCGGCGGCGCCTGGGCGCACCGCTCGCCGTCCCTGCGGATGGCCACCGTGCACGGATTCCACGACCTCCCGGACGCCGAACTCCCGCCGGTCGACCCCGAGAGCCCCGCGCGCGCCGTGGTGCCGGGGTACTTCGCGGCGTACGAGGCGCGGCACGCGCTCCCGGTCGTACGCCCGGTCGTGGTGCGCGCCGTACGCGCCGAGTCCGAGCGTCCCGACTCCCGCCTGCGGGTGGAGACCGACCGCGGCACCTGGTCCACCCGCGCGCTGATCAACGCCTCGGGCACCTGGACCCGCCCCTTCCTCCCGCACTACCCGGGCCACTACGCCGGCCCGCAACTCCACTACGCCGACTACCGCGGGCCCGAGGCGTTCGCGGGCAAGCGCGTCCTGGTGGTGGGCGGCGGCGCCTCGGCGATCCAGGTGCTGTCCGAGGTGGCGGCGGTCGGCGAGACGGTCTGGGTCACCCGCTCCGAACCCGTCTACCACGACGGGCCGTTCACTCCCGAGTACGGGCGCGCGGTGGTCGCCATGGTGGAGGAGCGGGTCCGGCAGGGCCTGCCGGTGCGCAGCGTGGTGAGCGTGACCGGGCTCGGCCCGTCCGTCGCCTACCGGCGCGCCGAGGAACTGGGCGCGCTGCACCGGAGGCCGATGTTCGACCGCCTCACCGAGCACGGGGTCGCCTGGGGCGACGAGGAGCTGACGGTGGACGCGATCGTCTGGGCCACCGGCTTCCGGCCCGAGGTCGGGCACCTCGCCCCGCTCGGACTGCGCTCCCCGGGCGGCGGCATCGCGCTCACCGGCACCCGCGCCACCGCCGATCCACGCGTCCACCTGGTCGGATACGGCCCGTCCGCCAGCACCGTCGGTGCCAACCGGGCCGGGCGCGCCGCGGTCAACGACCTGGTCAAGCTGCTCGGCGACCCGGCGCGGCAGCCCGCCCCGGCCGCAGTCTGACGGCGCCCTGATCGTCCTCGGCCGCCTCGACCACCCCTGGCCGCCCCGACCGCACTCAACCGTTCGCGACCGCGCTCAACCGTTCACGACCGCACGCGACCGCAGGCCGCCGCCGGGCCGCGCACCGGATGGGCGTGGCCCGGCGGCCCCGGCTCAGCGGTCGTAGTCGACCGTCACCCGGTCGGTGAGCGGGCGGGCCTGGCAGGTGAGGACGTAGCCGGCGGCCAGTTCCTTCTCCTCCAGGGCGAAGTTGCGGCGCATCTCCACCTCGCCCTCGGTGACCAGGGCGCGGCAGGTGCCGCAGACCCCGCCCTTGCAGGCGAACGGCAGATCGGGGCGGGAGCGCTGGGCGCCGTCCAGGATCGTGCGGTCGCGCGGGAGGGAGAGGGTGCTGCCGCGGCCGTCGAGGACGACGGTGACCTCGCTGTGCTCCCCGCCCGGCTCGGCGTCGGACGCGGTGTCCGCCCTGTCCCAGTCCTCGTCGCGCTCCGGGAGCGGCTCGTCCTCCGCGTGGAACAGCTCCTGGTGCACCCGCTCTCCCGGGACGTCCAGCTCGGCGAGCAGCTCCTTCGCCCCGGTGACCATGCCGAACGGGCCGCACAGCCACCAGTGCCCGATGCCGTCGACGTCCACCAGCGCCGCCAGCAGCGCCCGCACCCGCTCCGGGTCCAGGCGGCCGCTGAGCAGCTCGGCGTCCCTGGTCTCCCGGGAGAGCACGTGGACCAGCTGGAAGCGGCCGAGGTAGCGGTCCTTCAGGTCGGCCAGCTCGTCCGCGAACATCACGGTGTCGCTGCGCCGGTTGCCGTAGAGCAGGGTGACGGTGGAGCGGCGGTCGGCGGCCAGCACGGAGCCGGCGATCGACAGCATCGGGGTGATGCCGGAGCCCGCCGCGAGCAGCACGTGGTCGGCGGGGACGCCGAGTTCGGGGGTGAAGAGGCCCGACGGCGTCAGCACCTCCACCTCCTCGCCGGGCCGCGCCTCGCGCACCAGCCAGCGCGAGAACAGCCCGCCCGGCACCTCCCGGACGGCGATCCGCAGCGGGCCGCCGACGGGGGAGCAGATCGAGTACGAGCGGCGCTCGTCCGTGCCGTCCACCAGCTTGCGCAGCGTCAGGGTCTGCCCGGGGCGGAAGGCGAACTCCTCCGCCAGCTCGTCCGGCACCTCGAAGGTCACCGCCACGGCGTCCTCGCAGAGCCGCTCCACCCGGTCGATCCGCAGCCGGTGGAAGGTGGGGCGGCGGGCCGGGCGGATGCCGGTCGCCCGGGTGTCGGCGGCGGCGGACGGGACGGCGGCGGGCATTCAGATCTCCTTGACGCGTTCGAAGGGCTCCCGGCAGGCGCGGCAGCGCCAGAGCGCCTTGCAGGCGGTGGAGCCGAAGCGGGACAGCTCCTCCGTCTCCGTTCCGCCGCACTGCGGGCACGGCACGGGGGGCGCGGCGGTGACCGCTCCGGCGCCCGTACGGGTCGGGCCGAGGACGAGCGCGACCGGTCCGGCCGCGGCGACGGCGGACGTCGGACGCGGCGGGGCGATGCCCGCCTCGGCGAGCTTGCGGCGGCCCTCGGCGGTGATCAGGTCGGTGGACCACGGCGGGTCCAGCCGCAGCCGCACCCGGACGTCCGGGTAGCCGGCCGCGCGCAGCCGACGGTCCACGTCGCCGGCCATCTCGGCGACGGCGGGACAGCCCGAGTAGGTCGGGGTCAGCCAGGCCGTGACCGCGCCGGTGGCGTCGTCCACCTCGACGTCGGCGAGGACGCCGAGGTCGGCCAGGGTGAGCATGGGCAGCTCCGGGTCCGGGACGGCCGAGGCGACCGCCCGGGCCAGGTCGCGGGTGGTGCCCGCGACCCCGGTACCCGTCGTGCCGGTCCTGGCAGTCGGGCCGGTCGTGCCGGTCATGCCGGTCATGCCGGTCATGCCGGTCATGCCGGTCATGCCGATGGCTCCCGTCACCACGTCGCCCCCGGGTGTGCGCGGGCCACCACCTGCAGTTCGGCGAGCAGCGGGCCGAGGGCCTCGGTGTGCACGCCGTCGCGGCCGGCCAGGCCGAGGACGGTGGCCAGCGGCGCCACGTCCGGCACGGTCAGCCCGGCCTCGGCGAGCACGGCGGCGAGCGAGCGCAGCACCGGTTCGCGCAGGGTCGCCGGGTCGACGCCCACCCGCAGCTCCACCGGGTGGGCCGTGAACAGCTCCTCCAGCAGCGGCCAGACGGCGTCCAGCCCGGCCTGCATCCGCTCGGCGGAGTACGGCGTTCCGTCGCCCAGGCGCAGCGTCCAGGCGGTGGCGTACTCACGGTGGTACGCCAGCTCCTTGACGCCCCGGGCGGCCACCGCCGCGAGCACCGGGTCGGGGTGCGCGCTCAGCGCCTCGTACAGGGCGCCGCGGGCGGTGGCGAAGAGCAGCAGCCGGGCGATCGAGTGCGCGAAGTCGCCGTTCGGCGTCTCCACCAGCCGGACGTTGCGGAACTCGTGCTCCTCGCGCCAGTACGCCAGGTCGTCCTCGCTGCGGCCGGTCCCGTCCGCCTGGCCGGCCCGGGTCAGCAGCAGGCGGGACTGGCCGAGCAGGTCGAGGCCCAGGTTGGCGAGCGCGACCTCCTCCTCCAGCTCGGGCGCCCGGGTGCACCACTCGATCAGCCGCTGGGAGAGGATCAGGGCGTCGTCGCCGAGCATCTGGCAGTAGGCGGCCAGGTCCGCGCCGTCCGTCCCGGCGGGCAGGGTGGTGTCCACGCCGAGCAGCGGGTCGGCGAAGCCCGTCCCGTACGCCCAGCGGCCCTCGCCCTCGGGGCCGGGGGTCGCCTCGGCAAGGCTGAGGTAGACGTGGTCGTCGTGACCGTCGTGACTGCCGTGGCCGTCGTGGCCGGTGCCGGTCGCGGTGTGCCCCGGTGCGGCGGTGTGGTCCTGCATGGCGGTTCCCCCGTCAGATGTGCGGGACATCCTCGGGGATGTCGTAGAACGTCGGGTGGCGGTAGACCTTGTCGCCGCTGGGCTCGAAGAAGGGGTCGCGCTCGTCCGGGGTGGAGGCGGTGATCGCGTCCGAGCGGACCACCCAGAGGCTGACGCCCTCGTTGCGGCGGGTGTACAGGTCGCGGGCGGCGAGCAGGGCCATCCGGTCGTCGGCGGCGTGCAGCGAGCCCACGTGGACGTGGTTCAGGCCGCGCCGGGGACGCACGAACACCTCGTACAGCGGCCAGCCGGCCTTGGACCCGGTCGTGGGCGCGGCCTCGGACTCGGCCTTGGGCTCGGTCACTTTCCGTTCTCCTGTTCGGTGGCGTGCTGTCCGGCGCCGTCAGGCGCGGCGACGTGCTGTTCGACGGGCTGTTCCGCAGTGGGCTGTTCCGCGGCGCGCTTTTCGGCGTAGGCGACGGCGGCCTCGCGGACCCAGGCGCCCTCCTCGTGGGCGGCGCGGCGGCGATCGATCCGCTGGGCGTTGCAGGGGCCCTGGCCGCGGATGACCCGGTTCAGCTCGGACCAGTCCGGCTCGCCGAAGTCCCAGCCGCCGCGCTCCTCGTTCCGGCGCAGCTCGGGGTCGGGGAGCGTGACGCCCAGGTGCTCGGCCTGCGGGACGGTCATGTCGACGAAGCGTTGGCGCAGGTCGTCGTTGGTGTGGCGCTTGATCCGCCAGGCCATCGAGCGCGCGGTGTTCGGCGAGTCCGCGTCCGAAGGGCCGAACATCATCAGCGACGGCCACCACCAGCGGTCCACGGCGTCCTGGACCATCCGGCGCTGGGCCTCGGTGCCGCGCATCAGCGTCATCAGGAGTTCGTAGCCCTGGCGCTGGTGGAAGGACTCCTCCTTGCAGATCCGCACCATCGCACGGGCGTACGGACCGTAGCTGCAGCGGCAGAGCGGCACCTGGTTGCAGATCGCCGCGCCGTCCACCAGCCACCCGATCACACCGACGTCGGCGAAGGTGAGGGTCGGGTAGTTGAAGATCGAGGAGTACTTCTGGCGGCCGGAGATCAGCTTCTCGGTGAGCTCGGCGCGGTCGACGCCGAGGGTCTCGGCGGCGGCGTAGAGGTAGAGGCCGTGGCCGGCCTCGTCCTGGGCCTTGGCGAGCAGGATGGCCTTGCGGCGCAGCGACGGGGCCCGGGTGAGCCAGTTGCCCTCGGGCTGCATGCCGATGATCTCGGAGTGGGCGTGCTGGGCGATCTGGCGGATCAGGGTGGCCCGGTAGGCGTCGGGCATCCAGTCCCTGGGCTCGATCCGTTGCTCGGCGGCGACGACCGCCTCGAACCGGTCCTCCGGCGCCTGCACGGGGCCCGCCTCGGCCACCTCTGCTGTCACCACGGTCCCCTCTCGTGTCCTGCGCCGTCGGCCCGCCCGGAGCTCGGGCACCAACCGACTGACCGTTCGGTCGGTACCATTCTGCGCGGCGGGGCGGAGAGATGGCAAGGCACGAAACAGATAACAGCTGACAGATTTCGAAATCTGTCAGCTGTTATCTGTTACCTGCTACCTGTCACGCGGTTCCCGTGACCTGGTGCTCGCCGTCGGCCGCGCTCCGTCACCCCGGCCGCGCTCCGTCACTCCGGCCGCGCTCCGCGCTCCGCCCTCCACTCCGCCGTCCGCTCACCCCTCCGCGCGATCACGCAGTCGCGGCAGCGGTACGGCGAGCAGCGCCGCCAGCAGGGCGATCCGGGGGGCGAGCTGGTCCAGCCGGATGTGCTCGTGCCGGGCATGGGCCCCGGCACCCACCGCACCGAAGCCGTCCAGGGTCGGCAGCCCGCGCGATCCCGGCAGGTTGGTGTCGCCTGCCCCGCCCGCCGGAGCGCCGTCCAACTGCTGCCCGAGCACCGCGGCGAGCGAACGCACGTGCCGCAGCAGCGGGTTGCCGGTCCGCTCGGGCCACGCCGGACGGCTGGACAACACCTCCGTCCGGACCCGGGCACCCGGGCGCAGCGCGGTGAGCCGGGCGAGGTGGTCGAGCGTGCGGCGCTGAGCCTCGGCGGTGGAGAACCGCAGGCCCAGTTCGGCCTCGGCCCGGCCCGCGACCACGTTGGCACGCGAACCACCGCTGATCCGACCGGCGTTGAGTTCCGTACCGGGCTGGCCCGCGAGGCCGCGGACGAGCACGAGCTGGTCCACCAGCTCGTCGACCGCCGACACCCCGTCGTGGGCGTCGTTGCCCGCGTGCGCCTCGCGACCGGTCACGGTGAGCCGGACCCTGGTGCTGCCGCGCCGCGCGGTCTTCAACCGACCGTCCGGGTGCGGCGGTTCCAGGCCCAGCACCGCTGCTGCTCCGCGCAGTTGGCGTTCGACCAGGCGACGCCCGTCCGGGCTGCCAACCTCCTCGTCGGAGACCACCACCAGGCGCACGGTCCGGTGCGGCCGCTCGCCCAGGTCCGCGAGCAGCGCCAACGCACCCTCCAGGATGGCGAGTCCGCCCTTCATGTCGACCACGCCGGGGCCGGTGAGCCGACCGTCCTGCTCGGCGACGGGCCAGTCCGCCAACGTGCCGACCGGCCAGACGGTGTCGTGATGGCCGACGATCAGCAGGTGCGGAAGGGACTCGTCCCGGCCCTCCCACTCCAGGACGAGGTGGTCACCGGCCGGACCGGGTTCGCGGCGGGCGGTCGCACCGGTGGCGCGGAAACCGGCGGCCAACTCCTCGGCGAGGGCGTCGAGTCGGGGCGCGTCCCCGCTGGGTGATTCGATCCGGGCCAGGTCCGCGCAGCGACGTCGGACGGCGCCGGCGAGCGTACGGGCGCGGGTGCTGAGCGCCTGCGGCAGACCGGGCAGCGCCGCCGTGACCGGGGCTTTGGCGGCGGGGGTCGCGGGGGCGACGGGGGCTGCAGTGGCCGGGTTCGCAGCGGCGGCAGTGGCCGGCTTCGCAGTGGCCGATGCCGGGGGTGCGACGGCTGTGACAGTCACGGCAGTGGCACTGGCTGCCGCCACAACTGTGGCTGTGGCTGCTGCGGCGAGGGCTTCGCCGTCGGCAGCGGCCGGAACGGGGAGCTGGTTGCTGTCGGGTTCCGCGGCGGCCTCCGGTGCGGCGGGCGGCCCGACGATCTGGGGACTCAACGCTCGCCTCCGCGGCCGCCGCCGGTATTCAGCGGTCGGGCCGGCCGACCGCCCCCGCCCGGGTACCCGGCCCGGCCGGAAAGCACCGTTCTGCCCGTATGGTCGGCGGCCCGCCGGAACGGCCCGTCTGGCCCAAGTGCGGTGGAACGGCTGGGCGGCGTGCTTGGCATTGCGTCCTCCTCGCTCGATCCGGTGGCCCCGGTCCGCCCGGAGCCCCGTGGACGGCGGCCTCCTCACGGCGGCACGGTGGCCGGGCCGTCGCAGGGAAGCCGAGATGTGAGCCTAGAAGAACCGTTCGGTTTCCTGCGAGGTGGCCCTGCTCCCAGCGTGCCGGTTCCGGGCCCAGCCTCGGACACCCGTCGGGGAACGGCGGCGGGCGCACGGCGCGCGGGCCTGGATCGGCGCGCGGGCGCGGTCGCCGGATCGCGCCCATCTCCACCATGGACCCGCCGCCCGAGTTCGGCAGCGCAAACCGCCAAGGCACGGCATTTCCACGCCGGATGGGTGACAGCGGCTCAGCATGCGGTACGAACCGGGAGCACGCGACGGCTCAGGGAAGCCCGCCCGGCCTCCCGGCCCGACTCCACCGGAACGTCCGGGGAACACCCGCGTGAACACCGGCCGATGCGGTGCCCCGACGAGCCCCGCCGTGCGCCGCCACCGAGTGCCACGAACACCGCGAACGCCCATGAGCTCCATGAATGCCATGAAAGCCGCGAACAGTCATGAGCACCATGAAAGCCGTGAGCGTCATGAAAGCCATGAACACCGTGAATGGTCGTGAATGCCACGAACGCCACCGAGCACCGCACCGCCGCCGTGCCCAACCGCTCCGGACCGCGCGGCCGCCGCCCTCAGGCGCCGTCCCCGACCAGCCCGGCATCGCGTGCCAGCAGCGCGGCCTGGACCCGGTTGCCGACGCCGAGCCCGGTCAGGATCCGGCTGACGTGTGCCTTGACGGTGCTCTCACGCATCCCCAGCACGCCCGCGATCTCGGCGTTGGAGAGCCCGTCGGCGAGTTCGCGCAGCACGTCGGTCTCACGCGGGGTGAGGCCGGCGACCCGGCTGCGGGCGGCGACCGACCTGGGAGCGCCGACGCGGTGGTAGCGGTCGATCAGGCGTCGCGCAGCCGTCGGGTGCAGCATCCCCTGGCCGCCGGCCACGACGTGCACGGCCCGGGCGATCTCGGCGGGCGGAGTGTCCTTGAGCAGGAAGCCGTCGGCCCCGGCGGCGAGCGCTTGGTACACGTACTCGTCCAGGTCGAAGGTGGTGAGCGCGATGACCCGCGGGGCGTCGGGCAGTTCGCGCAGGCGACGGGTGGCGGCGATGCCGTCGAGCCGGGGCATCCGGATGTCCATCAACGCCACGTCGATCCGCCGGCTCCCGGCGAGTTCGACGGCCTGGAGCCCGTCGGCGGCCTCGGCGACCACGGTGAGCGCCGGGTCCTGGGCGAGCAGGTCGACCAGGCCGAGGCGGACCAGGGCGTCGTCGTCGACCACCATCGTTCGGATCACGCGGCCCCCTTCGGCTGCTGCGTCGGTTGCCGGAGCTGTTCGGACTGCGCTCCCCGCTCGGACCGCTTCGGCAACCACGGCCGGTTCGGTCGGTCCGGCTGGTCCGGCGGGTCCGGGTCCGGGAGCGAACCGTCGGTACGGGCGGGAGCCGGTTCGGGAGCCGCGTCGGGCACCCGTTCGGGCACCGTCTGCCGCAGGCCGCCCGACCTGGGTGACCGGGCGGGCAGGCGGGCGGAGAGCCGGAAGCCGCCCTCCCCGTCCGGGCCCGCGTCGAGCTGACCGCCGAGCGCGCCGACCCGCTCGCTCAGCCCCACCAGGCCGTACCCGCCGCCGCTCCCCGGACCGTCCGGTGGCACCCCGCCTGGGCCGTTGCGGACCTCGACGACCGTGGCCGGCTCCCCGTAGCCGACCCGGACGGTGACCGACGCGGCCGGCGCGTGCTTGCGGGCGTTGGTCAGGGCCTCCTGGACCAGCCGGTGCACGGCCAGCCGGTGGGTCGTCGGGACGGACCCCGGGTCTCCGGCCAGGGCCAGTTCGACCTGCTGCCCGGCCTGGGTCGCCTCGCCGACGAGCTCGGTGAGGTCCCGCAGGGCCGGCCCCGGGACGGGCGCGGCCGTGCTCAGCGGCACGGGCCCGCCCCCGGCGGCGGGGCGGGCCGGAGCGTCGGCGCGCAGCGCTCCCAGGACGTCGCGCAGGTCGTCGAGCGAGCGGGCGGCGGTGGTGCGCAGCAGTTCGAGCCGGTCGGCGAGCCGGTCCGGGTCGGCCGCGACGGTCCCGGCCCTGGACTGGTCGCGCAGCACTCCGGCGTGCAGCACCAGCAGGCTGAGACGGTGGGCCAGCACGTCGTGCATCTCCCGGGCGATCCGGGCGCGTTCGGCGGCCCGGGCCTGTCCGGCGCGCAGCTCGCGCTCGCGGCGCAACGCGTCGACCTGCTCGTGCAGGGTACGGATCAGCACCCGCCTGCCGTGCAGCCACAGGCCGACCGCCAGGGTGGCGGCCTGGACGAGGAGTTGGGAGCCGAACGCACCGGCCCAGCCGGCCGGCGAGTCCGCGTCGGACGCGCTGACCACGGCGATGACCGCGCCCCCGACCGACGCCGGCCCCGTCCGGCCGAGGTAGGCGAGGTGGAAGACGCTGAACATGCCGGGGAAGGCCCGGTCGAACAGCCCTGCGGTGAGCACCGGCAGGACCGCGGAGGCGACCGGGTGGCAGCGGGCGAAGAGGAGGGAGAGCGAGGCCAGCGCGGCCACGACCGTACGCGGTACGCGCAGCGGGCCCTCCGCGCTCAGCCACTGGACCAAGGCCTCCTCTACGGTCAGGGCGAGCAGGCCGAGCAGCAGCGACGTCTCGATCCAGGGCCGGTGGTCCGGGCCGTACCAGCCGAGCGGACTCCTGCGCATCGGGCTTCCCCCTTCCTCGTTCCGACGTCCTGCCGGCCGTCCGCCGCTCGGACGCGAGCACGGTCTCGGGTGTGCGCCACGGCCTCTGACGTGACCACCGGCCCGGGCGTGAACCCGGGCTCGATGCTAGGCGCGCCCGGCTCCGGGTTGCCTCTGTCTTCCGGCCAACCGCACCCTCGACTTTCGTCGGGGGTGCGCGTCGCCGACCGGCCGATCCGCCGCACTCCCGCCCTTCCTACCGTCGAAGACATGACGAACGACCAGCTCCGGCTTCACCCCGACTCGTCGCCCTCAAACCACGGTTGGCCCTCCGGTGGGGACGGCCTGCTGTTCCTCTCCGAGGCCCTGCGCACGTTCCACGACACCGGCGCGCTGGCCCCGAGCGGCCCGGAACTGGTGAACGCGCTGGTGGTGCCGGTCACCAGCCGCCCGAACCACCCGATCTCGGTGCTCGAAGTCGGCGCCGGAACGGGTGTGGTGACCCGCCGTCTGGTCCGAGCGCTGCGCCCGGGCGACCGGTTGCACGTCGTCGAGGCGAACCCGCGGTTCGCCGGCAGGCTCCGGGGCGACCCGGTGCTGGCCGCCCGCCACCCAGGGATCGGGCTGCGGCTCTCGGCCTGCCGGGTCGAGGAGTTGGCACACCGCCGCCCCTCGGCGTCGGCATCGGCACCGACGGGGACGGAGGCGGGGGCGGGCCCGGCGGATCCGGAGGAGCGGTACGACGCGATCGTGTCCGGGCTGCCGTTCACCAACTTCCGCCCCGCGCAGGTCCGCGAGATCCTCGACCTCTACCTGCGCCTGCTGACGCCCGGCGGTGAGCTGACGTACTTCGGGTACCTCGGCACCACGACGGCACGCACCCTCGCCTCGGGCCCGCGTCGGGGCGCCCGCCACCGGACGGTGGTGCGGCTGCTGCGGCAGTTCGAGGCGGCGTACGGGCTGGGCGAGCGCACGGTGTGGCGCAATCTGCCGCCTGCCCGCGCCCACCTCCTCCGCTCCCCGGACCGACGGGCGGGGCATCCCCGACCGCTCGATGATGGACCGGGCACAGGACCGGGGCCGGGCCCGGCTCCGGCCAGGCCGTACGGCGACCGATCCGGGGTGTGCGACAAGCCTTAACAGATGACAATCGACAGATTTCAACTTTCAGATAACAGACGACAGCGAACAGATTTTGAAATCTGTTCGCCGTCGTGCCACAGTGGCACCTGGGCCACCCTGCCCCACCACCCCTCCGGGAGTACGCATGTCCTCCACCACCCGCCCCGCACAGCACCGCCTCGGCACCACCGGGCCCGTCACCTCGACCCTCGGCCTCGGCTGCATGGGCATGTCCGACCTGTACGGCCCGGCCGACGAGGCCGAGAGCATCGCCACCATCCACGCCGCCCTCGACGCCGGGATCACCCTCCTCGACACCGGCGACTTCTACGGCATGGGCCACAACGAGCTGCTGATCCACGAGGCCCTGCGCGGCCGCGACCGCGAGAGCGTGCAGATCAGCGTGAAGTTCGGTGCACAGCGCGACCCCGACGGCCAGTGGCTCGGCTACGACGCCAGCCCCGCCGCCACCAAGACCGCGCTGACCTACACCCTGCGCCGCCTGCGCACCGACCACGTCGACGTCTACCGGCCGGCCCGCCTCGACCCGAAGGTCCCGATCGAGGAGACCGTCGGCGCCATCGCCGACCTGGTGAAGGGCGGCTACGTCCGGCACATCGGCCTCTCCGAGGTCGGCGCCGACACCCTGCGCCGCGCCGCCGCCGTCCACCCGATCAGCGACCTGCAGATCGAGTACTCCCTGCTCAGCCGCTCGATCGAGGCCGCCGTGCTCCCCGCCGCCCGCGAGCTGGGCATCGGCGTCACCGCGTACGGCGTGCTCTCCCGCGGCCTGCTCAGCGGCCACTGGAACCCGGACCGCGACCTCGCCGGCACCGACTTCCGCAGCCACAGCCCGCGCTTCCAGGGCGACAACCTGGCCCACAACCTGGCGCTGGTCGAGGCGCTGCGCACGATCGCCGCCGCGAAGGACGCGAGCGTGGCCCAGGTCGCCATCGCCTGGGTGGCATCGCGCGGGCAGGACGTCGTCCCGCTGGTCGGCGCCCGCCGCCGGGAGCGCCTGACCGAGGCCCTCGGCTCCCTCGACCTCACCCTGACCGAGGCCGACCTCGCCGCCATCGAGGCGGCCGTCCCCGCCGGCTCCGCCGCAGGTGACCGGTACGCTGCCGCCCAGATGGCCCACCTGGACAGCGAGCGCTGACCGGCCCGGGCCGGAACAGCGACAGCGACAGCGACAGCGACAGCCGCGAACGACCGCACCGCCGGACCACAGCACCACAGCACCACCGCACCACCGCACCACCGCACCGCCGGACCACCGCACCACCGCACCACCGCACCAACCGGACGACCCTAAGGACGGACCTCCCCCGTGACCACGGACACCACACTCACCGCCGAGCAGATCCTCATCGCGGCGGAGGACGTCCTCCGGCGGTTCGGCCCGGCCAAGGCCACCGTCGTGGACGTCGCCCGGATCCTCGGCGTCAGCCACAGCAGCGTCTACCGCCACTTCCCGAGCAAGGCCGCGCTGCGCGAGGCGGTCACCCAGCGCTGGCTCGACCAGGCGCACCACCGACTCGCGGCCATCTCCACCGAGGGCGGCTCCGCCGCCGAGCGCCTGCACCGCTGGCTGACGACACTGTTCGCGGCCAAGCGGAAGAAGGCGCTCGACGACCCGGAGCTGTTCGCCACGTACATGGTGCTGGTCGAGGAGAACAGCGGCACCGTCGACGCGCACATCGACACCCTGGTCAAGCAGATCGCTCAGATCGTCCAGGACGGCATCGACGGCAAGGAGTTCAAGCTGGCCCACATCCTGAACACCGCCCGCGCCGTCTTCGACGCCACCGCCCCGTTCCACGACCCGGCCTACGCGGCCACCTGGTCGGCGCCGGAGGCCGACGACCGCTTCGAGGCCGTCTGGAAGCTCGTCCTCGGCGGCCTCAGGGCCAAGTGACGCACCACCCCGAACGACCAGGGCGCCGACGCCCGGAGGGATATCCGGTCGCCGGCGCCTCGGCCGTCCGGCAGACTGCCCGCACAATCGATCTCACTCGGAGGACGACATGCGTGCGGCCGGCCCGGTCCTGGACAGCCTGCAGGGGCTCGCCCTCGGCGATGCCTTCGGCGACCGCTGGTTCTCGGTCCCGGTGGACGAGGCGCCCGCCGCCCTCGCCGCGCGGCTGCCCCGCCCCGCCCCCTGGCACTGGACCGACGACACCGCGATGGCTCTCGTGCTGGTCCGCCACCTGGCCGCCCACGGCGAGGTCCGACAGGACGCGCTGGCCGGGGAGTTCGCCGCCGAGTACGCCCGCGAGTACGGCCGCAAGTACGGCCCGTCGATGCACCGGGTGCTGCGCGGGATCGGGGCGGGCGGGGACTGGCGCGCCATCACCGCGGGCCAGTTCGAGGGCCAGGGATCGTACGGGAACGGTGCCGCGATGCGGGTCGCCCCGCTGGGCGCCTGGTTCGCCGACGACCTGGACGCGGTGGCCCGGCAGGCCGAACTGCAGGCGCTCACCACGCACTTCCACCCGGAGGCGGTCGTCGGCTCGGTGGCAGTCGCCCTCGCGGCCGCGTTCGCCGTGCGGAGCCGGGACGGGACCCCGCCCGGCCGGGCCGAGTTGCTGACCGAGGTCGCCGGACGGCTGCCGGACAGCGACGTCCGCTCCGGCCTGCGGATCGCCGCCCGGCTGCCCGAGCACACCAGTGTCCGGCACGCCGCCGGCGTGCTCGGCTCCGGGGCCCTGATCTCCGCCCCGGACACCGTCCCGTTCGCCCTGTGGTCCTCCGCCGGGCACCCGGACTCGCTGCCCGAGGCCCTCTGGCACACCCTGGAGGGCTGGGGCGACCAGGACACCACCTGCGCGATCGCCGCCGGTGTGGTCGCCGCCCGTACCGGGCTCGCCGACGTCCCGGCCGCCTGGCTGGACGCCCGCGAGGCGCTGCCGGCCTGGGTCACGGGCACCGCGGACGGGCCGGACGCGTCAGGCGACCAGCAGGGCCGCCGGCCGAGCGGTCAGCGCCGCACGATGCGCAGCAGCACCCCGTAGAGGAACAGCAGCACCACCGCGCCGCCGATCGCCGACACCCAGGTCGTCAGGTCGAGGAAGCTCACCTTCACCGACCCGTGCATCCAGTGCGAGACGATCCAGGTGCCGACGTAGGAGCCGGCGATGCCGATCAGGGTGGTCCCGATCAGACCGCGCTCGCCCTTCCCCGGCATCGCCATCCTGGCCAAGGTCCCCGACACCAGGCCCAGCACGATCCACGCCATCCAGCTCATCAGTCGCCCCTCGCGTCATCGGCGTGACGGCCCCGTCGAGACACCGGGTCCGGTCCGAAGGACGCCGGAGGGGACTGCTTGGTTTCCGGTACCCGCGACGACCGACCCGAACCGGCCACCGGACGACCCCGCGCCGGAACGCCGCCCCGCCCGTTCTTCGGGCGGACGACGGCGGCTTGAAGACAGGCCCTAGCGGCGCGAGTTGCCGAACAGCAGCCGGTAGCCGATCAGCAGCACCAGGGCTCCGCCGATCGCCGACGCCCAGGTCGCACCGTCGAAGAAGTGCGCATTGATCGACCGGTGCATGAAGTGCGAGGCGATCCAGCCGCCGACGAAGGATCCGGCGATGCCGATCAGGGTGGTCACGATCAGGCCGCCCGGGTCCTTCCCCGGCAGCAGCAGCTTGGCCAGCGCACCCGCCACCAGGCCCAGCACGATCCACGCGACGATGCTCATCCGTCTTCCTTCCCGTCCCGGCGTGACGTCCCCGTTCCGTCCGCTCTGCCCCGAAGGACGCCGCCTCCGGCCGCGCGGTTCCGACGGTGCGGGGCGCTACGCCCGGGACCGGCCATCGCCCTTCCCCGCCCCACCCTGCGTGGTGTCCTTCCTGCGGGCCGCCCGCGCCGGAATACTGCGGCCATGCGCATCCTGATCGCCACCGCCGGGTCCCGCGGTGACGTGGCCCCCTTCACCGGGCTCGGGGTCCGTCTGCGGGCGGCCGGCCACCGGGTGGCCGTCGCCACCCACACCACCTTCGCCGAGTCCGTGCGAGCGGCCGGACTGGAGTTCCGGGCGTTGCCGGTCGACCCGCGCGCCGAACTCGCCTCCGAACAGGGGCGGCGACTGCTGGAGGCCGGCAGCGGACCGCGGGCCGTCCTCCAACTCCTGCGACTTGGCCGGAAGTTCATGCCCGCACTCGGCGACGGCATCGCCGAGGCCGTCGCGCTCGGCACCGACCTCCTGCTGACCACCAGCACCACCAGCGCGCTCGGTCAGGTCGTCGCCGAGGCCGCCGACGTCCCCACCATCGGACTGTTCCTCCAACCACTCGCCCCCACCAGGGAGTTCGCGCCCGCGGTCACGGGCGCCCGGTCGCTCTCCCGACCCGGCAACCTGCTCGCCGGGCACGCCGTCCAGGCCGCGACCGACCAGTTGTTCGTCCCGGCCGTACGCGGGCTGCGCCGTCGGCTCGGGCTGCCGTCGCTCGGCATCGCCCGGGCCCGGCTCAACCACCCCGTCCTGCACGGCTTCTCGCCGACGGTCGTCCCCCGCCCGACCGACTGGCACCCCTGGCTGGACGTGGCGGGCTACTGGTGGCCGGCCGCACAGCCGGACTGGCACCCCCCGGCCAGGCTCCTCGACTTCCTCGCCGCAGGTCCGCCGCCGGTCTTCGTCGGCTTCGGCAGCCTGGTCGTCCCGGATCCCGAACGGCTCACCGCCACCGTCCTCGCGGCGGCTCGCAGCGCCCGGGTGCGGCTCCTCCTGCAGGCGGGCTGGAGCGGCCTGGCAGCCGAGGACTCGGACACCGTGCTGACCATCGGCGACACCCCGCACGACTGGCTGTTCCCCCGCACCGCCGCGGTGGTCCACCACGCCGGCGCCGGCACCACGGCCGCCACCCTCCGTTCCGGGACGCCCACCGTGCCCGTCCCCGCCCAGCTGGACGCCCCCTTCTGGTCCGCTCGGCTCGCCGCCCTCGGGGTCTCCCCCGGCTCCGTACCCCTCCGGGCCCTCACCCCCGACCGGCTCGCCGCCGCCCTCCGCCGCGCCCTGGACACCCCGCACCACCGCGCCCGCGCCCGCGCCGTCGCCGCCACCCTCGCCGCCGAGGACGGCGCCGCAAAGGTCCTCGCCGCCGTCGAGCGGGCGGCAGCAGGCTCGTGACGAGCGGCAGGCGGCAGGCGGCACGCGGCACGTGGCACGCGGCAGATGACAACGAACAACGATCAGCAAACAGCGAACAGCTGACAGATTTCGAAATCTGTCAGCTGTTCGCCGCCACCCGTCCGTCCGCCCGCCGCCCTCAGGCCTCAGCCCCGGGCTCGGACCCAACCCCGGCCTCAGCCCCGGCCCCGGCCCGCCGACCGAGATTGAGGAGCACATAGAGGCTCGCCGCAGCCACGAGGCCCACGGCCCAGCCGTAGTCGGCGAGCGGCTTGAGGAAGGGGATGAGGCCGTCCGCCGGGAACGGGCCCTGTGCGACACCGTGGGCGTCCACCGTGGAGTAGGAGCCCCCGACGGCCAGCAGGCCGCCCACCAGCAGGGCCACCACGGCCCGCCAGTTCCACCCCGCCGCGTACCAGTACGCCCCACCCGGCCGGTACAGCTCGGCGAGCCGGAGGCGGGTGCCGCGCAGCAGCCAGTAGTCCGCGATCAGGACGCCGGCGACGGTGCCCAGCAGCCCGCCGACCACGCCCAGCCAGGTGTAGATGTAGACGTGCGGGTCGGCGATCAGCCGCCACGGGAAGATCGCGATCCCGACCACGCCCGTGATCAGCGCCCCGGTGCGGAAGTTCACGAACCGCGGCAGCAGGTTGGTGAGGTCGTAGGCCGGCGAGACGACGTTGGCGGCGATGTTCACCGACAGCGTCGCGACCAGGACGGTCAACAGCGCGAAAAGGATGCCCGCCGGGTTCTCCATCTTCGCGGCGAGCTGGATCGGGTCCCACACCGGTTCGCCGTACACGGCCTGGGAGCCCGAGGTGACCAGCACGGACAGGAGCGCGAAGAGCGTCATCGTGGTCGGCAGGCCGAGCGCCTGCCCGCGGATCTGCGCCCGCTGACTGCCGCCGAAGCGGGTGAAGTCCGGGATGTTGAGCGCCAGGGTGGACCAGAACCCGATCATGCCCATCAGCGCCGGGAAGAAGACCCTCCAGAACTCGCGGCCCCACCCCAGCGCGGACGGCTGGTCGAGCAGCGGCCCGAACCCGCCCGCCTTGACGGTGATCCACCCCAGCAGCGCGAGCGCGCCGACGATGACGAACGGCGCCGCCCAGTTCTCGAAGCGCCGCAGTGCCTCCATCCCTCGGGCGATGATGAGCATCTCGATCACCCAGAACACCAGGAAGGACAGCCACTGCGTCCACGGGTACCCACCCAACTCCCCTGCGGTCCGCCACGATTCACCGAACAGCTTGCCCGCGAGCAGGAAGATTCCCTCCCCGCCGATCCAGGTCTGGATGCCGAACCAGGCGCAGGCGACGGCCGCCCGGAGGAGCGCGGGCAGGTTGGCACCGCGCAGCCCGAACGAGGCCCGGGCGAACACCGGGAACGGGATGCCGTACTTGGTGCCGGCATGCCCGGTGAGCAGCATCGGCACCAGCACGATCAGGTTGGCGAGTGCGATGGTCAGCACCGCCTGCTTCCAGTCCATGCCGATCGCGACCAGGCCCGAGGCCAGGGTCCACGAAGGGATGTTGTGGGCCATGCCGACCCAGAGCGCGAGGAAGTTGTACGTGGACCAGGTGCGCCGCGCCACCGGGACCGGTCGCAGATCGTCGCTGGTGAAGCCGTTGTCGGGCAACTCCCCTGCGGCCGGGTCGAGTTCGACCCGCCCGTCGGGGTGCTGCCACTGCCGTCCGTCGCCGGTCGCGGTGTGGGCCATGGGCAACTCCCGTCTGCTGCACCTGGATTCACAGGCAGGTCACAAGTGGGGGATGACGTCCGTCCCGTAGGCGTCGATGGTGCTCTCGATCGCGTCGTGCATGGCGTAGACGGCGAACTGGTCGACGCCGAGCGAGCGGAGTTCCGCCAGGCGCTCGCGCTGCACCTCGGCCGGGCCGATCAGGCAGAAGCGGTCCACGATCTCGTCCGGGACGAAGGCCGTGTCCGGGTTCCCGGCCCGGCCGTGGTGGCTGTAGTCGTAGCCCTGGCGGCCCTTGATGTAGTCGGTGAGCGCCTCCGGCACCAGATCGGAGTGCTCGCCGTAGTGGTCGACCAGGTCGGCGACGTGGTTGCCGACCATCCCGCCGAACCAGCGACACTGCTCCCGCGCGTGGGCGAGGGCGGCGGGCGAGTCGTCGGCGGTGACGTAGGCGGGGGCGGCGACACAGATGGTGACCGAGTCCGGGTCCCGGCCCGCCTCGACGGCGGACGCCCGCACCGCCTTGATCATGAACTCGGTGAGGTAGGGGTCGGCCAACTGCAGGATGAAACCGTCGGCCTGACGTCCGGTCAGCGCGAGTGCCTTGGGCCCGTAGGCGCCCATCCAGATCGGCAGCGAGGCGCCCTCGCCGACCCACGGCAGGTGCATCTCGGTGCCGTCCACCTCGACGGTCCGCCCCTCCGCCAACTCCTTGATGGCGTGCATGGCTTCGGAGAGCCGGGCGAGCGTGGCCGGGTGGCGTCCGGCGACCCGCATGGCGGAGTCACCCCGGCCGATCCCGCAGACCGTACGGTTGCCGAACATGTCGTTGAGAGTGCCGAACAGGGAGGCGGTGACCTCCCAGGTGCGGGTCGAGGGGTTGGTGACCATCGGGCCGACGGTCAGGCGCTCGGTCTCGGCGAGGATGCGGCTGTAGATGACGAACGGCTCCTGCCACAGCACGCAGGAGTCGAAGGTCCAGCCGTGGCTGAACCCGGCCCGTTCGGCGCGGATCATCCGGTCGATGAGCAGGCGGGCGGGCGGGTCGGTCTGCAGGACGAGGCCGATGTCCATGACTTGCTCCAATGACAAGGGTGGGACCGCCGCCCGACCGCCGGTCGGGCCCGGGCGGCGGCTGGTCGACAAGAGGACGTGCGGTTGCGGAAGGACGTGCAGGAACGGAAGGACGTGCGGGAACGGCAGGACGTGCGGGAACGGAAGGGAGCGGACCTGCGAAGGGCGCGGACCCGCGAACGCAGCGGACGTACGAAGGGAGCGGACGTCCGCACGGCGCAGGGCCGCGGATCAGAGCAGGTACTGGCAGGTGTCGCGGCGCAGGAAGGTCCCGTGCCCGGCCCGGCCGAGCCAGGTGTCCCCGTCCAGCACGACGGTGCCCCGCGAGAGCACCGTCCGTGCCCGGCCGGTGAGTTGGCGGCCCTCGTACGCGGAGTAGTCCACGTTCATGTGGTGGGTCGCGGCGGAGACGGTCTGCACCGCCGTGGGGTCGTAGACGACGAGGTCGGCGTCGGCGCCCGGCGCGATGGTGCCCTTGCGCGGGTGCAGCCCGAACATCCGGGCGGGCGTGGTGCAGGCGATCTCGATCCAGCGGCGCCGGGTGATGCGCCCGTCCACGACGGCCTGGTGGAGCAGGTCCATCCGGTTCTCCACGCCCGGTAGGCCGTTGGGGATCTTCGAGAAGTCGCCGCGCCCGAGCTCCTTCTGTCCGACGAAGCAGAACGGGCAGTGGTCGGTGGAGACCACCTGGAGGTCGTTGGTGCGCAGCCCGCGCCAGAGCGCTTCCTGGTGCTCGCGCGGTCGCAGCGGTGTGCTGCACACGTACTTGGCGCCCTCGAAGCCGTCCGCGCCCTCCTCGGCGAGGTTGTCGGTGGAGAGGAAGAGGTACTGCGGGCAGGTCTCGCCGAAGACGTTGAGCCCCTCGTCGCGGGCCCGGGCGAGCTCGGCGAGGGCGGCGGCCGCGGAGACGTGCACCACGTAGAGCGGACTGCCGGCGACCTGGGCGAGCTTGATCGCCCGGTGGGTAGCCTCGGCCTCCAGCAGTTCGCGGCGCACCTCGCCGTGGTAGCGCGGGGCGGTGCGTCCGGCGGCGAGCGCCTGTTCGACCAGGACGTCGATGGCGATGCCGTTCTCGGCGTGCATCATGATCAGCCCGCCGTTGGCGGCGCCGCGCTGCATGGCGCGCAGGATGCGGCCGTCGTCGCTGTAGAAGACGCCGGGGTAGGCCATGAAGAGCTTGAAGGAGGTGGACTCGCCGGAGTCGACGAGGGCGTCCATCTCCTTGAGCACGCCGTCGTTGACGTCGGAGACGATGGTGTGGAAGGCGTAGTCGACGGCGCAGTTGCCGTCGGCCTTGGCGTGCCAGCTGTCCAGGCCCTCGCGCAGCGAGCCGCCGACCGGTTGGACGGCGAAGTCGACGATGGTGGTGGTGCCGCCCCAGGCCGCGGCCCGGGTGCCGGTCTCGAAGGTGTCGGAGGCCGCGGTGCCGCCGAACGGCAGCTCCATGTGGGTGTGGGCGTCGACACCGCCCGGGATGACGTAGTGGCCGGTGGCGTCGATGACGGTGTCGGCGGTCCAGGCCTCGGCGGCGGAGCTGCCGGTGGCGGCGAGGGCGGCGACGCGCTCGCCCTCGATCAGGACGTCGGCGTGGAGTTCGTCGGTGGCCGTGATGACGAGGCCGCCGCGGACGACGGTGCGCTGCTGCGGGTCGCGGGTGGTCATCGCGCTGCTCCTCAGGCCTCGGCGAGCGGTCCGTAGGCGTCGGGGCGGCGGTCGCGGTAGAACGCCCACTGCTGTCGGACCTGTTCGATCAGGCCGAGGTCGAGGTCGCGCACGACGAGTTCCTCCTCCTTGTCGGAGGCGACGTCGCCGACGAACTGGCCGCGCGGGTCGACGAAGTAGGACGTGCCGTAGAAGTCGTTGTCGCCGTACTCCTCGGTGCCGACCCGGTTGATGGCGGCGACGAAGTACTCGTTGGCGACGGCGGCGGCGGGCTGTTCGAGCTGCCAGAGGTAGGCGGACAGCCCGCGGCTGGTGGCGGAGGGGTTGTAGACGATCTGCGCGCCGGCCAGGCCCAGCGCGCGCCAGCCCTCCGGGAAGTGGCGGTCGTAGCAGATGTAGACGCCGACCTTGCCGACGGCGGTGTCGAACACCGGCCAGCCGAGGTTGCCGGGCTTGAAGTAGTACTTCTCCCAGAAGCCCTTGACCTGCGGGATGTGGTGCTTGCGGTACTTGCCGAGGTAGCTGCCGTCGGCGTCGATCACGGCGGCGGTGTTGAAGTAGACGCCGGTCTGCTCCTCCTCGTAGACCGGAACCACGATCACCAGCCCGAGTTCGCGGGCGAGGTCCTGCATCCGGCGTACGGTCGGCCCGTCCGGGACGGCCTCGGCCCACCGGTAGTGCTCGGGTTCCTGGACCTGACAGAAGTACGGGGAGTTGAAGACCTCCTGGAAGCCGATGATCTGCGCTCCCTGGGCGGCGGCCTCGCGGGCGTACCGCTCGTGGAGGGCGATCATGCTCTCCTGGTCACCGGTCCAACGCGTCTGGACGAGGGCGGCACGGACGATCTGCGACATGGGGAACCTCCGCAACTCCGCGGCCCGGCCGTACGGTCGGGCCCGCGGTGAGATGGTTGACGGGGCGGGTCTCACCTGCGGGTCCGCTCGGGGATCCGCAGGGGTCTACGTGCGTAGAAAGCGATCTGTTGACGGTAGGCCGGGCCTTGGTGGCCTGACAATACGTCGGCGGAAACGCGTCTGGGGCGATCTCGTTGTGCGGACACGCGGGCGGCCGTGGGTGGGATGAAAAGCTCATCTACCCCGTCCGTAGCCTCCTTACTCATTCGAGCCGCCGCGTTCCCGCCGACCGCCGCGGCGGCGGTCGGCGAGCGGGCGGCCGAAGACCGGCGAACGGAAGACCGAAGACCGACGGACGGACGGCGGAAGGCCGACGGGGAGACCGCGGAAGAGCGGCGGACAGCGCACGGCGGAAGATCGACGGACGTTCGGCGCGGCTTGACTTCGTCCGGTTCGCTCGGCAAGGATCCCGGGCATGGACTCCGGCACCACTCTGGTCTGCCGCCTGCACGTCGATCTGCGACGCCAGGCGAGTTCCATCTGTGCCCGTTGACCTCGCACTCCCCCGCCGGTCCCGCCCTGTGACGTCTGCCAGGGCCCACGCCGCGCACCCGCACCCGCAGTCCTGACCTTCCCGCCCGCACCCCGGCGCACCCCGTGCGTACCGGGCCGCTCCGTCGGCCCGCGCCCGCCGACCAGCGCCGCCCACGGGCACACCCCGCCGACGTTCCCGCGCACCCGAGGACGCCTTGATGAGCCTGCACACCGGCCCGGCCCCCGTCTCCGAGCCCCCGACGACCACGCCCCCCGCGGTGGACGCCCGCGCCCCGCTCAGCCCCGGCACCCTGCGGACCATCGTCCGCGAGCTGGCCGAGCAGCCCGACCGGTGGATCCACCACGTCCGCCTCGCCACCGAGGAGCGCTGGTACCGGCGCCTGGTGGCCGAGGACGACCACGAGGTGTGGCTGATCAGCTGGCTCCCCGGCCAGTCCACCGGCTTCCACGACCACGGCGGCTCCCGCGGCGCGTTCACCGTCGCCCTCGGCGAGTTGGAGGAGCTGTCCCTCGGCGGTCCGGACCAGGGCCTGCTGATCCGCCGGGTGCCGGCCGGCACCGCGCGCGCCTTCGGCCCCGAGTACGTGCACGACGTGCGCAACACCGCGTCCGGCCCGGCCGTCACCCTGCACGCCTACTCGCCCCCGCTGGGCTCGATGGCGCACTACGACCTGCGGGCCGGAGGGCTCGTGCGCACGTCGGAGGAAGGACCGGAGCAATGGTGACCACGATCGACGACCTGGTGGAGCGGGCCCGCGAGGGCGTCCACCGTCCGCGCGCCCGGGAGGCGTACCAGGCGCAGCTGGACGGCGCACTGCTGGTGGACATCCGCCCGGCGGCGCAGCGGGCGGCCGAGGGGGAGATCCCGGGTTCGCTGATCATCGAACGCAACGTGCTGGAGTGGCGGCTCGACCCGACGGGCAGTCACCGGATCCCCGAGGCCGCGGGCTACGACATCGAGGTGATCGTGGTCTGCTCGGAGGGCTACGCCTCCAGCCTGGCCGCCGCCTCGCTCCGTGAACTGGGCCTGCACCGGGCGACCGACCTGGACGGCGGGTTCGTCGGCTGGGCGGCGGCCGGTCTGCCGACCCGTCCGGGCGCCTGACCCGGGACCACCGCGGCTGCCGGGACTCCCCGGGGCCCCGGGCTCCCCGGGCTCCCGACTGCGGACGGGAGCCCGGGACCCGGCCACGGTGTCGGTCCTGGCTCTGGCCCCCCACGCCGGACTCGGCCTCAGGCTCGGCCGCACGGCACGCGCCCGACGGTAAATCAGAGACAGGAGATGATGCAGGTCATAGTCTGATCGGAGTTTCCGCCGGTCCGAACCTGGGCAGCCACGCGGGCGGAGGATTGCCCGGGGCGGTTGGTACGACAAGCGCCACCGGCACCGATCCGCACCGCCGTTTGTCGACAAACCGCCAACAACCGAAAGACCGACCGACACAGGCGCCGCCTCCTCCGGGCGCCCTGACGAGGAAACACCCCGTGATCAGATTCGAGGGCGCCGGAAAGCGCCACCCCGACGGCACAGTCGCCGTCGAGGGCCTGGACCTTGAGGTCCCGACCGGTCGGATAACCGTCCTGGTCGGACCGTCCGGCTGCGGCAAGACCACCCTGCTGCGCATGGTCAACCGGATGGTCGAGCCCACCTCGGGCCGCGTACTGCTGGACGGCACCGACGTCGCCGAGCTGGAGCCCGCCAAACTGCGGCGCGGCATCGGCTACGTGATCCAGCAGGCCGGGCTGTTCCCGCACCGCAAGGTGATCGACAACATCGCCACCGTCCCCTACCTGCTCGGCTGGGACCGCAAGAAGGCCCGCGCGCGGGCCGCCGAACTGCTCGAACTGGTCGGGCTCGCACCCGAGACCGCCAAGCGGTACCCGTTCCAGCTGTCCGGCGGGCAGCAGCAGCGGGTCGGCGTGGCGCGCGCCCTGGCCGCCGACCCGCCGGTGCTGCTGATGGACGAACCGTTCAGCGCCGTCGACCCGGTCGTGCGTGCCGGGCTCCAGGAGGAGCTGCTGCGGCTGCAGTCCGAGCTGCACAAGACGGTGCTGTTCGTCACCCATGACATCGAGGAGGCCGTCCGGCTCGGCGACCAGGTGGTGGTGCTGCGCGAACGCGGCCGGATCGCGCAGCTGGCCGACCCGCACACGCTGCTCACCACCCCCGCCGACGACGGCGTGGCCGCTTTCCTCGGCCGTGACCGCGGCCTGCGCGGCCTCGGCCTGCGCCCCGCGCACGCCGTCGTGCTGCGCCCCCTGGGCAACGGGCTCAAGGACGGCTCAGGGGCCGGCGTCACGAACGGCGCAGGAGGAGGCGTCACGAACGGCTCCGGTGGCGGACTCAGGTACGGGGGCTGGGAGTTGGCGCTGGACGACGAGCGCCGCCCGATCGGCTGGATCGACCGCGCCGCGGTCACCGCCGAGCTGCACCCGGCCGCCGGATTCCGCCCGGACACCGACACCCTGCGCACCGCGCTGGACGCCGCCGTCCTCTCCCCCGCCGGGGTCGCGGTCGCGCTGGACGCCGAGGGCCGCGCCACCGGCACCGCGAGCCGCGAGGCCGTCCTCGCCGCGCTCCGGCCGGGCGCCGACGGCGCCGTCCGCACCGACGGGCCCCACGCCGCACCCCCCTCGAACAGCAGCAACGGGGACGGCGGCGGAAAGGACGGCGCCACCGGGAACGGCGGCCACGCACACGGCACCACCGGGAACGGCACCACCGGGAACGGCGACGGTCAGGACGGGGCCTCCGGTGGACGATGAACCGATCGTCCGCTGGTACTGGATCGGCGACCACCTCGGCTACCTCGGCCACCTGCTCGCCGACCACGCCGTGATCGCCCTCGTCCCCGTGCTCATCGGCCTGCTGCTGGCCGTCCCGCTCGGCCTCGCCTGCACCCGCTTCCCCCGGCTCTACCAGCCGCTGTCCGCCGTGTTCAACATCGTCTACGCACTGCCCTCACTGGCCGTGTTCGTGGTGCTGATCCCGTACACCGGGCTCGCCACCCAGGCGACGGTGATGATCCCGCTCACCTTCTACGCCCTCGCCGTCCTGCTGCCGACCACCGTGGACGGGCTGCGCGCCGTCCCGGACGCCGTCCGGCAGGCCGCCACCGCGATGGGGTACGGGCCGTGGCACCGGCTGACCTCGGTCGAACTGCCCGCCGCCGTCCCGTACCTGATCGCCGGACTGCGGGTCGCGGCGGTGTCCAGCATCTCGCTGGCGAGCGTCGGGGCGCTGGTCGGGCGCGGCGGGCTCGGCTACCTGTTCATCGACGGCTTCCAGCGCACCTTCCCGACCCCGATCGTGGCCGGCATCGCGCTGATCGCCGTCCTCGCGCTGGCCGTCGACCTGGTGCTGGTGGGGGCCCGGCGGGTGCTCGCACCCTGGGCCGTCCGGGAGAAGGGGGCGGGCTCGTGAACTGGCTCGACTGGCTGGGCGACTTCTTCACCTCCCCGGACCACCGCAGCGGCCCGGACGCGATCGTGCACCGGGTCTACGAACACCTGCTGCTCTCCGGCGAGGCCGTGCTGTTCGCGGCGCTGCTCGCCGTCCCGCTCGGGCTGCTGATCGGTTACACCGGGCGCGGTGTCACCGTGGTGACCGCGCTGGCCGGGGCCGCCCGCGCCCTGCCCACCCTCGGGCTGGTGACGCTGGCGGTGCTGCTCGCCGGGGTCGGCGACACCGCGGTCCTGATCCCGCTGGTCGCGCTCGCCGCGCCGCCGCTGCTGGTGGCCGCCGTCGAGGGGGTGCGCGGCACCGACCCGGACGTCCGGGACGCCGCGCGCGGCATCGGCCTGACCCACCCCCAGGTGCTGACGCAGGTCTGCCTGCCCTCGGCCGCGCCGACCCTGCTGGCGGGCTTCCGCACCGCGACCGTCCAGGTGATCGCGACCGCCACGGTCGCCGCCTACGTCGGGCTGGGCGGGCTCGGCCGCTACGTCATCGACGGGCTGGCGACCCGCAAGTACGCCGTGACCGTGGGCGGGGCGCTGCTGGTGGTGCTGCTCGCGGTCGGCGCCCAGTTGTTCTTCGCCCTGCTCGCCCGGTTCGCGCTCCCGCCCGGGGTGCGCGCCCAGCAGCGGGCCGGCTGAACCACCTCTCCCCATCCTCCCGGAAGGACATCTGTCACCATGTCGACAATGAAGCGAAGCCGACGTGCGGTCGTGATCGGCACGCTCGCCGCGCTCGCGCTCGGCGCCACCGCCTGCGGTTCCTCCGGCGGCGACCCGCTCGGCGGGGGTTCCAGCGCCTCGGCGGCATCAGGCGCCCCGGCGGCGGGCGGTTCGGGCGGCGGCTCCGGTTCGACGGTGGTCGTCGGCTCCGCGAACTTCCCCGAGAACGTGCTGCTCGGCTCGATCTACTCGCAGGCCCTCAAGGCCAAGGGCGTCAAGGTCGAGGAGAAGTTCAACATCGGCAGCCGCGAGGTGCTCTACGGCCAGCTGCAGAGCGGCAACCTCACCGTCCTGCCCGAGTACAACGGTGCGCTGCTCGCCTACCTGGACGCCAAGGCCACCGCCGTCACCACCCAGGACGTGAACGCGGCGCTCGCCAAGACACTGCCCGCCTCGCTGGGGATCCTCGACTCCTCCCCCGCCGAGGACAAGGACTCGCTCAGCGTCTCTCAGGAGACCGCCACCAAGTACAACCTCAAGAGCATCGACGACCTGGCCGCCAAGGCCGGCGAGTTCACCATCGGCGGCCCGCCGGAGTTCAAGTCCCGCCGCGAGCAGCAGTTCAAGGACGTCTACGCGCTGACGTTCAAGGAGTGGAAGCCCACCGCCGACACCACCGCGAACGCGCTCAAGGACGGCGGCGTCCAGGTCGGCAACGTGTTCACCACCGACCCGAAGATCGTCCAGTACAAGCTCGTTCCGCTGGCCGACCCGAAGAACGTCTTCGGCGCACAGAACATCACCCCGCTGGTCAACAAGGCCGGCGTGGACGCCACCGCGACGGCGGCGCTCGACGCGGTGTCGGCCAAGCTCGACACCGCGGGGCTGACGGCGCTGATGAAGCGGGTCGCGGTGGACAAGGAGGACCCGTCGACGGTGGCCAAGGACTGGCTGAAGTCCAACGGCCTGGGCTGACGACCGGCCCGGCCCGGCCGACCGCCCGCCCGCACGCCCGCCCGCACGACGGGCCGGTACGAACGAACATCCCGCACGACGAACGGCGGCCCGGGGACTCGCTCCCCGGGCCGCCGTCCGCCGTTCCCGGCGCCCCCGCCCGCACTCCCCGGGGACCTTCCCTTCCGCGCCGCGAACATGACAGTCTGGGCGCCATGCGCACTCGACTCCTCGCCGCCACCCTCACGGCACTCGCCGCGGTGAGCCTCGCTGCCTGCTCCAGCTCCGGATCGAGCTCGGGCAAGGCCACCTCCGCGGCCGGCTCCCCCACCGCCACCGCCGCCTCCACCACTTCGGCCGCCGCACCCTCGGACGCCGCCACGACGCCGGCGGCCCCCGTCCCCGGCACGGCCGCCCCCACGGCCGACGGCTCGGCGGGCACGCCCGCCGCGCCCGCCGACGCCGGCGCCTCGGGAGCCCCCGCACCGGCCAAGCCCGCCCCGCCCGCCGACGCCGGGCTGCCCACCAAGCCGGGCGCCGACCTGACCGGCAAGCTGGTCGCCGCACTGGACGCGATCGACCCGGCGATCGTCGGCGGCAAGCCGGACCAGGCCGTGGACCGGGCGCGCAACCAGTGCCAGTCGATGTACCAGTTCCCCAAGGACAAGGGGAAGCTGGTCGAGCTGGCCAACCAGCGCTTCACTTCGCCCGACCACCCGCAGGGCTTCGGGCCGGACACCGCCGCCAAGATCAACGACGCGCTGCGCGCCACGCTCTGCCCCGCCACGCGCTGACCCACGCGTCACACCACCCCCGCTCGCGGCGCCCGCGCCGCGACGCCCCGAACCGCCCGGTGTCCTGAGCGCCGGGCCGCCGTGGCCGCGCCCCACCCACCGGGTGCGCGGCCACGGTCCCCTTCCGCCCGGTGACGCTCCCCCGGGCGGCCCCTCCATCCCGGCCGCCAATCCGCGCCCTACGCCCGCGCGGGCCGTATGCTGACGAACTGTCAGGTCTCTTGACAGACCAGTGGTCTAGTCCAAACATAAGCATGTCGATCCGACCGGGATGCACTGTGGGGGTGTGACCACCGGCGGCTGAGGCACTGCCCTGCCCTGTTCCGCTCCACCCCCGCTCCGTACGGCCGCGTGCACACGCACCGCCGCCCGCCTCCACGCGAGTCGGTGGGCCGCCGCACGCCCGCACACCGCACGCTCCCGAACTCCGCCCCGTCCCGCTCCACCCCGCTCCACCCGGTCCCGAACCGGAACGCACCGCACCGCACCCGATCCGATCCCCGGGCCAGGGCTCACCCGGCCGCTCCCCACACGGCCGCCCGCGATCGATCGCACCTCCCCAACGTCCAGCCCCACCAAGTCTGTTGGAGAATCCATGCGTCTTCGCAGAACGATCCAGGCCGCCCTGACGGCCTGCGCCACCCTGGCCGCCTCGGCCGGCCTGGTCGCGGTCGGAACGGCCTCCGCCCAGGCCGCCACCCCGCTCCCCAGCCGGGTCTTCGCCCCCTACTTCGAAGCCTGGACCGGCCAGAGCCCGGCCCAGCTGGCCGCGCAGTCCGGCGCCAAGCACCTGACCATGGCGTTCCTGCAGGCCGCCACCAAGGGCTCGTGCACGCCGTACTGGAACGGCGACTCCTCCATGCCGGTCTCCTCCTCGACCTTCGGCGCCGACATCGCCACCATCCGCGCCAACGGCGGAGACGTGATCCCGTCCTTCGGCGGCTACACCGCCGACAACACCGGCACCGAACTGGCCGACAGCTGCACCGACGTCAACCAGATCGCGGCCGCTTTCGAGAACGTCATCACGACTTACGACATCAGCCGGATCGACCTCGACATCGAGGACAACTCGCTGACCAACACCGCCGGGATCGACCGCCGCAACAAGGCGATCAAGCTGGTGCAGGACTGGGCCGCCACCAAGGGGCGGAGCATCCAGTTCTCCTACACCCTTCCGACCACCACCGGCGGGCTCGCCGACAGCGGCCTCGCGGTGCTGCGCAACGCGGTCAGCAACAACGCGCGGATCGACGTCGTCAACATGATGACCTTCGACTACTACGACGGCGCCACCCACGACATGGCGGCCGACACCCAGACCTCCGCGCAGGGCCTCTACAACCAGCTGGCCAGGCTCTATCCGTCCAAGACCCCCGCCCAGCTGTGGGGTTCGATCGGGATCACCGAGATGCTCGGCATCGACGACTACGGGGCGGCCGAGACCTTCACCGTGGCCAACGCCACCACCGTGTACAACTGGGCGGTCTCCAAGGGCATCAACACCCTGTCCTTCTGGGCCCTGCAGCGCGACAACGGCGGCTGCCCCGGGACGGCCGGGAGCGACTCCTGCTCCGGGATCAACCAGAACACCTGGGACTTCACCCACATCTTCGCGCCGTTCACCAGCGGCTCGACGGTGAGCAACGACTTCTCGGTCTCCGTCAGCCCTAACTCCGGTACGGTCAGCGCCGGTTCGTCCACCTCGGCGACCATCGCGACGGCCGTGACGGCGGGCTCGGCGCAGAGCGTCAGCCTCTCGGCCAGCGGCGCACCGGCCGGCGTCACCGCCACCGTCACCCCCGGCAGCGTCACCGCCGGGAACAACGCCACGCTCAACATCTCCACCACCTCGTCGGTGGCGCCCGGCAGTTACCCGATCACCGTGACCGGCTCGGCGGCCTCCGGCAGTCACACCGGCGTCTTCACGCTGAACGTCACCGGCACCCAGCCCGGCAATGACTTCTCGGTCGCGGTGAACCCGAACTCCGGTACGGTCAGTGCCGGTTCGTCGGCATCGGCGACCATCGCGACGGCCGTGACGGCGGGCTCGGCGCAGAGCGTCAGCCTCTCGGCCAGCGGCGCACCGGCCGGCGTCACCGCCACCGTCACCCCCGGCAGCGTCACCGCCGGGAACAACGCCACGCTCAACATCTCCACCACCTCGGCCGCGGCGGCGGGCACCTACCCGCTGACCGTGACCGCCACCGCGCCGTCCGGCACCCACACCACGACCTACTCGCTGACGGTCACCGGGACCACCCCGACGACCGGCGTGGTCAACGGTGACCTGGAGAGCGGCACGCTCGCTCCGTGGACCTGCCAGAGCGGCGGCGCCGTGGTCTCCACGCCGGCCCACTCCGGCACCCACGCGCTGCAGGCCGCGGCCACCGCGAGCCAGACCGGCCAGTGCTCCCAGACCGTCACGCTGAAGCCCAACACGAGCTACACGCTGACCGGCTGGGTGCAGGGCAACTACGCCTACGTCGGGGTCAGCGGCGGCGCCAGCGCCGCCACCTGGGCCAACTCCGCCGGCTGGACCAAGCTGTCCGTCCCCTTCACCACCGGCACGTCCGGCACCGTCACCGTGTACCTGCACGGCTGGTACGGCCAGGGCAACGTGTTCGGGGACGACTTCTCGATCGCGTAGCGGGTGGCACCGGACGGATGACGGCCGGCGGACGCCGAATGACGGCCCACGAATGACAGCCCACGAATGACGGCCGCCGAACGACGGCCGACAAGTAACAGATGACGGATGACAGCTGACAGATTTCAACATCTGTCAGCTGTCATCCGTTCGTCCTCTCCCGCCCGGCTTCGCCTCAGGCCCCCGCCGCCCGCATCCGCGCCGGCCGGCACAGCGCCAGGTACGCCGTGCTCGCCAGCAGCCCGCAGACCAGGACCACCACGGCCAGCAGCACCGCGGACGGCCGCCCGCCGAGGCTGCTCAACGGGGCGACCACCGCGCCGACCAGGAAGTTGCCCGTCCCGAGCAGCGCCGACGCGGTGCCCGCGACCTGCGGCTCGACCAGGCCGAGCGCCTGCGCGGCGGTGTTCGGCAGGAGCACCCCCAGGCTGCCCATCATCACGAACAGGGGCGCACAGAACCCGACCAGCCCGAAGTCCCACACCGTCGTCAGCAGCACCAGCGCCGCCCCGGCGGCGACCGCCACCGCGAGGCTGCCCAGCATCAGCGCCCGCGCCGTGCAGCGCGGCGCCAGCACCCGCCCGTTCACCTGCGTCATCACCACGATCGCCACCGAGTTCAGCCCGAACAGCAGGCTGTAGGTCTGCGGCGAGACCTGGTAGACGTGCTGGAGCACCGTCGAGGACCCGCTGATGTAACCGAACAGCGCACCGAAGGCGAGGGAGCTGGTCAGCGCCAGCCCGAGGAACGGCAGGTTGCGCAGCAACCGCCCCATCACCCGCAGGGTCGCGCCCACCCCGCCGGCTTCCCTGGTCTCCGGCGGCAGCGTCTCGCGCAGCGCGCCGAACGCGGCCAGGGTGAGCAGCAGGCCGAGCGCGGTGAGCGTGCCGAAGGTGCCGCGCCACGAGGTGAACCGCAGCAGCTGCGCGCCGATGATCGGGGCGAGGATCGGCGCCAGTCCCGATATCAGCGCGATCGAGGCGAGGAAGCGCAGCAGCGCGACGCCCTGGAAGCGGTCCCGGGAGACGGCGCGCCCGATGACCAGCCCGGCCGATCCCGCCGCGCCCTGGACGAAGCGAGCGGCGATCAGGACCGACAGGTTCGGCGCGAGCGCGCACACCACGCTGGACAGGGTGTAGACGACGAGTCCGGCGAGCAGCGGCGGGCGGCGCCCGAAGCGGTCACTGAGCGGTCCGAAGAGCATCTGCCCGGCCGCGACCCCGAACATCGAGAAGGTGAGGGTCAGCTGGACGGCGGCCGGTTCGGCCACCAGGTCGTCGGCGATCGCGGGCAGGCCGGGGAGGTAGAGGTCGGTGGTGAGCGGTCCCAGTGCGGTGAGGCCGCCCAGGACGGCGATCGTGGCCCAACCGGTGCCGGCCTGGCCGGTGGCGGGTGTGGTGACGGCAGCGGTCGACGTGTCATCGGTGGGGCCGACGGTCGGGCCGGGCATGGCTCTCCTCACGGACGGGGCGACGGGGGTCGTTCGCGCTCCGTCCTATCGCAGCCCGGTCCGGTTCCGACAGCAGGGGGCGCACCCGAGTGCGGTCGCCGCTCCCGCACACCGACGTACCGTACACGCACGAGGGCGACCCGCCCGCACCTCTCGGTGCCCGGCGGGCCGCTTGGTGGTCCGTCTGTTTCCCCGGCCCGACCGGCCGTTCCGCGGCCTCCGGGCCGGTCGACGCCCCGTACCCTGCCGGCGCTCAGGCCCGGTGGCTGCTCAGGCCCGGTCGGAGCTCGGCGCTCGGCGCCCGGTGGGGGTGCTCAGTGCTTGGCGGCGTGCTCGGCGCGAAGGGCTGCCTGCACCGCCGCGCCGTCCTGCCAGGCGTAGAGCTGGTTGCCGGTCAGCGTCACGTTGTAGTGCCCGCAGGTGCCGCTGGCCTTGGCCGCGACGCCCTCCGGGAACCAGCCGGCCTTGAGCGTCATCGGCACCGGGTGCGCGGACTTGCCCGGCAGCCCGGTGGTGCAGCCGACGGGCAGCCGGCCCTCCGGGAGGGTGGCGCGCAGCAGGCGGTCGTCGCCCGTGGTGGACATCAGGTACTTCACGCCGGAGGCGTTGTCGGGCAGCCAGGCCGGCATCGAGCGGCCGTCGGCCTTGGCCTGGGTGCCGGTCTCGTACGAGGCCTGCTCCTGGTGGCGGCCGTCGTACCAGTCGGACACCCTCGGACCCACTGCCACGGCCGCCACGGCCACGGCCATGCCGGTACCCGCGACTCCCAGCGCGACCTTGCTCACGATGCCCTTCATGCCCGACTGTCCTCTCCGTGTCCGTGTCCGTGGCCGGTGCTCTCGGCCGGTGTCCGTGCCCGGTTCCGTCGCCCCGCGTCCGCCGTCGGCAGCCATGTGGATCCGCTCGGATCCGCGCCGCCGGCCCGGCCGACGCACTGCGCCATCCGGTGCAACCATCGTGGCCCGTGCCGCTCCGGCGGAGCGTCACCACCAAGTCGCGATCTTGTCTCCAACCCACGGGGTACCGTCTCCACCTTCAGGCGTATGCCGTCCGGCAGAGGCGCTGAGCTCCGGAAACCCGGCACGTGCCGGTCCGGCGCTCAGGTTGGCACACCCGGGTCGAGCGCCGCCCGAGCCCCGATCGAGCTTCGCTCAAGCCCGGCACCCCCGCAGCCGGGCCTGCTGCACCCGGGGCATCGGGCCCCGGGCGTCAGGTCGCCGTCGGGTCCGGCCGCGTTCGGCCGGGTCCCGCGGATCGCCGCGGACCTGCGGATCGGCGCGGGTCGGCGCGGGCCCAGCGGTCCGCGCCGCGGGGTCGGACGACCACGGGTCGGACCGCCACGGGTCGGACCGCCACGGGTCAGACCGTCACGGGCACCGGGCGGGCGACCGGGAAGGGGCGTCCGTCGAGGGTCCAGTGCGGGTCGATCGGGCGCAGCAGGGAGGCGTACACCTGGGCGGCGACGTCCGGGTGGCGGATCTCCCCGGCGGGCGGTCCGGCCGGAATGCCGTGCCCGGCGCAGGCGACCCAGGCCGTCCGCTCCTCGACCGTGCGGCCGCCGTGGCCACCGGCGTCGACGTGGCCGTGGTCGGTGACGACGATGACGGTCCACTGCTCCTCGGCGTACGTGGCGCGTCCGCGGACGGCGTCCAGGAGGCGGCCGAGGCGCTCATCGGCTGCGCGCATGGCGGCGCGGTACCCCTCGCCGCAGCCGAGGAAGTGGGCGGTCTCGTCGACGGCGCCGAGGTAGACGAAGGAGGCCTCGGGGTCGGCGGTGCCGAGGACGTGGACGGCCTCCCGGGTGACCTCCTCGTCCACGACCTCCCAGGCCTCGGGGGTGTCCTCGGCCGGGGCGATGTAGGAGAGCCGGCCGGGGGCGCGGAAGAGCGGGCCGCCGGACTCGTTGATCATCAGCGGGTCCCAGCCGGCCGCGACGAAGGTGCGGCGGCGGTCGCCGCGGTTGAGGCGCGTGGCGAAGTCGGGGAACACGTCGAGCCGGTTGCCGGCCAGGTGGTTGCCCCAGACGCCGTGCTTGGCGGGCTCGACGCCGGTGACGATGGTGGCCCAGCACGGGCCGGACATGGTCGGCGTGGTGTCCGCCACGGTGACCGGCACCAGGAACCCGGCCTCGGCGACCTCCTGGAGGCGCGGCATCGGCACCTGCGCGAGGTAGTCGTGGCGGACGCCGTCGATCCCGACGACGAGCACCCGGGGGCGGGGCCACTGGACAGCGGACATGGCGGGGGTTCCTTTCGGTCGTGCACGCGCTCGGCCGCGCCCGTCAGGGGCCGCCGCCGACCGCGCCATGCTTCACCGGCCGCCGTACCGTCCGGCGTCGCACCGTCGAACGGCAGGTGTCCGCCGGGTGTCGGGAGATCGCCGATCGGCCGTCCGACGGCCGTCCCGACCGTTCCGGGGCGGAGGACCGTCCGGATCGCCCCGGGGCCGGAAGGCCGTCCGGACCGCCCCGGGACCGGAGGACCGGCCGGACCGCCCCGGGACCGGAGGACCGGCCGGACCGGCCTGCGGTCAGGCGACCGCGCGGACGAAGCGGCGGTCGGTCGCCGCGAGTTCGGCGGCCGGGCCGGCGGCACGCAGCACGACGTCCAGGACGCGCTCCGGGTCGGCGGCGTAGCAGTGCGCGAACCACGGCAGGTTGGCCTCGACCACGGCCCACCGCTCGGCCGGGTCGTACGGGTCGGCGATCGGGCCGACGTCCAGGGCGACCGCCCCGGGCAGGGTGTCGCCGACGGCCGCGAGCAGCCGGCGGGCGAAGGCGACGGCCTCGGAGGTGGTCGGCGCCGGGTCGAGCCATCCGAAGCGGGCGTAGCGGCTGCCGGTGAGCACCTCGCCGTCGCGGACGAACAGCCGGTACTCGGCGGCGAACGTCACCGGCTCGCTGACCAGCACGGGCGTGTCCGGGCCGATCCGCTCCCCGGTGCGCGGCAGCCGGGAGCCGTCCGGGTAGACGGCGGGCGGCAGCGACTTGTCGGCCGGCGGCTTGACGAACGCCGGGTGGCGCAGCGTCCAGGCCTCGGCGAGCGTGGTCAGCTCGATCCGGCGGCGGGTGAACTCCTCGGGGAGCCGGGCGAGCCAGTCGTCCTCGGGTTCGAGCAGGGCCAGGCCCAGCGGCGCGGCGATCCGGGCGGCGGCGAGCGGCCCGCCGTACCAGTGCACGGGCCGCCCGGCGAGCCGCCGGACCGTCTCCGGGCCGTGCAGGACGGCGGTGGTGAGACCGCGTCGGGCGGCCGCCTCGACGAGCAGGGCGGTGGTGCTGGTCGGCTGGGCCGAGGTGAGCAGGACGCGGTCGCCCGCCCCCGCGGCGGTCGGCCCCGTCACGGCGCGGGCCGGAACTCGTGGACCACCTCGATGCGGCCGACGACGTGCCGGTTGAACTCGTCCAGCTCCTCGGCGGGCACCCAGAGTTCGAGGATCGTCCGGCCGCCGGCCTGCCGCACGGGGTAGCGGGCCAGGAACCCGGTCTCGACCTCGAAGCGGGTGACGTAGCCGACGCCCGAGGCGGGGACGTTCCAGTCCCGGGCGATCCGGATCGCGTAGTCCTCGTCGAGGACGGGGTAGAAGATCGGCTGGTCGGGCAGGCGGGCCGGCCAGGCACGCCAGTCGGCGGCCTCGACCAGCGCCAGCTCCTGGGGCCCGGTGGGGCGCCAGAGGGTGGTGGTCCGGGGTGTCCGGGCGTGCTGACTGGTCATGGCAGGGAACGGTAGCCGGGTCGTCGCGGGCCCGGCCACCGGATTTCTCCTGCTCAGGCGGGGTGGACGGCCGGTCAGCGGTACGCGGGCTCGCCGGTGATGGCCTCGCCGAGGACGAGGGTGTGGATCTCGCTGGTCCCCTCGTAGGTGAGCACCGACTCCAGGTTGTTGGCGTGCCGCAGCACCGGGTACTCCGTGGTGATGCCGTTCGCCCCGAGGACGGTCCGGGCGCTGCGGGCGATCTCCAGTGCGGCGCGGACGTTGTTGAGCTTGCCGAAGCTGACGTGCGGCGCGCGGGCCGCTCCGTCCTCCTTGAGCCGGCCGATCCGCAGCGCCACCAGATAGGCCTTCTCGACCTCCAGCATCATCTCGACCAGCTTCTGCTGGGTCAGCTGGAAGCCGGCGATCGGACGGTCGAACTGGATCCGGCTCTTGGCGTAGTCCAGCGCGGCGGTGTAGCAGTCGCGGGCGGCGCCGACGGTGCCCCAGAGGATGCCGTAGCGGGCCTCGTTGAGGGAGGAGAGCGGCCCGCGCAGGCCGACCACCCCGGGGAGCACGGCGTCCGCGGGCAGGACCACCTCGTCGAAGGCGAGCTCGCTGGTCACGGAGGCGCGCAGGGAGAGCTTGCCGTGCACGTCGGTGGTGGTCAGGCCGCGGGTGCCGCGCTCGACCAGGAAGCCGCGCACGCCCTCCTCCGTCTGCGCCCAGACCACGGCGACGTCGGCGATGCTGCCGTTGGTGATCCACATCTTGCTGCCGGACAGCACCCAGTCGCCGCCCTCGCCGCCCTTGCGGACCGCCCGGGTGCGCATGTTCGCCGGGTCCGACCCGAAGTCCGGCTCGGTGAGCCCGAAGCAGCCGATCAGCTCGCCGGCGGCCATGCCGGGCAGCCAGCGCTGCTTCTGCTCCTCGGAGCCGAAGGCGTGGATCGAGCGCATGGCGAGCGAGCCCTGGACGGAGACGAAGCTGCGCAGCCCCGAGTCCGCCGCCTCCAGCTCCATGCAGGCCACGCCGTAGGCCACCGCGCCGGCGCCCGCGCAGCCGTAGCCGTCGAGGTGCATGCCGAGCACGCCGAGGGCGCCGAGTTCGGGGGCGAGTTCACGTGCCGGGAAGACGCCGCGCTCGAACCAGTCGCCGATGTGCGGGCGGATCCGCTCCTCGGTGAACCGGCGGACGGTGTCGCGGATCAGCCGCTCCTCGTCGGTGAGGAGGTCGCCGACGGCGAGCAGGTCGGACGGGTCGATCCGGGTCGGCTTCGTCATCGAAGCTCCTTGTGGTCTCGGCGGAGTACCGGTCTCGGCGCCCGGTCCCGGCGTGGGTCTGCGGAGTACCGGCGAGTATTCCGCACGTGGCCGGGCCGTGGTGGGTGCGAGCGAGTGAGGAAAGCGACATGGACGGCTTCGTGGCCGACGACGCGTACGCGATCGGCCTGGTGACGGCGGAGGAGCTGCCCGGCGTGGCGGCGGAGCCGGCCGCGCTGCTGGTGGACACCGTGCACGCCGGCGCCTCGCTGGGCTTCCTCGCACCGCTGGCTCACCCCACCCCGCACAGCCGGAGCACCGCCGTCGTCGCCGCGCCCGCGACGACCACCAGCGGGAACGGCGCCCGGCGCACGGCGAGCACCCCGGCGACCAGCACCCCCGCCGGGCGGGCCCACCCCGCGAAGCCGTGCCCCTGGGTCAGCGCCCCGGTCGCCACCAGGGCGACCAGCAGCACCGCCGCGGCGACCGCCAGCAGGTGCCGCAGCCGGTCGGAGAGGGTGAGCCGACCACCGAGCAGCGGCCCGGCGAGCCGGAAGGCGTACGTCCCGACGGTCAGCAACAGCACGGCGTAGAGCGGCATCATCGGACCGCCTCCTTCATCGTCATCGGCGGATCCGCCCGGACCACCCGGCCGGCCGGCACGGGAGCCTTCCCCTCGGACGCCTCGCCCGCAGGTGGCTTCCCGTGGGATGCCTCGCCCGCGGACGCCTCGTCCGTGGGCACCTTCCCGTCGGAGGGGTCCACCGCGCCCGGCCGGCCGGCGAACAGCAGCCCGACGAGGGCGAGTAGCACCGGCAGCCCGCCCGGTACGAACGGTGTGACCGCGACCGCCACCACCGCGCCCACGACCGCGGCCGTACGGGTGCGGCGGTCCGTGAGCGAGGGCAGCACCAGCGCGAGCAGCACCGCGGGGAAGGCGGCGTCCAGGCCCAGGGCGTCGGTGTCGCCGATCAGCCCGCCCGCGACGGCACCGAGCAGCACCGAGACGTTCCACACCGCGTACAGGGCGGTCCCGCAGAGCCAGAACACGGCCCTGCGCCGCCGCGGCCCGCCCTGCTGCAGGACGAAGGCGGCGGTCTCGTCGGTGATCAGCTGCGCACCGACCAGCCGGCGCCACCACGGGCCGTCGAGGACGTCGGCGACGGTGAAGCCGAAGGGCAGCAGCCTGGCGTTGAGCACCAGGCCGGTGGCGACGGCCGCGAGCACGCCGCCGCCGGACAGCACCACGCCGACCGCCGCGAACTGGGAGCCGCCCGCGAACACCAGGACGGAGAGCACGATCGGCACCCACAGGGGCAGACCGCCGGAGACGCTGATCGCGCCGAAGGAAGCGCCGACGAGGGCGTCGGCCAGGCAGACCAGGGCGATGTCACGAAGAGTGGCACGCTCCAGTGTTCGGAGTAGCGAACGCATGTCCATTAGAGTGAACCCGCCCCCCTGGGTTCGTCAAGGCGAACGATGGGACCGACAAGCCGAACGCCGGTCGATCCGAGCATGCCCGCAGGCCCGGGCGGTCGTGGCAGCATGAACGGCACCGGTCGTACGGGCCATACGGGTCGTACCGGCGGTCCGGCAGGTCCGGCAGGTCCGGCGGCCCGGCGGTCCGGCAGGTCCGGCGGGCAGTGAAGGAGCCAGAGGAGAGCGTGAGTGGCGAGCATGAGTGACCAGACCACCCCGGCCGTCGCCGCCGGCGGCTCCGGAACCGAGCTGATCGGCCAGATCGCCGCCTCCATCCGGCGCGAGCGCGAGCGCAGCGGGCTGTCGATGGCCGAACTGGCCCGGCGCGCGGGGATCGCCAAGTCGACGCTCTCCCAGCTGGAGTCGGGCGCGGGCAACCCCAGCGTGGAGACGCTCTGGGCACTCGGGGTCGCACTGAACGTGCCGTTCAGCCGCCTGGTCGACCCGCCGCGCCCCGCGGTCAAGGTGATCCGGGCCGGCGAGGGCCCGGTGACCCACTCCGAGCGCGCCGACTACGCCGCCACCGTGCTCTCCTCCTGCCCGCCCAACGCCCGGCGCGACATCTACCGGATCGAGGCGCAGCCGGGCGAGACCAGGGCCTCCGACCCGCACATGCCCGGCACCGTCGAGCATGTGATGATCGGCTCCGGACGCGCCCTGGTCGGGCCGACGGAGGCGCCGGTCGAGCTGGGCCCGGGCGACTACGTGAGCTACCCTGGCGACTCCCCGCACGTCTTCCGCGCCCTGGCTCCGGACACCCTGGCGGTGATCGTGATGGAGCACACCTGACGCAGCATCAGCCGGCGCCCCGGCCGGCTGGCCTCACTTCAACAGGCCGTCCAGGAAGGGGTTTCCGAACACCCGGTGCGGGTCGTGCCGGTCCAGGACGGCGACCGCCTCGTCCCAGCCCGGCCCGCCGCCGGCCCGCAGGCCGGCGGGGATGACCCGGTCGATCATGTCGCGGTCCGACCAGGCGGCGTCGGCGGTGTAGGCCCAGCCCTTGGACCACTCGACCCGCAGGCCCGCCCGGGTGCCGTCGAAGGTGCGCAGCAGCCACTGCTCCAGGTCCCGGGCGAAGCGCTCCAGTCCGGGCGTGCCGGGGAAGGCGAGGACGTCGAGCCAGACGGCGGTGTCCCACTCCGGGCGGTCGGCGCGCGGGCGCAGCGCGGACAGCAGCGGGGGCCGGGCGCCGGGGACGCCGGAGTACGCCGGGTCGTCCAGGCCGGTGACCCTGATCTCCACCGCGCCGTTCACCGGGTACTCGCCCCGGGCCTGGTACTCGGCGAGCAACTGCCGGTAGTACGCGGCGAATTCGCTGACCACCCACTGCAGGTCGGCGCGCCGGGCGAGGACCGCGTAGCCGTTGGCGGTGACCCGCAGGGTGGTGGGGCGGACGTACTGCAGCAGGGTGCGCGAGGGGCCCCAGAGGTCGGAGCGCAATCCGCCCGCGAGCAGGTGGGTGAGGACGTCGCCGGTGAGCAGACTGCGGATCAGCCCACCGGAGAGCAGGACGTCCGTGACGTCGCCGGTGAGACCCACCTTCGCCACGAGGTACTGGAGTTGGCCGAACAGTGGGGCCGATCCCCAGGCACCGGCGACGATCTGCCCGGCGAGCCGGGCCACCGGCTCCGGAACGTTGTCCGAGAAGGGGAAGTTGTAGGGGTGGTCGACGGCGAGCGCACCGAGCGGCTCGGTCGGGGCGACGCTCCAGGTCTTGAGCCAGGGGTAGTCGGTGTAGGCGAACCAGATCGCCTCGGCCCGGCCGTCGCGCTCCACGAACTCGGCGAAGGTCCGCGGGCCGCCACCGCCCAGCAGTCCGCCGAGCAGCCCTCCGAGCAGCCCGCCGCCTCCGCCCGCCCCGGTGCCCCCGGCGGAACCGGCGGAACCTCCGGCTCCCGGCGGGGCGAAGAGCTCGCTCGCCGGGATGTCGAGCCGGCTGACGCAGCGCAGCGGCCGGTCGGCACCCGCCCTGAGGACGACCTCGGTGAGGAAGGCGCGGCCCAGGTGCACCAGGAACGCGGCGCTGTCGGCCTCGGAGCGGTCGAAGGTGCGCAGCGCGTAGCGGCCGGTGGCGGGGTCGAGGACGACGGCGGTGAGCCGGACGACCTGGTTGCTCACCGAGCCGTAGCCGTGCCCGTCCGCCCGCACCTCCCCCGCCGCCGGGACGGCGGTGCCGTGGCCGCCGATGGCGAGCACCCCGCCCACGGTGATCTCGCCGGGGGCCGGACAGGCGGTCAGGCCGAGGCCGCGGTCGGCCAGGTGGGCGAGCAGGGCCTCCATGGTGGTGCCGGTCTGCACCCGCACGGTGGTGGGCGAGTCCGCGGTGACGGCGGTGAGGTGCCGGCTGGTGTCCACGAGCAGGACCCGGGCGCTCTCCGGGGTCCGGTCGGCGACCGTGAGCGGTGCCCAGGTGTGCCGGTAGCCGGTGGCCCGCAGGCGCCAGCCGTTGGCGTGCGCCCAGTCCGCGAGGACCGGGACCTCCTCGGGGGTGCGGGGCGCGCAGGTCCACAGCTGGTCCGTGCGGACCTCGCCGGACCAGTTCTCGAAGACCCGCTGGTAGAGCTCGGTGCCGGCGGGGAGTCCGGGCGGTACGGGCGCGGCGGCCCGGGCGCTGTCCGGCCCGACGGTGCCGCGCAGTATCCAGGCCGCGCCGCCGAGCGCGGCCGAGGCCCCGAGCAGCTGCCGGCGGGTGAGGCCGCTCCCGGCGCCGCTCCCCCGGTGCGGTGCACCACCGCTTCTGCCCGCCGCGGCCGCCCCGCCCGCTGTGCCCGCCGTGCCCGCCGTGCCGTGTCCGCTGGTCATCCGTCCGTCCGCCCCTCGTGCTGGTCCCCCCGGGCCGAGCTACGGCTGTCCGGGCCGGGCCGACCGTCGGTTCGGCCCGGGGAGGAGCGTACGAAGCACCGTGCGCCGGTTTGAAGCGTCCACCCGGTGACTCACTCGTTCGAGTGAGTTCGGCCCGATCGGCCCGGGGCCTCGGCGCGGGGCGTACGGGGGCGGCGACAGGAAGGCGGAACCGGCCGAGAACCCGACCGGTCGTGTCGGAAATACCCGGGCCCCGCTCGCGGCTGTCGTGATCGGAGATCCGTTCCGGGCCGACCGGCCCGTACAGGAGGTGCAGCGCGCGATGGGTGACGAGCAGGCGAAGCCGCGGGAGTACCGGGTCGAGCACGACTCGATGGGCGAGGTGCGGGTGCCGGCCGCCGCGAAGTGGCAGGCGCAGACGCAGCGGGCGGTGGAGAACTTCCCGGTGTCCGGCCAGCGGCTGGAGCGCGCGCACATCGCCGCGCTGGCCCGGATCAAGGCGGCCGCGGCCCGGGTGAACGCCCGCCTGGGGGTGCTGGACGAGGAGACGGCGGAGGCGATCGTGGCGGCGGCCGAGGAGGTCGCGGAGGGGCGCTGGGACGACGAGTTCCCGGTGGACGTGTTCCAGACCGGCTCCGGCACGTCGTCCAACATGAACACCAACGAGGTGATCGCCACCCTGGCCGGCGAGCGGCTGGACCGGCCCGTCCACCCGAACGACCACGTCAACGCGAGCCAGTCGTCCAACGACGTCTTTCCCTCCTCGATCCACATCGCCGCCACCGCCGCCGTGACGCACGACCTGATCCCGGCGCTGGAGCACCTGGCGGAGGCGCTGGAGCGCAAGTCCGTCGAGTTCGCCGAGGTGGTCAAGTCGGGCCGCACGCACCTGATGGACGCCACGCCCGTCACACTGGGCCAGGAGTTCGGCGGCTACGCGGCGCAGGTGCGGCACGGGCGGGAGCGGCTGCTGGCCACGCTCCCCCGGGTGGCCGAACTCCCGCTCGGCGGAACGGCGGTGGGCACCGGCATCAACACCCCGCCCGGCTTCCCGGCCGCGGTCATCGCGGAGGTGGCCCGCGTCACCGACCTGCCGCTGACCGAGGCCCGGGACCACTTCGAGGCGCAGGGCGCGCGGGACGCCCTGGTCGAGCTGAGCGGCCAACTGCGCACGGTGGCGGTCGGGTTCACGAAGATCGCGAACGACCTGCGGTGGATGGGCTCCGGCCCGCGCACCGGGCTCGGCGAGATCAACCTGCCGGACCTGCAGCCCGGTTCGTCGATCATGCCGGGCAAGGTGAACCCGGTGCTGCCCGAGGTGGTGCTGATGGTCGCCGCCCAGGTGGTCGGCAATGACGCGACGGTGACGCTGGCCGGCGCGAGCGGCAACTTCGAGCTGAACGTGATGCTCCCGGTGATCGCCCGCAACGTGCTGGAGTCGGTCCGGCTGCTGGCAAACAGCGCCCGGCTGCTGGCGGACCGGACGGTGGACGGCATCACCGCCAACGTCGAACGGGCCCGGGAGTACGCGGAGTCCTCGCCGTCGGTGGTGACCCCGCTGAACCGGTACATCGGGTACGAGGAGGCCGCGAAGGTCGCCAAGCAGTCGCTGGCCGAGCGCAAGACCATCCGTCAGGTGGTGCTGGAGCGCGGCTACGTCGAGCAGGGCAAGCTCACCGAGGAGCAGTTGGACGAGGCGCTGGACGTGCTGCGGATGACGCGCCCGTAGCCGCCCCGGAACACCCGGTCGCCCGGGGACGGCCCCGAGGTGCGCGGGAGGTGCGTGGGACGTGCGCCGGGGCGCGGCGGGAGGGTGCTCCCGCCGCGCCCCGGACGAGGGGCTGCGGGGAAGATCAGCCCCTGGTTCCGCCGGCCCGACCGGCCCGGCCGAGCCGCATCGCCGCTCCGTTCGCCGTGATCGTGGCCATCGAGATCGCCGCGAGTCCGAGCAGGAACATCACTGCACCGACGATGATGCAGGTGACGATGTTCTTGCCCCGGGCGACCGATCCGGAGATGACCCAGGGGGAGATGATCGTCCAGGCGCCGAGCGCCGTGGCCGCCCAGGCCCTCGCGTGGGTGCGTTCGTAGGCCGTGCCGTAGCCGGCCATCAGCACCGTGTAGGCCAGTCCGACGATCAGGCAGGTCACGGTCAGGGTGCTGAACGCGGTGAAGCCGACGATCCACGGCGATGCCGCCAGGAAGAGGCCGGCCAGTACGGCCAGGGCTTCGACGCCCTGGGCCCGGGGGGTCGAGGTGACCCGCTCGTAGTGTTCTCTCAGTTCGACGATGTCCGGATGGTGCTCCATGCCCGTCGGGATATGGGTTGCCACCGATACCACCTCCTGTGGTCCGGAATCTGCGGGGTGCATTGTCCTCCGTCACCCGGAAGGCGCATGCCCCGTACCCATTCTGTCCCTTCTCTACTGTTTTGCACCCGATAGTCCGGAATGACCGATAACCATCCGATCACGCCGGTGACCTGCGTCTCAACCAGGCGGGGCGTCATTGCCTATGCAACTCGTTGCATAGCAGGATGCGGGGCATGGCACTGGAGCACGCGATCCTCGTCTCGCTGCTGGAGCGGCCCGGCTCCGGCTACGAGCTGGCCCGGCGCTTCGACCGCTCCATCGGACGCTTCTGGACCGCCACCCACCAGCAGATCTACCGGGTACTGCGGCGCATGGAGGCGGACGGCTGGGTGGCCGCGGAGGAGGTCGCCCAGGACGGGCGCCCGGACAAGAAGGTCTACTCGGCCGCCGAGGCCGGGCGGGCCGCACTGGCCGGCTGGCTGCGGGAACCGGTCGAGCCGGAGACCGTCCGGCACGAACTCGCGGTCAAGATCCGGGCCGCCGCCTTCGACGACCCGGCGGCGCTGATCTCCGAGGTCGAACGCCACCGCGAGGGGCACGCCGCCCTGCTCGCCCGCTACCTGCACGGCGAGCAACGGGACTTCCCCGACCTCGACGCGCTCGACGCCCGCCGGGAGCTGCAGCACGTGGTGCTGCGCGGCGGCATCGAGTACGAGCGGATGACCCTCGCCTGGCTCGACGACGTGCTCGCCACCCTGCGCCGCCTCGCCGCCGACCGGCCGTCCTGACCCGTCGGCGCCGGACCCTCCACCCGCTTCACACACCCTCGACCCCAGGGAGCCCTCGATGCTCTTCAACCCGCGCACCTACGACCCCGCACAGTTCGACGAGCCGACCCGCCGGCTGCTGCGCGCGACCGTGGACTGGTTCGAGTCCCGCGGCAAGAAGGCGCTGATCGACACCTACATCGACCGCAGCTGGTACGCCGACTTCCTCGAATTCGCCGCGAAGGAAGGCCTGTTCGCGGAGTTCCTGACCCCGTCCGCGGCCGACCCGGACAAGCGCTGGGACACCGCGCGGATCGCCGAGCTGAACGAGATCCTCGGCTTCTACGGCCTCGGCTACTGGTACACCTGGCAGGTCACCATCCTGGGCCTCGGCCCGGTCTGGCAGAGCGAGAACGAGGCCGTCCGGGCCCGCGCCGCCAAGCTCCTGGCGGAGGGCCACGTCATGGCGTTCGGCCTCTCCGAGCGCACCCACGGCGCCGACATCTACTCCACCGACATGATCCTCACCCCGGACGGCGAGGGCGGCTTCACCGCGACCGGCTCCAAGTACTACATCGGCAACGGCAACGTGGCCGGCCTGGTCTCGGTGTTCGGCCGCCGCTCGGACGTCGAGGGCCCCGAGGGCTACGTCTTCTTCGCCGCCGACAGCCGCCACGAGGCGTACCACCTGGTCAAGAACGTGGTGAACGCGCAGATGTACGTCAGCGAGTTCCGCCTGGAGGACTACCCGGTGCGCGCCGAGGACGTGCTGCACACCGGCCAGGCCGCCTTCGACGCCGCCCTGAACACCGTCAACGTCGGCAAGTTCAACCTCTGCACCGCCTCCGTCGGCATCTGCGAGCACGCGATGTACGAGGCCGTCACGCACGCCCACAACCGGGTGCTGTACGGCCGCAAGGTCACCGACTTCCCGCACGTCAAGCGGGAGCTGACGGACGCGTACGTCCGCCTGGCCGGGATGAAGCTGTTCAGCGCGCGGGCCGTGGACTACTTCCGCACCGCCTCCCCCGAGGACCGCCGGTACCTGCTGTTCAACCCGATGACCAAGATGAAGGTCACCACCGAGGGCGAGAAGGTCATCGACCTGATGTGGGACGTCATCGCGGCCAAGGGCTTCGAGGCGGACACCTACTTCGACAAGGCGGCGAAGGACATCCGCGGCCTGCCGAAGCTGGAGGGCACCGTCCACGTCAACCTGGCGCTGATCCTCAAGTTCATGGGCAACTACCTGTTCGCCCCGGCCGACTACGCCCCGGTGCCGACCCGCCTGGACGCGGCCGACGACGCCTTCCTGTTCCGCCAGGGCCCGGCCCGCGGCCTCGGCGCGATCCGCTTCCACGACTGGCGCGCCGCCTACGACCGCCACGCGCAGCTGCCCAACGTCGCCCGCTTCCGCGAGCAGGCCGACGGCTTCTGCGAGTTGCTGCTCAGCCACGCGCCGAGCAAGGAGCAGCAGGCGGACCTGGACTTCCTGCTGGAGATCGGCCAGCTGTTCGCGCTGATCGTCTACGGCCAGCTGGTGCTGGAGCAGGCCGAGGCGACCGGCCTGGACGCGGACGTCCTGGACCAGCTCTTCGACGCCCTGGTCCGCGACTTCTCCGCGCACGCCACCGAACTGCACGGCAAGGCCTCCACCACCGAGGAGCAGGCCGCCTGGGCGCTGGCGAACGTGCGCCGACCGGTGTCCGACGCGGCGCGGGCCGCGCGGGTGTGGGAGCAGGTCGCGGCGCTCTCGGGCGCGTACGAGATGCAGCCGTAACGACGGCGGGAGCGCCCCGAGGAAGCGCGACTGCGGGAGCGCTACTGAGAGAACGCTGCTGCGGGAGCGCAACTGAGAGAACGCGACTGCGGCAGCAGTCATGGGAAGGACCCCGGGGGTGCCGGTCGGCGGACCGGCACCCCCGGTTCGGAGTCGGCGGGTCCGCCCCGCGGGTCGCCCCGTCCGGGAGGCTCAGCGCTCGCCCCGGGGCCTCGTCCCGGGCCTCGTCCCGGGCCTCGTCTTGGCCACCCGCCCGGTCGTCGCTGTCTCAGCCGTCGCCGAGGCCCATGTCTCGGGCCCGGGCGACCGCCTCGGCGCGGGTGGCGACGTGCAGCTTCTCGAAGATGTGCGTGATGTGGTTGCGCACGGTCTTCTCCGCGACCACCAGCTCCCGGGCGATCCGCCGGTTGTCGAGCCCGCGCGCCACCAGGTCCAGCACCTCCGCCTCGCGGGCGGTGAGGTCCGGGAAGAGCTGCCCCGCCTCGCGCATCCGGGCCCCCGCCAACAGGGCCGTGATCCGTCCGGCCACCTCGCCGCCGAACACGGCACCGCCCGCGGCGACCGTCCGCACGGCGTGCAGCACCTCCTCCCGCCCGGCCCCCTTGACCAGGTAGCCGCGCGCGCCCGCCTGGAGCGCGGCGAGCAGGTTGCCGTCGTCGTCCGACATCGTCAGCATCAGCACCGGCGGCGGCGCCTCCTGGGTGGCGAGCCGGCGGACGGCCTCCAGCCCGGACCCGTCGGGCAGCGAGAGGTCCATGATCACCACGCTCGGGCGGTGCCGGGCGACCGCCTCCGGCACGTCGGCGACCCGCTCGGCCTCGGCCACCACGAGGACGCCCGCGGCGCTCTCCAGTGCCGCCTTGAGCCCCTCCCGGAAGAGGGGGTGATCGTCGACGATCAGTACACGGACAGGCGGTGCGCCGCCCGGGCCCGAGGGTGCCAACGGCTGTTCTTCATCCACACGGCCGACACTACCAGCAGCAAATCGGCTACTTTCCGTGACATGCTCGGAAGTCGTCCGCGTGGCGGGCGGTGCGGGAACCGATCCGGCACCGGAACCGAGGACCGGGGGCAGGATCCGAGACCACTGCCTCAGGCGCCCGGGACACCGGGCCGTCGAGACTGGAACCCGGCTCGGTTCGCGCCGCCGGTCGGCTCGCCGACCGGGAATCCGTACCGCCGGGGGGTTCGCACCACCGGAGTCCGCCCCACCGGCCCAGCCCGACTGCGAGGTGGTGCCATGACCACGGTGACCTCCGTCCGGCGCCGTACACCGGCCCAACGGCAGCTGACCGCCGCCGCGTTCGCCACGGCGCTCTGCGTCGTCGCCTCGACGGTGTGGATCTGCTACGTGCTCGTCCACCTCGGCGATCCGGGCGTGCACCAACCGCGCGACGAACTCGGCAACCTGATCTACGCCCTCCCGACCGCGGGGGCGGGCATGCTGCTGCACGCCCACCGCCCCGGCAACCCGCTCGGCTGGGTGCTGCTCGTCTACGCGTTGACCGAGATCCTGCCGGACGCCGCGGCCGCACCCGTCTCGGTCGAGATCGCCGACCCGGGCATCGTCGGCGCCGTCGCCGCCTTCGCCGCGCTCTGCAGTTCGGTGAACGTGACGATCTTCTACGTGTTCCCGCTCTGGCTGCCCGACGGCCGCCTGACGACCCGGCGCTGGTGGTGGTACATCGGCGCCGTCGCGCTGTTCGTGGTCCCGGAGATGTCCCAACGGCTCGACCGCCCCATGCAGTTCGGGCGGCCCAATCCGCTGGCCGGCAACCCGCCCGCGCACTTCTTCGGCGTCGTGACCGACGCCCTCGGCGGACGCGACCTGCTGGTCAGCGAATGCCTGATCGGGATCGTGACCGTCGTCCTGCTGACCCGTCTGCTGCGTCCGCGCCACCGGGCGGGCGACGAGGGCGAGATGCGTCGGCACCGGCTGCGGGTGGCGGCGATGCTCGGCGCCTACCTGCTCTGGGCCGGCATGCAGGACCTGTACTCGCGGAACTTCGAGGAGCACTACTGGCTCAGCTACTCGCTGTTCGCCGCCGCGGGACTGGTCTGGGCGGTCGCGGTGGCCGTCCTGGTCATCCGGGACCACGGCTGGCGGCTCGACCGGGCGGCCCGCAGCGTCCTGATCGGGCTGCTGCTGGGCACCGGGGTCACCGGGCTGTTCGTGGTGGCCGCCGCCGTGCTCTCCACCTGGCTGCTGCCGGGGCGCGGCGGGGCGGCGCTGCTGCTGATCGCCCTGGTGTACGCGCTCGGCGCGGCCCTGCCCCGGGCGGCGCGGCGGGTCGTCGCCCTGGTGGACCGGCTGTACTACGGCGAGCGCGCGCAGCCGTACCAGGTGCTTCGGACGCTCGCGGGGCGGGTGCGCCAGGTCGTCGACCCGGCGCGACTGCCGGAGGCGCTGTGCGCGACGGTCGCCGAGGAACTGCGGCTGCCCGGGGTCACCCTCGCCGTCACCACCCGGGCCGGTCGGCGCACCCTGGCCACCGCCGGACGCCTGGACGGGCGCAGCCAGGACTTCGCACTGGTCCACAACGGGCTGCCGATCGGCGATTTGACCGTCGGACTGCGCGCCGGCGAGGAACGGCTGGAGGCCAGCGACATCGACATCCTGCGCTCGCTCGCCGACCAGGCCTCGCCCGCCGTCGCCTCGCTGCGGCTCCAGGAGGACCTGCAGGCCAGTCGGGAGCAGATCGTGGCCGCGCGGGAGGAGGAGCGGCGGTGGCTGCGGCGGGACATCCACGACGGGCTCGGTCCGGCGCTGGCCGGGTTGCGGCTGCGGGTGGACAACGCGGCCACCTCGGCGGCCGACGGGCTCGCGGACACGCTGCGCGGGGTCTCCGACGGCCTGGGCCTGACGATCAAGGAGGTCCGCCGGATCACCGACCGGCTCGGACCGGCGCCGCTCGGCGAGTTCGGGCTGACCCGGGCGGTCCGGCAGCTGGCGGACACCTTCGGCGGGGCCGGGTTGACCGTGACGGCGGAGCTCTCGCCGGACCCGCTGCCGGAGCTTCCGGCCGCGGTGGAGGTCGCGGCGTACCGGATCACGGCGGAGGCCCTGAACAACGTGCTGCGGCACGCCCGGGCACGGACGGCGCGGATCACGCTGCGGGCGGACGAGGAGGCGCTGACGCTGACCGTGCAGGACGACGGGGTGGGGTACCGGACGGACGGCGGCTCCCCGGCCGACAGCAGCGGGGTGGGCCTGCGGTCGATGGCGGACCGGGCGGCGGAGATCGGCGGGCACTGCACCGTCCGCGCACTTCCGCCGAACGGGGGCACCCAGGTGCTGGCGGTGCTGCCGCGCTCGGCGGCGGACCGGTGACGGGCGGTGACGGGCGGTGCCGGGCCAGCGGTGCCGGGGGGCGGTGCCGGGGGCGGGCGAGGAGGTGCAGACATCCCGCGAACAGGTAACGCCGAACAGGTAACGCCGAACAGGTAGCACCGAACAGATGACAGGGAACAGATGACAGATTTCGAAGTCTGTCATCTGTTCCCTGTCATCTGTTGTTCGTTGTCCGTCGGTCGCCGCCCGTCGGATGTCAGCCCCGACGAGTCACCCGAGAGCGAGCCGGGTCAGGCGTCCGGTCCGGGCGGGGTGGGCGGCACTCCGCAGTTGCCGAGCTTGCAGCCGATGCCACCACCGCCGTCCGGTGTCACGACGGGAGACAGGGCGGAACGGCGACGGGATGCCGAGGCGGAGGCGGAGGCGGAACACGCGCTGCGCAGCGCCATGGCCGCCGCGATCAGGCCTGCCAGCACGCCGGCCGCGCAGATCGCCGTGGTCGTGGTGTTGGTTGCCATGAGGAGGTACTCCCGATTCTTCCGAGTGACCGGTCGTGGTCGATCGATCACGTTCAACTCTGCGGACGAACACGCCCCGAGCGCATGGGCTTGATGTCCCATTCCGGTCCCGACTCGGCGCCGGGGGCACCGATCCGGCCCAGCACGACGGTCACCGGTTCGCGCGATCCGGCCCGCAGGCCGTACCGCTCCTGCGCCCTGACGTAGACCAGGTCGCCGGTGCGCACGGGCACCTCGCCGAGCTCGCCGAGGAAGGCACCGGCCCCGGACAGGACCAGCAGGAAGGCGTCGGCCGCACGGTCCTCGTACGGCCCGCAGAGGCCGCCGGGGTCGAGGTCCACGACGCCCACGTCGACCTGTCGCCAGGCCTCGGCGGACTCCGGGCCCGAGCGCTGGGCCGGGATGGCGCCCCGCGACGGGGTGGGACGGACGGTGAGCACGGTGGTCGGCGCGCCCCGGACGGCCGTGAGTCGGCAACTGCTGCCGGGCCGGTGGTGCATCGCCTCGCCCGGGGAGAGGATCCGGCCGGCCGCATCCAGCCGGCCGGAGAGCACCACGGTCACCGACTCGGCCGACTTGAAGGGGAGTTGGTCGACCCGGACGCCGGGCGGCAGGGTCTCGACGGTCAGCCCGGCGCGGACCGCGGGCCGCTGGTCCGGGTCGATCAGCCGCCGGAGGACGGGCGCCGTGCGGGGGACGGCGGCGGGTACGACGATCACGAGAGGTCTCCTCGGACGGAGGACGTACGGTCCGGGACGGGCAGGAGGGTCAGGGCCGGTCACGGCGGGTGGCGCGGCGGCGGGCCGGGACGGCCCCGGTGCCGGCACCGCGCCGGGGAACGGCGAGGGTGAGGCAGAGCAGTTCGGCGCCGAGCGGACCGGCTTCGAGCTGCAGCGTGCGGCCCCGGCGGGCCAGCAGCAGATCGCCTTCCGAGGCCAGGTGGTCGGGCTCGTCGGAGAGCCGGCCGACGACGGCGGCGCCGCGCAGCACGTGCAGGACGGTCTCGGCGTCGGGCCGGCCGGTCAGCACGTGGTGGGCGCCCGGGCTCAGCCGCAGGTGGTCGAAGGCCTCGCAGGCACTGGTGAGCATCGAGCGGCGGGCCAGGGAGCGGATCCGGACGCGTTCGCCGTTCGGGCCGAGGACGACCATGGCGGCGCCGGTGTCGGTGGTGACGATCATGCGGGTTCATCTCCGCTGGTGGAGGTGCGGATGCCGGCGGGAACGGTCAGGACGGCGTGGAAGTACTCCATCCCGGCGGTGCCGGCGGTGAGGACGGTCCGGGTGCCGAGCGGGAGGACGACGGCGGTGCCCTCGACCAGCGGGATGCCGGCGTCGCGCGGCTCGGGGTCGTACGGCTCGGGGTCGTGGTCCTCCGGCGAGGCGTCCCGCCGTACCGCGTACTCGGGCGGTTCGGCGAGGCCGGATCCGGCGGTGACGTAGAGCGCGTGCTCGACGCCGTCCGCGGCCACCTCGATGCTGTGGCCCGGTTCGAGCCGCTGCAGGCCGACGCCGCGCAGCGGTCCCGCGAGCAGGCGGCCGGGGTCCACGGCGCCGCGTCGGCGGAGATCGGTGATGACGGTGCCCGGCATGTCGGGCGCTCCTTCCGGTCACCGGCGGACCCTTCGGTCCGCCTCTGCGACCCACGGTGCGCCGCCCGCTGTCCCGCCCACACGGGGGTCGCGTCCCGTCCCGCTCCCGACCGCATCCCGGCCCGGTCCCGGCGCCCGCCCGGCCCGATCCCGACCCCGGCCCGGCGCGATCCCGGTCGGATCCCGGGCTGCTCCTGCCCCGTCCCGGGTCGCTCCCGCCCCGGTCAGGGGCCTCTCCCGGTGCGCGCCCGGCCCGACCTGCCGACTGCCGTCCGCGCCGTCCCGCCCGGGCCGCACGCGTCCGTGGCCGGAACCACGCGTGCCGCCCGGAACGACGTACGGTGGAACCGGAGGCCGTGTCATGCACGTCACCGGAACCCACTTCACGCACTTCGCCGACCGCACCGACGCCGGCCGGCGGCTGGCCGCACGCCTCGGTCACGTGGGCGGCCCCGGGACCGTCGTCGTGGCGCTGCCGAGGGGCGGGGTGCCGGTCGCCGCCGTGGTCGCCCGGGCGCTCGACGCGCCGCTGGACATCTGCGTGATCCGCAAGCTCGGCGTGCCCTACCAACCCGAGCTCGGCATGGGGGCGATCGGCGAGGACGGCGTGCGGGTGCTGAACGAACAGGTCATCCGGCTCGCCTCGGTCACCGACGGTCAACTGGCCGAGGTGGAGCGGCGCGAGCGCGCCGAGCTGGAGCGCCGGGCCCGCCGCTACCGGGGCGACCGCCCGAGCGCGGACGTCCGCGGACGCACGGTGGTCGTGGTGGACGACGGCATCGCCACCGGGTCCACCGCCCGGGCGGCCTGCCGGATCGTCCGGGCACGGGGCGCGGCCCGGGTGGTGCTCGCCGTACCAGTGGCGCCCCGGGACTGGACGGACCGCCTGGAGGAGGTGGCCGACGAGCTGGTCTGCGTCGACACCCCGTCCCCGTTCTTCGCGATCGGCGAGTTCTACGCCGACTTCTCGCAGACCGAGGACACGGAGGTGCTACGGCTGCTCTCCGAGGCCCGGGAGCGGGAACGGGAGCGGGAGCGGGAACGGGAGCGGGAACGGGAGCGGGAGTCGGACCCGGGGAGCGCTGCTGCGGCCTCCGCCGGGGTCGACCGCGAGCTGGTCCTGCCCGCCGCCGGGGTCCGGCTCGCAGGCCGGCTGACCGTACCGCCGGACGCGCGTGGCGTCGTGGTCTTCGCGCACGGCAGCGGCAGCGGGCGGCGCAGCCCGCGCAACCGGTACGTCGCCGCCTACCTGAACCGTGCCGGGCTGGCCACGCTGCTGTTCGACCTGCTCACCGAGGCCGAGGAAGCGGACCGCCGCAACGTCTTCGACGTGGGACTGCTGGGCTCCCGCCTGACCGCCGTCGCCCGGCAGCTGAACCCCCGGAGCGACGCCCCGCCCGAGTCCGCCACCGTGCCCGAGACCCGCGGCCTGCCGCTCGGCCTGTTCGGCGCCAGCACCGGGGCCGCCGCCGCGCTGCACACCGCCGCCGAGCTGGGCCCGGCCGTGCGCGCCGTGGTCTCCCGGGGCGGTCGCCCGGACCTCGCCGGGGCCGAGGTCCTGGGCCGGGTGAGCGCCCCGACGCTGCTCGTCGTCGGCTCCCTGGACACCACCGTGCTCGACCTCAACCGGCGGGCCGGGAGTCGGCTGCGCTGCGAGAGTGAACTGTCGGTGGTGCCGCACGCGACCCACCTCTTCGAGGAGCCCGGGACCCTCGACCAGGTCGCTGAGCTGGCCCGGAACTGGTTCCTGCGCCACCTCCCCGAGCGCGGTTCCGGGGCCGGGAACCCGTGAACGACCCCTCGACGGTGATTGCGCAGACTTCGTGTATCCCCGGGAAGCAGCAGCACATTTTGCGCAGTGCGAGGCGGGAAATCCTGACCAGCTTGTACACATTGAGCAGTGAAAAACCGACCTGTTGCCCAACCACCCCGACAGGAGCAAGCTCTCCGCAACCACACCGCCCACCCGTACGCGGTGCGGCCGCGATCCAGCGGAAGCCTCGAAGACGAGGCCCGAAGTGGAGGAACGAGCGATGACCACGCAGTCCCACGCCCTTGAGTTGACCCCCGAGGAGCGCGAGGCCGGTCTTGACGCCGACCAGCTGCGCCGCCTCGTCGGCCTCGTCGAGCACGACCCGGCCACCGACCCGTTCCCGGTGACGGCCCAGGACGCGGTCGTCTTCGTGGTCGGCAACGCCACCCAGACGGCCCAGTTCTACCAGGTCGTGTTCGGCATGGAGCTGGTCGCCTACTCCGGCCCGGAGACCGGCCGCCGGGACCGCAAGGCGTACGTGCTCCGCTCCGGCTCCTGCCGCTTCGTGATCAAGGGCGGCGTCCAGCCGGACAGCCCGCTGCTGGACCACCACCGCCGCCACGGCGACGGCGTCGTCGACCTCGCTCTGGAGGTCCCGGACGTCGACAAGTGCATCGAGCACGCCCGCGCGACCGGCGCCACCGTCCTGGAGGAGCCGAACGACGTCTCGGACGAGAACGGCACCGTGCGCCGCGCGGCCATCGCCACCTACGGCGAGACCCGCCACACCCTGATCGACCGCTCCCGCTACCACGGCCCGTACCTGCCGGGCTACGTCGTCGCGCAGAGCAAGGTCAAGCACCCGGAGGGCTCGCCGAAGCGCCTCTTCCAGGCCCTCGACCACGCCGTCGGCAACGTCGAGCTGGGCCGCATGGACGAGTGGGTGTCGTTCTACAACCGCGTCATGGGCTTCGTGAACATGGCCGAGTTCGTCGGCGACGACATCGCCACCGAGTACTCCGCGCTGATGTCCAAGGTCGTCGCCAGCGGCAACCACCGGGTGAAGTTCCCGCTCAACGAGCCGGCCATCGCCAAGAAGAAGTCCCAGATCGACGAGTACCTGGAGTTCTACACCGGCCCCGGCTGCCAGCACATGGCGCTCGCCACCAACGACATCCTCACCACGGTGGACGTGCTGCGCTCGCGCGGCGTCGAGTTCCTCGACACCCCGGACGCCTACTACGACGACCCGGAGCTGCGCGAGCGGATCGGCAAGGTGCGCGTGCCGATCGAGGAGCTGAAGAAGCGCGGCATCCTGGTCGACCGCGACGAGGACGGCTACCTGCTGCAGATCTTCACCAAGCCGATCGGCGACCGCCCGACCGTCTTCTACGAGTTCATCGAGCGGCACGGTTCGCTGGGCTTCGGCAAGGGCAACTTCAAGGCGCTCTTCGAGTCGATCGAGCGCGAGCAGGAGCGACGCGGCAACCTGTGAGCGTCGGAGAGCTCTGACGGACGGTCGAGGAGGACCACGGAGATGGCGTACTACCGGCAGCTGGGCAGCATCCCGCCCAAGCGGCACACCCAGCACCGCACCCCCGAAGGCGGGCTGTACTACGAGGAGTTGATGGGCGAAGAGGGGTTCTCCTCGGACTCCTCGCTGCTCTACCACCGGGGCATCCCCTCGGCCGTGGTCAACGCGGTGCCCTGGGAGCTGCCGGACCAGTCCACGGTGCCCAACCACCCGCTGCTCCCCCGTCACCTCAAGCTGCACGAGCTGTTCGCGGGCCAGGAGTGGAAGTCCGCGGACGTCGTCGGCAGCCGTCGGCTGGTCCTCGGCAACGGCGACGTGCGGATCTCGTACGTCGCCGCCGGGGCCCCCAGCGAGCTGTACCGCAACGGGCTCGGCGACGAGTGCGTGTACGTGGAGTCCGGCGCGGGCACGGTCGAGACGGTGTTCGGCTCGATCGAGGTCGGCCAGGGCGACTACGTGATCATCCCGCGCGCCACCACCCACCGCTGGGTGCCGACCGGCGACGAGCCGCTGCGCGCGTACTGCATCGAGGCGAACAGCCACATCACCCCGGTGAAGCGGTACCTGTCCAAGTACGGGCAGCTGCTGGAGCACGCGCCGTACTGCGAGCGGGACTTCCGCGGGCCGGTCGGCCCGCTGGTCGTGGATGCGCCCGGGGACGTCGACGTGCTGGTCAAGCACCGCGGCCCGAACGGCATCGCGGGCACCCGCTACACCGTTCCGCACCACCCCTTCGACGTGGTCGGCTGGGACGGCTGCCTCTACCCGTACGCCTTCAACATCAGCGACTTCGAACCGATCACCGGCCGGATCCACCAGCCGCCGCCGGCCCACCAGGTGTTCGAGGGCAACAACTTCGTGATCTGCAACTTCGTCCCGCGCAAGGTGGACTACCACCCGCTGTCGATCCCGGTGCCCTACTACCACGCCAACGTGGACAGCGATGAGGTCATGTTCTACTGCGGCGGCGACTACGCGGCGCGCAAGGGCTCGGGCATCGCCCAGGGCTCCATCTCGCTGCACCCCGGCGGGCACACCCACGGGCCGCAGCCGGGCGCGTACGAGCGCAGCATCGGCGCGGAGTTCTTCGACGAGCTCGCCGTCATGGTGGACACCTTCCGCCCGCTGGAGCTCGGCGAGGGCGGGCGGGCCAGCGAGGACGCGAACTACGCCTGGACCTGGGCCGGTCGGGGGCCCGGACGATGAGCGGACTGCCGTCGGGGGGTGTCATCCCCGAGCTGTTCCACGGACTCTTCGACGACGCGGCGGTGTTCCCACCGGGGAACCTGCCGATCGCCGAGGCCGTGCCCGCACACCGCCTCCACCGCGCGGCCTGGTACGCCGAGGCCGTCGGCCCGCTCCTGTGCGGGGCGGGCCGACTGGGCGAGTTGGCCGCGGCGGTGGCTGCCGCGGGCGGGCCGGCGGGCGCGGGCGGCGACTCGCGGCTCAGGGTCGGGCTGGTGCTGCCGGGGGGCAGCGCCGAGCTCGCCCAGGCGCTCGCCGCCGCCGCGCCGTTCGACCTGGCCGGTGTCGAACTGGCCACCCGGGACGCCGCCGAGGCGGTCGCCGAGCTGGACCGGCTGCTGCCGCCGGACGTCCCTGCCGCCGTCGAACTGCCGCGCGAACTCCTGCGCGGGGACGACCTGGACGCCGTCCTGGACGTGCTGGTGGACAGCCCGTACCGGGCGAAGTTCCGCACCGGCGGGCTGGTCGCCGAAGCGTTCCCGGACGAGGCGGAGCTGGCCGCCTTCCTCACCGGCTGCGCGCAGCGCGGACTCCCCTACAAGTGCACCGCCGGACTGCACAACGCCGTCCGGCACACCGACCCGGAGACCGGCTTCGAGCACCACGGCTTCCTGAACGTGCTGCTGGCCGCGCAGGAGACCGACCGGGCCGCGGCCGCGGAGGTGCTGGCGGAGCGCGACGGCGAGGCCCTCGCCAAGGCGGTGCGCACACTGACGGATCGTCAGGTTACGGTGATCCGCAACTCGTTCACCGCGTTCGGCACCTGCAGCATCGCCGAGCCCCTGGGCGACCTGGCCTCGCTCGGCCTGCTGTCGTCGCCCACTCCACCGCACCAGGAGGACCGTTGACCACCCCCCGCAGCTGGCTCGCCAGCGCCCAGGACTCGCCGTTCGGCGTGCACAACCTGCCGTACGGCGTCTTCACCGCCGCCGACCAGCCCGGGCGGCGCCGGATCGGCGTGCGCGTCGGGGACTTCGTCCTGGACGCCGGGGCGGCGGCCCGCGCGGCCGGTGCACCCTCCGCACTGCTGGACGCGGACTCGCTCAACCCGCTGATGGCGGCCGGGCGGCCGGTCTGGACCCGGGTGCGGGCGGACCTCACCACGTGGCTCACGGACGAGTCCTTCCGCGAGGCCCTGTCACCGGCACTGCTGCCGGTGGCCGAGGTCGAACTGCACCTGCCGTTCGAGGTCGCCGACTACGTCGACTTCTACGCCTCCGAGCACCACGCCACCAACCTGGGCCGGATCTTCCGCCCGGGCTCGGAGCCGCTCACGCCCAACTGGAAGCACCTGCCGATCGGCTACCACGGGCGGGCGGGCACGGTCGTGGTCTCCGGCACGCCGGTGGTGCGGCCGCACGGGCAGCGCAAGGCGCCCGCCGACCCGGCGCCGAGCTTCGGGCCCTCGCGCCGGCTGGACATCGAGGCCGAGGTCGGCTTCGTCGTCGGCACGCCGTCCGAACTGGGCAAGCCCGTCCCGCTGGCCGACTTCCGCGAGCACGTGTTCGGCGTCTGCCTGCTCAACGACTGGTCGGCGCGCGACATCCAGGCCTGGGAGTACGTGCCGCTCGGCCCGTTCCTCGGCAAGTCCTTCGCCACCTCGATCTCGCCGTGGGTCGTCCCGCTGGACGCCCTGCAGCACGCCCGCGTCACGCCGCCGGAGCGCGACGTCGAGCCGCTCGCGTACCTGGACGACCGGGGCGGCGAGCCGTGGGGCCTGGACCTGGCGATGGAGGTGCGGCTGAACGGGCACCCGGTTTCGCGCCCGCCGTTCGCCGCCATGTACTGGACGGCGCAGCAGCAGCTGACCCACATGACCGTCAACGGCGCCTCGCTGCGCACCGGGGACCTGTTCGCCTCAGGTACGGTCAGCGGGCCCGAGCCGGAGACCCGGGGTGCGCTGATCGAGCTGACCTGGAACGGCGAGGAGCCGCTGAAGCTCCCGGACGGCACGACCCGGACGTTCCTGGAGGACGGCGACGAGGTCGCCATCACCGCCACCGCACCCGGGCCGGACGGGGCCGTGGTCGGCTTCGGCGAGGTGACCGGGCGGGTGCAGGGGTAGCGACGGCTGCCGCACCCGGCACGTGACGGACGACGAGTGACAGCCGGCAGGCGACGGATGACAGCTGACAGATTTCATCGTCTGTCAGCTGTCATCCGTCTGCGGCCCGTCGTCTGTCGCCTGCCGTCATCCGCTGTGCCGCACCGCGCCGGCGGCCGCGGGCGGGAACGATCTCCGGCCAGGTGATCACAACGGCCCGCCCTCCCCGGTACGGTGGGCGGCGGAAGTCCATCACCGAGGGGACGGGAGCGGGCCCGATGAGCGCAGAGGTGGCAGAGGTCCAGGCATTCCTGGAGGGCGGGGTCGGGCGGATCGTGCTGAACCGTCCGCGGGCGCTCAACTCGCTGACCCACGGCATGATCGGTGCCCTGCGCGCGACGCTGGACGACTGGGCCGCCGACGACCGGGTGCGCGCCGTGGTGCTGACCGGCGCGGGCGAACGCGGCCTCTGCGCGGGCGCCGACATCCGCGCCATGCACGACGACGCCAAGGCGGGCGGAGCCGGCACCCGGGCGTTCTTCCGCGACGAGTACCGGCTGAACGCGCTGATCGCCCGGTACCCGAAGCCGTACGTCGCCGTGATGGACGGCATCACGATGGGCGGTGGCGTCGGCCTGTCCGCCCACGGCGCGATCCGGATCGTCACCGAGCGCTCCACCGTCGCGATGCCCGAGACCCGGATCGGGCTCGTCCCGGACGTCGGCGGCAGCCGCCTGCTCGCCCACGCGCCGGGCGAGTTGGGCACCCACCTCGGGCTCACCTCGGCCTCGGTGGGCCCCGGAGACGCGCTGCTGTGCGGGTTCGCGGACCACTACGTGCCGTCGGCCCGGATCCCGGAACTGCTCGACGCCCTCGCCCGCAGCACCTCCGCGAACGCCACGGCCGACGGCACCACGGCCGGTGACACCACCGCCGATGCCGCCGCCACCGCCGCCGTCAGGGCGGTCGTCACCGCGCACACCGAGCCCGCACCGCCCGCCGCCCTGACCGGGCAACGCGCCTGGATCGACGCCTGCTACGCGGCCGACACCGTCGAGGAGGTCGTCGAACGCCTGCTGAACTCCGGTGTCGCGGAGGCGAAGGAGGCCGCCGGGCTGGTGCTGGCGAACTCCCCCACGGCGGTCAAGGCCACCCTGGCCGCGCTGCGCCGGACCCGTACGCTCCCCTCCCTGGAGGCCGTGCTCGACCAGGAGTACCGCGTCTCCTGCGCCGCGCTGGACGGCCACGACCTGGTCGAGGGCATCCGTGCCCAGGTCGTCGACAAGGACCGCAACCCGCGCTGGGAGCCCGCCACGCTCGCCGGGGTGACGGACGCGGCCGTCGCCCGCTTCCTCGCCCCGCGCGACGGCGACGAGCTGGGCCTGGCCTGACCCCTCCGGGCCGTCTCCCGGCCCCCGTGACCGGCGTCTCGCATGTCAAGACTGGCGCGGAACAGGGCACGTCGTAGATCGTTGGGTGGTCAGGGAGCGCCCGCGCGGCGCCGAGCAGCAGACATGGGAGTCGACGGCGATGACCGAGACCTACGAGACGATCCTGGTCGAGCGCAAGGGCCGGGTGGGGCTGATCACGCTCAACCGGCCCAAGGCGCTCAACGCGCTGAACACCCAGCTGATGAACGAGGTGGTCGCGGCCGCCACCGCCTTCGACCGGGACCCGGAGATCGGCTGTCTGGTGATCACCGGCTCGGAGAAGGCCTTCGCGGCCGGCGCCGACATCAAGGAGATGCAGGGCAACCGGTTCCCGGACGTCTACCTGGACGACTGGCTGGGCCCGTGGGACCGGCTCGGTGCGCTGCGCAAGCCGGTCGTCGCGGCGGTGGCCGGGTTCGCGCTGGGCGGCGGCTGCGAGCTGGCGATGCTGTGCGACATCCTGCTGGCCGCGGACACCGCGAAGTTCGGGCAGCCGGAGATCAAGCTCGGTGTGATCCCGGGCATCGGCGGCTCGCAGCGGCTCACCCGGGCGGTCGGCAAGGCCAAGGCGATGGAGCTGTGCCTGACCGGCCGGATGATGGGCGCCGAGGAGGCCGAGCGGGCCGGCCTGGTCTCCCGGATCGTCCCCGCCGACCAGCTGCTGGCCGAGGCCCTGGCCACCGCCGAGACCGTCGCGGCGATGTCCGCTCCGGCTGCGGTCATGATGAAGGAGAGCGTCAACCGGGCGTTCGAGACCACCCTCGCCGAGGGCGTCCGCTTCGAGCGCCGGCTCTTCCACGCGGCCTTCGCCACGGCGGACCAGAAGGAGGGCATGGCGGCCTTCGCCGAGAAGCGCCCGCCGTCCTTCACCAACCGCTGACCGACGGCGGACCGCTGACCAGCGGCGGACGAACGACGGACGACGGACGACGGACGACGGACGACAGCTGACAGATTTCAGATGATGAAATCTGTCAGCTGAAGTCTGTCGACCGTCACCCGTCTCCCATCACCCAGCACACCCGCCACCGCCCCTCCCACCCGTCACCACCCGTTCCGCGCAGTCATTCCTCCAGCGCCGCCGTGTTCAGCCGGGCGAGCCCGCTGCGGGTGGCGGCGACCACGATGCGGTCGCCGGGCGCGAGCTGCCGGGTGCGGTCGGGGAGGCCCCACTGCAACTGCGCGCCGCGGGCGAAGCGGACGGCGATCACCCGGACGCCGCCCGGGTCCTCCAGATCGTGCCGGTTCAGGCCGATCAGCCCGCTGCCGTCCTCCACCGTCAGCTCGGCGATCAGCAGCGCGTGCCGGAACACCGAGAGCGTCCCGCGCACCTCGCGCCCCATCAGCGCCGCGGCGAAGGCCGGCGCGGCCAGGTAGGAGACCGACCGCGAGGCCGCGTTGTCCAGGGTCTTGTAGAAGTGCCCGGCGAAGTCGTCGTCGAACAGCCGCACCACCACCCGGACTTCGGGATTGCCGTGCCGCGCCTCCAACGCCGCTTCCAGGTTGGTGGCGTCGTCGCCGCTGACCGCCACCAGCACCCGGCTGTGCTTCAGTCGGGCCCGGCGCAGCTGTTCCTCGAACGGGCCGTCGCCCATCACCACCGGGATCCCGAGCGCCCGGACGGCGGCGACCCCACGCGCCTGCGGGTCCCGTTCCATGCAGACCACCGGCACGCCCAGGTCGTGCAGCTGGGTCGCGACCCGGGTGCCGACGTTGCCCAGCCCGACGACGATCACGTGGTCCCGGGTGCCCGCCCCGGGGTTGCGCGGCTGGCCGCGCCGTCCGGAGCCGAGCACCTCGACCGCGATGGCGGTGGCGACCGGTGCGAAGGTGATCCCGCAGATGGTGATCACCACCTGCGCGACCCGCTGCCAGAACCCTCCGGTGCCCGTCCCGGCGGCGATGTCGGCGAGCTGGTCGGGCTGGGCCGCACCGGCCAGGTCGAGCAGCGAGACGTAGACGGTCCATCCGAAGTCCCGGTTGAGGTACCAGAGCACGCCGAAGGACATCAGCACGGCGGCCAGGGCGGTGAGCAGCACAAGCCGCATCCGGGCGCTGGTGAAGAAGCGCATGGTGTCGAGCAGCCGCCAGCGCAACCGCCGCCGCCAGTCGATCGGCTCCCGGGGCTCGATCGGCAGCACCTGCAGCGCGGCGGTGCCGCCGGGTTCCTCCTCCGGTCCGGGGGCGGACTCGGGCACCGGTTCGTGCCGTACGCCGCCGGGGCGGATCGGTCCGTCGTCGCCGAACTCACTCGCGAGCCGGACGAATTCGGCCGAGTCGCCCTGCTGCGCGGGCAGCAGCCTGATCCTGCTGAGGTCCTGCCGGTCGATCTGGTCGGCGACCACGCAGATCCGGTCGGAGGTGATGGCGTCGTCGAAGGCGATGTGCAGGTAACGTCCTTCGATCTCGACCGAGTTGGGCCGCCCGAGCGCGGCGGCGGCGAACGCCGGGGCGGCGGTGGCCGATCCGGAGAGCGCGGCGCCGTTCCTGAGCAGCCGTTCGATGTTCTCGCCGAGCCGCTGGTTGAACATCCGGAACACGATGCGGATGTCCGGGTTGTGGTTCTGGGCGCTGAGCGCGGCGTGGATGTTCTCCTGGTCGCCGCCCTCGACCAGGGCGAGTCCGCGGGCGGTGCCGATGGACACCGCACGCAGGGCCTCGTCGGTGATGCTGGCGAACTCCACGACCGCGGCGACGCCGTCGAGTTGCTCGATCCGCGGCGCGTGGTCGCGGGTCCGGTCGACGACCAGGACGACGACCGGGACCTCGTAGTGCTCGACGAGCTCCAGGACCAGTCGGTGTGCCAGCGCGTTGCCCCCGCAGACGATGTAGTGCTGGCTGATCGGCTCGACCGGAGGGGTCCCCCACCCTTCAGAAGTCATACCGCCGGATGATATCGACGGCAAGTGTCCGGAGGATGTCATTCCGGTGGCCGCGACGGATCCCCCGAACGGCCGTATCCGACACCCCTGAACGGCCGAATCCGGCGCGCGGCGGGGCGCCGGCGCGCAGAGGCTGGGGCTCGTCCTCTACCGCCGCCCGAGGAGTTACACCACCGTGGTCTCTCCGATCATCACCCCCGACGGTTCCCCGGTCCAGGGCCCGCTCGGCATGCTCGCCAAGGCCGCTTGGCAGGTCCTGCTCGTCGCCGGGCTCGTCTCGCTCGCCCTCGGGATCGTGGTCTTCGCCTGGCCCGAGGAGACCCTGAGGGTGGTGGGCGTGCTGTTCGGCCTCTACCTGCTGGTCATCGGCATCGTGCAGTTGGTCGCCGCGTTCGGCACCCACGCCGCCACCGCGCTGCGGGTGCTGGCCTTCATCAGCGGCGCGATCTGCGTGATGCTGGGCCTGCTCTGCTTCCGCAGCGCGGCGGAGTCGCTGCTGCTGCTCGCGCTCTGGATCGGGATCGGCTGGCTCTTCCGCGGCATCACACAGTTGGCCGCCGCGATCTCCGACCCGCAGATGCCGGCCCGCGGCTGGCAGGCCTTCGCGGGCGTGGCCAACACGCTGGCCGGCGTCCTGCTGATGGTCTGGCCGGTCGGGTCGATCAAGGCGCTGACCGTCCTGGCCGGATGCTGGCTGCTGATCCTGGGCCTCATCGAGATCGTGACGGCGATCCAGATGCGCGGCCGCGCCAAGCACATCCCGTCCGGGGTCTGAGCCCACGGACCTCCGATCGGCGGATCGCAGGGGCCGCCGCTTCCGGCCGGGGCCGCCCCCGGGCGCCGTTACGGGCGCGGGGCGTAACCGAGCCGGAAGGTGGCGGCCTCCAGGCGTTCCGGATCGAGCCGGACGTCGGTCAGCCGCTCGGCCAGGGCGAACGCGGCCTCGGTGTGCAGCTCGTACCGCTCACCGCCGAGGTCGAAGCCGCAGGCCGTCAGCAGTTCGGGGATGCCGGAGGCAGCGGCGTCCGAGCCGTGCCGCTGGTCGGCGAAGAGCGGTTCGAAGTGGAGGCGGCAGCTGCCGTGCTCCCACCAGTGGAAGCTGTCCGCGGCGTTGACGTTGCGGTAGTGCGAGACCAGCCGGGTGTCGTCGGAGAGCCCGGGGACGAGGTCGTGGAGGCTGCCGAGGTACCCGTAGGGCTCGACCGCGAGGGCCCAGCCGTCCAGCTCGGTGACGGCGACGAACAGCCGGTCGTCGCCGTCACCGAGCAGGGCCGCGGCGTCCTCGTCCTCGCCGTCATCGAACGTCTCCCAGGCCTCGATCACCGCGTCCAGGCCGGAGACCTCGCGACCGGGCAGGGCGTCGAAGCGGCGCAGCAGTTCGTCGGCGGGGATCCCCTGGACGTGGGTGAGGCAGTGGGCCTCGCCCAGGACGGGGTAGCGCTGCTCGAACCAGGTGTAGTCGGTGGCGTGTGCGGCGGTCATGCCCCGATGATGCCGGACCTCACCGACACCACCGGGGCCGGGCCCTCGGTCCCGGGTTCGTCCCGCCCCCGCCCGCCGTCCCCCGGGCCGTCTCCGGGCCGTCTCCGGGCTGTCCCGGGCTGTCCCGGGCTCGCCGGGGCCGCCCCCGGCTCAGAGCCAGACCGGAGCGTCCGTCCCCCAACGCCCGGGCGGGCGCGACCAGTCGGCGGGAGCGCCCTCGTAGCCGATCGGCGGCAGGGCGTGGCGAAGCCTCCCGTACGCGGAGTCGGTCTCGGCGAGCCACCCCGACGGGTCGTACGACTCGGACGGGACCTCGCCCGGGACCTCCGACGGGGCCTCCCGTTCGATGCCGTGCAGCAGCCAGGAGGCCGTGCCGGCGAGGGAGAGGCGCAGGTGTCGGCCGCCGGGGCGGCCGGTGTGCCGGTCGGAGACGGCGCGCAGTACGGCGGCGGCGATGAGGTAGCCGGTGCCGTGGTCGAGTGCCTGGGCGGGCAGGACGCCGGGGCGGCCGTCGTCGGCGGCCTCGTGGGCGGCGATGCCGACACCGGCCTGGACCAGGCTGTCGAAGCCGCGCCGCCCGGCCCACGGGCCGGTCCAGCCCCAGGCGCAGAGCTGGACGACGATCAGGTCGGGGCGCCGGGCGAACAGTGCGTCGGGGGCCAGGCCGTGGGCGTCGAGGGCGCCGGGGCGGTAGGCGCTGACCACGACGTCCGCGGTGGCGAGCAAGTCCTCGAAGACGGCCCGATCGGCGGGCTCGGCGAGGTCGAGGCGGGCGGAGCGCTTGCCGAAGCCGGTGTCCGCGTGCGCGTCCTCGGCCTCGGGCAGCCGGGGCGAGTCGATCCGCAGGACGTCGGCGCCGAGCAGGGCGAGGGTGCGGGTGGCGACCGGTCCGGCGATCACCCGGGTGAGATCGAGGACCCGGAGCCCGGCGGCGGGCCGGTCCACCGGGGCCGCGCCGTGCGGACGGGCGGAGGCGGAGGCGGCGCCGGCAGTGCCGGTGGTGCCGACGCTGCCGGTGGTGCCGACGGCGACGCCCGCGACGGCGCCGGGGGCAACGACTTCCCGGTGCTCCACCAGGGGGTGCACGGTCTCGCTCACCGGCGCGACCGCGACCGCCAGCGCCCCCGCCGCGTACGCACGCTCCTGGACCTGCTCGGCCGGCAGACCGGCGAGCACCTCCGCCAGTCGATCGGGCCCGGCGTCCGCGGCGAGGCCGAGGGCCGACAGCAGCCGGGTGCGGTGGTGCGGGTAGTTGGCGTGGGTCCGGACCCAGCCGTCGGCGGTGCGCCAGAAGCCGGAGTGCGGAGCGAAGCTGACGGGCGTCCGGCCGTCGACCGTCAGGTGCCGCTCGCTGACGAAGGCGGTGGCCACCGCGCCCTGGTCCACCCGGACGGCCGGAACCGGACCACCGCTGCGCAGGGCGGCCAGCTCGGCGGCGGCGAGCGAGCAGACGGCCACGGTGGCCCGGGCGAGGCGCCGCACCGGCAGCCGGGAGGGCAGGACGCCGTCCGGGCCGTGGAAGCTCACCCGTGACAGCAGGTCGGCCGGGCCGCCGAGGGCCGCCCAGGCGTCGGCGGTGGGGCGGTCGGCGGGCCCACCGCCGCCCGGTCCGGTGGGTCCGACGGTTCCTGCGGGCAGCGGATGATCAGTCATGTCGGCATTGTGCTCCCCTTCTTGGTCGCTCGCCGTGACGCCAGTCACCAGCGCCGGTGGCCGCTCCGGAACCTCGGCGACCGGCGCGCGGCGCGCAGCACTGCCGGATCCGGCGCCCGGGCACCGGGAGCGCGGACCCGGCCCGCCGGTCGGCGGGTGGCGGGTGGCGGGCGGGTGAGCGGCGGGTAGGGTGCGAACGCGGGCCGACGGGAGGCCGACGGTAAGCCGACCGGGGGACGAACGGGAGCCGCCCGTCCGGGGCCGCCGGTACCCGGGCAGAGCGACGCACCGCGACATGGGGGAATGACGTGCACGTGATCCGGCGCCTCGACCTGGGGTACTTCGTCCGGCCGGCCTCCGAGGTGGGCGGCCCGGAGCCGCGGGTGGAGCCGGTGCTGGCGTACCTCGTCCGGCACCCGGAGGGGCTGCTGCTGTTCGACACCGGGATCGGCGGCTGCGACCCGGAGACCGAGGCGCACTACCGCCCGGTCCGCCGCCCGCTGCCGGAGGCCCTCGCCACGGCCGGGGTCTCCGTCGCCGACATCGACCTGGTGGTCAACTGCCACCTGCACTTCGACCACTGCGGCGGGAACCCGCTGCTGGCCGGCACGACCGTCCTGGTCCAGGCGAGCGAGCTGGCCACCGCCCGGCGCGGCGGCTACACCATCGACGCACTGGTCGACTTCCCCGGCGCCGACTACCGGGAGCTCGACGGCGAGGCGGAGATCTGGCCCGGCGTCCGGGTGCTGCCCACCCCCGGCCACACCGCGGGTCACCAGTCCCTGCTGGTCGAACGCCCGGGCGGCGGACCGGTCCTGCTCGCCGGGCAGGCGTACGACTTCGCCTCCGAGTACGGGCAGGCACTGCTCGCCCGGCGGGCGGCGCGCGAGGGCGTGGCGGCACCGCTGCCCGGCTACCGGGCCTGGCTCGACCGGGTGGCCGAGCACCGTCCGCGCCGGGTGCTGTTCGCGCACGACCACGCGGTGTGGGAGCCGGGCGGGTAACGGTGCCCGGCGCCGGGGTGTCGGGGTGCCGCGTGCCGGGGCGCGTGGGCGCCGCAGCCCCGAGGAGCGCCGGGGACGTTCAGCAGGTGAAGCGCAGCGAGCGGACCCGGTGGTCGAAGCTGGACGGGACGAGCTCCGGCTCGCCGACCGAACGCGTGTCGGGCAGACGGGTGAACAGCTCCCGGAACAGCGCCGTCATCTCCTGCCGGGCCAGGTGCGCGCCGAGGCAGTAGTGCGGGCCTCCGCCGCCGTAGCCGAGGTGGGGGTTGGGCGTGCGGGTGATGTCGAAGGCGTCCGGATCGGGGAAGACCGCCTCGTCGCGGTTGGCCGACCCGTAGAACAGCGCGACCTTCTCCCCCGCGCGCAGCAGCGTGCCACCCGGGCCGCCGAGCTCGTGGTCGACGGCGACGGTCCGGTGGAACTGGATGATCGGCGTGGCGTGACGGACCATCTCGTCCACCGCTCCGCCGAGCCGCCCGTCGAGGTCGGACAGCAGCAGGGCGCGCTGCTCGGGGTGGACGGTCAGGAGGTGCAGACCGTGGGCGAGCGCGTTGCGGGTGGTCTCGACCCCGGCGACCAGCAGCAGGGTGAAGAAGGCGCCGAGCTCGCGGCCGGTGAGCCGACGGCCGTCCACGTCGGCGGTGACCAGCGCGGAGATCAGGTCCTCGGCCGGCCGGCGGCGCCGCTCCCGACCGATCCCGGCGACGATGGCCTGCATCCGGGCGAGCGCCCGCAGCCCGCGCCCGGGCGCCCGCAGCCGGTGGCGCAGCGTGCGGGCCACCCCGATGTCCGCCGAGGTGCGGTTGACCAGGTCGAGGATGGCGCGGCGCGGCTGCTCGGGGATGCCCATCATGGTGCAGATCACCTGGAACGGGAGTTCGGCGGCGACCGCGGACACGAAGTCCTCCGGCCGGTCCCGCTCGACCCGGTCGACCAGGGCGACGCTGATCCGCTGCACGTCGTCCTCGACCCGGCCGAGCAGCCGCGGGGTGAACGCCCGCGAGACGATCCGGCGCAACTGGGCGTGGCGCGGGTCGTCCAGATTGACCATCGAGTCGCCGAACAGCAGCCGGACCCAGCGGGCGGGGGCGGGGGTGGTCACGCCGGGGCCGCTGAGGAAGACGGCCGGGGTTCGGCTGGCCTCGACCACGTCGGCGTGGCGGACCAGGGCGTGGAAGCCCTTGCCGGTGGCGCGGTCGCCGAAGAACCGCGGGCCCGGGAGGCGGCGCAGCTCGGCGAAGGCGGCGGCGCGGGCGGGGGCGGGCAGCCGCCAGAAGCCGGGGTCGGCGAGGTCGGGGATCCCGGGCGCTCCGGCGGTCCTGGGGGTGTCGGCAGGACCGGCGGGCGCCGCCTGTTCGGCCTGTGCAGCCGGCGCTTCGGGGCGGCCGGCCGGCTCGGCACGGTCGGCGGTGGGCTCGGCGGCCTGCGTCGGGGTCTCCACGGCCGGACCTCCCTGCTTCTGGACGGCATCGCTCCGACACGCCCGCACGGAACGCACCGGATCGTGACATCTAGTGAGCATGCGGTGACCACTTGTCAAACCGTGCGGATGGTCGTACGAGCGGTTGTTCGGGCCGGTGCAGTGAGCGGGACGGCAGCCGGGCAAGCCTCCGCACGGGCCGCCGGGCCGGTCACCGGGCGAGCGGCCGGGCATGGTCTCACGGGGCGGAATCGGCCATGACCGGAGGGTGCGGTGCGCACCGGGCGGGGTGGGTGCGACGATGAGTGCCATCGTGATGACCGACCGGATCCGCCTGCTGCGCGCCGTGGTCTTCGCCGCGCTGTGCGTGGCAATGGCCGCCACCGCGCACGTCGCCATGGCCGGGTCCGGTGTCTCGCCGACCGTGCTGGCCGGTGCGTTCGGGGCGGTCCTGGGCTTGACCTGGCTGCTCGCCGGGAAGCGCCGCGGGCTCGCTGTGATCAGCGTCTGGATGGTCGCCGCGCAGATCGCGCTGCACCAGCTGTTCGAACAGGCCGGGGCCCTCGGCCGAGGGAGCGGCGGCGGCCTCGGCCGGCTCGCCACCACGGACTGGGCCGCCCTGCTGCTCTGCAACCCGGACCGGGTGCCCGACGGGCTGTCACCGGTAGAGCTGGCGCGGATGGCGGGCATCGACCCGGACGTCCCGCCGTCCACCGGCGGACTGCGCCCGACGGCCGGGGTACCCGGGATGCACGGGATGCACGGGATGCAGCACGGGGCTGCGGCCGCAGGAGCCGCCGCCGACGGGACGGGCGTGGACCTGAGCCTGCCCGGGACGACGGGGATGCCCGGCACGTCCCACCCGATGTCCGGCGGGATGCCCGACGCCACGACGGGCGGCCTGCCCCCCGGCGCCTCCCACGGGATGGCGCACGGAATGTCCCACGCCATGTCGCCGGGGATGGCCGTCGCGCACGTGCTGGCCGCCCTGGCCTGTGCACTGCTGCTCTGGCGCGGTGACGCTGCGCTGGTCCGGCTCTTCGAGCTGCTCGGTTCGCTCGGCGCCGTCGTCGCGGGAGCCTTGCTGCTTCCCCTGCTGGCGCTCTTCGCCCGGCCGTTCGGCTACCGCGCCCCGGCACCGCCCCGGCCCGTCCCGGACACGGCCCGGCCGCCCCGGTCGGTGCTGCTCACGCATGCCGTGGTCCGGCGCGGGCCGCCGGCGTTCGCCCTCGCCTGCTGACGCGCCCGCCGCTGCATCCCCGGCCTCCCCCGGTTTCATCCGGCCACCGGGGCCCCGCGACGGGCAGGTCGCCCCGCCGTACGGCCGCGCCTCCCGCCGCCGTGACGCCGGGGTTCGGGCCCGCGCCGCCCGCCGCCGCTCCCCCGGTTTCCCCGGGAGGTGTGGTGAGCCGCGCGCACGGCCCATGGACGCCGACGGTGCCGCCCCGAGCGGTGCCGTTCCCAGCCTTCCCTCGGGACCCTTCCATGTCTGACCACGACGACGCGCCGGCTGCGGCCGGCGCCACCGTCCTACCGCTCCGCGGCCTGCGGGCCCTCCGGAGCGCGGCCGTCCGCCCCCTCGGCCGGACCGGCACCCTTCGGCCCGAAGCCCTCCGGCCCCGCCGGCAGGCGGACGTACCACTCCGGCGACGGCCCGACGACGGCGGCCGCCCGGACGTGGCCGCCCAGCCGCTCCGCCCGCTCCAGCCACTCCCGGCAACCGGTGCAGCGCGCGACGTGCTTGTCCAGCCGGGCCTCCGGGAGGCCGCTCGGTTCGCCGTCGAGGCGGGCGGACAGAGCGGTACGGAACTGCGCGCATCTCATGTGACCATCGTCCCGCACGGCCACCGCGGCGGGACCGGCCGGCCCGGAGGCCGCCGTGGATGACGAGCAGCTCACCGCACTCGCACTGACCGCCCGCTCCGGCCGGGCGGCGGACGTCGAGGCCTTCGTCCGCGCGACCCAGCGCGACGTCTGGCGCTTCGTCGCCCACCTGACCGACGTGCAGTCCGCCGACGACCTCGCACAGGAGACCTTCCTGCGCGCGCTGCGCGGCCTGCCCGCGTTCGCGGGGCGCTCCTCGGCCCGCACCTGGCTGCTGTCGATCGCCCGGCGCACGGTGATCGACCGGTACCGGATGGCCGCCGCCCGCCCTCGCTGTGCGGCGCTGCCGGACTGGCAGGAGGCGGCGGAGCGACAGGGCGGCGGCCCGGCGGCCGGGTTCGAGGACGGCATCGCGCTCGGCGACCTGCTCGACCGGGTGCCCGCCCAGCGGCGGGAGGCCTTCGTCCTGACGCAGGTGGTCGGGCTGAGCTACGCCGAGGCGGCCGAAGTCGCCGGGTGCCCGGTCGGCACCGTCCGCTCCCGGGTCGCCCGGGCGCGGGAGGAATTGGTGGCGCGACTGCGGGCGGCCGAGGCCGGGGAGCTCGCGGCCGCCTGCTGAGCGGTGCCGGCAAGCGGGCGGCAGGCGGACGGCAGCCGGCGACCGATGACACGCGGCGGATGACGGGGAACAACTGACAACTGACAGATGACAGCTGACAGATTTCAACATCTGTCAGCTGTCACCTGTCATCCGTCACCCGCCGCCCGGACCCCGCCATCCGAACCTCACCGCCCGAACCCCGCCGAAAAAAAATTCCCCCAAGTGTTCGGAACCGGAGCCGCCGCGCCCCCGACTGCTGTACCGGACCCCGCCGCCGAGGCGGTGTCCGGCACGGCAACCCGGGAACGGAGGGACTCCATGGCAGCACAACAACCGACGTCTGCCGTCGAGCTGACGAGCAGTCAGCCCGAGTCGGTCGACCGCTGGAGCCTGGTCGTGGCCGCGGGCCTGCTCTCCTTCGTCGCGATGCTCGACATGAACGTGGTCAACCTCGCGCTCACCGACATCTCGTCCGGCCTGCACGTCTCGCCCGGCCTCGCCCAGTGGGCCGTCCTCGGCTACCAACTCCCGCTCGTGGCCCTCCTCCTGCCCGCCGGTCGGTGGCTGGACCAGGTCGGCACCCGGTCCGCGCTGCTGCTCGCGGTCGGCTGCTTCGCCGCCTGCAGCGTGCTGGCGGCCGCCGCCCCCTGGGCCGGATGGCTGATCGCGGCCCGTATGCTGCAGGGCGCCTTCGGGGCCGTGCTCTTCGTCCTGATGCCGGTGCTCGCCGCGACGTCCGTCCGGCCCGGGCTGCGCGGGCGGGCGATGAGCGTGCCGGCCACCCTCGGCCCGCTGGGCGCCGTGACCGGCCCGGTCATCGGCGGACTGCTGCTGGACCACCTCGGCTGGCGGGCGGTCTTCCTGGTCAAGCTGCCGGTCTGCCTGGCCGCCGTCCTGCTCGTGCTCCGCCACGCCCCGCGGCGCGGCGGACTGCGCCCACCCGACCGGGCTTCGCTCGGCGACGCCGCCCTGATAGGCGGCGCCGTGGCAGCCGTCCTGCTCGGGCTCACCCTGGCCCCGGAGGCGCCGCAGTGGCTGCTGCTGACGCTGCCCGCCGCGCCGCTGGTCCTGCTGTGGCTGCGCCGCCCCGGCGGCCGTCCGGTGGCCGAGGTGCTGCGGACCGCCGGGACCGCCGGGGTCAACGCCTCGGTGCTGTCGCTCGCCGCGGGCTTCGCGGCCTGCCACTACCTGCTCGCCCAGCACCTGCGCGGCCCCCGGGGCGAGAGCGCCACCACCACGGCGCTGACCATGCTGGCGTTCCCGCTCGGCATGGTGCTGGCCGGACGGGTCGGTGGACGGCTGGCCGACCGCTGGGGCGCCCGGCCGACGGCGCTCACCGGCGCCGCCGTCACCACCCTGGGCCTCGCCCTGCTCATCCCGTCGGACACCGGCTGGTCCACCCTGGACATCGCCGCCCGGCTCGCCCTCGCCGGGGCCGGGATGGGCCTCAACGGCGGTCCCACCCAGGCCCTGGTGATGGCCGCCTCCCCGCCCGGGAAGCTCGCCACCGCGGGTTCCGCCGTCCAACTCGCCCGCAGTCTCGGCTTCGCCCTCGGCCCGGCCCTCGCCACCGCCGCCGCCTCGACGGCCGGCGGCGGGGCCGCGAGCGGCACCACCACCGGGACCGGCACGGGAACCAGCGCCGGGATCGCCCTGGCCGCCCTGGTCGCGGCGACCGCCGTCGCCCTGCTCGCCCTGCACCGCCGCCCCAGGCCCTGACCGTCCGCACCCCACCGAAGGACCACCCCGGATGACCGACACGATCCCCTCCCCGGCCGCGACCGACGACCCGACGGCGAACCCCGCCCCGGCCGCGACCGACGACGCCCCGCGCTGCCCGTACGGCCACGACCGCCTCCCCTCCCCCGTCCCGCTGTACGGCCCGGCGTACAAGAGCGACCCGTACCCGCTGTACCGGCAGATGCGCGAGGCGGGGCCGGTGCACCGGGTGGAGTTCCCCAGCGGCATCCACGCCTGGCTGGTCACCGGCTACCGGGCCGCCCACGCAACCCTCAACGACCCTCGCCTGGGCAAGAACCACGCGCTGGGCAACGAAGGTTGGCGCCGACTCGCGTCGATCATGCCCGAGCCGCAGCACTCGCAGCTCCAGGTCCACCTGCTCCACCAGGACCCGCCCAAGCACACCGCGATGCGCCGGCTCGTCCTGGACGCCTTCGCCCCGCGCCGGGTGGAGACCCTGCTCCCCCGCCTGCAGGAGCTGGCCGACGCGCTGGTGGACGAGCTGCCCGAGACCGGCGGCGCCGACCTGGTGGCCGGCTTCGCCGCCCACTACCCCTTCCGGGTGCTCGCCGAAGTCATCGGCCTCCCGGTCGACTTGGTGGGCCGCTTCGACCGCGACTGGGGCAAGGTCGTCCAGCCCGTCGGCCCGCAGGACCCCGGCCGGCCGGCGTACGAGGCGCGGCTGCGCGGCCTGCAGGCCTACATCGCCGACGTCGTCGCCCGCAAGCGCGCCGACCGCCGGGAGCCCGGATGGACGGACACCGAGGACCTGCTCGGCCGGCTCGTCGCCGCCCACGACGCGGACGAGTTGAGCCGCGAGGAGCTCGACTCCATGGTGTTCCAGCTGCTGGTCGCCGGACAGGAACCGGTGACCAACCAGATCACCACCATGCTGATCGCCCTGCTGCGCCACCCCGAGCAGCTCGCCTGCCTGCGCGACGGCCTCGACGAGCCCGGCCGGCTCGCCCGGGCGGTGGAGGAACTGCTGCGCCACGACGCCGCGTTCGAGCTCACCACCTGGCGCTTCTTCGCCGAGGACAGCGACCTGTTCGGCACCACCGTGCCGGCCGGCGACTCCGTGATCGTCTCGCTCTGCGCCGCCAACCGCGACGACACGCAGTTCACCGGGGCCGACCGCCTCGACCTCGACCGCTCCCCCAATCCGCACCTCGCCTTCGGCCACGGCGTCCACTACTGCCCCGGCGCCGCCCTGGCCCGGGCCGAACTCCGGATCGCCATCGGCACCCTGCTCACCCGGCTGCCCGGGCTGCGCCCGGCCGAGGCCTCCGGGGACGGCCTGGCCGACCTCGCCTGGATCCCCGCCGTGCTCGCGCGAGGGGTCAACCGACTGCCCGTCGCCTACGACCGCCGCCGCTGACCCCGGGACACCCGCCGCCGCGAACCGCCCGGCCGCGCCCACCCGAAGCCCGCACCAGACCACCATCCGTGGAGGACCCACCATGCCGCCCGTCGGCACCGCCACCGCTCCCACTCCCGTCACCGACGCCGTGACCGGGCCCGCCACCTCCTCCGGGCCCGAACGCCTGGCCGCCCGCGTCCTCGGACTCCTGCTGCCGCACCGCCGCGCCGCCGACCCGGAGTTCGCCGCCCGCCCGGAGCACTTCCCGCTCCAGCTCGCACAGTTGGCGGACTTCATCGCCGCCGGTGAGCCCATCGTGTTCACCCTGCCCGGCTTCCCCTGCAAGTCGCCGAACCCGGCGAAGGTGCTGGGCCACCTGCCCGACGAGGGCGAACGGCTGTCCCTGACCTTCCTCGACCGGCTCTGCGCCGAGATCGGACGCCTCCACGAGCCCGGCGCCCGGATCCTGATCTGCTCCGACGGGCACATATTCGGCGACCTGATCAACGTCCCGGACGACCACATCGACGCCTACTCGGACGAGTTGACCACGATGATCGCCCGGGAGGGCCTGCGCCACCTCGCCACCTTCGACCTGCGGGCCGTCCTCGGCGACCTCCCGTACGACGAGAAGCGCGCCCGGGTGCACGAGCGCTACGCCCCCACCGTCGAGGAGTTGCGCGAGCAGGTGCTGACCGAGGAGGAGGCCCTGCGGCTCTACCGCGGCATCACCCGTTTCCTCACCGAGGACGCCGTGGGCTTCACCGGCACCCGCTCGGCCCTGCAGCGGGAGTGCCGCCGCCGCGCCTACGCCGTGATCCAGCGCAGCCGCGCCTGGGGCGAGTTGATCGCCGAGCACCACCCGCGGGCCGTACGGCTGTCCATCCACCCGCAGCCGGCCGGGGTCGCCAAGTTCGGCATCCGGCTGCTGGCGGCAGCCGACGCCTGGACCACCCCCTGGCACTCCGCGGTGCTCCACCGACCGGACGGCAGCTGGGAGTTGCTGCGCAGCGAGGAGGCCGCACGGCTCGGCCGCGCGGTCCTGCGCGACGGCCGGCCGAGCCACTACGAGGGCCACGAGCTCGTCCCCGGGAACGGTCGCTCGGGCAGCGCCGGCGGCCACGCGGACAGCCACGCCGGTCGCTGAGCCTCCCCCTCCCCCTCCCCCTCCCCCTCCCCCTCCCCCTCCCCGAGGGCCTGCTACGTCACCGCCACGGAGGCCACCGCACCGGCCGGGGTGCGGTGGTCGAAGGCGATCAGCGGATCGCCGGTGAGCGGGTGATCGATCACCGCCGCCCGGACGCCGAAGACCTCCGCCATCAGCTCGGGGGTCAGCACCTGGCGCGGAGCGCCGGAGGCCACCAGGGCGCCGCGGTGCAGGACGTGCAGCCGGTCGCACACCGAGGCGGCGGCATTCAGGTCGTGCAGGGCGACCAGGGTGGTCCGGCGCTGCTCGCGCAGCAGGGCGAGCAGTTCGACCTGGTGCCGGACGTCCAGGTGATTCGTCGGTTCGTCCAGCACCAGGACGTCCGGCTGCTGCGCGAGCGCGCGGGCCAGCAGCACCCGCTGCCTTTCCCCGCCCGACAGTTGGCCGAACCGGCGGTCGGCGGCGTCCGCCATGCCGACCCGGTCCAGCGCCCCGGCGGTGATCCGGTGGTCCTCGGCGTCGTCGGCGGCGAACGCCCGCTTGTACGGGGTGCGACCCATCGCGACCACCTCGCGGACGCTCAACTCGAAGTCCCCGCCGCGCTCCTGGGGCAGCGCGCCGATGTGCCGGGCGGACTGCGCGGGCCGCAGCTCCGCGAGGTCCCGCCCGGCCAGCAGCACCCGGCCCGCGCTCGGCCGCAGGTGCCGGTAGACGGTGCGCAGCAGGCTGGACTTGCCGCTCCCGTTGGGCCCGACCAGCCCGGCGATCTCCCCCTCCTCGGCGACCAGGTGGACCCCGGCCACCACCGTCCGCCCGGCCAGGGTCACGCTCAGGTCCTCGACGGCGATCCTCACGTGCGCTCCAGTCGTCGGTCCAGCAGGTAGAGCAGGGTGGGGGCGCCGAGGACGGCGGTGACCACACCGATCGGCAGTTCCTGGCCGTCCAGGGCGGTGCGGGCGACGGTGTCGACGACGACCAGCAGCAGCGCCCCGGTGAGTGCGGACAGCGGCAGCAGACGCCGGTGGTCGCCGCCCAGGAGCAGCCGGCACACGTGCGGCACCATCAGGCCGACGAAACCGATCGCGCCGGAGACGGCGACCAGCACACCGGTCAGCACGCTGGTGACGACGAACACCTCGCGGCGCAGCCGGGCGACGTCCACGCCGAGCCCGGCGGCCGTCTCGTCGCCCATCAGCATCGCGTTGAGCCCCCGGGCGCGGGCCTGCAGCAGGGCCAGGCCGAGAACCACAGCGACGGTGGGGACGGCGAGTTGGGCCCAGACGGCGCCGCCGAGACTGCCCATGAGCCAGAACAGCACGCCCCGGGTCTGCTGCTCGTCGCGGGTCTGCAGGACGAGGTAGCTGGTGATCCCACCGAGGAACTGGGCGATGCCGATGCCCGCGAGGACCAGGCGCAGCGGGGAGAAGCCGCCGCCCCGCCGGGCCGTCAGCCAGACCAGCGAGAACGCGGCGAGCGCGCCGGCGAACGCCGCCAGCGAGACGGTGAGACCGAGCGCGCTGCCGAAGGAGAGCTGGAGCCCGAAGGTGGTGCCGAGGACGATGGCGGCGACCGCCCCGAGGGAGGCCCCGGAGGAGATGCCGAGCAGGTACGGGTCGGCGAGCGGGTTGCGGACCAGGGCCTGGACGGCGGTGCCGACCAGGCCGAGTCCCGCACCCACCACAGCCGCCAACAGGGCTCTCGGCACGCGTAGTTGCCAGACGATGAGGTCGCGGGTGCCCGGTTCGGCGGCCCGACCGGTGAGTCGGCGGGCGACCACCGACCAGACCTCGCCGGGCGGGATGTCCACCGCGCCGAGCGAGACGGCTGCGGTCAGCGCGAGCACCAGCGCGACGGCGAGGACGGCGGCCGTCGGCCCGGCCCGCAGTGTGCGGGCCGGACGGCGGGTTACGGCGGCCTCCGTGTGAGCGGCCGGAGTCACGTTCTACTGGCCGTTCTTGACGAGGTCGGGGTGGACGGTCGCGGCGATCTGCCGGACGGCGTCCGCGTTGCGCACACCCGCGATGGTGGTCACCTCCGAGCCGAGGCGGACGAAGTGCCCCTCCTGGACGGCCTTCAGGCCCTGGGTCGCGGGGAAGCTCCTGAGGAACGCCTCGGCGTCGTCGAAGGCCTTGCGGGTGGCCTCCTCACTGCCCCGGTTGCGGACGGCGAGCTGGATCCAGTCCGGGTTCTTGGCGACGACGTCCTCCCACGAGCCGGGCTTGAAGTCGGCGTCGCAGTCGGCGAACACGTTGCGCGCCCCGGCCTGGGTGATCACCGCGTTGGCGACCTGCCGGCCGCAGACCGCCACCGGCTGCTTGGTGCCCGCGTCGAAGTCGAAGACGAAGTAACTCGGCCGCTGCCCCTCCGGCACGGCGGCGAGCGCGGTGCGCACCTCGCCGATCTGCCGCTCCATCCCGGCCACCAGTTCCTCCGCCCGGGCCGAGGTGCCGGTGACGGCGCCGAGCCGGCGGATGTCGTCCTCGATCCCCGCGAGGTCGGTGCGCGGCGCCTTGGCCGCCTTCGGGGTCCCGGCGCAGGCGGTGGAGAGTAGGTAGACGTGCTGGATGCCGGCCGCCGCGTACTCCTCCTCGCTCGGCCCGGTGGCTCCCCCGCCCATCATCGGCATCGCGCTGAAGGTGTCCACGTAGAGGTCGGCGCCGGAGCCGAGCAGCTTCTCCTTGGGGATCACCTTCTCCCCCAGGACCGGCACCTTGGCGCCCTGGTCGGCGAGGTCCGCCGGCAGGGTGCCCTTGCCGGGCGGGAAGCCGGTCCCGATCACCCGGTCGCCGGCACCGAGCCGGAGCAGCATCTCCAGGCTCGACGCGTTGCTGGTGACGATCTTCGTCGGCGCCTTGGCGACGACGGTCTCCTTGCCCGCGCAGTCCTCGACCTTCACCGGGTGGGCGCCGGCCGGGGCCGCCTGGGCCGCGGCGGTGACGGAGGCACGCTGCGGGCCCCCGCTTCCGCAGGCCGTGGCGAACAGGGCGACGGCGGCCGCGATTCCGCAGACAACGCGTGGGCGCATGACAACTCTCCTGGTCGGTGGTCCGTGCTCGGGCCCGTGCAGCGGACCCGGACCAGGTAGTCGGACGCCCCGGGCGTCGGGTTCCCGGGAATCCACCTGGAAGGGCGCCACCGGCCGCGGCAGCACGGACGTAGGCTGACCGGATGGCCGACCCCACCGCCCCGCGCGACGACCTCGACCTCCCCGTCCGGCTCGGGTCGCGCCCGCCCCGCCGCGTGGTCTCCCTGGTGCCCTCGCTGACCGAGGCGGTCGCCGCCACCGCGCCCGGACTGCTGGTCGGCGCCACCGACTGGTGCACCCACCCCGCCGATCTCGCCGTCACCCGGATCGGCGGCACCAAGAACCCCGACGTCCCCGGTGTCCTCGCGCTCGAACCCGACCTCGTCATCGCCAACGACGAGGAGAACCGGCGCCCCGACCTGGACGCGCTGCGCCAGGCAGGCGTCCCCGTCTGGGTCACCGACATCCGCACCCTGGACGACGCCTTCCGGTCCCTGGACCGGCTGCTCACCGTCGCCTGCCGACTGCCGCGCCCCGACTGGCTGGACGAGGCGGAGGCGGCCTGGGCGCCGCACGGACCGAGCCCCGACGACTCCGAGAGCTCCGACACCTCCGAAGGCCCGACGGCGGTCGTGCCGATCTGGCGCCGCCCGTGGATGGTCCTCGGCCGCGACACCTTCGCCGGGGACCTGCTGCGCCGCCTCGGCCTGCGGCTCGTCCACGCCGACCACCCCGAGCGGTACCCCGCCGTCCCGCTGCCCGAACTGCTCGACTGTCGAGCAGAGTTGGTGGTCCTACCGGACGAGCCGTACCGCTTCACCGCCGAGGACGGCCCCGAGGCCTTCCCCGGCACGCCGGTCGCGCTGGTCAGCGGGCGACACCTGACCTGGTACGGACCGTCCCTCGTCACCGCACCGACCGTCCTGCGGCAGGCGATCGACCACCCGTTCACACCAGGCGCGGCCGACGCCTGACGGACGGAGATCCGCTCGACGCCGCGGGACCACCGACGACATGGAAGAGCCCGGGACGCGAATTCGCGTCCCGGGCCCTGTGGGGCAGGCGAGGTCAGCCGCGTGCGGCGGAGACGGCGGCGCCCAGCGCCTCCTTGATGCGGGGGCCGAGACGGGCGAAGCCCAGCTCCTTCATGGCCGCGCGCAGCAGCTCCTCGTCACTCCGCTCGACCCCGTCGCCGTCCACCCACCGCACGACGGCGAGCAGCTCGTCGGCCGAGTAGGCGGTCACGGGACGACCGGGCGTGAAGTCCGGCTTCACGGGACCGGCAGCGGGCTCGGCCTCGGCCGCGGAGGTCTCCGCCTCGACGACGGGCTCCTCGACGGCCGGCTCCTCGACGACGACCTCGGCGACGGGCTCCTCGGCGACGGGCTCCTCGGCCACGACCTCGGTCACCGGCTCAGCCTCGACAACCGGCTCCTCGACGACGACCTCGGCGACGGGCTCCTCAGCAACGACCTCGGGCTCGACCTCGGCAGCGACCTCCTCGGCCACCGGATCAGCCAGCGCGGCCTCGGCCTCGACGGCCGGCTCGTCGGCGACAACCTCGGCCACCGGCTCAGCCTCGACAACCGGCTCCTCGACGACGACCTCGGCGACGGGCTCCTCAACAGCGGCCTCGGGCTCGACCTCGGCAGCGACCTCCTCGGCCACCGGATCAGCCAGCGCGGCCTCGGCCTCGACGGCCGGCTCGTCGGCGACAACCTCGGCCGCCGGCTCAGCCTCGGCGACATCGTCAGCAGCCGCGGCCACCTCGACAGCCGGCTCCTCGACAGCGGCCTCGGGCTCGACCTCAGCCTCGACCTCGGGCTCGGCCACCAGGGCCTCCGCCTCGGCGGCGGGTTCCTCGATGACGGCTTCGGTCTCCGTCACGTCGGCCTCGGCGGCGGGTTCCTCGACCTCGACGGCCGACTCCGCGTCCTCGGCCGCCGCCTCCTCCACCGCTGCGACCTCGGCCAGGGCGGCGGTCGCCGCGGCGACCAGGTCGTCGGCGGCCGGGGAGGGGGCCGGGAGGGAGACCACGGCAGCCGGGGTCTCGTCCGTCAGCTCCTCCGCGGCGGCCGTCTCGACGGCGGCGGCGTCCGTGTCGGAGTCCGAGCCCGACACCGCCTCAACACCGGTTTCAGCCTCGGTCACGTCCTCGACCTCGACCTCGACGGTCTCCCCGGCGGGAGCGGTCACCGGGGCCGGGACCTCCTCCACGAGACCGTCCCGCTGCCCACCGGCGAGCGCCTGACGCGCAAGCGCTTCAGCGTCGGCCTCGACTCCGGCCTCGGACTCGACCTCGACCTCGACCTCGGCAGCCGATTCCTCGAAGGCCGGCTCTTCGACCGCCGACTCCTCGACCGTCGGGTCCTCGGCGGCGGCCTTCTCCGCCAGCCCGTCCCGCTGCCCGCCCGCGAGCGCCTGGCGGGCCGAGTACGCGGCCTCGGCGGCGCGGCGGTCGGCCTTGGCGGCGGCGAGTTCGGTGAGCAGTTCGCCGAGACCGGCCTCCTCCAGCGTGGCGCGCAGGCCGCGGATGGTGGGGAGGCGGTAGAGGGTGCCCTCGTCGGCCGCGAGCCGCTCGACCAGGTCGATGAGCTCGGCGAAGGGCAGCCCGTCCAGGTCGTGGTCGGGCAGGAGGCGGGAGAGCTCGCGCAGGCCGGCGTTGATCGCCTCGAAGGCCTGGGCGGTGCGGTCGATGAGGGCGCCGTCGGCGGGCGCCGCCGGGAGGCTGCCGGCCGGGGCGAGGGCGGCCCAGGCGCGGCGCTCGATCTCGGCGGAGGTGAGTGCCTCGTGCAGGTCCTCGCGGCGGACGCGCCGGTCGGTGGCGAGGGCGGCGGCCTGCTTGCGCAGCGAGCGGCCGCGCAGCCAGGAGAGCTTGACGCCGTTCTCGCGGCGCCAGGCGCTGTCGGCGGTGGCGGCGGCGAGGGCGCCGAGGTCGGCGTCGTACGCGGCGGTGGTGAGGGTGGCGGAGGTGCGGTGCACCCGCTGGAGCATCTCGACGAGGAGCGCGGTCTTGGCGACGGTGTCCGGCTCGTCGAGCTTGACCTCGGCGGCCAGGGCGGTGACGGCCTCCCAGGTCTGCTGCAGGTCGCTGCCGCGCAGCTCGGCGAGCGCGGTGGAGGCGGCGCGGGCGTCCTCCGGGGTGGCGACGGTGTCGACGGCCGCGTACCAGGCGTGGGTGTCGGCGGTGAGGGTGAAGGCCCCGAGTTCGGCGTAGCGGCCGAGGTCCTCGCGGAGGTCGGGCTCCGCGGCGGCGTCCTGGGGGTCCTTGACGTCTGCGGCGTCGGCGACGTCCGCCGGGTCGGCTGCGTCGGCGTTGCGCGAGTGAAGCACTGTCATGTGAGGTCCGGTTCTGGGCGACGACGGCGGGGCTGGCGGCGAGGGGGCGGCGGACCGGTTGCGCGGGGGTGCCCCGGGGAGGGGCGAGGGGGCGCGCGGGCGGGCTGCCGGTGTGGAGGCCCAGAATACGGGTGCCCGTTCGAGCCATGCACGCACCCACCGCCCCGACGGGCCGGTGTCGTGTGCCATACCGCCCGCCTGGCCGCTACTCGGGGGACCCTCCCGGGTGGTCCGGCGCTGGTCCGGACGGGTGTCCCGGTCTCCGAACGGTGGACGGACCGGGGCGGCGGCCGGGCCGTCGCAGCCGTTCCAGCGGGACCTCGCGGACGCCGCGGCGCGGCCGGCCGAGCGGTGGCCGGTACCCGGCGCGGCCGAGGGCGGACAGGTCGACCGGCGCGAGGTACTCGCTCAGAGCGGTGCGGCGCCACCACGCGCCGGTTTCCCGCAGTTCGCGCCAATCGGTGAACCGGTAGAGGTAGAGGGTCGCCCGGACGTGGGTCGGTGGGGCGTCCGGAAAGGGGTTGTGGCGCAGCAGCCGGAGCGTGGCCGGGTCGCCGGCGAGCAGGCGGGCGACGAGGGGCAGGAACCAGGGGCGGGCGTAGCCGGGCGAGATGCCGGCGAACCACATCAGCCAGTCCAGCCGCAGGTGGTAGGGGGCGTACTGACGGGGCAGGCGGCGCACGTCGCCGGGTTTGCCCTTGAAGCCGTACTCCCGCCACACGGTGCGCGGGGTGAGGACCGCCTCGTCGGTGCCCTCGACCACGACCTCCTGGCGCAGGCGGTTGACGCTGCCGAAGGCGCCGTAGGTGTTGACGAGGTGGAGGCGGTTGAAGGAGCGGTTCATGACCTGGCCGCTGGAGACCATGTTCCGCACCGGCCAGTAGCTGAGGACGAGGACGGCCGCGGTCAGCGCGATCACCAGCGCCTCGTACCAGAGCGGGGTGCCGGGGTAGGCGCGGGCGTGGACGGGCAGGCCGAGGCGGGCGGGTTCCACGGCGGCGATGGCCAGGGTCACGGTGAGCCAGTTGAGCCAGGCGAAGTTGCCGGAGGCGATCAGCCACAGCTGGGTGGCGATGACGGCGCAGGCCGCGTAGCTCGCGACCGGCTGCGGGAGCAGCAGGGCGAGCGGTACGACGAGTTGGACGAAGTGGTTCGCGGCGACCTCGACCCGGTGCAGCGGGTCGGGCAGGTGGTGGAAGAACCAGCTGAGCGGTCCGGGCATCGGCTGGGTCTCGTGGTGGTAGCGGAGGCAGGTCAGGTCGCGCCAGCAGCTGTCGCCGCGCAGTTTGATCAGTCCGGCGCCGAACTCGACGCGGAGGACCAGCCAGCGCATCAGCCACAGCACCGGGGCGGGCGGTGCGGTGTCGGCGTTGCCCAGGAAGGCGGCGAGGAAGCCGGCTTCCAGCAGCAGGGACTCCCACCCGAAGGAGTACCAGGTCTGTCCGACGTTGACGATGGAGAGGTAGAGGGTCCACAGCACGGCCCAGAGGAGGATCGAGGCCCAGAGCGGCACCGCGTCGCCGAGCCCGGCCGTGACGGCGGCGGCGAGGGCGGCCCCGCTCCAGGCGACGGCGGCGAAGAAGCGGTCGCTGTAGTGGAGGTGGAAGAGGCCGGGTGACTGCCGGAAGGGGACGCGCGCGGTGAAGCGGGGCACCGGCAGCATGCCGTTCTCGCCGATGAGGGCGCGGAACTGCGCGGCGGCGTTGAGGAATCCGATCAGGTAGAGCGCGGCGAGCAGGCGTTGGACGAGCAGCCGGCTCAGCCAGTAGTCGGGGGCGGCGAACCAGTCCATGCGGCCCATGCCTACCACCGCCGTCCGGCGGGCGGGCCCGGCCGGGGCGCGGGCGGCGGACGGTTCACCCGCTCGGCCCGGCCGGGGCGCGCGGCGCCGCGGGGGGGCGGAGTTCCGGCGGTGCCCGGACGGCACTGCGGCGGGGAGCCTCTCATCGGGGGTGAGAGGCGCCCCGCCACGGTGGTGGGCGGTGCGGGTGACGCTGACGGCGCGGGTGGTCCGAATGGTGCGGATAGTGCGGATGGTACAAGTCGCGCAAGTGGCGCAAGTGGTGTGAGCAGTACGACTGGTGGACGGACTGCGCGTAGTGCCTGTCGTGCGGGGGACGTGGGCAATGCGGGTGATGCGGGTGATGCGGTGATGCGGTGATGCGGTGATGCGGGCGATCCAGGCGAATCACCTGCACGGCCGGTTCGGGCGCGGGCCTCGGTGCCGCACGCGGGCGACCGGTCGGCGGCTCAGCCCGGCAGGACGAGTCCGGCCCCGCCGGCGATGCCCGGACGGCCGGTCGCGGTCGCGGCGCCGTTCTGCTGCAGCCGGTCGACCAGCAGCGCGGCCAGCGTGCCGAGCTCCTCCTCCGTGCGGGACTGCGCGGTGACGTCCATGCCGACGGTGAGGACACCGTTGACCTGGCCGGTGCGCGCGGCCCGCAGCGGGGTGCAGGTGAAGCTGAAGATCTGCTGGATGCGCTGGGCGTCGGGGCTGGTCGACTGCACCCGGACGTCGTTGAGGACGGTGGTGCGGCCGGTGCGGTACGCCTCCGAGACGGCCTGCTGCAGGCCGGCCACGCCGAGTTGCGGGTAGGCCTGACCGATCGCGCCGTACGCCACCGGGGCGCCGAAGGCGCCGGCGTGCTGGGCGTTGGCGTAGCGGATCTCCTGGCCGGGGCCGTCGGTGAGCATGATGGGGAACGGGGAGCCGTCGAAGGCGGCGAACATCTCCTGCTGCTGGGCGAGCAGGTTGTCGCGCAGCCGGATCTCGGAGAGCAGCGCCTCGGCGAGGTGCTGGATGTCGCGCAGCCGCTCGCGGCCCCACTGCCGGGGTTCCCGGTCGAGGACGCAGACGGTGCCGATGACGGTGTTGGTGTCGTCGACGAGCGGGGCGCCGAGGTAGGCCCGGACGCCGAGTTCGTCCACGACGGGGTTACCGGCGAACCGGGGGTAGGCGAGGATGTCGTCCAGCGCGAGGGGCGAGCGCTGGGCGACCACGTGCGGGCAGAAGCCGTGGCTCATCGGCATCTGACGGGTCGGAAGGTCGAAGGCGATGCCCCGGTCCGCCCACGAAGCTCCCTCTTCGGCCGCGATCTCGGCCGAGTTTGGCGGAATGTAGAGCCCCCGGAACATCTGGCGCTCGTCGTTGATGAAGTTGACCATCGCGATGGGAGCGCGGGTGATGCTGGCTGCCAGGTGCGCGAAGCGGTCGAAGGCCTCGTCCGCGGACGGTTCGTTCAGACCCAGGCTGCGCAGCCTGCGGGTCCGCTCGGACTCCCCGGCGGCACCCGGGAACTGGCCTTGAGTGCTCATCACATCAGTCATGGCGCACATGTAATCAGACATCCGGGCCCTTCGGTGCTACCGGTACCGGTCACCAGCGTTGCTGATGCACAGTCAAAGCCGCATGTGAACGGGCGCTCAGCCGGGTTGCAAGGAGGGGAAAGATCATTCCCCTACCCACGCGGGAGCGAAACCCGCGAGTAACCACGACGCGCCGAATCTCGCCATTCCAAGATCAACTAGGCGTGAAGGGGGTGTTCACATATGACAATGAGCCCTGCCGGAGACACGGACGGTATTCCTCTCCCCCCGGGAAACCGCGCCAAGGTCCGCATGCACCGATTGCAAGGGAGCGATCGGCCGCCACACCTCCACACCCCCACCCGATATCCCCGGGGCGCGGCCGGAGCGGCATCGACGGCATGAACGGAGGCACGACACCCACTGGAACGAGAGGACCAAGCATGGCTATGGACTACTTCACCGACGAGCGACACGAGAGCCTCCGGGCGGAGGTCCGTGAGTTCGCGGAGAAGGAGGTGCGTCCGCAGGTCGCCAGAATGGAGGCCGACCGGGAGGTCGAGTTCGAGCTCTCCCGGGAGATCGCCCGCCGCGGCTGGATCGGCGTGACCATCCCCAAGGAGTTCGGCGGCCTGGGGCTGGGCCACCTGGCCAAGACCATCATCGTGGAGGAACTCGCCCGCGTCAGCGGCGCGATGGGCGCCATGGCGCAGGCCTCCCAGCTCGGCGTCGCCAAGGTCATCCACTTCGGCTCGGACGCGCAGCGGCGCGAGTGGCTGCCGAAGTTCGCCTCGGGCGAGTCCCTGCCGACCATCGCGGTCACCGAGCCGGAGTCGGGCGGGCACGTGCTCGGCATGGCCGGCACGGCCCGCCGCGAGGGCGACGAGTACGTGATCAACGGCCGCAAGTGGTTCGTCGGCAACTCCCACATCGGCGACGTGCACGGTGTGGTCTTCCGCACCGACAAGGGCAGCGGGGGGCTCTCCGCCTTCCTGGTCGAGAGCGACCGGCCGGGCTTCCGCACCGGCACGCTCGGCACCCAGGGCGGCCTGCACGGCTTCAGCTTCGGCGAGCTGATATTCGAGGACTGCCGCATCCCGGTCGGCAACCGGCTGGGCGAGGAGGGGCAGGGCCTGGACGTCGCCTACTCCTCCTCCACCCTCTACGGCCGCCTCAACCTGGGCGCCGTGGCGCTCGGCATCCACGTCGCGATCGTCGAGGACGTCGTGCGCTACGCCGAGGAGCGCGTCCTGTACGGCAAGCCGCTCAACCAGCTGAACAGCGTCGCGCTGAAGCTGGGCGAGCTGCAGTCCAAGCTGATGACCGCCAAGCTGGCCGCGTACCACGCCTCGCACCTGCTGGACAACGGCAAGCCGTGCGACGCCGAGCTGATGAACGCCAAGCTCATCAACACCGAGTACGCGATGGACTCGGCGCGCAGCGCGATGGAGATCCTGGCCGCCCGCGGCACCCAGGAGGAGTTCAACATCATCCGCTACCTGCGGGACGCGACCCACATCTACGCCCCGGCCGGCACCTCGGACGTCCAGAAGCTCCGGCTCGGGCAGGTCGCCTCGGGCACCTACGGCAAGCAGTGGTCGGCCGAGCTGTCCGACCTGGCGAGCTGGGCGTGGACCGAGCTGAACCAGCTGGAGACCGAGGGCCGCGACGAGAAGGACGGACGGGTGGCGCCGATCTCGCTGGCGGGCTGATCACCGGCACCGGTCCGGGCGCCCCCCGCACCTGACCGGGCTGATCAGCGGCACCCGACCTCCGGCCAGGGCCCGGCCGGGGCGGACGGTGGCGATCCTTCGGCATACGATCGTTTGACCTGTTCCTGACGGCTCTCCGGGAAGCGCACCCCGCCTCCCGGAGGGCCGTCCGCATGTCACGACGAAGCCGCTGAGCTGCGGCGATCCGTCGGCGAACGCTCCGGCCGCCGAGAACCTCCCGGGCCATCAGCCGTTCACATATCGTCAGTTGATGTTGCGATGAGGCCACCTGGGACTGATAGGTTTCCTGCCGTCGGCGGCCGTGGCTGTACACCGCCCGGACGGTGACACCGCGTCACCCCGTCCGGCGGCCCCGGCCTCGGCGCCCTGAAGCCCGCCCGGGCCGCACGGGCCGATCCGTCGTTCGGACCCGCGACCCGGCCTGCAACTCGGCCCTGCAACAAGGAATCAGATGCCAGGCATATCGGCCCCCCGCACGGGCCACCGCGCCGGCCGGTCCGGCTCCCTTCGCAGCTCGCTCCTCGCCCTCGTGCTGGTCCCCAGCCTGGGCCTCGCCGCAGCCTGGGGCTACGCCGCCTACCTGCTGCGCGACGCCGGAAACCGCACCGCGCTGCTGATCGGCACCGCCGTCGTCGCCGTGGTCCTGCTGTTCAGCCTGATCCGCGGCATCCGGGCCGCCCGGGTGCTGTCCGGCCGCCTCTCCGGGCTGCGCGCCGACACCCTCGCGCTCGCCCAGCAGGAGATCCCCGAGGTGGTCGGGCGACTGCGCGCCGGCGAGCCGGTGCCCACCCCGCCCGCCTGGGCGCCCTCCCGTCGGATCGGCGACGAGGTCCAGCAGACCGCCGACGGCCTCGCCGCCGTCCGCCAGGCCGCCGTCGCCGCCATCGTCCACCAGGCCCAGGGCCGCGAGGGGACGAAGAAGGTCTTCCTCAACATCGCCCGCCGCACCCAGATCCTGATCCACCGCCAGATCAGCATGCTGGACGCGCTGGAGCGCGAGCACGAGGAACCCGAGCTGCTGCGCGAGCTGTTCGCGGTCGACCACCTGGCCACCCGGATGCGGCGCAACGCCGAGAACCTGGTCATCCTCGGCGGCGCGCTGCCCGCCCGCCGTTGGCGCAACGCCGTGCCCATGGTCAACGTGCTGCGCAGCGCCGTCTCCGAGACCGAGAACTACGCCCGCGTCGTCGTCCAGGGCGTGCCGCGCGCCTCGCTCAGCGGACAGGCCGTCGCCGACGTCATCCACCTGATCGCCGAGCTGATCGAGAACGGCACCACCTTCTCCCCGCCGTACACCCAGGTGCAGGTCTCCGCGCAGGAGGTGCCCAAGGGCCTGGCGGTCGAGGTCGAGGACCGCGGCCTCGGCATGGGCGAGGAGGAGTACGAGCGGCTCAACGAGTACCTGGCCAACCCGCCGGAGCTGGACGTCTCCGCGCTCGGCGACGACCTGCGCCTCGGCCTGTTCGTCGTCGCGCGGCTGGCCGCCCGGCACGACATCCAGGTCACCCTGCGGCCCTCGCCGTACGGCGGCACCCGGGCCGTGGTGCTGGTGCCCTCGGCCCTGCTGGAGCAGGCCGAACAGCCGGCCGCGGTGCCCGGACTGCCGTCCGGCGCCCGCGTCACCCGCACCCCGGTGCCCGACGCCCGGGCGGCGGCGGACGGCGACCTCGGGGATGTCGACGAGGAACTGTCGGGCGCGCTCGCCGGAGTGCTCAGCGGGCTGCTGGGCAACGGGCCGACCGGACCCACCGGGCCGGCCTCCCCGGAGACCGGGCTCGACGGTGCTCCGGGAACGGCCACCGGCGCCGTGATCGCCGGCGAGCTGGTCGACCCGCGCCCCTCGGACGGCGGCCGCGCGGACGGCCACCTGCCGGACGGCGGTGTCCTCGACGGCGGACTGATCGACGGGGGGCTGCTGGAGGGCGGTCTGCTGGAGGGCGGTCTGCTGGACAGCGGGCTGATCGACGGCGGACTCCTCGACAGCGGGCCGCGGGACGGTGCTCCTGCGGCACCGGCCAACGGCGGTCTGCCCGTCGGCGCCCGGATCCCCGGACTGCCCGGTGCCGTGGTCGTCCCGCGGCCCGCCCTGCCGCGCCCGTACGACGTCCCCGGCGGCGCGGGTGGCGACGTCCCCGCGGACGCCCTCGCCGGGGGCCCGTCGGCGGGCCACTACGGCACGGAACTCGCGGGCGAGCCGGCCGCGGCGCCCTTCGACCCGGTGCCCTTCGACCCGGCGCCCGCCGACCACTCCGCGACGACCCACGAACGCCCGCAGGAGGACCGCGTGGAGCACGGCCCGGACGGCGAACTGCGCACCCCGCGGGTCCTGCCGCAGCGGGTCCGCAACGCCAGCCTCGCCGAGCAGCTCCGCGAGGCCAACGCGCCCGGCGCCCTGCTCCCGCCGTCCCTCGGCCGCCCCGGCCATGCGGGCCCCGCCGGCGCCGGCCGCCCTGCCGCGCCGGGCACCCCGGCGGCTCCGGCCGCCCCGCTCGCGCCCCGGTACGGCGGTGCCGAAGCCGACGCCCAGGCCGAGGACCCGTCACCGCAGCGCTCCCGCGCCACCATGGCCGCCATCCAGCGCGGCACCCGGACCGCCCGCGCGGCCGCCACCGAACCGGGCGCCCCGGCCTCCCCCGCGCCCGCCAACCCCCGCACCCCGGCCGCACCTTCCGCCGCTCAGGAAGCCTCCGCCGCTCAGGAAGCCAAGGAACAGCAGTGATGACGCAGCACACCGAAACCCAGCGCGACCTCAACTGGCTGCTGGACCAGCTGGTCGCACGGGTCCCCGAGACCCGGCACGCCATCGTCCTCTCGGAGGACGGCCTGCTGGTCGGCATGTCCCAGGGCCTCGACCGGGCGGACGCCGAGCACCTGTCCGCCGTCGCCTCCGGACTGCAGAGCCTCGCCCGCGGCGCCGGGCACCGCTTCAACGGCGGACGGGTCCGGCAGACCGTGGTCGAGATGGACCAGCTGTTCCTGTTCGTCACCACCGCCGGGCAGGGCGCCCGGCTCGCCGTCCTGACCAGCGAGCAGGTGGACGCCGGACTGATGGCCTACGAGATCAACATGCTGGTCAAGCAGGTCGGCCAGTACCTCACCGCGGCGCCGCGCAGCGATGCCGGCCAGGTCGGCGCGGGTGGCGGTGCGTGACCACCGCCGACACCGACGAGGGCTGGTTCTACGACAAGGACGCCGGCCACCTGGTCCGCCCCTACGCGATCACCAACGGGCGCACCGGGCCGGTCCGTGACGGCTTCGCGCTGATCACCCTGGTGGTCACCGCCGACCCGCGCACCGACACCACCCGGCTCTCGCCCGAACCGGCCGCGATCATCGACCTGTGCCGCGAACGCCCGTTGGCCGTGGCCGAGATCGCGGCCACCCTCGACCTGCCGGTCAGCGTGGTCAAGGTGCTGCTGGACGACCTGGCCGAGGCCCGGCTGATCCTCACCCGTGCCCCGGTCCAGCTCGCCGAAGCGCCCGACATCTCGCTGATCCAGGCCGTGATCGAGGGAGTCCGCAGACTCTGAGGGGCGGTGCCCCCGCCGCGGCCGTACCGACGGCCGGCGGGGGCACCGCCCGACGCGGCTCCGGTCGCGCCGGCGGCCCGGTTCCCCGGTCGGCTCCGGTCGGCTCCCGTCAACCCGGGCGGCCCGGCGGGCCCCAGGCGGACCGGCTGCCGAAGTTGCCCCCCCCGCTCTCCCAGTTCCCTTCCAGGAGACCCGAATTGACGACCAAGAGCCTGGTGCCCGGCGCGGTCAAGATCCTCGTCGCCGGCGGCTTCGGCGTCGGTAAGACCACCATGGTCGGCTCGGTCAGCGAGATCGAACCGCTGCAGACCGAGGAACGGATGACCCGCGCCAGCATCGGGGTCGACAGCCTCGACGGCATCCAGGACAAGTCCACCACCACGGTGGCCATGGACTTCGGGCGGATCACCGTCCGCGAGGACCTGGTGCTCTACCTCTTCGGCACGCCGGGGCAGTTCCGCTTCTGGTTCATGTGGGACGACCTGGCGCTCGGCGCCCTCGGGGCGATCATCCTCGCCGACACCCGACGGCTCGAATCCAGCTTCGCCGCCGTGGACTTCTTCGAGCAGCGCGGCATCCCGTTCGCGATCGGCGTCAACTGCTTCCACGGCCGCCGCGACGCCACCCCCGACGAGGTGCGGCGCGCCCTCGACCTCGGGCCGGAGGTCCCGGTCGTGCTGTGCGACGTCCGGGAGCGGGCGTCCAGCAAGGAGCTGCTGCTCGCGCTGCTCGACCGGGTGCACCGCAACGCCCTGGCCTCCGGGCGGCGGTGAGGGCGGTCGCCCGCCCCGCGGGCGGCCCTGGCTGCGCGGGCGGCCTTGGCTGCGCGGGGGGGTCGGTCCCGACTGCGGAGCCGGGCGGCTAGGCGTGCGCCGGGTCGAGCACGGCGAGCGAGCCCACCAGCGGAGCGAGTTCGGGGACCTCGGTGGCCCGGGCCAGGGTCGCCTCCAGGACGGCGTCGTGCACGGGCCGGGCGACCGCCAGCAGGTCACGGCCCGCCGGCGTCAGCTCGGTGTAGATGCCGCGCCGGTCGTCCGCGCAGAGGTAACGGCCCAGCAGGCCCCGGTCCTCCAGCCGGCTGACCAGCCGGGTGGTCGCGCTGCTGCTGAGCGCCGCCGCGCGGGCCAGCTGCTGCATCCGCATGTGCCAGCCGTCCTGGCGGGAGAGCGCCTCCAGCACGGTGTACTCGACCACCGAGAGCTTGCACTCGGCCTGGAGCGCCTTCTCCAGCGCGGTGTCGATCATCCCGTGCAGGGCGGCGAGCGTGCGCCAGCCGCGGGCCCGGATCTCGGCCGCGTCGTCCCGGATCCCCATGCCGCGCCGTCCTTTCCGCTGCACCGCGTGGTCGGTGCCTCCTGGGCGACAAGTATGCCAGTCAGCGCGGATTACCGGTCCCTGCAAGCAGTTCGGTCCATGGCTCACTCGTCCCCGGTCCAGGCCGCCGCGCAGAGCGCCGTGGCCAGCTCCTCCGTGTACCAGGCAGCCGCCAGCCAGGCGACGGCGAAGGCGTCATGGTCGTCCGCGACGACCCGGCCGAACACGTCACGCCGCTGGTCGGCCGCGGCGGCCCGCAGGCCGTCCAGCAGCTCGGCGGCGGTGGTCAGCCCGGCGGCGCGCAGCAGGCCCCGGTCGGCCGCCGCCGTGGCCCCGCTCGGGCCGAGGGCGTGGCGGCCGGTGGTGACCGTCTGCTCCACCCGTCGGCCGAGAACGTGCACGGGCGGACCGTACGGCGCGGGGGCGTCGGAGTACTCGGAAGCCGTGCGGTCCGTCACGCCGGGGAGCGCGCCGGGGGTCGTACGGTCCGTCGCATCGGGGACGGTGAGGTCGGCGGTCTGCAGGCGTTCGAGGCCGAGGTTGACCCGGCCCGCGCCGTCGGCCACGGCCAGCGGGTCGGGCGCCTGCGGCGGCGTGCCGATCGCGAGCAGGCGCAGCTCCGGGCGGTCCGTGCGTTCCAGCCGGCCGACCACCCGCAGCCGCAGGCCGGGCACGGTGGCGAGCAGCGCGAGGTTCGCCCGGAACGGCAGGTCGGGGTGCTCGTGCGCCGCGCCCAGGGCGATCACCGGCCCGTCCTCCGTGCACCGCGCCAACAGCTGCGGCGCCCCGCCCGGCCCGGTGGGTGCCGGGCCCAGCAGGGTGACGTCCAGGAAGAGCAGGTCGCTCCCGGCCGGCCGGCTCTCGTACGGGAGGTCCTGCGCCGCGAGTGCCCGTGCCACCTGGGCCGCTGCCGGTTCGGCCCAGAGCCGGGCCGCCGGCTCGGCCGTCCACGCCGCGCCCGCCGCGCGGACGGCCCGGACGGCTGCACCGGCCCCCAGCCGCCCGGAGGCGGACCGGGTCGCGCCCTGGACGACCAGCCCGGCGCGGCTGAACTCGCGGTGGCTGAGCGCGGCGTCGCCCAGCCGGACCGTCCGGTTGCCGGCCCCGACCGCCTGCGGAGCGGCCGCCGCCGCGTCGTCGTGCGGCATGACCTCCGCGATCGTGCTGAGGCGCCCGTCCGCGTCCACCGCCCAACTGACCGCACCCGCGTGGGTCGCCGTCAGCACCGGCTCGGCGAACAGTCCGTAGAGCCGCAGGCCGCCCTCCTCCCGGTAGGCCTGGCGCGCGGTGCCGCGCAGCTCGGCGACCGGGCCGACGCCCGCGGTCAGCGCGGTGGTGAGGCCGAGCAGCTCGCGCAGGCCGGCCGCCAGGTCCGCCAGCCGGTGGTCGGGCGCGCCGGTCCGGGCCGCCCGGACCCCGGTCACCACGGCGACGGCCGCCGCGGCCGGTCGGTGCAGGCCGGCGAGCCGGGCCCGGTGGCCGGCGCGCAGGAGTTCGGCCTGGGAGACGGCGCCCGCACCGCTCACCCCGGCGGCGAGGACGGCGGCCGCGGCCCGGTGGAGGTGGTGGGCGGCGTCGAGCTCGGCGGTGGTGAGCGGGGTGAGGGGGGTGACGGGGGCCTGCGGTTCGACGGGCGCCGGGCCTGCGGGCGCGGCTCCCGCCGAGGCGGGTGTCCCGGGCTGTTCGGTCGTCCCGGGCGGCTCCTCCTCCGCGGTCGGCTCGGCAAGCGGGCAGAGGGTGACGGCCGCGGCCCGGTGCACGCAGGCCGGGGCGAGCAGGCAGCCGCAGCGGACGTCCGCCTGGTCGGCGACCGTACCGCCCGGCGCGTGGAGGACGAGCACCGTCTCCTCGTCCACCTCCACCCGCCACTCGTCGCCCTCGCGGGCCACGGGACGCTCCGCCAGCTTCGCCGCCGCACCGTCCAGTCGTTTCTGCAGCCGGGCGCTCAGCCCCGCCACCACCTCGGCGACCACCTCCGGCCGCACACCCGGCCAGTCACTCGTCCGCGCAATCACGCTCATCGCACCTTCTCCCCCACCCAGCGGGCCAGTTCCAGCGGGCTCAACGCCGCCACGGGCATTCCGGCCGCGACCAACCGGCTCGCGACCGCCTTCGAGTAGCGGGCCGTCCCGGTGTCGTCCAGCGCCGCGCAACCCAGCAGGTGCACACCGGAGTCCACCAGCGCCCGGGTCTGCGCCAGCAGCCCGGCCACCGGCCCGCCCTCCTCGAAGTCGCTGACCACCGCGACCAGCGTGCGGGACGGCACCGTCACCAGCTTCCGCGCGTGGCGCAGGCCGCTCGCGATGCTGGTGCCGCCGCCGATCCGCACCTCCAGCAGCAGGCTCAGCGGATCCTCGACGCGCTCCGTGAGGTCGACCACCTCGGTGGAGAACGCGACGAAGTGGGTGCTCAGCGAGGGCACCCCGGCCAGGATCGAGGCCGTCAGCGCCGCCCAGACCGTGGAGGCCTCCATCGATCCGGAGACGTCCACGACCAGGATCAGCCGCCAGTCGTTGGCCTGGCGCGCCCTCGTCCGGAACACCGGGCGCTCGGGCACGATCAGGGTGCCGCCGTCGGGCGAGGGACGGGCGGTGGCCAGGTTGGCCCGGATGGTCCGGTCCAGGTCCAGCCCGCCGCCCGGCCGCCGGGACGGGCGCGGTACCGCGATCCCGGTCAGCGCCGGGCGCAGCGTGGTCGCCAGCTGCCGGGTCAGCTCGTCCACCAGCCGCCGCACCAGCGGGCGCAGCCGCGCCAGCCGTGCCTCGGGCAGGCCGCCCGCGTGCTCCAGGACGGTGCGCAGCAGGTCGACGGACGGGCGCACGGCGGACGGGTCGATCGCCTCCAGGACGTCGGTGCGGCCCTGCGCGACGGCGGTGGCCAGCACCTCCTCCCGCAGGCCCGGTCCGAACAGCGACTCCAGTTCCTCGGCCCACTCCCGCACCCCGGGGTAGGGGGCCTCGCGGCCGCCCCGGCCGCCCCGGCTCTCCAGTCCGGGGCCGGAGCCCTCGCCGTGGCCACTGCCGTACAACTCGTCCAGGGCGGTGGCGATTCGGGCGCTCCGGCCGCTCAGGCCGCCGCTGCCGGGGCGGCCGAGGAGCAGCCGCCAGCGGTCGGCGGGGGCGAGGGTGTGCCGGGCCGGGTCACCCACCACGGGGGTGGGCCCCGGCTCGTGGGCCCGCTCGGGGTCCCGCTCGGGGTCCCGCTCGGGGTCCCGCTCGGGGTCCCGCTCGGGGGCCGGCGGCGCCGGCAGCAGGCCGCGGCGGGCCAGCGCGGAGCGGGCCGCGAGGTCCGCCCGCACCCAGCCGGCGACCACGGCGGGGCCGGCCTCCTCCGGCAACGCGGTGAGGCGGGTGCCCAGGCGCTCCTCGACCAGGGCCAGCAGCCGGTCGCGGGCGGCCGGGCTGAGCGTGTCGAAGCCGCCGCGCAACGCGGGCAGCCGGTCCAGGAAGGCGTCGTCGGGCAGCGAGGTGACCCGCTCCAGCACCGGCTCCAGCGCCTCGGGAGCGGAGTCGAACAGTCCCTCCGCCGCCGTCAGCAGCCCGACCAGCGCCCGGCCGAGCGCGTGCCGCGCCTCCGGGCCGGTCGCGCCGTCGACCCAGGAGGCCGCCCGGCCGCCCAGCTCCCCGGCCGCGTCCTGCCCGAGCAGCACCCGCACCGCGCCGGCCGCGCCCCGCACCAACGGGCTCCCCCGCTCGGCGAGTTCGGCCAGCACGTACGCCAGCCGCACCCCGCCCAGCCGGTCCGCCCGCCGCACGAGTTCCACCAGGGCCCGGGCGTCCTGCGGATCGTCGGACCCGCCCAGCCCCTCCAACTGTCGTACGGCAGCGACCGTCAGGACCTCCCCGGCGGCTGCCAGGGGGGCGGCCGAGAGCGGATCGGCCGAGAGGGGGGCGGAGGATCCGGACTCCTGGGCGCGATCGGCGTCGAGCGCGCCGCCGGAGGACTCGAACTCCCCCGACGGACCGGCGGTCGGCAGCTCGCCCGCGGTCCGCGGAGACGCAGCTCCGCCCCGCGCACCGGGGACCGGCGCCTCGGCCGTGACGCCTCCGGCCTCGGCCGCGGGGACGTCCGCCGCGACGGCGGCACCACCGGTGCGGGCGACCGCGGCCGCCGCCGGTGCCGTCCCCTCGCTCGGGGCGCAGCCCGGGAAGTGGCCGGCGGCGAGGCGGTCCAGGAGGGAGAGGGCGTCGAGGAGCTCGGGGAGGGTGGCCGAGGTGGGGAGGGTGGTGGTGAGTCGGGTGAGGCGGGTCGCGGTGAGGGCGGGAAGGGCGCAGGAGGCGGCGGCGGTGAGGCCGTCGATGATCTCGCGCGGGGACGGGTCGGCGGTGAGGCGGCTGCGCAGGGCTCCTTCGGCGGCCTGGGCGGGGGTGACGCCCCGGGTGCCGGCGACGGTGAGCATGGCGGCGGTGGCGGGGGTCCAGTGGAGGTTCCAGCGGGTGCCGAGGGCTTCGGTGCCGCCGGCGCCGGTGGTGGCGACGGGCTCCGCGTAGGGGACGTCGCAGGCGGTGAGGCGGTGGAGGAGGATCTCCCGGCGGCGGTCGAGGGGGCTGCGCAGCGGGTCGAGGCGCAGGTCGCGCGGGCCGGGGTCGCCGGGGCCGGGGAGGCCGAGGTCGGCGAGGAGGGTCTCGACGGCGGGGGCGAGCCCGCTGCGCGGGGCGGCGGGGGTGGGACGGCCGGTGCGGGTGCCGATCAGGACCTGTTCGAGGGCACGGGCGACGGCCCGGCCGCGGCCGAGGGGTTCGCCCTGGGCGAGGACGGTCTGCACCGCCTCGACCAGTTCGCCGCGGCCGGGGGCGGCGTGGCCGCGCAGCCGGGCGAGGTCGCCGGCGAGGCGGACGATCTCGCGGGCGTCCGCCGGGCCGCTGGGGTGGTCCTGGGCGCGCAGGGCGGCGCAGATCCGGACGGCGGTGGTGGTGAGTGCCTCGGCGAGCCGTTCGGGGTCGCCGCCGGCGTCGAGGACGGTGTGCTGCCACTCCGGGTCGCGGATGCCCGCCGGGTAGCCGGAGCGGGCGTCGAGCAGCGGGTAGGTGTACGGGATCAGGGACAGGACGTGGCCGGGGTCGTCGGGCGTCGCTTCGTCGGCGGCGACCGGACCGTCCAGCAGGGCGGGGGCGTGGAAGGCGCCGATGACGGCGGCGATCCGGCGCCCGCCGGCCGAGGCGGCACGGATGCGGGCGCGCATCCAGGCCTCGCGGCGCAGGTCGTACGGGTCGACGCCGGGACCGGTCTGGGCGTCGTGGCGCAGCGCCCAGCCCACGAGCAGGGCGGCGCGCCGGACGGCCTCCGGGCTGGAGCCGGGGGCGGCGGTCTCGACCAGGCGGTCCCACAGGTCCTCGTCGGAGTCCCGGCCGGTGAGGCGGCGGCGCAGCGCGTCGGCGACGCCGGGCGCACCGGCCGTGCCGGACTCGGCGGTACCGGGCCGGCCTGCCGCGGCCCGGGCGGAGCGGTGGGCGAGCGGGAGGTCGCAGGCGATGGCCTCCACGCCGTTGCGCCGGGCCCACCGCAGGGCGGCGAGTTCCGGGGAGAAGTCGGCGAAGGGGTAGAAGGCGGGCCCGCCCGCCTCCTCGGGCCCGGCCGGGGCGGCCGCGAGGGCGACCGGGGCTTCGGTCGCCTCGTCGGCGAGCCAGTCGAGCCAGGGTTGGAACTCGGCGGGCAGTTCGACCAGGACCGCCTCCGGCCGGGCGGCGTCGAGCAGCGCGGGGACGGCCGCGCTGAGGGACGGCGCGTGGTGGCGCACGCCGATCAGGTAGGGCCCCGGTCGGCCGGTGCCGGAGGCGGCCAGCCGGTCGGCCTCGGTCCGGACCGTCCGGTCCGCGTCGTCCGGGGCGGGTGTCACCGCGCTGCTCGTGCTCATCGGCTCAGGCCTCCAGTGCCGAACGGAGGTCCCACAGGGTGCGCCAGGTGGCGGCACCCTGCTCGGCGCGGCGCCGCACCGGCCCGTCCCAGTAGCCGAGCAGGCGGGCCGCGTCGGCCGGGTCGTCCTTGCGGACCACGCCGAGGAGTTGGCCGGGGAGGCGGCCGAGGAGGTCGCCGCCGTCGGGCAGGTACGCGGCGGTGACGCCGAGCGCGGTGGCGACGGAGACGGCCTCGGCGGTGCTCATCACGGTGGACGGGCGCTCGACGTCCCAGCCCTCGGTGGAGCGGCCGCTGCGCAGGTCACGGAAGGCGGTGACCAGGGCTTCCAGGACGGCGTCGTCCACCGCGTAGGCGGCGCCGGCCCGGGTGACGGCGACGGTGGACTGGCGGCGGACCAGCTCGACCTCGGCGGTGAGGCTGCCGATCGGGCCGACCGTCTCGAAGTTGAACCGCCGCTTGAGGGCCGCGGACATCTCGCTGACGCCCTTGTCCCGCAGGTTCGCGGTGGCGATCAGGGTGAAGCCGGCGGCGGCGTGCAGCTGCCCGTCCGGGCTGCCCGCCAGCTCGGGGACGGCGACGCGCCGCTCGGAGAGCAGGGAGACCAAGGCGTCCTGCACCTCGGGCAGGCAGCGGGTCACCTCCTCGACCCGGGCGACCGCGCCGGTGGTCATCGCGGTGAGCACCGGGGACGGGACGAGGGCGTCGCGGCTGGGGCCCTTGGCGAGCAGCAGGGCGTAGTTCCAGCCGTACTTGAGCTGGTCCTCGGTGGTGCCGGCGGTGCCCTGGACGGTGAGCGCGCTGGTGCCGCAGACGGCGGCGGCGAGCAGTTCGGAGAGCATCGACTTGGCGGTGCCGGGCTCGCCGACGAGCAGCAGGCCGCGCTCCCCGGCGAGGGTGACGACGCAGCGTTCGACCAGGGCGCGCTCGCCGACGAACTTGGGCTCGATGGCCAGGCTCCTGCGCCCGGCCTTGAGCTTCTCGCCGGCGCTGCCCATCACGAAGGTGACGACGGCGCGCGGGGTGAGCCGCCAGCCGGGCGGGCGCGGGCCGCTGTCGTGCGCGGCGAGGAACTCCAGTTCGGCGGCGTACTTCTCCTCGGGCGGGACGATCTGCCGCTCCGCGGGAGCGGGGACGGTGGTGGTGCTCATCGGCGGGCCTTCCTGCGCTTGCTGGTCTGGAGCTCTTCGTAACCGGGGGCGTCGCCGTCGAGGGTGCGCTGCCAGGCCCGGGCGAACAGTTCGGGGACGGGCAGGGGCACCAGTACGGGCCGGTGGGTGGGCAGTTCGTACAGGGCGGCCTTCCAGGTCTCGGCCGGCAGGGCCGGAGACTTGGCCTCCTGCCAGCCGCCGGGCAGGAAGAGGCTGCGGCCGGCCCGGGAGCGCTTGGCCTCCAGCACCAGCGCGGTGGCGGCGAGTTCGGCGCGGGCCCGCTTCAGCCGGGCGGGCTTCCAGCCCGTCCAGCGGGCGACGTTGCGGTCGGTGGGGTCGGGCAGGGCGAGCAGTTGGAGGTAGAGCGCGGCGGCGTCCTCGCCGAGGCCGTGGGTGCGGGACACCTCGGTGACCAGCTCGGGGGCGGACAGCTGCGGGTTCTGCAGCCAGGCCGGGCCGTCGCCTCCGCTGCTGTCGCCGCCGGCCGTCGCGGCGGCCGAGGCGGCCAGTCGCTCCGGCTCGCCGCGCAGGACGGAGGAGATGGCGGCCCGCTCGCTGCTGAACCAGTAGCTGACGGCGAGCCCGTCGAGCAGGTCGAGCAGCGGGTCGTCCGGGCCGGTGAGGGCGGCCGGTCGCAGCCAGACCCGCTCGTACGCCTCGTGGTTCGGGGTGAGGACCAGCGCCGGGCCGCAGCGGACCACGCCGTCCGGGTCGGCGCCGCCCTCGGCGGGCAGGCCGAAGTGGGTGCGCAGCACGGGGGCCAGCGGGGTGTTCTTGGTGGTGCCGAGGAGGTCGAAGTCGAGCAGCAGCTCCGGGTCGGCCAGGCGCTCGCGCAGCGCGGTGGCGGCCCGGGGCAGCAGCGCGCGCAGTGGACTGTCCGCGGGCAGGTGGTAGGCGAGCCAGCGGATGGCGTCGATGGTCTGGTGCAGCGCGCCGGAGTCGGGCAGCGCCGTGACGTCGTCGGCGACCAACCGGGGCGTGCCCTGGGCGTCCTTGTGGATCCGGAAGGCGGTGGTGCGGGTCAGCCACGGGGTGTGGGAGGGGTTGAGCACCGCCTCGACGGTGTCGATGGACACGCCCTGGACGGTGGTGTGGGCCTCCTCGGGGAGGGTGACGAGCCGTCCGAAGCGACGGATCCAGGCTTCGGCGCCGGCCGCGAGGTCGGGGCCGTCGGTCCACAGCGTCTTCGGGTCGTCGGGCAGCAGGGCGCTCCAGACGTCGGCGACCCCGGCGTGGTCGTGTCCGCGCAGCCAGCGCTGGGCGGCCCTGACCGCGGCGGGCTTGGCGCCGTACTCCTCGGGCAGCTCGGCGTTGCCCCAGTGCAGCAGGCCGGGGGGCGGGCTGAGCAGCAGGGTGGCGCGGGTGGTGCCGATGCCGGTGAGTTCGGAGAAGGCGGCGGCGCGGGCCGCGTCCCACGGGACGCTGCCGTGCAGGGCGGCGACCCGCCAGAACGTCGCGATCCAGGCGGCGGAGACCCGCTCCTCGGTGCCGCGCTCCTCGACGGTGGTGAAGTGCGCGACGGGGCCGAACTCCCCGCTCGGGTCGTGGTCGACGGCGAGCCAGTGCACCGTGCCGTCGGTGAACTGGCGCCGGTGGCCGAGGATGACGACGGTGCGCTCGCCGTGGCGCAGCACCTCGCCCTGGCGGTGGGTGACCGGCCGGTCGCCGGCGGCGCTGTCCGCCGGCTCGCTGAGGACGATCTCGCGCAGGGTGGCACCGCGGTCGGCGAGCGGCCCCTTGGTGAGCTCGCCGAGCAGCAGGACCAGCGTGGAGCGGTGGTCCGGCTGGGTGAGCGGGGCGGCCACCGCGTGGGCCAGGACGTCGACCCGGCCGAGCAGGTGCAGCCAGCCGTGGTTGGCGTCGCCGCCGTGCAGGGCGACGCTCGCCGGGCTGCTCCAACCCTCGCCGGTCGCGGCGGGCGGGGCGGCGAGGACGGCGCTGACGGTGCGCAGGTTGTTGAGCACCCAGCAGCGGTCGGAGGTGCCCCAGCTGTTGCCGAAGCCGCCGATCTCGGGCAGGACGTTGCGGACGGCGTCGCGCAGCTCGTCGTCCCGGCCGTGCTCGGGCCGCCACTGGGCCGCCTCCGCCTTGCTGGGGCGCTCGGCGTCCGGCTGCGGGAGGAAGCGGGCGATGCGGTCCAGCAGGTCGGCCGCGGCGCGGGCGAATCCGGCGACGCCTGCGAGCAGCAGCGGGTCGGCGATGCCGGGCAGGGCGGCGCCGACCGCCTCGACGGGCAGGCTGTTGCGGGCCTCACCGCGCTGGGCGAGCGGGCGCCGGACGCCCTGGACGGTCAGCCAGCGCTGCTCGTCCTCCGGGACGGGCTCGGTGTCGACGGGCCAGGCGAGGTCGATCAGCCGGGCCGCCTGCTCGGTGGTCACGCCGCGCAGCGCACGGGATCCGGCCTCGTCCCGCGGCCGCAGGGCGTGCCAGTGGTCGAACGGCGGGACGAGGGCGGTGCCGGCCGCGGAGAGCTCGCCCGACCGGCAGGGGCGCAGGTCGGCGGTGCGGTCGCCGCGGTCGGCGAGGTCGGGCAGGTTGAGGGACAGGTGCTCGCCGCCCGGGCGGCTGACCACCGGGCGGCCCTCGCCGGGCAGGGCGAGCCGGCCGACCGGGACGGTGTCCGGCTGGTGCCGTCCGTCCAGCGGCAGGACGATGCGCTGCCCGTCGGCGGTGAAGGTGGTGACGGCGCGCCCGGGCTCGGTGCGCACCCAGCTGCCGAGCACGGTGCCGTCGGTGCCGAGCGGGGTCCGCTCCAGACCGGGCTGCAACGGCAGCAGGCGGGTGCGGCCCTCGACGAGCCGGCCGGCCGCGGCGGTGGCGGCGATCACGGGCGGCTCGGCGGCGCGGCCCAGGGTGCCGGTGACCGGGTCGAGTTCGCGCAGGACCGGGCCGTCGCTGCCGTGGCGCAGCGTCCAGTAGCCGGTGCCGTCGCCGAGGACGGGGTGTTCGTTCGGCATCCGGGTGTCGCCGGGGTGCAGTGGGCGCTCGCCGGTGGTGCGGCCGCCGCCGGGCAGCGGCAGGGACGGTTCCTCGGGGAACCGCTCGCCGTAGTGGTAGCCGGCGATGGTGCGGCCTTCGAGCTCGAAGGTGTGGTCCGGGCGGCCGGACCAGTAGGCCGTCTGCTTGCCGTCCTGGTACCAGGCGACCAGGAGCTCGCCGTCGACCAGGCGCAGCCGGGGCCGGTTCCAGTTCTCCGTCAGCTTGGGCAGGCGCAGGGTGTGGTCCAGCAGGATGCCCTCGGGGCCGACCACGACGGCGCGGTCCAGGCGGGCGAGGATCAGGTACGGCCAGGCGTCCTCGACGATCAGGCCGGTCAGGCCCTTGGTGCGCAGGCCCGGGGCGGTGGTCGGCGGGGCGTCCGCGGCGGGCGGGTCGGCGAGCTTGGCGAGCGCGTCCTCCAGGGCGGGCCAGCCGAGTTCGTCCAGGATGCCGGCCCCGAGGGCCCGGGCGAGCAGGCCGCTGACGTCGAGTGCGGCGATCTTCTCGGCGGCGGCCGGGGCGACCGTGCGGATGGCGGTGCGGTGCTGGCTCAGCGCGCGGACCAGGTCGGCGGCGCCGGCCAGACCGCGGGCGGCGGTGACCTCCTCGGCACGGGCCTCGGCCCACTCCGCGAACAGCTCGTCGAGCAGCGGCTGGACGGACACCTGGCCCTTGACGGCCGTCTCCCAGGCGGCCGGGGCGGCGCGGCGCAGCAGCGGCCGGTAGCGGGCGTCGGCGGCGACGGCGGCGAGGTCGGCGCTGTCGGGGCCGAACTGGCCGACCCAGTCCCGCAGGTCGAAGCCGAGGCCGGCCGGCGGGTCGGCCACGGGGATGCCCTCGGCGAGCAGGAGGTCCAGCAGGTCGAGCCGGGTGTGGCTGGCACGGATGCCGGTGAAGAGGTCGACCGGGACGGCGTCGGCGCGCAGCCGCTCGACCATCCGGCCGGCCAGGGCGAGGGTGGCGGGGCAGCTGGGCCGGCTGCGCCAGCCGCGGCCGAGGTGGTTGCACCAGCGCTGGAGCCAGGCGGCGGCGGGCTCGGCGCCCTCGGCGCGGGGGCCGGTGAGCAGGCTCTCGGCGCCGGTCTCGGCGAGGACCGCCAGCCAGGCGGTGTCGTGCGGGGCGGAGTCGGAGCCGGAGGCCGCCGGGTCGGGCAGCAGCTCCAGCAGGCGGGTGCGGACCTCGGCGTCGCGGGTGCCCAGCTCGACCAGCGCGCCGTGCCAGGACTTCCAGAACGCGGCCGGCGCCCGGTTGACCGCCGGGGAGGCCAGCAGTTCGGCGAGCAGCGCCTGTTCGTGCTCGACGCGGTCCAGCCCGGCGGCCCGGACCAGCGCGCGGGCGTCCTCGGCGACCCCGGCGTAGGGGGCCATGCCAGCCGCGGAGCGCTCGGTGCACAGCTGGCGGAAGCGCTGCCAGGCGGTCTCCGGGTCGAGCCGCTGGGCGAGCTCCTTGACGTACTGGCGCAGCGACTTGACGGTGAGCGCGCCGGCCAGGGCGAACTCCAGGAAGACGGCGCGCAGCCGCTCCTCGTCCACCGTCAGGCCGTGGGTGCGCTCGGCCTCGCGGGCCTTGCCGAACCAGGCGGCGGCGTAGGTCTGGTTGCCGTGGCCCAGGAAGATCCGGCCGACCTCCTCGCAGAAGGTGGGCAGGAAGTGCGGGACGGCGCGGCCGAGGCGGGTGGCGAGCGCGTCGAAGCCGTCCTTGGCGGCGCCCGGCTTGGAGGCGGCCTGGCGGGCCAGTCGCTCCATCTCCTTGACCAGGGCGAGCGCGTGGTGGCCGTTGGCCGGGTCGTGGACCAGCGCCCAGGCGGGGAAGCCGAGCGCCTCCTGGCGGACCTGGCCGACCTCGGCGGGCGCGGCGTCGGGCGCCAGGCCGAGGAAGTCGAGGGCGAGGTCCTCGGCCCCGCCGAGCGCGCCGGGGACCAGTCGGACGATCCGGCGGCCGTCGAGCGCGGGGTGGGTGTAGCTGCGGGCGGTGAGCACGTCGGCGGCGCTGTCGGGGCGGCCGGCGCCGGCCAGGGTGCCGGCCGGCAGCACGGCGCCGGCGTCGAGCAGGGCCTCCGGTGTGGCGGGCGTGGCCGTGGTGGTGGTGTCGGTGTGCGAGCCGGTGGCGGTCATGCGGCGTCCTCCCCTTCGAGCGTGCGGCCGGCGTACAGGGCGGCGGCCATCCGCATGCCCTCGGACCAGGCGACCGGTCCGACCTCGGTGAGCGGCAGGGCCCGGCCGTCGGCGCCCGCCCAGGTGAGTGCTCCGGTCTCGCACTCGTCGTAGTCGTAGTAGTCGCCGACCCACACCCGGGCCTCGACGGTGCGCCCGCCCTCGGTGATCGACTGGACGGCGGAGCCGCCGCGGACCCGGCAGCCGAGCCGGTTGCAGCGGCCGACCAGCTCGCGCAGCTCGCGGTAGCGGCCGCCGGCGTAGGTGGTGACCTCGGTGCCGCCCGGCAGCTCCGCCGGCCGGTGCCAGACCTCGCGGTACAGCTGCTGGACGCGCTGGGAGACGCCGAGTTCGACGGCGAACTCACGCAGTTCGTCGAGGTCGTCGAGGAGGACCGGGTGGGGTATCAGGACCTCGCCGTCGGTGAGGCGTACGGTGTCGCCGTCCAGGTCGACCAGGCCGAGGCCGCGCCCGGCGTCCGCGCCGCGCAGGAAGCCGGCGACCGAACCGTCCGCGCCGGTGACCACCAGGTCGCGCAGCACGGCCTGCCAGGCCTCGTCCGGCCACACCGCGGTGATCACCGCGGCGGGCACCGGCAGCGAGCGCACCATCCAGCGCTCGACGTCCTCCCGGCAGCTCCGCTCGTGCGCGGACAACCACTCGGCGAGCTGCCTGAGCTGGGTGACCACCGGGTCGTCACCGAGCTTCGACGGAACGGACTTGAGCTCGCGGCCCGCCGCGTTGCGGCACACCACCCTGCCCTCCCCGTCGAGCGTGACGCGGTACCCTCCCGCGCCCGTCTCCACCCATGCCACGGCCGTACTCCTCCCACCCGGGGAGCACCCGGGAACCACGTCGAGATCGCCTGCTGACCAGCGATGCGAGGAACGTAGCGAGGCCCACTGACAACGCGACGGGCGGGGGCGGGTGGTCGGTGGCCGGCGGGGCCCAAACCCCTCGAACGAGTGAACGAACTCGCTCGGGCCCCGACTCCGGCACGGCCCGGGACACCGGCACGGCTCAGGAACCAGGCACGGCTCAGGACGCGGGCACGCCGAGCCGCAGGATGCGGTCGTCACCCGGGCGCGGGTCGCCGCGGCCGTCGGTGTTGCCGGTGGCGAGCAGCAGCGTGCCGTCCCGGTCGGTGACGACCGTGCGCAGCCGTCCGTATGCGCCGTCGAGGTAGGACTGCGGGCTGCCCGCCAGGTGGTCACCCACGATCGGGACGTACCAGAGCCGGGTGCCGCGCAGGGCGGCCGTCCACAGGGCGCCGCCGGCGTACGCGAGCCCGCTCGGCGAAGCGTCGGCGGGGTGCCACTGGGCGACGGGGTCGAGGAATCCGGGGCGGTGGCCGGACCCTTCGACGGTGGGCCAGCCGTAGTTGCCGCCGGGCCGGATCAGGTTGAGCTCGTCCCAGGTGTCCTCGCCGAACTCGCTCGCCCAGAGCCGTCCTTCGCCGTCCCAGGCGAGACCCTGCACGTTGCGGTGGCCGTAGGAGTAGACCGGCGACCCCGGAAAGGGGTTGCCCGGGGCCGGGGCGCCGTCGGGGGTGAGCCGGAGGATCTTTCCGCCGAACGAGCCCTTGTCCTGGGCGAGTTCGGGGTCACTGCTGTCACCGGTGGTGACGTAGAGCATGCCGTCCGGGCCGAAGGCGATCCGGCCGCCGTTGTGTCGGGGGCCGCGCGGGATTCCGCTCAACACGTCGACCGGTGCTTCGAGTCGGGAGCCGACGGGCCGCTCCGGGTGGTAGCCGGTGCGCACGACGCGGTTGTCCTCGGCGGTGCTGAGGTAGGCGTAGACCAGGTGGTCGTCGGCGAAGGACGGGGAGAGGGCGAGGCCGAGCAGCCCGCCCTCCCCGCCGGCCGTGACGCCGGGTACGACACCCTCCCCGCTCGTCGTGCCGCCGGTCGCGGCGACCCGCACGATCCGCGCGGTGTCCCGTTCCGAGACCAGCAGGTCCCCGTCGGGCAACACGGCCACGCCCCAGGGGACGGCCAAGCCCTCCGCGAGGGTGGCCCGCACCACCGGCCCGGCGGACGCCGGGGCGGAAGCGGTGGCGGAGGAGGCGGAGCCGCGGACGGGAGCGGAGGAGCAGGCGGGCAGGAGCAGTGCGCCCAGCAGCAGGACGGCGAGACGACGACAGCGCACCGGGGGACCTCTCGGCGGACGGGATGCCCAGCACACCACATCCGCCCAGCCTTGCCCCGCTGCCCCGCCGCCGGGCACGCCTCGGACCACCACCCCCACCGCCGGGCCCGCCTCAGACCGCCGGGCCCGCCTTCAGACCGCCGGCGCCCGGGGCACGATGACCGGCGCGCCGTCGCCCGGCGCCGTGAGGACGTGGCTGTCGATGTCGTACAGCGCCCGCACCAGCGGCGCGTCCACCACCTCGCGCGGCGGCCCGCAGGCCACCACCGCGCCGTCCCGCAGGGCGACCAGCAGGTCCGCGTAGCGGGCCGCCCCCGCGAGGTCGTGCAGCACCATGACCACGGTCCGGCCGCCCGCGGCGACCTGGCGCACGAGTTCCAGCACCTCGACCGCGTGCCCGAGGTCGAGCGCACTGGTCGGCTCGTCGAGCAGGACGACCGGCGTGTCCTGGGCGAGCACCATGGCGAGCCAGCAGCGCTGGCGCTGGCCGCCCGAGAGGCGGTCGAGGCGGCGCTCGGCGAGGCCCTCGACGCCGGTGGCGCGCAGGGCCTCGGCGGTGAGCCGTTCGTCGTCCGCCGACCACTGGCGGAACAGGCCCTGGTGCGGGTGGCGGCCGTAGCGGACGAGCCCGGCGACGGTGACCGCCTCCGGTGCCTGCGGGCTCTGCGGCAGCAGGGCGATGCGGTGGGCGGCCTGCCGCGGCCGCAGCCGCCAGACGTCCTCGCCGCCGACCAGGACCCGCCCGCCGTCCGGGCGGTGCAGCCGGGCGACGGCCCGCAGCAGGGTGGACTTGCCGCAGCCGTTCGGCCCGACCACCGCCACCACCTTCCCGGCCGGGACGGTGAGGTCGACCCCGCCGAGCACGGGGCGACCCGGGCCGTAGCCGGCGGTGAGCCCCTCGATCGTCAACTCCACGGCGTCAACTCCCCTGTCTCCCCTCCATGGCGGCTCCCCGGTCCGGTGCGCGCTCAGTTGCCGGCGAGCGCCTTGCCGATGTCGCCGATGACGGCGTCGGCGGCGAGCGGGCCGCCCCGGGTGGACCAGACCGAGCCGTCCACCGTCACGACGTGGTTGTTCTTCACGGCGTTCAGTTCCTGGTAGGCGGGCTTGGACTGGACGTCCTTGAGCGCGGACTTTCCGTCGTCGGTGAGGGTGGACAGGAACAGCCAGTCGCCGTCGATCTCGGAGAGCTTCTCCAGGCTGAGCGCCGCGCTGTGCGCGTTGCCGTCCTTGTCCTGCGCGGCCGGGCGGGTGAGGCCCATGTCCAGCGCGACACCGCTCGCGAACTGCTTCTTCTCCATCCAGCTCGGGCCGGTGGGGTTCCAGCGGACGATGGAGACGGCGGCGCCCTTGTTCCGGGTGAGTTCCCCGCCGGCCTTGACGGCCTTGGCCTCGTAGTCGCCGATCACCTTGTTGGCCTGGTCGAGCTTGTTGACGGCGTTGCCGATGCCCCGGAAGGCGAGCTTCCAGTCGTCGGTGGGCGCCATGGTGACCAGGGTGGCCGGGGTGATCTCGCGCAGCTGCTTGAGCACCTGCTCGTCCTGCATGTCACCGGCCAGGATGAGGTCGGGCTTGACGGCGATCACCTTGTCCATCACCGGCTGCAGCAGGTTGCCGACCACCGGCGCGCCCTGGACCTTGTCCTTCAGGTACGCGGGCGGCTCGTTGAGGCCCTGGCCGTTGGTGATGCCGGCCGGCTTGACGCCGAGGGCGAGCACCGCGTCCAGGTCCTCCTGGGTGAGCGTGACGATCCGCTTGGGCTCGGCGGGGACCTCGACGGCCCTGCCGGTGGCGTCCTTGACGGTCCGCTTGCCGCCGTTGCCGCCACCCGCGGCGTCCGCCGCCGGGGATGAGGCGGCGGAGGAGGAGGCGGAGGTGCCCGAGGAGCCGCAGCCCGTGAGCAGCAGGGCGGCCGCCCCGGTGACGGCCAGCGCCTGGGCCGCGCGGCGGCGGACGGGGCTGAGCGGGCGACGGGCGAACGGCATGGTTGCCTCCGGGCAATGGTGGTACGGGAGTTGAGCGACGTGCGGGCAGCCCGACAGGGCGGAGGTGCCCTGCCGGGCGCCCTGCGGGGCGGCTCGGCCATTAGGTTAGCCTTACCTTATGACATTGTCGCAAGCGGGCGCCCACGAAGCGTCCCCCGCCGCCGCGCCGGACACGTCGCCGACGGGGGAGTCACACCGCTCCGAACCGCACCGGTCCGAGCCGAACCGGCCCGATCCGAACCGGTCCGGGCCCCGCCGGTCCGGATCCGACCGGCCCGGGTCCGCCCGGCCCGAGCCCCGGCGCCCCGCCTGGCCGGTCCTCCTCGGGGCGCTGGCACTCCTGCTCGCGCTGGCCGCACTGTCCCTGTCGATCGGCGCCGGCGAGGTCGGCCCCGGACGGGTGCTGGACTACCTGCTGAACCGCGACGGCGCCCGCGCCGACGGCCGACTCGCCCTGGTCGTCGGCGACCTGCGGCTCCCCCGCACCGTCACCGCCCTGCTGGTCGGCGCCGCGCTCGGCGTCGCCGGGGCACAACTGCAGTCCGTCACCCGCAACCCGCTCGCCGAGACCGGACTGCTCGGCGTCAACGCCGGCGCCTCCCTCGGCGTCGTGCTCGGCATTGCCGTGCTCGGCGTGCAGACCTCCTACGGGCACCTCGCCTACGCCTTCGGCGGCGCCGTGCTCGCCAGCACCCTGGTACTGCTGATCGCGGGCAGCCGCGGCGGCGGATCGCCGATGCGGCTGGTCCTGGGCGGCTCCGCGGTCGGCGCGACCTTCGGCGGCCTCACCGGCGTGCTGATCGTCAACTCACCCGAGGCATACGACCGTTACCGGGAGTGGGTACTCGGCTCGCTGTCCGGGGTGGAGGGCTGGACCACCCTGCGCCAGCTCGCCCCCGTCCTCGGCGCCGGCTTCCTGCTCGCCCTGCTCACCACCCGGCCGCTCACCGCGCTGGCCCTCGGTGACGACCTCGCCCGCGGCCTCGGCCACCGGCCCGGCGCCACCCGCGCGGCGGTCGCCGCCGCCGTCACCCTGCTCACCGCCTCGGCCGTCGCCCTGGCCGGGCCGATCTCCTTCCTCGGACTGCTCGCCGGATTCCTCGCCCGGGCCGTCGCCGGGCCCAGGGTCGGCCGACTGACCCTGCTGGCCGGCCTGTTCGGCGCCGCCGTGCTCACCGGCGCCGACGTGCTGGCCCGGGTGGTGGCCCGGCCGTTCGAGGCGCCGGTGTCGGTGATCGTCGCCCTCGTCGGCGCCCCGGCGCTGATCGCCATCGTCCGCTCCCGGCGCTCCGCCGCCCTCGCCATGACCGACCCGGCCGAGGCCGCCGCCCCGCCCGTACGGCACGCCGAACCGCCCGCCCCGAAACCGGACACGGCGCTGCGGTACGGCAGTTGGTCGCTGCTGATCCCCCGCCGGGCCCTGGCCGCCTCGCTCGGCCTCGCCGCGGCACTGCTCGGCGCCGTCGTGGTCTCCGCGCACGCCGGGCAGAGCGAACTCGACCTCGGACGCACCTTCCAGGCCGTGTTCGGCTACGGCGACCGCCTCGACGTCCTGCTGGTGCAGAAGTTCCGGCTCGGCCGGATCGTCGCCGGGCTCGCCGCCGGGGCCGCGCTCGGCCTGGCCGGCTGCCTCACCCAGACCCTCGCCCGCAACCGCCTCGCCACCCCCGAACTCCTCGGCGTCAACGACGGCGCCACGGCCGCCGTGCTGGTCTCCGCCACCGCCTCGGGCACCTTCGGCGCCTGGTGGGCCGGGCCGCTCGGCGCGCTCGCCGCCGTCCTGCTCGTCACCCTGGTCTCCGGCGGGCTCGGCGCCCGCGGCTACCGGGTGCTGGTCGTCGGGCTCGCCATGTCCGCGCTCGCCTCCGCGGTGATCCAGGTCGCGCTCGCCCGCCGCTCGCTCAACTCCGCCGGCTCGCTGTACGTCTGGACCTCCGGCAGTCTCAACGGCCGGGACTACGCCATCGCCACCCCGGTCCTGATCGGGCTCGCGGTGCTGGTGCCGCTCGCCCTGGCGGCGGCCCGGCGGCTCGCCGTGCTGCGCTTCGACGACAACGTCGCCTCCGCGCTCGGCGTCGACCCCGGCCGGGTCCGGCTGGCCTGCCTGCTGCTGGCCGTGGCACTGGCCGGGCTGGCGGTCGGCGTCTGCGGACCGGTCGGCTTCGTGGCACTGGCCGCGCCGGTGATCGCCGGACGCCTGGCCGGGCCCGCCCGCGTCCCCGTCCTCGGCTCGGCGCTGACCGGCGCCCTGCTCGTCGTCCTCGCGGACACCCTGGGACGCGTGCTGATCGGCGGGGTCGAGATCCCCGTCGGCATCGTCACCACCGTCCTCGGCGGCCCCTTCCTGCTCTGGGTGCTGCTCGGCCGCAACGGCCGCACCGCGTAAGCCCCTTCGCAAGCCTCTTCAGGAGACCACGACCATGGAAACCCCTCCCCTCGTCGCACCCGACCCGCACGACCCCGCCCACCGCCTGGTCACCTTCACCCACCGGGACGACGAGTGCGACGGCGTCCTCGCGCTGCTGCACACCGTAACCGACAAGGACCGCCACGACGGCGACCTCACGCCGCACCTGATGGCACGCCGGGACGACGGGACGTGGTCGATCACCTACCGGCTGCGCGCCGACCACCGGGCCTCCTACCAGCTCCACCCGTTCCGCGGCGACGCCCCCGGCACGACCCGCTCCGACTGGCTGCGCGTCCTCGACCACGCCCGCCCCGACCCGTACGACACCGAACCCCGGCTGCCCGCCCGCGACGGCCGCCACCCCGCCTCGGTGCTCAGCCTGCCCGACGCGCCGCCACAGCCGTACGTCCGGCGGCGCGAGGGCGTGCCGCGCGGCCGCACCGTGCCGCACACCGTCGCCGGGCGGCGGGTGGACGTCCACCTGCCGGCGGAGCACGGGGACGGCCCCCACCCGGTCGTCGTGCTGCTCGACGGCGAGATGTGGGGCGAGGTGCTGTCCGTCGGCGACACGCTGGACAACCTGGCCGCCGCCGGCGCGATCCCGCCCACCGTGGCCCTGCTCGTCCACACCATGGGCCCCGAACGGCCCGCCGACCTCAGCTGCAACCCGGCCTTCGTCGACCTGCTCGCCGACCGCCTCCTCCCCTGGGCCGCAACGGAGTTCGGCGCGACCACCGACCCGGCCGGCACCGTGATCGCGGGCCAGAGCGCGGGCGGGCTCACCGCCGCCTACGCCGCCTACCGCCGGCCGGACCGCTTCGGCAACGCACTCTCCCAGTCCGGCTCCTTCTGGTGGCCGGACGAGACGGAGTTCGACGAGGGCAGCGAGTGGCTGACCCGGCAGTTCGCCACCGGGGAACGCCGCGCGGCCCGCTTCTACGTCGAGGTCGGGCTGCAGGAGTGGATGCTGCTCACCCAGAACCGACACCTGCGGGACGTGCTGCGGGCGCGCGGCTACGACCTCGCCTACCGCGAGTTCAACGGCGGTCACGACTACGCCTGTTGGCGCGGCGGACTCGCGGACGGGCTGGCACACCTGCTGGGGAACGGCACGCCGCCCGGGACGGCGACGTAGCACGGAGGGGGCCCGGTCGCCCGGCGGCCGGGCCCCGGCGTTCGGCGCCCGACGGATCCGTACGGTGGCGGGTGCCGTCAGTCCCGGTAGGGGACGAGCCGCGACAGGTCCAGCTCGAAGTCGAAGGGCTCCGGGATGCGCAGGCGCTCGCCGAACTCCCGCTCCGTCCTGGTGTGGTAGCGGTCTCGGTTCGGCTCGGAGAAGAGCGTCACGGTCTTCTGTCGCGGGTCCACGATCAGGTACAGCGGGAAGCCCATCCGCGGGTAGTCGCGGACCTTCCCGATCCAGTCGTTCTCGGGGTTGGAGGGCGAGACGATCTCGACCGCGATCAGCGCCAGTTCGGCCGGGATCTCACGCCCCAGCTCGATGACGTCCTCGGGCAGGTAGGTGAGGTCGGGGTTCCGGACGGAGCCGACCTCGGGCGAGGAGAGGTCGCTGTTCCCGGTCGGGAAGTAGCCGGGCGGGCAATGCGCTTCGAACTGACGCTGGACGATCGCCAGGTTCAGCTGGTGGATCGACGACGGTGACGCCTGCATGACGATGATGTCGCCGGACAGCTCGACCTTGTAGCCGTCCGGGAGCCTGCGGCGGGCCTCCTCCAGCAGGCGGTAGTGCTCAGGGTTCATGCGGACTCCTCCGGTGCTCCGACCACCGTACGGCAGCCGGGGCACCAGAGGCACCGTGCCCGCGCCGGTGTCAGCCCTCTGGGGGCGGGCCCGGGGCCTCGGCCGGGAGGCGCGCGGCGAGGACGGCTCCGGCGGCGACCAGCAGGGCCGTCAGGAGGAGGGCGAGCCGGTAGGGCGCGGTGGCGGAGTCGGCGGGGAGGGCGCCGATGAGGGCGGCGGCGGCGCCGATGCCGAGGGCGCCGCCGAGGGTGCGGAGGATGGTGAACAGGCCCATCGCCCGGCCCATCGCGGGCGGCGGGACGTCGGCGAAGCCGGCGATCTGGACGGTGAGGACGGCGGTGCCGAGGATCAGGCCGACGCCGAACATCAGGGCCCGGACCAGCCACGGGTCCTCCGCGAAGCCGAGTGCGGCGAGCACCGCCGCGGCCAGCAGCAGCCCGGGCAGGGCGAGCCGGCGCGGCCCGAGGCGGGGCAGCAGGCGGTCCACCACCTGGGAGGCGGCCATCAGGCCGATCGCCTCGGGGAAGACGCTGAGCCCGGCGTCGAGGGCGGAGGCGCCGAGGGCCGCCTGGTAGAGCAGCGGCAGGGCGAACAGCGCGCCCATCAGCCCGGCCGAGGTGAGCAGGGCCAGTGAGCTCGCCGCCCCGAAGGTCCGGTCGGCGAGCAGCCGCAGGTCCACCAGCGGTTCTTCCGTGCGGAGTTGGTGCCGCACGGCAACGCCGAGCAGGACCATGCCCGTCACCCCGCTGAGGGCGACGCCCGGGGAGGACCAGCCGTGCGCCGGGCCGAAGCCGAGGGCGTAGGTGAGCAGGCCGAGGCCGGGGGTGGCGAGCAGGAAACCGGTGGTGTCGAAGCGTCCGGCCGGGGGTTCCTCGGCTGCCCGCAGGCCGAGCAGGCCGATCGCGACGGCCGCGGCCCCGATCGGCACGTTGACCAGGAACAGCCAGTGCCAGGAGAGGTGTTCGGTGAGGAAGCCGCCGAGCGGCGGCCCGAGGGCGGGCATCAGCGCGGTCGGGACGATCAGGATCCGGCCGAGGCCGGCCCGTTCGTGCGGGGCGAAGGCCCGGAACAGCAGGGTCATCCCGACCGGGGTGAGCAGACCACCGGCCACGCCCTGGACCGCCCGTGCGGCGGCCAGCGGGCCGAGCCCGGGGGCCGCGGCGCACAGCGCGGAGGCGAGGGTGAAGGCGGCGAGCGCGCCGAGGAAGACCCGCTTCACGCCGTACCGGTCGCCGAGCCAGCCGGCCACCGGCAGGCCGAGGGCGAGGCCGACCAGGAACGCGGTCTCGACGGCGTTGGCCGCCGAGACCGGGCGGCCGAAGTCCTCGGCGATGCTGAACAGCGCGGGGTTGACGATGGTCGAGTCCAGGCCGTTCATGCACATCGCGGCCGTGTAGACGACGACCACCGCGGCGCGCCCCCTGAGCAGGGGACGCGCCGGGCCCCGGGCACCGGGTGCCCCGGGTACTGCCTCGGCGGCGGCGTCGGCGGCGGCCCCGGGAGCGGCGTCGGGCGCGGCCCCGCGAGCGGCGTCGGGAGGGGTCACAGGGCGGTCCAGTGCGCGGTGATCCACTCCAGGGCGGCGGCCCGCTCGCACGGGCCGTGGGCGACGCTCCAACCCGCCGGGACGGCGGCGAAGGCGGGCCAGAGGGAGTGCTGCCCCTCGGGGTTGACGAGCGCCAGGAACTCGCCTTCGGCGTCGAAGGGGTTGACGGGGGCGTCACTCATCGGAGGTCTTCTCCAGGTGGTCGGCGATCACGCTCGCGATGTGCGCGATCGGGGCGGGCAGGGTCATGTCCTTGTGGGAGCAGGCCACGTCGGTGTCGGCGATCCGGCCGGTCACGTACGGGGCCCACAGCTCGGGCACCAGGGCGTCGTCGATGGTGTCGACGGTGGCACGGAAGAACAGCACGTCGCCGACGTAGCGCCGGTGGTCGTAGCCGCGCACCAGGTGGTTGGTGTTGAGGTAGATCCGGTTGAGCGCGGCCACGGTGGCGTCGTCGAGACCGGCGAGCGGGCTGCCCTCGCGGCGCAACAGCTCGGTGACGGCGTCGAGTTCGAGCGGCCGGCCGTCGAGGTCCGCGGGGCCGAAGCCGCAGATGGTGAGCAGCGCTTCGAGGGCCTCGGCCTGGTCGGGCACGGGCAGCTCGCGGAAGCCCTCGGCCGGGTAGGCGTCCAGGATGGCCAGCAACTCGACGTCCTGGCCGAGTTCCTGGAGCCGGACCGCCACGGCGTGCGCGATGATCCCGCCGGTGGACCAGCCGAGCAGTCGGTACGGTCCTTCCGGCTGGACCTCGCGCAGCCGGTCGACGTAGTGCGCGGCGAGCTCCTCCATCGTGCCGGGCAGCGGTTCGGCCGCGGTGGCGGCACCGACGCCCTGGGCCTGGAGGCCGTAGATCGGGACGTCGCCGGGCAGGTGGCGGATCAGGCCGGTGTAGCACCAGCTGAGGCCGCCGGCCGGGTGGACGGCGAAGAGCGGGCGCTGCCGTTCGGGGGCAGCAGGTCGCAGCGGGAGCAGGACGTCCAGCGCGTCGGTCGACTCGGCGCCGGCCGCGAGCGAGGCGTCGAGGGCGGCCGGCGTGGGGGCCTGGAAGAGCGTGCCGATGCCGACCTCCAGCCCGAGCACCTCGCGGATCCGCCCGGCGAGGCGCACCACCAGCAGGGAGTGCCCGCCCAGGGCGAAGAAGTCGTCCTCGACGCCGACCGCGGCCACGCCCAGCACCTCGGCGAACAGTTCGCACAGCTGCTGCTCGCGCAGGGTGCGCGGGGGCCGGCCGGCGCCCGCGGACGGCGCCTCGGGGGCGGGCAGGGCGCGGCGGTCGAGCTTGCCGTTGGCGGTCAGCGGCAGGCGGTCGAGCAGGACGACGGCGGACGGCACCATGTGGACGGGCAGTTCGGCGGCGGCGTGGGCACGCAGCTCCTCCGGCTGCGGAGCGCCGTCCGCCTCGCCGCCGGCCACCGCGTAGGCGACCAGCCGCTTGTCCCCCGGCGTGTCCTCGCGGACCACGACGGCGGCGTCGGCGACGGCCGGGTGGGCGGCCAGCACCGCCTCGATCTCGCCGAGTTCGATCCGGAAGCCGCGCAGCTTGACCTGCTGGTCGGCGCGACCGAAGTACTCCAGGACGCCGTCGGCACGGCGGCGGGCGAGGTCCCCGGAGCGGTACATCCGGGTGCCGTGCTCGCCGAAGAGCTCGGCGTACGGGTCGGCGACGAAGCGGGTGGCGGTGAGCTCGGGGCGGCCGAGGTAGCCGCGGGCGAGGCCCGCCCCGGCGACGTACATCTCGCCGGTGACGCCGGGCGGGACGGGCTGCAGGTGCCCGTCGAGGACGTAGACGCGCAGGTCGGGGATGTTGACGCCGATGGTGCTGCTGCTTCCGGCGGCGGCGCTCGCCCGGTCGAGGGCGATGTGGGACACGTGCACGGTGGTCTCGGTGATGCCGTACATGTTGACCAGCGTCGGCGTGTCCTCGGCGTGCCGGGAGTACCAGTCGTCCAGGCGGGCGAGCTCCAGGGCCTCACCGCCGAACACCACGTAGCGCAGGGCGAGTTCGCTGCCGTGGCGGTCCCGGTCGGCGGCGCTCAGCTGGTAGAACGCGGACGGCGTCTGGTTGAGCACGGTGACGCGTTCGCGGGCGAGCAGGTCGAGGAAGGCGGCCGGGTCGCGGCTGACCAGGTGCGGGACGACGACCAGCCGGCCGCCGTGCAGCAGGGCGCCCCACAGCTCCCAGACGGAGAAGTCGAAGGCGTAGGAGTGGAACAGCGTCCAGACGTCCTCGGAGCCGAAGCCGAACCAGTGGTCGGTGGCACCGAACAGCCGGACGACGTTGTGGTGGGTGACGGGCACGCCCTTGGGACGGCCGGTGGAACCGGAGGTGTAGATGACGTACGCGGTGTCGTCGGCGCGCAGCGGGCGGGTGCGCTCGTGCCGGCCCAGCGGGACGGCGGGGTACCGCTCGGCCTCCGGTCCGTCGACGAGGATCTGCGGTACCTCGTGGGCGGGCAGCCGGGGCGCGGTGGCGCGGTCGGTGAGCAGGGCGGCGGGGGTGGCGTCGGCCAGCATGTAGGCGAGCCGGTCGGCCGGGTAGTCGGGGTCGAGCGGCAGGTAGGCGGCACCGGACTTGGTCACCGCCAGCAGGGCGACGACGAGTTCGACCGAGCGCGGCAGGGCGAGGGCGACGATGGTGCCGGGGCCGATGCCCTGGGCCGCCAGCAGGCGGGCCAACCGGTCGGCGCGGGCGCCGAGTTCGGTGTAGTCGAGCCGGTGCCCCTGGTAACTCACGGCGATGGCCTTCGGGTTGGCCTCGGCCGCCGCTTCGAACAGCTCGGGCAGGGTGGCGCCCGGAGCGGCGCCGGCCCGGCCCGCCGGTGCCGGCGCGGTGTTCCACTCCACCAGGGCGCGCAGCCGCTCCTCCCCGCTGATCAGCGGGAGCCCGCCGATCGGGGTGTCGGGCGTGGTGGCGGCGGCGGTGAGCAGCCGGGCCAGGCGCTCCCCGAGCGCGGCCACGGTGGCGGCGTCGAAGAGGTCGGTGCGGTACTCCAGGAAGCCGCCGATGCCGCCACCGGGCAGTTCGCCGGCGTTGAGGGTGAGGTCGAACTTGGCGGTGCCGCTGGGCACGGCGGCGATCTCGGCGGTGAGGCCGCCGCCCAGGTCGATGGGCTCGTCGGGGCGGCTCTGCCAGGCGAGCATCACCTGGAACAGCGGGTGGCGGGCGAGTGAGCGCGCCGGGTTGAGCTCCTCGACCAGGCGGTCGAAGGGCAGGTCGGCGTGCTCGTGGGCGTCGAGGTCGGCGGCGCGCACGCGCGCCAGCAGCTCGCGGAAGGTCGGGTCGCCCGACGTCGGGGTGCGCAGCACCACGGAGTTGACGAAGTAGCCGACCAGGTCCGCGGTTCCGTCGTCCTCGCGGCCGGCCACCGGGGTGCCGATGGGGATGTCGGTGCCGCAGCCGTGCCGGGTGAGCAGGGCGGCGAGCCCGGCCTGGACGGCCATGAAGACCGTGCTGTCGGCGGCCCGGGCGAGGGCGGCGAGGGCGGCGTGTGCCTCGGCGCCGAGGGCGAAGGGCACGGTGGCGCCGCGATGGTCGGCGACGGCCGGGCGGGGGCGGTCGGTGGGCAGCTCCAGCTGGTCGGGCAGCCCGGCGAGCGCGGTACGCCAGTACTCCGCCTGCCGGACGGCGAGCGGGCTGGGCGCGTCGGCGGTGCCGAGGCGCTGCCGCTGCCAGACCGCGTGGTCGGCGAACTGGACGGCGAGAGGCGGCAGTTCGGGCTCCTCTCCGGCGAGCCGGGCGGCGTAGGCGGCGGCGAGGTCGCGGATCAGCGGGGTGGTGGAGGCGCCGTCGCCGGCGATGTGGTGGAGCAGCAGGAGGAGGGTGTGCTCGGTCGGCCCGGCGGAGAACAGCGTGGCCCGCAGCGGCGGTTCGGCGGCCAGGTCGAAGGCGTACCGGACGGCGTCGGCCAAGTCCCCGGAACCGTCGTGCAGTTCGAGGGGCGCGGCGGGCAGGATCCGCTGGTACGGCGTGCTGTCCGGCTCCTCGCCGTAGACGGTGCGCAGGACCTCGTGCCGGGCGACGAGGTCGCCGAGGGCGCGGGTGAGCGCGGGTCGGTCGAGCGGGCCGGTGAGGGTGAGCACGAGCGGGATGTTGTAGGTGGGGCTGGGGCCTTCGAGCCGGTGCAGGAACCAGAGTCCGCGCTGGGCGGGCGAGAGCGGCATCCGCTCGGTGCGCGGGACGGGCACGAGGGCGGGGCCGGGGCCGAGGGCGGGGCCCGGTCGGGGGGCGCCGCGGCGGCCGGCCCGGTCGAGGGCGGCCCCGTCGGAGGCGGCCCCGTCGGAGGCGGCCTCGTCCTGGGCGGTTCGCTCGTCGAGCAGGGCGGCCAGCCCGGCCGGGGTCGGGTGGCGGAACACGTCGGCGAATCCGACCGGCGTGGCGAAGGTCTCGCGCAGCCGGGCGGCGAGTCGACCGGCGAGCAGCGAGTGGCCGCCGAGGTCGAAGAAGGAGGCCTCCCGGCCGGGTGCCCGTGGCAGGTCGAGGACATCGGCGAACAGACCGCAGACCAGCCCCTCCTGCGGTGTGGCCGCGGCGGTGCCCTCGGTCTCCGCAGCCGGCTCGGGCAGGGCCCGGTGGTCGAGCTTGTCGTGGGCGGTGCGCGGCAGTTCGTCCAGCAGCAGCACGGCCGACGGGACCATGTGCGCGGGCAGCCGGGCGGCCAGCGCGGCACGCAGTCCGGCCGGGTCGGGGGCGCCGCCGGCGGCGGGGACGGCGTAGCCGAGCAGGCGCGTGCCCTGCGGGCCGGGGCGGGCGATCACCACCGCCTGGGCGACGCCGGGCAGTTCGGCGAGGACCGCGGCGATCTCGCCCGGCTCGACGCGGAAGCCGCGGATCTTCACCTGGTCGTCGGCGCGGCCGAGGAACTCCAGGGTGCCTCCCCCGGCCTCCGGCCGGGGGGACCCCCATGAGCGGCGGCGGGCGAGGTCGCCGGTGCGGTACATCCGGCTGCCGGGCGGGCCGAAGGGGTCGGCGAGGAAGCGTTCGGCGGTGAGGTCGGGGCGGCCGAGGTAGCCGCGCGCCAAGCAGGCGCCGGCGACGTACAGTTCGCCGGTGACACCGTCGGGCACGGGGCGCAGCGAGCCGTCCAGGACGTAGGCGCGGGAGCCGCGCACCACCCGGCCGACCGGGGCGCCGTCCGGGCCCGGGGTCCAGGCGTAGGCGTCGACGGTGGTCTCGGTCGGGCCGTAGAGGTCGACGGGGTGCAGGCCGGGGACGGCGGTCAGGCGCTGCCAGAGGGCCGGCGGGGTGGCCTCGCCGCCGACCACCAGGACGGACGGGCGGTGCCGGTCCTCGTCCAGGATCCCTTCGGCGATGAGGACTTCGAGGTAGGAGGGGGTGAGGTCGAGGTAGTCGATGCGCTCGCGGTCGAGGTGGGCGGCGAGGGCGGCCGGGTCGCGGTAGGTGGCCTCGTCCAGCACGTGGAGCTCGTGGCCGTGGACCATCCAGAGCACCGGGTCCCAGGAGGCGTCGAAGGCGAACGAGGCGCTGTGGGCGACGCGCAGGCGCTCGCGGCCGGTGCGGCGCAGCGCGGGGGCGATGTGGTCCTCGCCGAGGCCGGCGTGCAGGTTGGCCAGTGAGGCGTGGGTGACCACCACGCCCTTGGGGCGGCCGGTGGAGCCCGAGGTGTGCAGCACGTAGGCCGGGTCGGCCGGTCGGGGTGCCGGCGGGGCGTCGTCCGGCTCGCCGTCCGCCTCCCCCGGCCGGACCGCGGGCAGGTCGGCGGGCAGGTCGAGCCCGGCGAGGGCCTCGGCGGTGCCGACCGCGCAGACCGGACGGGCGTCGGCCAGCACGGCGGCGAGCCGCTGCCGCGGGTGGGCGAGGTCGAGGGACACGCAGGCGCCGCCGGCCTTGAGGACGGCGAGCATCGCGACGAGCGTGTCGGCGCCGCGCGGCAGGGCGATCGCGACCGGCGCGCCGCCCCGTACGCCGAGGGCGGCCAGGCGGTGGGCCAGCCGGTTGGCGGCGGTGTCGAGCTGCCGGTACGTCAGGGCGACCGCGCCGCTGCGGACGGCGACGGCCTCCGGGGTGCGGGCGGCGCGGGCGGCGAACAGCTCGGGCACCGTCGACTCGGCCGCGGGTTCGGTCCGGCCCGCGGTGGCCCGGCCCAGGGCGTCCGCGTCGAGCAGGTCGATCCGGGCGATCGGGGTCTGCGGGGCGGTGAGCAGCAGGTCGGCGAGGGCGTCGAGGTAGCGCAGCAGGCCGTCGCGGTGGGCGGCGACGGAGGCGGCGCCGTGGCGGGCCGGGTCGGCGTCGATGACCAGGCGCAGCGCGCCGTCCGGGCTGGGCGAGACGTTCAGGGCGAGGTCGTCCACGGGGCCGGCGGCGAGGTTGCGGACGGTGCCGGGCAGACCGGCCAGGTCGAGGTCGCCCTCGAAGGCCTTGATGTTGACCATCGGGCCGAACAGGGCGCGGCCGTCGGCGGTGCGGCCGAGGTCGCGGCGCAGGTCCTCCAGCGGGTAGCGCTGGTGGCGGCGGACGGCGCGCAGTTCGCGGACCACCTGGCGCAGCAGGGCCTCGGCGCTGTCGGCGGGGCGGACGGCGAGGCGCAGCGGCAGCACGTTGGCGGTGGCGACGGGGGTGCGCAGGGCGGCCGGGCCGCGGCGGTTGGCGAGCGGCAGGCCGAGGACGACGTCGCGGCTGCCGGAGAGGCGGTGCAGGTAGCCGGCGGTGGCGGCGAGCAGCAGCTCGGCCCAGGTGGCGCGGACGGCGCCGGCGGCGCGCTCCAGGCGGTCCCGGGTGCCGGCGGGGAGGTCGGCGGTGTGGCGCAGCGGGGCCGGGCGGGGGTCACGGGCGGGGGTGCCGGCGAGGGTGCTGGGGAGGATGTTGGGGAGGGTCGGCGGGGTGTCGGCGTCGGCCATCCGGGCGGTCCAGTAGGCGCGGTCGGCCCGGTAGTCCTCGCCGGCGCGGTAGGCGGCCTCCTCGGCGGCGGCCTCGGAGAGGCGCGCGAACGGGCTCGGGGCGGGCTCGGCACCGGCAGGCTCGGCACCGGCACCGGCGGCGGCGGCGGTGGCGGCGCGGTACAGCTCGGCGATCCGGTCGCCGAGGAGGGTCAACGCGTAGGCGTCGACGGCGAGGTGGTGGATCCGCCGGTACCAGAGGCGCCGGTCGTCGGCGAGACGGATGAGCGCGTGGGTGAACAGGGGGCCCTCGGCGAGGTCGACGGGGCGGGCGAGGTCGGCGCGCATCCAGACCTCGGCGGCCCCGTCGGGGGCGGCGGCGGCGCGCAGGTCGAGCCGGTGCAGCGGCCAGTGGCGGCCGGGCTGCAGGCGCTGACGGGGCGTGCCGTCGGGGCCGGTGGCGACGACGGCGCTCAGTGCCTCCGCCTCCTCCACCGCCTGCCGCAGGGCCCGTTCGAACCGGTCCTCGTCCAACGGCCCAACGATCTCGACGGCGTCGCCCGTGTTGTAGACCGGGCTGGCGGGGTCGAGTTCCTGGGCGTACCAGATGGCGGCCTGGGCGGCGAGCAGCGGGACGTCGGCGGCCAGGATCTCGACGGTCCCCGTGTCGACGGTGGCTCCGGGCTGGGTGTCGCCGGTCTGGGTGTCGCCAGGGTGGGTCTCGGCGGCGGGCATGGTTCGGAAAGCTCCTCGGGATCCGGAACGCCTTACTTAGGTTAGCCTAATCTAACTTCATATGATCTGGTCAACGGCCCGGGACCATCCGGGCCCTGACACCCCGGAGGCGCCACCCATGCTCCTGTCCGCACCCCCGCCCGGAAGCGCGACCACGCCGCCCCCCGACGCGACCAAGCAGGCCGTCCGCGAGCGCGTGCACGCACACCGGGAGGAGCTGCTCGCCCTCAGCCGACGCATCCACGCCCACCCCGAGACCGCCTTCGAGGAGCACCGCGCCGCCGCCTGGTGCGCCGAACTGCTGCGCGGCCACGGCTTCACCGTCACCGCGCCCGCGCACGGCCTGGCCACCGCGTTCAGCGCGACCCTCGGCAGCGGACCGGTCACCGTCGCCCTGGTCTGCGAGTACGACGCGCTGCCCGGTCTCGGGCACGCCTGCGGCCACAATCTGATCGCCGCCGCGGGCCTGGGCGCGGCCATCGGGCTCGCCCCGTACGCCGACCGGCTCGGGCTCACCGTACGGGTGATCGGCGCGCCCGCCGAGGAGCGCGGGGCCGGCAAGGCGCTGCTCCTGGAGGCCGGGGCCTTCGCCGGAGCTGACGCGGCGATGATGGTGCACCCCTGCCCGGTCGAGGTCGCCGACTTCCGGTCCTTCGCGCTCGGCACCCTGTCCGTCCGCTACACCGGGCGCGCGGCCCACCCCAGCCTCAACCCGCACGACGGCCGCAACGCCGCCGACGCGCTCACCGTCGCCCAGGTCGCGATCGGGCTGCTGCGCCAGCAACTCCCGCCGCACTGGCGGGTGCACGGCATCACCACGGCGGCCGGCACGGCGCCGAACCTGATCCCGGACAGCGCGAGCGCCGAGTACGAGATCCGGGCCTCGGCGGCCGAGGACCTCGCGGAGCTGCGCTCCCGGGTCGAGGACTGCTTCCGCGCCGGAGCGGTGGCCACCGGGTGTGAGGTGGAGCTGTCCCGTCCCGAGCCGGACTACCTGGACATGCGGTCCGACCCGGGACTGCTGGCTCTGTGGCGGGCCAACGCGGCGGCCCTCGGCCGGCCGGAGCCGGTCGAGAGCGGGCCGTTCGCCTGTACGGACATGGGGAACGTGTCGCACGTGGTGCCCTCGATCCATCCGGTCCTGGACATCACCGGCGGTGCCTGCGCCCCGCACGAGGCGGCGTTCGCGGAGGCGGCGCTGGGCGAAGAGGCGGAGCGTGCGGTGCTGGACGGCGCGGTCGCCATGGCCTGGACGGCGGCGGACCTGGCGGCCTCGGCTGCGAGCTCGACTGCGGCGAGGGCGCACACATGACGGTCGACAACTTTCAGCGAACAGATTTCATCATCTGTTCGCTGAAAGTTGTCATCTGAAACCCGTCCGCCGTCACGCGCCCAGCAGGGCGGCCGGTGCCACCCGCACCGCCGTCACACCCAGCTCCCGGACCACCGCCCCGACGTCCCCGTCCCGCTGCGGGTCGGCGAGCACCACGGCCGCTCCCGTCCGCAGCGGCCAGAGGAACTCCCAGAGCGGCAGCCCCAGCTGCAGCACCCGGTCGCCCGGGCCCAGCGGGTGCTCCGCCTGCAGCTCGCGCACCCGGCGGTCCGCCTCGGCATGGGTGAACCGGACGGCCGTCGGGCGCCCGCCCGGGCCGTACCCGACGCACAGCAGGTGCTGCGGGGTGAGCGCCCGCGGCGGGTCGACGGCCGGTGCGCCGTCCACCTCCAGCCCGGCGAGCGCTCCCGGCACCCCCTCCCCCAGGACGCACACCGGCGCGTTCTCCGCGAGCAGCCGCTCCCGCCGCCCGGGCGCGTCCGCCGGGTCCAGCGGCAGGTACGCCGCGCCCGACTTCACCACCGCCAGCAGCGCCGTCAGCAGCTCGGCCGGGTGGCGGAACGGCGCCAAGCCCACCACCGTGCCGGGTCGGGCCCCACGGGCGGCCAGAGCGCGCGCCAGCCGGTTGGCGGAGGCGTTCAACTCCCCGTACGTGACGGTCCGCCCGCCCGCGAGCACCAGCGCCGGCGCGTGTGGCGTCCGGGCCGCCTGCGCCTCCACCGGCCCGACCAGGGTGGTTGCCGGATAGGTCACCGTACGGCGGGGCAGGGACGGCACCGGGGTCGGCGCCTCCTCCCGCACCGCCCCCCGGACGGCCTCCCGCTCCGGCTCCCGGACGACCATTCCCGCCGGCTCCTGAACCGGCTCCCGGACGACCATTCCCGCCGGCTCCTGAACCGGCCCCCGGACGGCCTCCCGCACGGCCCCCGGGGCCGCCTCCCGCACGACCGCCTCCATCAGACCGCGCCCAGCAGCTCGGCCCAGGCCTCGACCGCCGGCCGCTCCGCGAGCCGGACGAACGCCACCTCGGCGCCCTCCGCCCGCCAGCGCTCGGCGAGCGTCATCAGCCGGATGGAGTCCAGCCCCCAGTCCACCAGGTCCTCGTCCAGCGGGATGTCCGCCGGGTCCTCGCCGAGCACGTCGGCGACCTCGGCCCGGATCCGCTCCACCGTGAAGCCCATGCCCGTCACTTCCCCGCCACCTCGTCCGTCCCGTCCACAGCGTCCGTCCTGTCCACCACGAGCGTCCCGTCCAGCGCGTCCGCCCCGTCCAGCGCGACCGGCCCGCCCGTGCCACCGTCGAGCATCGCGAGCACGGCCGCCGTCGTGGTGACCACCCCGCAGCGCCCGGCCACCCAGGCCAGCGCGGCGCGGTGCTCCGCCGGGCCGAAGTCGGCGACCGCGTCGGCCACCACGAAGGCCTGCACGTCCCGCATCCAGGCGTCGCAGGCGGTGGCCTGCACGCCGATGTGCGCGTACACCCCGGTGATCACCAACTGGTCCCGGCCGTGTTCGTGCAGCAGCCGCTCCAACTCGGTGCGCACGAACGCGCTGTACTTCCACTTGGTCAGCACGGTGTCGCCCGGCGCCGGCGCGACGGCGTCGGCGATCGCGGTGGCCCGCGGGTCGTCCGGGATGCCCGGCCCCCAGAAGTCCTGCTGCAGGCCGCGCTCGGCCGGGCTCTGTCCGCCCGGCTGGGCCGAGTAGACGACCGGCACACCGGCGGCGCCGGCCGCCTTGGCCAAGTCCGCTACACCGTGCAGGAGTTCGGGAACAGGAGCGGCCGCGGTGTCGAAGGCGTCGAGGAAGTGGTTCTGCAGATCGTGGACCAGCAGGACGGCGCGTGCCGGGTCCACCGTCCAGGCGACCCCGTTTGCGGGCAGCTCCTCGGCGGCGGGCATGGGATAGGAGGGAATGCGGGGCAGGCCCACGATGGTCGTTCCTTAGCAGTCGGGGGGGGAATCAACGGGCGGCGGTCAGGGAGGCCGCGATGGCGGCGCGCAGGTCCTTCTTGCTGACTTTCCCGATGCCGGTGGCCGGGAAGGCCTCGACGAACTCGACCCGGTCCGGCACCTTGTAGTCGGCCAGTCCGCGCTGTCGCACGAACCTCTTCAACTCGACGCCCTTCGGGGGCTGTTCGCGGTGCTCGGCGCGGAGCACCACGTACGCGCAGGTGCGCTCGCCCAGGTAGGGGTCGGGCATCGAGACCACCGCGGCGTCGTGCACTGCGGGGTGCGCGAGCAGGTGGTTCTCGATCTCCTCGGCGGCGACCTTCTCGCCGCCCCGGTTGATCTGGTCCTTGGCCCGTCCCTCGACCACCAGGTGGCCGGTCGGGGTCCGCCGGACCAGGTCGCCGGTGCGGTAGAAGCCGTCCGCCGTGAAGGAGGCGGCGTTGTGCTCGGGCGCGTTCCAGTAGCCGCGGATGGTGTACGGGCCGCGGGTGAGCAGGTGCCCGGTGGCGCCGTCGGGCAGGTCGCGGTCCTGGTCGTCGACGATCCGGACCTCGTCGTCCGGGGAGATCGGACGGCCCTGAGTGGTGGTGATCAGCTCCTCCGGGTCGTCCAGCCGGGTGTAGTTGACCAGCCCCTCGGCCATCCCGAACACCTGCTGGAGCGTGCAGCCCAGCACCGGCCGCACCCTGCCGGCGGCCTCCGTGCTGAACTTGGCGCCGCCGACCAGCAGTACCTCCAGGCTCTCGTACCCCCGGGCGCCGCGCTCGGCGGCGTCCAGCCAGAGCAGGGCGAGCGGCGGCACCAGGCCGGTGACGGTCGCACCCTCGCGTTCGATCAGCGGGAAGGCCGTCTCCGGACTCGGCTGCGGGCAGAGCACCACCCGGCCACCCGCATACAGCGCGCCGAGCGAACCCGGCGAGCTGAGCGGGAAGTTGTGGGCGGCGGGCAGGACGCACAGGTACACGCTGTCCGCGTCCAGCGCGCACAGCTCGACCGATCCGCGCAGCGAGTAGATGTAGTCGTCGTGGGTGCGCGGGATCAGCTTCGGCACGCCGGTGCTGCCGCCGGAGAGCTGCAGGAAGGCGACGTCACCCGGCCGGGGTTCGTCCGAAGGGCCGGGACCGTCGCCTGGCACGTCGGACAGCCGGACGTGCTCGCCCGCGTCCTCCCCGGCCACCAGCACCAGCCGCAGCGCGGGGTTCTCCGCCCTTACCCGGGAGGCGAGTTCGCGGTAGTCGAAGCCGCCGTCGACGGCGGCCACTACGTACGCCGCCGCCCCGGTGAAGGAGCAGAAGTACCCGATCTCGGTGTACCGGTGCGCGGGCAGCGCGAAGACCGGCAGCGCGCCGATCCGGAACAGCGCGAAGACGACCTCGAAGAACTCGGCGGCGTTGGGCAGTTGGACCACCACGCGGTCCCCGGCCCGGATGCCCCGGGCGAGCAGCCCGGCGGCCATCCGGTCGGCCCGGCGGTCGAGTTCGGCGTACGTCCAGCGGCGCTCCTCCCCGGCCGCGCCGTGTCCGCCCGGGTCGACGACGGCGATCCGCTCGCCGTGCGCGGCGGCCCGTTCGCGCAGCATCCGCCCGAACGTCTCGCCGCGCCAGTACCCGGCGGCCCGGTAGCGCTCGGCGAACTCGGCGGGGTACGGGGTGAACCCGTCCGCCGGCGTCACCGGGACACCCCCGCGGCGTCCAGGAAGGTCCGGAACTTGGCGCTGGTCTCGGCGAGTTCGGCCTCCGGGAGGGAGCGGTCGACCACCCCCGCACCGGCGTACACCCGCAGTGTCCGTTCGTCCGCCTCCGCGCACCGGATGGTGACCACCCACTCGCCGTCGCCCGTCGCGTCCTCCCAGCCGACCATGCCGGTGTACAGCCCGCGGTCGAAGGGCTCGACCTCGCCGATGACGCGGCGCGCGACGTCGGTCGGCGTGCCGCAGACGGCCGGGGTCGGGTGCAGCGCGCAGGCGAGCTCCAGGGCCGATACCGCAGGGTCGGCGAGTTCGCCGCGGATCGTGGTGGCCAGGTGCCACATCGCGGCCGTCCGCACCAGGGTGGGCCGTTCGGGCACCTCCAGGGTGCGGCAGTACGGCGCCAGCGCCTCGCGGATGGCGTCCACCACCACGGCGTGCTCGTGCAGGTCCTTCGGTGACTCCAGCAGGGCGGCGGCGCGCCTCACGTCCTCGCCGAGGTCCTCGCTGCGCGGGACCGAGCCGGCCAGCGGGTTGGCCAGCACGGCCGTTCCCCGGCGGGAGAGCAGGAGTTCGGGGCTGGCACCGATCAGGGTCCGGCCGCCGCCGGCCGGGACGGCGAAGGTGTAGCCGCCCGGGTCGCGCCGGGCCAGCCGCTGCAGGATGGCCGGCAGGTCGAGCGGCTCGGCGGCGCTGAGCTCCAGCGTCCGGGCGAGCACCACCTTGCTCAACTCGCCGCCGCGCAGCCGCTCGACGGCCGCCGCGACGCCGGCGCCGTACGCCTCCGGCTCGGGCACCGGGCGGATCCGCCAGTCCACCCGCTCGGCCGGCGGCGCGGGCAGCGCGATCAAAGGGTCCTCACCCAGCGCACCGGCGGTCCGGACCCGCTCGGGCACGGCGAGTTCGACCCTGCCGTCCCGGTCGAAAGCCACGGCGCCGACCACCAAAGGCCGTTCGCCCCCCGTGCGGCCGGCCTCGGCCAGCGTCTCGGCGACCCGCAGGGGCAGCGGCCGCCCGTCCTGCGGCACCCGGGCCCGCACGCCGGAGGTCAGCAGGGTGCGGGTCGGCGAGGCGAAGAACGCGTCGTCGAAGGCGGCCCGGTACTGGCCGAGCAGTCCGCTGGCCGCGCCGATGACGGCGTGGTCGGGGCCGCCGGCGAGGGGGGCCGCCGGGGCGTGGTGCACCGTGGTCACGGTGGAATCTCCAGTCTGGGACGGGTCTGCGGGGGGGTGATCGCAGCTCTACGGGAAGTCGGCGGATCCCGGGGGCCGGCTTGTCATTCGGGGACCGGCATGTCTTCGGGGCCGCGGAGCTCGGCGCGCCGGCGGAACCGTGGGCGCCGACCGAAGTCGGGGCCGACAGGACTCGGGGCCCACGGAACCTCGGGGGCCGACAGGGCTTGGGACGCGGGCGGAACCGCGCGGAGACAGCGGTTCGACGGGGCCGGCGGTCAGGCGCGCAGGGTCGCGCCGCCGTCGACGTACAGGTCGTGCATGGTGATGTGCCGCGCCCGGTCGGAGGCCAGGAACACCACGGCTTCCGCGACATCGGCGGGCGCGGCGATCCGGCCGAGCGGGATGCCGACCCGCCAGGCGGCCAGGTCGCCCTCGATCACCCGCTGTTCGGCCGCCGCGGCGTCCTCGCCCCACAGCGCGCGCTGCATCTCGGTGTCGGTCGACCCGGGTGACACGACGTTGCACCGCACCCCGGAGCGGGCGAGCTCCAGCCCCAGGCAGCGGGTGAACATGGTGGCCGCGGCCTTGGACGCCGCGTAGGCGGCCATCCCGGCCCGCGGCACGCCGGCGGCGTTGGAGCCGACGGTCACGACGGCTCCGCGCCCTCGGCCGGCCATGCGCCGAGCGACGGCGCGACCGGCGTGGAAGACGCCGGTGGTGTTGACGGCGAAGGTGTCCGCCCAGTCGGCGTCGGTGAGTTCGACGACAGGTGCGGTACGCAGAATGCCCGCGACGTTCACGAGCGTGGCGATCGGGCCGAGTTGACGTTCGATCAGTTCGACGGCGTCGTCGACGGCTTGGGCATCGGACACGTCCAGCACGTACGGTCTGACGGCCGGGAGCTCCGCCACCAGCGCGTCGAGCGGACCGGCACGGCGGTCCACCGCCGCGACGACGGCTCCTTCGGCCACCAGCGCCCGCACCACGGCCGCGCCGATGCCCTGCCCGGCTCCGGTGACCATCGCGACGGTACCGGCGAATTCGGACTGCTGCTGCACAGGACATCCCCTCCGACCAGCAAGATTAGGCAAGCCTAACCTAACACAGTTGTTCGCCTACGCCGAGAGCCTGTGCGACCGTCAATTCGAATGCCGACGCCCGAGGTGCACGCCAAGACGAGACGGTTCGTCCTGCTGGATCCTCGCGCCACCCCGCGAACCCGAACCACCGCACGGGACCGCCGCGGCTACCAGCGGTCGCCCGCACCACCCTCGCCATCGGCACCACCGGCACCACCGGCACCATCGGCACCACCGGCACCACCCGCGCCGCCGGCCCGCAGGACCGCGTCCGTGTACAGCTCGCCGGTCACATCCGCGTCGCCCACGCCGAGTTCGCCCAGGACCGCCCGCACGGCGGCCAGCGCCGGGGCCAGTTCGTCCACCCGGGCGGCGGCCGTCTCGACCTCCAGGAACACCCCGGCCAGCTGCGGCACCCGGACCAGCGTCGCCAGGAACCGGCGGCCGTCGCGCTCCAGCGCGTAGTTCCGGCAGTGCTTCTCGAAGGCGAGCCGCGGGAGGTACCCGAGGCCGCGGAGGATCGCGTGCGCCGCCCCGGCGTCCGCCACCGCGGTCTCGTGCTCCGGCTTCGAGCCGGACGCGTCGTCGACCCGCGCACCCTTGTGGGTGAGCAGCGCACGTCGACCACCGTCCGCGGACTCGATCTCACGGATGCGCAGCTCGCGGTCGGTGGCGAGGAGGCTGCCGTCGGGGACGTCGTAGTAGGTGTCCCGGTACACCTCGGCCCGACCGGGGCCGTACAGGCCCTCCAAGCGGCGCAGCAGCACACCGGGTTGGCGCACCAGCGCCTTCAGCTCCGCCTCGATCACCGCTCCGCCCCGATCATCGTGCCGCCCCGATCACCGCTCCGCCGCGATCACGGTGCGTCCTGACCTCACGGCGAGGCCGAGGGCTCCGCCGACGCCTTCGGTGCGGGGGAGAGTCCCGCGCAGCCGCGCAGGCCGTCGCGGCGCTTGAGGGCGGTGGCTGCGGCGGCGCCGGTGACCGGCTCGGGGATGCCCTTGTCGTCGATGGTGGCCGGGGCGAAGGCCTCGCCGGTGACCTTGCCGTCGGCGGTGAGCGTGAGGGTGGTGACGCCGGTCTCGTTGGAGTTCGGGTAGTCGGAGGTGCCGTACCAGAGGAAGTTGCCGAAGCCGTACCCGACGTAGGTGTTGCCGAGCATGCCCGAGCCGACCATGGTGTGCGCGTGGGTGCCGACCACCGCGGTGGCGCCGGCGGTGGCGAGCTTCTTGGCGATGGTGGTCTGCGCGGCGGTCGGGCAGGCCTTGCCCTCCTCGCCCCAGTGCAGGTAGACGAGGACGACCGGGGCCTGCTGCTTCGCCTCCTCCACCGCCTTGACCAGCGCCGGGACGTCCAGGGCGGAGGCTATGCCCGGCTTGTTCGCGCCGGCCCGCCACTTCTGGTTGGTGAGGTCCTCGACCTGGCTGGCGGCGACCACGGCGACCTTCACCCCGCGCACGGTGGTGACGTACGGGGCGTACGCCTCCTTGGCGTTGCGGCCGACGCCGACCACCGGGATCGGCGAGGAGTCCTTGGCGGCGAGGGTGTCGGCCAGGCCGTCGGCGCCGAAGTCCACGGCGTGGTTGTTGGCCATCGACACCACGTCGACGCCCGAGTCCTTGAGCACCGACAGCGCCTTGGGCTCGGTGCGGAAGGTGTAGAGCTTGGGCTCCGGGGCGCCGCGCCCGGTGATCGCGGTCTCCAGGTTGAGGACGGAGAGGTCGGCGTCGGCGAGGTTGCGGGAGATCGGGCCGAGCGCCGGCTCGGGCGGGTGGACGGCCAGCCGGGCCTCGGTGCGCCCCTCGAAGTGGACGTCCCCGGCGAAGGCGACGGTGATGGTGCCGTCCGGCCGGGGCGCGGCGCTCTTGCTCGGGGCCGCGGCGGCGGTCGGGGCGCCCGTGGTCGGGGACGCGGCCGTGGGAGCCGGGGCGGCGCCCGCCGGGGCGGGGTCGGGGTCGTCCGGACCACAGGCGGCGACGGCGGTGAGTCCGACGAGCAGCGCGACGGCGGCCGCGGCACGGCGCATGAGTGGTTCCCCCCGAGGACGGTGCAAGAGCGGTCAGCCTACGCCACCGAATCACCACCACTTGAGCCCGCAGCCGCAACTTTCCGGCCACAAGAGGGCGCCGACGGACCCACCCCTGGCCCGCCCGTCCCAATCACCCCACCCGTCCCGGCCACCGTGTCCCTGGTGCGGCGGCGGGGAGGGCGCGCAGCGTGGTGGTAAGGGGAACCGGTCCCGCGCGGGAGGTCCGGAGGTGTGACGTGATGGACAGCAACGTGAGCGGCGCGGCGCACGGCGACACGGGCGACACCCTGCGCAGCGACACGGGCGGCGGCACGAGCGGCGCCACGCCCGGCGACACGAGCGGCGCCACGCCCGGCGACACGAGCGGCGGCACGCCCGGCGACACAGGCGGGGCCACGGCCACCGGGCCGGTCGGCACCCCGGTCGGCAGCCGCCCCTCCCCCGCCCGGCAGCGCCTGATCGTGGTCGGCATCGACGGCTCCGCACCGTCGAAGGCCGCCCTGCGCTGGGCGGTCGGTCAGGCCGCGCTGACCGGGGCGACGGTGCACGCGGTGGCGGCCTGGGAGTACCCGTCGCTGTACGGCTGGTTCGCGCCCATGGTGGACGACGGCTTCGAGCGCACCGCCGGTCGGGCGCTGAGCGCCGAGATCAGCGAGATCCTCGGCCCGGAGCGCTCCGTGGAGGTCCGGGAGAGCCTGGTGCTCGGCCACGCGGCCGAGGTGCTGCTGGAGGCGGCCGAGGACGCCGACCTGCTGGTGCTGGGCAGCCGCGGCCGGGGCACCTTCGCCCGGACGCTGCTCGGCTCGGTGAGCACCCGCTGTGCGGTGCACGGCAGTTGCCCGGTGGTGATCGTCCGTTCGGACGGCACGGCCACCGTGCCGTCGGGGGCGGCGGCAGCGGCAGAGGCGGCGGCGACGACAGCAGTGGCAGCGGAGTCGGCGGCGAGCGGTGGTGGGGGCGGCGGGCGGGCCGTCCGCACCAAGGACTGGCAGCTGAGCCTGCACGTGGTCGAGGACCGGGACACCACCCGGGTGCACGCCGTCCTGGACGCCGACGGCAACGTCCTGCACAGCGACGCCCGTTCGCGCCGCAACCCGCGCGACACCCCGGCCCCGCAGGTCGGCGACGAGTTCGCGGTCGGCCGCGCCCTGGTGGACCTCGGCCACCAGCTGCTGCGCGCGGGTGTCCACGGCGCCACCGGCCCCGCGGAGGAGTGACCGGCACCCGGCTGGAGCGCGCCGCGGCCGCGCCCGGCGCAGGAGTGCGCACCGCCCGTCCGGTACGCCATGCTGAACCGCGACACCCGACCGGAACACCGGACGACCGGAAGAGCCGTACCCCGCCCATGGACACCACCCCCGACCGACGGCCCACCCCTGGCCCTGACGCGGACCCGGCCCCCGGCCCTGCCTCCACGTCCGCCTCCACGTCCGCCTCCGCGTCCGCCTCCGCTCCGGGCAGCCCGGCCGCGTCCCCCGATCCCACGCCCGACTCCGCCGACCGCACGCCCGGCTCCGACGCCACACCCGACACACCCGGCCTCTCCCCCGACTTCACCCCCGCCGAGCGCGCCCGGGGCCGCGCGCTGCGCCGCGCCCAGCTGCCGTGGGCGCTGGGCGGCCGGCTGGCGGGCCTGGCGCTGACCCTGCTGCTCGGCCTCACCCCGGCCGGCGCCGCGCTGGTCACCGCCGTGGGCGACTGGTTCGGCGGTTCCCGGACGGCCACCGTCCTGGCCGGCGCGGCGGCCCTGGTGGTCCTCGGCCGACTGCTGCAGCTGCCCTTCGACGCCCGGGTGCGGTCGGTCCGGGCCCGGTACGGGCTGGTGACCCAGGGGTGGGCCGGCTGGGCACTGGACGCCCTGCGCGGACTGCTCCTCACCCTCGTCCTCTTCCTCCCGCTCGCCCTCGGGCTGTTCGCGCTGACCGCACGGTCGCCGCAGCGCTGGTGGCTGCCGGCGGCGGGCGCGGCGGCGCTGCTGACCGTCGCCCTCTCCTTCCTCCACCCGCTGCTGATCGAGCCGGTGTTCAACCGCTTCGCCCCGATGCCGCCGGGCGAGCTGCGCACCGCGCTGCTGGCGCTGGCCGAGCGGGACGGCGTCCGGGTGCGGGACGTCCTGGTGGCGGACGCCTCCCGCCGGACCAGCGCGCTCAACGCGTACGTCTCCGGGTTCGGCGCCACCCGCCGGATCGTCGCGTACGACACGCTGCTGAGCACCGCGGAGCCGAGCGAGGTGGAGCTGGTGGTCGCGCACGAGCTGGGCCACGTCAAGCACCGGGACGTGCCGCTCGGCACGGCGCTGGGCGCGGTCGGGGCGGCCGTCGCGGTGGCCGTCATCGGCCTGTCGGCCGACTGGCAACCGCTGCTGGACGCGGCCGGCGCGACCGATGCGGCGGACCCCCGGGCGCTGCCGCTGCTGGCGGCGCTCGCGGCGCTGCTGGGTGCGCTGTCGGGCCCGGTGCAGTGCGCGGTGAGCCGCCGGATCGAGGCCCGGGCCGACCGGCACGCGCTCGAACTGACCGGCGATGCCGAGCAGTTCGTGGCGATGCAGCGCAGACTGGCACTGGCGAACGTCTCCGATGTCGACCCGCCCAGGCTGCTTGCACTACTGTTCGCCACTCACCCGAGTGCGACCCGAAGGATCGCCGCCGCCCGCGCCTGGCAGGCCGCGCGAGGACGGCCGGCGTCGGAGCGTCGCGCCACCCCGGGCGAATCCGTTGTATAGTGCAACAAATATCAAGGAGGTAGGAACGCCGTGCCCGGCCGCGAGTCGTCCATCGACACCATCCAGCGCGAGCTGACCGCGTTCGCCCGCCGCGCCCGGCACAAGGCCTCCCAGCTGCACCCCGACCTCTCCCTGGTCACGTACAGCATCCTCGACCTGATCACCGAGCGAGGCGGCTGCCGCGCCGCCGACGTGGCCGCGCACTTCATGCTCGACAAGTCCACCGTCAGCCGTCAGGTCACCGCCCTGGAGAAGCTCGGCCTGCTGGCCCGCGAGGCCGACCCGGATGACCAGCGCGGCCAGATCCTGCGCGCCACCGAGGCCGGGCTGACCCTGCTGCGGGACGCCAACGAGCAGCGCCGGCTGGCCTTCACCACCCGCTTCACCGACTGGTCCGACGAGGACATCGCCCGGTTCGCCGCGTACCTGGCCCGCTACGGCGAAGAGGGCTGACGGAACACAGCCGACGGACGGAGCCGCCGGACGCGGCCCGACGGACACGGCCGACCGACGCGGCCCGAGGACGGAGCCCGACGGACGCCGACCGGCTGCGCGCCGGGGGCGGCCGACGACGGAACGCTCCCGGCGGTCGACGGTGGCGGACCGACGGCCGTCTCGGGGTGCGCCCCGCCGCCCCCACGGTGTACAGAGGAGAGGTGCCCCTCCGGCAGCGTCCCGATGCGCCGTTCCCGCCGCACGCGCCGCATCCCCCCGACCGCCGCCGCACCTGGCGGCCCGACCCCCGGGTGCTGACGGCGCTGACGCTCGCGCTGATCGCGCTGATCACCGTCGTCGACATCCTCGCCCCGCCGGACATCCACCTCGGCCCGCTGCTGATCGTCGCCCCCGCCCTGACCGCCTCGTTCGCCGGCCCCCGGGCCACCGCCGCGGTCGCCCTGATCGCCTTCGCCGCGCTGACCGCCATCGGCTCCCTCCGGGACAGCCTGACCAGCGCCAACATCGAGACCCAGCTCAGCGCGCAGGCCGTCGTCTCCGCACTGATCATCGGCCTGCGGGTGCTGCGCGAGCGGCACGAGCGGGAGCTGGCCCGCGTCCGGTCCGTCTCGGAGGCCGCCCAGCGGGTGCTGCTGCGCCCGCTGCCGGACCGGATCGGCCCGCTGCACCTGGCCTCCGTCTACCTGGCCGCCGAGGCCGAGGCACAGGTCGGCGGCGACCTGTACGCGGCCTCCCGGACCGCCACCGGTACCCGGCTGCTGGTCGGGGACGTCCGCGGCAAGGGCCTGTCATCGCTCGGCGACGCGGCCCTGCTGCTCGGCGCCTTCCGCGCCGCCGCCCACCTGCACGCCGAGCTGCCCGACCTGGCGGCCTACCTGGACGGCAGCGTCAGCTGGGACCTCGCCCAGCTCGCCGAGCAGTCCCGGCAGGCCCGCCGGACGCCGCAGGATCGGCGCTCCCTGCCCCGGGCGTCGTCCCGCGGCGCCGACGAGGAGCCCCACGAGTCGGGCGAGGCCAGCGAGTCCTTCATCACCGCCGTCCTGCTCGACATCCCCGACGACGGCTCACCCGTCCGCCTGATCGACTGCGGCCACCCGCCCCCGCTGCTGCTGCGCCCCGAGGGCATCACCACCCTCGCCGCCCGTCAGCCGTCGCCGCCCCTGGGCCTCGGCGACCTCGCCCCGGTGCGGTACGAGGTGGAGACCTTCCCGTTCCGCCCGGGCGACCGGCTGCTGATCTACACCGACGGCGTGATCGAGGCCCGCGACGCCCAGCGGCGCTTCTACCCGCTCACCGAGCGGGTCACCGCCTGGCGCGCCGACCGCCCCACCGTCCTCCTCCACCGCCTCCGCCGCGACCTGCTCGCCCACGTCGGCGGCCGGCTGGACGACGACGCGGCCATGGTCGTGGTCGAACGGCTCCCGGACGACGACGGACCGCAGCACGGCAGCCGCTCCACCGCCCACCTCGGCGCCCCGGCCGGCCTCGGCACTCCGGCCGGGCTCGGGAGTGCGGCCGGGGCGGGGGCCGCCGCAGGGCTCGGGTCGACCGCAGGGCTCGGCCCGGCGGCCACCGGGTCGGGGCCCACCGACTCGGGGGCGGCCGGGGCGGGGTCCGCCGGGCCGGGGTCCGGCGCCGGCGGCGCTACGGCTGGTACGGCAGCTGCGGCACGTCATAGCAGTTCGTCGTCATCGACGGCACCTGGGTGACCCAGCCGCCCAGCCCGCCCTGCGCCGAGTCCTGCCAGCGGGCGGCGTTCAGGCAGGCGCGGGTCGGGCCGGACGGCGGCGGCTGCGGGACGAAGGAGGCCGGCAGGATCAGGCCGTGCGCGTCGTACGGCTCGGAACGGTTCATGAAGACCTCGACGCAGGAGCGGGCCGGCGCGGCGCCGCAGGAGTCCAGTGCGTCGGTCAGCCACTGCGCGCCCGCCCAGCCCTCCAGCTCCCAGGCGGACAGCTGCCCGGCGCGGTCCGGGTAGTAGCGGGCCATCGCCGTCCGGAAGTCGTGCACCGCCGGGTACTGCTGGTCCTCGTAGTTCAGGCTCGACGAGGTCGCCCAGAGCACGTTGCGGCAGTTCGGCGAGGCCTGGTAGTCGCTGCGCACCGACTCCGACCAGTTCTGCACGTTGGTGACCTTCGCCTCGACCGTCACCCCGGACTCGTCCAGCGCCCGGCACAGCGCCGCGTTGCCCCGGGTGTCCATGGCGTCGAACAGCAGCTGCGAGCCGTCGGCGCGCACCGCCGCCGCCACCGCCTGGAAGTTCGGCAGCGCGAAGTCCACCGTCTGCAGCAGCACCCGATAACCCTCCGCCTCCAGCCCCGCCTTCAGCTGTCCGGCGTAGCGTGCCGAATCGGCCTGGTTGTACGCGACCACGGCGGCACTGCTCGCACCCAGGCGCTGCTTGAAGAAACGGAACACCTCGGTGCTCTGGTAGAGCGTGCCGTTCCAGCCGACCGAGCGGCCGTCGCGCGGCGCGGCGTTGCCGTAGATCTCGTAGAGGTGCGGCCAGCGGTCGTACGCCGTGCCGATCGGCTGTCCGCCGACGTCCGGCACCGCCTTGCCGCTCACGTACGGTGCGCCCGCGTAGTCGAGGACGCTCCCGCTGACGAAGGCGAAGACGTGGTCCTGGTCGATCAGCCGGTGCACGCAGTCCTGGTTGCCGACGCCGCTTCCGCCGTCGTCGCAGGTCACCACCCGGACGGTCCGCCCGCGCAGGCCGCCGCGGTCGTTCAGGGAGCGGAAGAAGGCCAGGGCGCCGTACCGGGGACCGCTGAACACCTCGCTGCCGACCGGGCTGGTGAGGGAGGTGACGATGCCGATCACGATCTCGCCGGCGGTGACCCCAGTGTCGGAAGTGGCATTGGTGCTGCCGGTGCCCCCGCTCGCCCCCGGGGTGGGGGTCGCACGGGCGGTGAAGGCGTCGGCGGGCAGCCGGGTGCCGCAGCCGGCCGGCAGCGCGAGCAGGAGGAGGGCGAGCACCGCCGCCGCGACGCGGCCGGGCCGCCGGCGCGCGAACGCGTCGGCGGCCCGGCAGCACGAGCGGGGCGTCAGCTGCATCCGGGGACCGGCGTGCCACTGGCACCGCCGGCCTGGGTCAGCAGGCCGCACAGCGTGGAGCGCGACACCTTCCAGGTGCCGTTCTCCAGGACGGCCTGACCGGACGCGCTCGGCTCGACCACCGTGCCCTGGAGGGACAGCGAGTAGGTGACGGTCGCGGTGGAGGCGTCGGCGAACGAGACGTCGGTGACCTTCGCCTGCACCTGGCCCACCCGCGGATCCTGCGAGAAGCCCTGCAGCACCGGGAGCAGCGCGTCACCGCCCTGGAGCAGCGCGGCCTTGTCGGCGATCGGGGTGGCGGGGTCGAAGAACTTCTCCCAGTTGGTGGTGATCGCGGTCTTGGCGGCGGCCTGGTCCGCCGGGGCGGTGCCGGTGGCACCCGGGCTCGCGGTGCCGGTCGCGGTCGGGCTCGGGCTCGCGGTCGGGCTCGCCGGGGAGGCTGCCGGGGAGGTCGCCGAGGAGCTGGACTTGCCGCTGCTGCTGCACCCGGCCGCCGCACCCGCCAGCACCAGCGCGAGCAGCGCGCTCGCCGTCCGCAGGGCCCGGCCGCCGCCCGTGGGGGTGCTGCTTCGCGTCACGTGCATGGTGTTCCCTCTCGACTGCGCCGCCCGGGCCGGTGTCTCGGTGTCCCGGATGCTGTTCCAGGCCGATCCTGGAAACGTCTCAAGTGACACCATGAAGGCGGATCCATGGACGAATCGCAATCCGGCGGAGAAATCACCCGTAACGCCCCAAAGGGTTCCCCCGTCCGGGGCGGCGTGCTCCGGGGCAGCCCGGCGGGCGGCCGCACCTCGGGGCGTGGCGCCTCCCGGGGTGCGCGCGAGTGGGTCGGCTGGCTGCTCGTCGCGGCCGGGGCCGTGCTGTGCGTGCTCGGCTGGTACGGGGTCTCCGGAGAGCGCTTCGTCGAGCAGCAGGTCCCCTACCTGGCCTCCTCCACCGTCCCGGGCGCGGCCCTGATCGTGGCCGGGACCCTCCTGGTCGCGCTCCGACCGCCGCCCCCGCCGGAGCGCGAGGACCTGACCGACCGACGGGTGGAGCGGCTTTACGAGCTGCTCGTCGAACCGTCCGGCACGGCACCGCCCGACGCAGGGCCGGACGCCGAGCCCGACGCAGGGCCGGTCGCCGAGCCCGACGCCGGTTCCCGTGCCGGACCTGGCGCCGGACCTGGCGCCGGACCGGGCGCCGGACCCGCCGCGGCGGATCGGGCGGGAGGGGGCGCCGGGGGGTGGCTGGCCGTTCCCGAGGGGAGCCGCTACCACCGCCCGGACTGCCCGCTGGTGACCGGCAAGGCACGGGCCGAACCGGTGGGCCGGGGCGCCGTCCGGGACCGGGGGCTGACGCCCTGCCCGCTCTGCTCACCGCCCGCGATCGGCCCCGACCCGGGCCCCGGTCGCGATCCCGACCCCGGCCGCGATCCCGACCCCGGCCGCGGTCCCGGCCCAGACCCAGGCCCTGGCCCCGACTCAGGCCGGGGCCCCACCACCCGTCCGGGCGAATCCGCCCCGCCGACCGGCTGACCGCCCATGGTCACCACCGCGATGCTCACGGCCGCACCCGAATCGTTCGACCTCACCGTCGACCTCGCCCTAGCCGGGCTCACCGTCGGCAGCGCCGCCGCGCTCAGCGGCATCGGTCTGGTCGTCTGCCACCGCGCCACCGGCGTGCTCAACATCGCCCAGGGCGCCCAGGCCATGGCCATCGCCTACCTGCTGCGCGACCTCGTCGTGGTGCGGCACTGGCCGGTGTGGCCCGCCGTCGCCTGCTGCCTGCTGGTCGTCGCCCCCGCGCTGGGAGTCCTGCTCGACGTCCTCGTCTACCGCCCGCTGCAACGGCGCGGCGCCGGACCGGCCGAAACCGTGGTCGCCGGGCTCGGCGTCTTCGTGCTGCTCATCGGCGTGGCCGTGCTGCTGTGGGGCCCGGCACCACTGGCCGGCGCGCCCTCCCCGCTCGGCGGCACCCCGATCCACCTGCCCGGCGGGCACAGCCTCCGGCCCGACACCGTCGCCCAGCTCGCCGCCATCCTCGTGCTCGGCCTCACCGTCTCCGCCGTCACCCGGTGGACCGGCTTCGGCCTCCAGCTGCGCGCCGTCGTCGACGACCGCCACCTCGCCACCCTCGCCGGGGTCGACGCCGACCGGCTCTCCGCCACCGGCTGGGCCTTCGGCACCTTCACCGCCGGGCTCGTCGGCATCGCCCTCGCGCCGTACCTGCTGCTCGATCCGTACGGGCTGCCGCTGCTGGTGATGGAGACCATGGCGGTCGCGGTCGCCGCCCGGCTGCAGAGCATCCCGGTCGCCGTCGCCACCGGACTGGCCCTCGGCGTCGCCCAGTCGGAACTCACCCGGCTGCACTCGTCCGGGCAACTGCTACCGCTGGTGCAGGCGGTGCAGTCCAACCTGTTCGTGATCGCGCTGCTCGCCACCGCCCTGCTCGCCGGGCCGCGCATCGGCGGACCGGGAACCGGCGGGCCGCACACCGGAGGGGACCGGGCCGGCACGGCGCCGCTGGACCTGCGCCGTGCCGGAAGCGGGGGCGGACGGCTCGCGGGGGCCGTCTGCCTGGTGCTGCTCCTGCTGCCGCTCGGCTTCCGGGGCAACGACCTGCGCAGCGCCCTGCTCGTCCCCGCGCTCGCGCTCGTGCTGCTGTCCATCGTCGTGGTCACCGGCTACGGCGGGCAGATCTCGCTCGGCCAGGCCGGCTACGCGGGCCTCGGCGCGCTCGGCACGGCGCTGTTGATGTCCGGCCGCATCCCCGGCATCCCGGCCATGCCCTCCGTACCCGCGCTGCTGATCGCGGTCCTCGCCACCGCGCCGCTGGGCCTGCTCACCGGTTGGCCCGCGATCCGGCGACGCGGGCTCGCCCTGGCCCTGGTCACCTTCGCGGTGGGGATGGCGATGAGCCGCTTCGTCTTCCAGCAGCCGTACGCCACCACCGGGCTGGTCCTCGACCGCCCGTCCTTCCTGGCCGGCGACCGCGTCTTCTACCTCGCCGAACTCCTGCTCCTCGGCCTCGGCCTGCTCGCCGTACGCGCTCTGCACCGGGGCCGCCTCGGCCGGGCCCTGACCGCCATGCGGGACCACGAACCGGGCGCGGTCGCGGCGGGCGTGGACGTCCCCGGCCTCAAGCTCTTCGCCTTCGTCGCGGGCGCGGCGCTCGCCGCCCTCGGCGGCGGCCTGATCGGCCTCGCCGGACGCGCCTTCGACCCCGCCGACTTCGACCCGGTGCGCGGCCTCCTCTGGTTCGCGGCCGTCGTCGTCGCCAGCGCCGACAGCGCCCTCGCCGCCGTCCTGGCCGCCGCCCTCCTCATCGGCCTCGACGCCGGCACCGTCGCGGGCGTCTCCGCCGTCGCCGTCGGTGCCCTCGCCGCCGTCATCGGCCGCCTCCCCGGCGGCCTCGCCTCCCTCCCCCTGCACCCCCGCCGCGACGTCCGCCCACCCCCGCCCCTTCCCCCGGCCCGCCTCTCCCCGACGGGACGCCGGGTACGAGCGGCCATCGCGGCACGGCAGGCCGGCGAGGAGCGAGCATCATGAGCAACTCTCATCCCGCCTGCGGGGCGAGGAACCATGAGCAACACGCATGTCGACCCGCCGAGCTGCTCCGGGCGAGAGGTCATGAGCAACTCTCATGCCACCTCGCCGACCATGCGGAGGAGCAGCCATGAGCAACACTCATCCCACCACCCGCGCGACAAGCCATGAGCGCCTCTCATGCCATCGCCCGTCCCATGACCGAGCGGCACTCCTCGGTGCACGGACCGGACAGCCATGAGCGACCCTCATGGCCGCCACGCCGCCTCCCACGCCGTGAACCACCCCGCCACCCACCCCGCTGCCCGGCTCACCGCCCGGGGCATCGTGCGGCGGTACGGAGGGATCGAGGCGGTGGCCGGGGTGGACCTGGTGGCGTTGCCGGGGCGGATCACGGCGTTGGTGGGGCCGAACGGGGCGGGTAAGAGCACCCTGTTCGACTGCCTCGCCGGCACCGCGCGTCCGGACGCCGGGCGGGTGCTGCTGGACGGGCGGGACGTCACCGGGTTGCCCGCTCACCGGCGGGTGCGGCTCGGGTTGGCGAGGACCTTCCAACAGATCGCCGTCTTCCCCACCCTCTCGGTGGCCGACAACGTCCGGGTCGGCGCCGAACAGCGGACGGAACGACGGGCGGAACAACCGACAGGACGACGGACCGAGCAACCGGCAGGACGACGGACCGATCAGCGACCCCGCCGGCCCGGCCAGCCCCGGCGGAGCGGGCGGGTCGAGGCCCGGGTCGTGGCCGAGCGGACGGCCGGGGCGCTGCGGCTGTTCGGGCTGCAGGACGTCGCCACCGAGCCCGCCGGGGCGCAGCCCACCGGCGTGCTGCGGCTGGTGGAGCTGGCGCGGGCGCTGGCGGGCGAGCCCCGGGTGCTGCTGCTGGACGAGCCGGCCGCCGGACTCGACGCCGCGCAGACGGCCCGTCTGGTGTCCGTGCTGCGGAGCCTGGCCGGGCGCGGCATGGCGCTGCTGCTGGTCGAGCACGACGTCGAGCTGGTCGCCGAACTCGCGGACTCCGTCTACGCCATGGCCGAGGGCCGGATGGTGGCGGCCGGCCCGACCGCGACCGTCCTGGCCGATCCGCGGGTCACCCGGGTCTGGGGGGCGGTGACCTGATGCCCGTCGAAGCCGCGCTCCGCGCCGCCCGGGTCCGGTACGGCCCGCTGGAGGCACTGCACGGGGTCGACCTCGCCTTCCCCTCCGCCGCACTCACCGTCCTGCTCGGCCGCAACGGCGCCGGACGGACGAGTGCGCTGCACGCCCTCGCCGGGGTCGTACCGCTGTCGGGCGGGCAGGCTCTGTGGCGGGGGCGGGACATCGGCGGGCTGTCGGTGCACCAGCGGGTACGGCGGGGGCTGGCTCTCGTCCCGGCCGAGCGCGGGGTGTTCGGGTCGCTGACCGTCGCCGAGAACCTGGCCCTGGGCGGCCCGGGCCCGGCCGAAGCACTTGAGCTCTTCCCCGAGTTGACCGCGCTGCTGGACCGCCGGGCCGGCAGCCTCTCCGGCGGCCAGCAGCAACTGGTCGCCGTCGGAAGGGCGTTGGCGGCCCGGCCGACGTTCCTCCTGCTCGACGAGCCCGAGCGGGGCCTCGCCCCCGCCGTCGCCGCCCGGCTGCACGCCCGCCTGCTGGCGGACGCCGCCGCCGGCCGCACGGTGGTGCTGGCCTCGCAGTCGCTGCCGCGCACGCTCGCCGGGGCAGCCGTGGTGCACGTGCTGCACCGGGGCGAGGTGGTCTTCTCGGGTGAGCCCGGGGAGCCGTTCCCGGGGCGGTTCGCGGTCACCCGGTGACCGGCGCGGGCCGGGTCCACCACCCCCAGCAGGGAGGGGGCCGTCCCACTCCGCACAGACGGTCCAACTGCCCTCCCCTGCCGGTACGCTGAGGAACCGTGTGGGACGAGGTTCACGACGGTGCCCGGGGCAGGGTGAAGCGGAGCGTGACGTCCAACCGGTTCTCCGGCGGACAGGCGCGCACCGTCCACCAGGCCGAGGTGATCAACCTCTACGGCGGGCCGCAGCCCACGACCGCCGACCCCGACGCCCGCCGACTGGCCCTCGCCGTCGCCCGCCAGTGGCGCGACGAGGCGGCGGCCCGGGGGCTGTTCGGCCCCGTGCCGCTGCCGGTGCCGTGGCGGGCGGACCGGCACCTCGCCGACCGTACGGAACTCGCCGGAGCCCTGCCCGAGGGGTCGTCCGCCGACCTCACCGCGTTCGCGGAGGCCTTCCTGGCACTGCCGGAGCGGCGCCTGGTGGTCCTCGGGGACGCCGGCTCCGGCAAGACCTCGCTCGCGGTCCTGCTGCTGCTCGCCCTGATCGACCGGCTCGGCCCCGACGGCCCCGTCCCGGTCCTCGTGCCGCTCGCCTCCTGGAACCCGGCCCGGCAGGGTCTGCGCGACTGGCTCGCCGAACGGCTGCGCAAGGACCACCCGTCCCTGCCGGTGCCCCGGCTGCTCGCCGAGGGCCGCGTGCTGCCCGTCCTGGACGGCTTCGACGAACTCCCGCCCGCCCAGCAGGCACCGGCGCTCCGGCTGCTGAACCGGACCCTCGCCGCCGGCGACCCCCTGGTCCTCACCAGCCGCACCGACGAGTACCGGCGGGCCGCCAAGGAGGCCCGGATCCTCAACTCCTCCGCCGCCGTCCGGGCCCGGCCGATCACACCGGCGGGCGTCGCGGAGACCCTGCGCGACCACGCCGGGCCGCACCACCTGCCGCGTTGGCAGCCGCTGATCGACGGGATCACCGCCGACCCCACCGGTCCGCTCGCCCGCACCCTCGCCAACCCCCTCCTGCTCGCCCTCACCCGGGAGATCCACGACCGTGCCGGCTCCGACCCGGCCGACCTCCTGCGGTTCGACGACCACACCGCGCTCACCCGGCACCTGCTGGACCGCTTCGTCCCCACGGTGATGCCGGACGCCGTACGGGTGCTCGCCGAGATGGCCCGCGCCGACGGGCCCGACCTCGCCTGGTGGCGGTTGCACCGCCGACTGGTCCGCCCCAGCGACAACAGAGCCAACTTCTTCGGCTCCATGCTGGTCGCAGGCTTCTTCTGGCTGCCCTTCAGCGCCTTCGTCCCGGGTCGGGCTCCGCTGCACCACCCGCTCCTGGCGGTACTGCTCGGTGCCGCGTTCGGCCTGAGCAGTGGCGGTTACGAGCACCTGGGCCGGACCCCGGGGACCCGCAGCAAACACCCCTGGCCCGACCTCCGCAAGGGACTGCGCTTCCTGATCCCCATGGCGTTGATGAGCACGGCGGCCACCCTGGCCGCCAGGACCCACGGCCTCGTCATGGCGGCCGCCCTCCCCGGCGCCCTCCTGGCCGCCTACCTGACAGCGTCCGGTCTGAAGAAGCTGACCGCCCTCCGGATCCGCGGGGTGGCCCGTTCCCTGTCGGCCGCGCACGACAGCGGCCCCGCCGCGGCACTGGCCGGCGGCCGCCGCCGGGCCGTCCTGACGGCGCTGCCGGTGGGGGCCGCCGTCGGGCTCCTCGTCGCCGTGACCGCCTCCGGGGACCGGCCGCCGGAGGCGGTCGGCGCGGCGTACTTCCTCGCCTACGCCCTCACGATCCTCCTCGCCACCGAGTGGGGCGCCTACTCCCTCGCCCGGCTCCTTCTCGCCGCCCGCGGCCGGATCCCGCTGCGCTACGCGGCGTTCCTCGCCGAGGCCCGCGCCAGGGGCGTCCTGCGGCAGGCCGGTTCGGTGTACCAGTTCCGCCACGAGGCCCTGCGCGCACGGCTGGCACACCGGGGTGAGGCGCAGGAGTAGGGCCGGTCGTGGGAGGCGGGTCGACGCGTGGACCGACGAACGGACCGACGACTGCCCTCACCCCTGACGCGGCGGACCGAGCCGGGCCCCGTCCTTGAACTCGGCGGGGACGTCGTCCTCCCAGGATCGATCCCGATGCTCGCCGTGCCGCCGTCGTGGATGACCAGCCCGTACTCCCGGAGCCTGGCACTGCACCGGATCAGTGCGTCCGGGCAGGCGAAGGGATCGTCGTGCCGGTCGCAGTGCCGGTCCACCTGACGGGTCATCGTCCCGCAGCAGTGGTCGGCCCGGTCCGCCACGGCCTCGGCTCCTCCTCGGCTCCTCGTTGATCAGGGGGGAACGACCGGAAGTGGATCACGGGCCGGGATCACCGTCCGGGACGGCCTCCCGCCCGGCGGCCGGGCCGGGAGATCCGCGATCCGACGCACGCGCCGCGGACCGGGCCCTACGGCCGGTACACGTACGGCGTCGTCGTGCTCAGCCGGACGAAGCCGAGGCGCTGGAGGATGGGGCGGCTGTCGTCGCTCGCGTCGACCTGGAGGTACCGGTAGCCGTGGTCGGCGGCGACGCGGGCGCGGTGGGCGACGAGGGCGCGGTAGATGCCCCGGCCGCGCCAGTCGGGGGCGGTGCCGCCGCCCCAGAGGCCGGCGAAGCCGGTGCCGGGATTCAGTTCCATCCGGGCCGCCGACACCGGGCGGTCGCTGGCCAGGGCGACGACCATGCTGACGGTGTCGCTGCCGTGCCGCAGGTGGCCGAGCATCCGCTCGCGCAGGCCCGGGAGGTCGGTGCCGAAGGCCTGGGCGTGGGCCTCCACCATCAGGTCCACCCCGGCCGGGTCGGTCACCGGGTGCAGCCGCACGCCTTCGGGGAGGACCACCTCGGTCGGCAGGTCGGTGATCCGGGCGACCATCAGCGCCTCGTCCGGTTCGGGCTCGAAGCCGGCCGCGAGCAGCCGCTGCCCGAGGTCCGAAGGGCGGTCGTGGGAGTAGGCCTTCCACTCGAACTCCAGGCCCAGTTCGGTGAAGTGGCGCACCTGTGCGGCGATCGCCGCGTCCGCCCCGGCCTCGTCCAGGCCGGACCACACCACGCCGTTCCAGTCGCCCGGCCCGCCCACCAGCCGCACCACCGCACCGTCGTGCTCGGCCCGGACACCGGGGCCGTCGGACTGTGCGTTGCGCCGGATTCGCTCGTCGAACAGGGCGAGCACCTCGTCATGATCCATCCGCTCACTCCAGCACGGCGCGGCGGCGCACGCCACCGGGTTTCCGCCCGACCGTCCACGCGGCCACACCCGACCGTCCGACCGTCCGCGCGGCTCCGCGAAGGCGCTACTGCGCCAGGTACCCGCCGTCGACGGGCAGGACGACACCGGTGATGAAGGAGGCGTCGTCGGAGGCCAGGAAGAGGACGGCGGCGGCGACCTCGTCCGGGGCGCCGAGGCGGCCCATCGGGTGGAGCTTCTCGATCGCCGCGAGGTACTCGGGGCCGCCGGGCTCGTCGCGCAGACGGGCGACGCGCTCGGTGGTGATGGTGCCGGGGGCGACGGCGTTGACCCGGACGCCGCGGTCGGCCCACTCGACCGCGAGGTGCTTGGTGAGGCCGGAGGCGACGAACTTGGCGGGCCCGTAGACCGCTTGGCCGCGCTGGCCGGCCTCGCCGGAGATCGAGGAGAGGCAGACGATCGCGCCGCCGGGCCGCTCCTGGGCGGTCATCGCCCGGATCGCGTACTTGCAGGTGAGGAACATGCCGCGGCCGTCCACGGCCATCACGCGGTCCCAGTCCTCCGCAGTGGCCTCGGTGATCTCCATCAGCGGGATCACCCCGGCGTTGGCGACCAGGACGTCCAGTCGGCCGTGCCGCTCGACGGCGGCCGCGACCATCCGGCGGGCGTCCTCGTCGTCGGCCACGTCGCCGACCACCGTGCTGACGGCGCCGGGGAGTTGCCCGGCCAGCCGGTCCAGCCCCGCGGCGTCGACATCGGCGGCGACGACCGCCGCGCCCTCGCGGACGAACCGCTCGGTGACGGCCCGTCCGATGCCGCTCGCCGCACCCGTCACCACGCAGGAGCGGCCGGCCAGCCGACCGGCCGCAGGGCTTCCCGCCGCGTCCACCGTCACCATGGCCGTGACTCTACCGACCGGAGCGGGTGGAAGCCGGGCTTCCGCCGCCGCGCACGGTCGGCGCGTCGGCGTTCCGCCCCACGACGTTGCGGCGCGCCCCGGCGCCGGAGCGTCACCGGGGCGGCACGCCCCCGGCGGGGCGACCTTGAGGTCAACGTCCCTACTGCCGAACGCCCTTGCCGCCCGCACCCGGTCCACACCCCCGACCCCGCGCCCCCGGCCCCACCCCGGCCCCACCCCGGCCCCACCCCGGTCCAGCCCGGGTCCACCCCGGTCCAGCCCGGGTCCACCCCGGGGGACCGGCACCTGCCGCTCCGCACAGGTGCGCGAGGGCCGGGGTACGGGCGGCCGCCGGACCCGGCGTCAGACCGTGAGGACGATCTTGCCGCGCAGGTGCCCCCGCTCGCTGACCCGCTGCGCCTCGGCCGCCTCCGCCAGCGGGAACACCCGGTGCAGCGGCAGCCGCAGCGTCCCGGCCTCGTGCAGGGCGAGCGCGGCGGCGTAGGCCCGCTGGTGGTGGAACTCGACGTCGCCGCCGCCGGAGACACGGACGCCGTACTGCTGCGCGCCCGCGAAGTCGGCGATGGTCAGGACCCGGTCCGCACCGCCCGTCAGCTCGATGGACAGCGGCAGCACCCCGCCCTGCCCGACCGCGTCCAGGGCCCGGTCCACCCCGCCCGGGGCGGCCTTCCGCACCCGCTCGGCCAGGCCCTCGCCGTACGTCACCGGGATCGCACCGAGCTCGCGCAGGTGGTCGTGGTTGGCCTCGCTCGCGGTGCCGATCACGGTGATCCCGCGCGCCCGGGCGAACTGCAGGAGCACCGTGCCGACCCCGCCGGCCGCGCCGTGCACGAGCAGGGTCTCGCCCGACCGCGCACCGAGGATGTCGAGCGCCCGCTCGGCCGTCTCGGCCGCCACCGGGATCGCCGCGGCCTCCTCCCAGCCGAGCGAGGCAGGCTTGTGGCCCAGCTGCTCGGCGGGCACCAGCGCGTGCTCGGCGTAGCCGCCGCCCATCACGGCGCCGAACACCTCGTCGCCGGGCGCGAATCCGCTCACGCCCTCACCGACGGCCTCCACCACACCGGCCACCTCGTAGCCGTTCACGGCCGGGAAGACGACCGGGAAGAAGTCGGCCATCGCGCCGCTGCGCACCTTGTGGTCCAGCGGGTTGACGCCCACCGTGCGGACCGCGACCCGCACCTGGCCGGGGCCGGGGGCGGGCAGCTCGATGTCGATCGGGCGCAGCACGTCCGCGCCGCCGTACTCGTGGAAGGCGATCGCCTTGGTCATGGAGGCTCCTCGGGGTTTCGGTGATGTGGCACTTCCTACGGTTCCCATCGTGGTCCCGGGCCCCGGCCCGGGACCCTGCCCGTTCGGACGGTTCGACCTGTCCGAACGGCCAGGCGGATCCGATCGCGACCGGACTAGGCTCGACGGCATGGATGGTGTGGACGGCGTGCGCGGGACGAGCGGCAGGGACGGCCAGGTCGGCACGGGCGGCGCCGGCGGCGCGGACGAGGGGTGGCGGGAGGCCTGGGGCCGCCCCGAGGACGCACTGGCGCGGGCCGTGGAGGTGCTGCGCACGCCGCGGCCGGAGCTCCTGCTGCGCCTCTCCACGATGCTCGGCACGCTCGTGCCGCACGTGGCGGTCGCCCAGCTCAGCGGCGTGTGCACGCTCTCCCCCACGTACGCGTACGGCCTGCCGGAGCTGACCGAGGGGGTCAGCAGCCTGGAGCTGTCCCGACTGGCCGAGCGCACCACCGCGACCACCTCGGCCGGCCGGCCCTGGCAGGGCGAGGCCGAACTCGCGGGCCGCATCCGACCGGTGGTCGTCGTCTCGACCAGCACGGGCGGCGGCGCCTCACCCGTGGCCGGCACCACCTCGACCACGAGCGGCATCACCCCGGCCCCGAGCGGCAGCACCCCGGCCCCGAGCGGCAGCAGCAGCTCGGACGGCGGCACGTCTGGCGCCGGCCACGGCGCCGTCCTGGTGCTCGTCCGGGCGAACGCCGACCCCGTGGCGCCGGGGGCCCTCGCCGTCCTGCAGCAGCTGTGGGACCTGGTCATCGCCCACTCCGACCACCGCGCCACCGACGCCGGCCCCAAGCACGCGGCGGCCTCCCGCGCCTCCGCCAACGCCCGCGCGCGGGCGATCGCCGAGTTCACCGGCACCCACAGTGCGGCGCTCAGCGCCATCCTGGCGCCGCTGCGATCGACCGACCTGGACGACGCGACCGCGCGCCGCACGGCCACCGAACTGGCCGTCACCGCCCTGCTCGACCTGCGCCGGGGCGCCGACCTGGACCGCACGCTCAGCGAGGAGCCGGCCGACGCGGCCTTCGCCCGGCTCGCCCGGGAGCTGCGCCCGCTGCTGCGGCACACCCGGGTGCGGCTGGACGCGGCGCCCCCGGCGGAGGCCGGCCGCTCCGTCCCGGCGGACGCCGCGCACACCGCCCGGGACGCCGTCCGGGTGACCGTCCTGGTGATGCTGGAGCATGACAAGCCGAGCCGCCTGCACGTCAGTTGGCAGTTCACCCCGGACGGCGCCGCCCTGCGGTCGGTGGTCCGCGGCGACGGCCTGGGCGTGCTGGCCGCCGACGCCCTCGCCGTGCACCGCACCGCCGACCGCATCACCGCGCTCGGCGGCCGCTGCACCGTCGAGGCCGTCCCCGGCTGGGGCACCACGGTGACGGTCGACCTGCCGCTCGCCCTCCCCGAGCCCGCCCTCGCCACGGACCCCCTGGACGGCCTCCAGCCGCGGGAGCTGGAGGTCCTCGACCAGCTCGCCCAAGGCCGGCGCAACCGCGACATCGCCGCCGCGCTGCACATCAGCGAGTCGACGGTGAAGTTCCACGTCGCCAACATCCTGGCGAAGCTGGGCGTGGCCTCGCGCGGCGAGGCGGCGGCGCTGGCCCACCGCGCCGGGATGCCGGGCGGCCCGCTGGGCCTGTACGCGGCGTCCTGAGCCGGGCGCCCGCACCCCGCCCCGCCCGTCCCACCCGGCCGCACGGCCGCCGACTCCCCGGAGAGCCACCACATGACCGACCCGACCCACCCGACGCACCCGGCCGACGCCTTCGACGCCTCCGACCCGACCCTCCCCGCCGGGCCGCCGACCTCCTGGGCGCCCGGCACCCCCGGTCTGCTGCGCCTGCCCTCCGGCCGCCTGCTGCGCGGCCGCGGCCTGAGCCTCCCGCTGCCGCCCGGTCCCCGACCCACCTTCGGCCTCTACCTGTTGGGCCGGCCGCCGACGGGCATCGCGTGGGAGCACCGCTGGGTGCGCTGGCCCGACTTCCGGCTGCCGGGCGATCGCGCGGACGCGGCCGACGCCTTCCGTGAGGCCTGGGAGCGCGCCGCCACCGGGCGGGTCGAACTCGCCTGCGCCGGCGGGCGCGGCCGCACCGGCACCGCGCTCGCCTGCATCGCGGTGCTGGACGACGTCCCGGCGGCGGAGGCGGTCGCGTACGTGCGCGAGCACTACAGCCGGCACGCCGTCGAGACGCCGTGGCAGCGGAAGTTCGTGGAGCGGCTAGCCTAGGCGGCATGGGTGGGGATCCTGAGGTTTCGGCGGTCAACCGGGTCACCGTCGACACGATCACCGGCGACGTCTACCAGGCCGGGACGATCAATCTGACCCGCACCGACGGGCCGGAGGTCACCGCCGGGTCGACGACGGCCGCCTGCGCCGCGTACGCCCGCCGGGTGCGGGAGACGTACGGCCGGCTGGACCTTGAGGTGCTCACCCCGCTGTCCGAACAGGGCGAGCACCCGGCCGTGGAGCTGCGGGAGGTGTTCGTCACCCCGCAGGTCCGGGAGGACCCGCCGCCGGTGGAGCTGCCCCGTGAACTGGTCCAACGGCTGGCGGCGTACGGCGAGTTCGCCGGGGACGCGCTCCCGCCCGGGCTCGGCCGGCCGGCCGTCGAGCAACTGTGCGACGACTACCTGGACCGGCCGACCGAGGACGCGCTGGCCGTCCTGACCGGACCGCGCGGCCGTCGGGTCGTCCTGCTCGGCGACCCCGGCTCCGGGAAGTCCACCCTCGCCCGGTACCTGGCCCTCACCCTCTGCCAGGGTGCTGCGGGGCCGCTCGCCCCGTTGGACGGGCTGGTGCCGCTGGTGGTCGAGCTGCGCCAGTACGCCGAAGGGCACTGGCGCGACGGCACGTTCGAGGACTTCCTCGACCACCGCCACCGCGTCGCGGGGATGTCCCTCCCCCGGCCCGAACTGCTGCGGCTCCTCGACGAGGGCCGGGTGGTGATCGTCTTCGACGGCCTCGACGAGCTCTTCGACCCGGGGGTGCGCGCCGCCACCGCCGAACGGATCGCCGCCTTCGCGGCCCGCTACGAGCGGGCGCGCGTCGTCGTCACCTCGCGGGTCATCGGCTACCAGCGCGCGGCCCTCGGCGGCGCCGGCTTCACGCACTTCATGCTGCAGGACCTCGACCACGGCCGGATCGCCGACTTCGCCCGCCGCTGGTACGCGATCGCCTGCCCGGCGGACCCCGAACTCGCCGCCCGGCTGGTCGAACGCATCACCGACGCGGTGGACGCCTCCCGGCCGATCCGCGAACTCGCCGGGAACCCCCTGCTGTTGACCGTCCTCGCGATCATCGGCCGGCGCCGTACCCTGCCCAGGGACCGCCGGGGCGTCTACGAGCACGCCGTCCGGGTCCTGGTCGCCCACTGGGACCGCGACACCAAGCACCTGAGCACCCCGCTGAAGCCCGGCGCCGCCGAGGCCATCGACCTCCTCGACGACCGCGAGCGCCTGGAACTGCTGCGCCTGCTCGCCCGCCGGATGCAGGAGGGCACCGGAGGCATCGCGGGCAACCACATCCACGCCGAGGAGCTGGAGTGCGTCTTCCGGGACTACTTCGGCCAGTTCGGGCTCCCGGTGCACCAGTGCCTCGCCGCCGCCCGCGCCCTGCGGGACCAGCTGCGCGAGCGCAACTTCATCCTGGCGAGGTACGGCGGCGAGGTGTACGGCTTCGTGCACCGCGCGTTCCTGGAACACCTGGCGGCGGAGGACATCGTCCACCGCTACACCGTGCAGCGCGAGTGGACGCCGGAGGGCCTGATCGAGGAGGTCTTCGCGCGCAGGGCCGACGACCCGGCGTGGCACGAGGTGCTCCTGCTGGTGGTCAACCACCTGAGCGAGCACGACGCGGCGACGGCGATCGACCACCTGCTCGACCGGGGCGACGACACCTCACTGGTCCTGGCGATCCGGTCCCTGGCCGAGGTGCGGAAGGTCGGACTGCTGCGGGCCCAGAGCGACCGGGCGATCGACGGCCTCACCAGCCGGCTCTCGGGGTACACCACCATGGCCTTCAAGACCGATCCGCTCCTGGCGCCGCTGGCCGCGCTGAGCACGGTTCCCGGCTGGACGGGGCGCGAGCGCTACCTCCGCTGGTTCCACCTGCACGGGCAGTTCACCTCGTCGACCAGTGCGAGGGTCACCGTGGCGGTCGCCCTCCACACCGACATCGAGACCTCCCTGGCCCTCGCCGCGTTCGGCCCCGGGGACAACACGCACGCCGCCGTCACCGCACTGGCCCGCCGGTGGAGCGCTCATCCCCGCATCGTGCCGGCGCTGCTGGCGATCGCGGCCGAGCAGTCCTTCTTCCCGCTCCGGATGAGGGTGCTGTTCGAGCTGGCGGACGGATGGCCCGATCACCCGGACGTCGTGCCACTGCTGCCGGAGGTCGAGGCGGCCCGGGCCACGCCGATGTTCGTCGGCCGCGACGTAGTCAACATCCCGCCCATGACCCCGCTTCCCGGCGCCACGGGTGACCCGGTGCAGCTGCTGGACCTCGCCGCCAACGGCACGACGGGGTCCGTCCGGTGCGACGCCCTCCAGTCCCTCGCCCGGTCCTGGCCCGCGCACCCCGAGGTGCTGCCGCTGCTCCTCGACCGCGCGGCGGGCGACCTGCAGATCAGCGTCCGGGAGACCGCCGTCCGCGAACTGGCGCGCCGGCGGACCGACACCCGGGCCGTCCTGCCGGTGCTGCACGATCGGGCGCTGCACGACCGCAGCCCCAGCACCCGCCGCCGCGCCCTCGAAGGCCTCGCCCACCTGGACGCCGACAACCCGGCGACCGTCGAACTGCTCACCCGGTTCGCAACCGGCCCGGAGAACTCCGAACTGAGGCTGAAGGCGGTCAACCTCCTGGCCCAGTACCGGGGTTCGCACCCCGAGACGGTGCTGCTCCTCCTGGACCGGGCCACGGCGGACCCGGACCAGGGAGTCCGTGGCGCCGCACTGGGCCACTACGCGGTGCTCGCCCCCGACGACGCCGAGTCCGTCGTCCACGCGCGGGCGCAGGACGATCCCGGCCGGGAGGTGCGCCGCCGGGCGCTGACCATGCTCGCCTGGCAGTGGCCCGACCGGCCCGGGACCCGGACCGTCCTGGAGCACGCGGCGGCCGCGGACACCGAGCAGGCCGTCCGCGACACCGCCCGGTCCGGCCTGGCCGCCGTCGCCCGCCTCACCTCCGCCTGCGCCTGAGCCGCAGCACCTCCTCCAGCGGCACCCCGCCCTCCGCCCAGGCCGCCAGCCGCGCCCGGTCCAGCCAGTGGACGGCGTGCCGGTCGCCCCAGGCCTTGGCGTCCCGGGTCAGACCGCCGTTGGTCACCACCACGGCCACGTCGGCGCCGTGGACCGGGCCGGCGGTGCCCTTCACCTGGTACATCACGTGCACGCCGACCTTGGCCGCGACCCTGGTGTGCTTGGCCTGCAGCACGATGCGGCCGAGCCGCGGGTGGTGGCCGATCACGTCGGCCGCCTGGTCGCCGTGCCGGCCGACCTGCCGCGCGCTCCAGCCGTCCCGGACCAGCAGGTCGCGCAGCGCGAACTCGAAGGCCCGGTCGTCCATCGCGTCGACGGCGGCCAGCGGTATCCGCAGGGCGGCGAGCCGCTTGGTCCGGGCCCGGTCGAGGGCGGGACCCCGGGCGGCGGACAGCAGACAGCCGGCCGAGACCACGGCGAGGAACACCCAGGACCGCAGCAGCGACTGGAGCACGCCGACGACGAGCACGGCGGCCGCCACCGCGACCAGGGCGGCGCCCAGCCGCTCCCCCGCACCGCGCGGGCGGCGGACGCGGACGGCGCGGGCCATCAGGGCGCGCCGATCTCGGCGGGTGCGGAGGCCGTGGACGCGGAGGCCGTGGGCGCGGACGCGGTCGGCGCGCCGGTCGACACCGCCCCCGGCGCGGCGGTGGACGCCGGGGTCGGCGGCGGGGCGGCGGGCGGGGTGTCGGAGAACCCGACGAAGCGGCTCCAGAGCCACAGTGCCGCCACCACCCCGGCGATGAGCCAGCCGCCGCCCCGTGGGGCGGCCCCGCCGCCCGGTCGCGGCCGACGGCGGAGGTGTGCCCGTACGAAGACCCGGTCGTCCCGGCCTGCCACTGCGCCTCCCGAGCGGGGGACGGCACCCGGTGCGCCGCCGACCCGTCCCTCGATGTAGCAGCGGTTCCTCGGCACACGCACGACCGCACCGTCCGGAACCGGACACCCGACACTCCGGCCGGCTCCCGGCGGAGGGCCCCGGCATCCCCGCCGAGCAGCACCGGTACCGTGCCGTCAGGTTGGCGCGAAGGCACCCGGCTCGTACGGTGCACTTTCCGGCGCCCGTCGGCCGTTCACTCCTCCCGGTGGAGCGTGAAGTCGGCCGGCCCGCCGTCCATGGTGAAGCGCCGTGGCGCGCCCGGCTGCTCGGGCCGCCAGCCGGCGGCGAGGCCGGCCCGGACCAGGGCGGCGGTCAGGGCGGGGGTGACCGGGGCGAGTCTGAAGACCTCGGCGATGCGCTCGGCGGGGGCGGTCAGCAGGACACCGTAGTGGAGCCAGGGGTCGTCGAAGCGGAGGGTGACCTCCAGCGGGCGGCCGGCGCCCCCGGCGCGGCCGAGGCGGCTGTGGCTCCGGCCACCGGCGTCCTCGGAGCCCTCGCAACGCTCGGCGCACTCGGGGGTGTTCGGCCAGACCCGGACCACGACGTGACCGGCGTCCCGGGAGCGGACGGTCCAGCGGTAGTCGCGGCCGTCGACGTGGATCCTGCGCGGTGTCCTGCGGGCCATCCCGCCACGGTACCCGTCAGAGGTCCCACGTCCGGGCGGCGGCCCAGGCCTCCAGCGGCTGCCAGTCGATGTCCGGGTGGGCGGTGTGCAGGCCGTCGGTGTCGATGTCGAGGCCGGACTCCTGGAAGTAGCGGAACATCGCGGCGAGGTCCTCGGAGTAGGTCTCGACGACGGTCAGCGGCACCTCCTCGCAGCGGATCGGGCGTCCGCTGGCGGCGGCGATCGCGGCGGCGATCTGATCGCCGGTGCACCACTGGGAGGCGATGTCGATCCGGCGGCCCGCGTACGCGTCGGGGTGGGTGAGGACGTGGGCGGCGAAGGCGCCGATGGTCTCGACGGCGATCACCGGAATGGGGACGCCGGGCGGCATGGGGAGGTGGAAGACGCCCTCGCGCAGGGACCGGAGGGTCCAGTCGTTGTCGTAGTTGTCCAGGAAGGCGGCCGGGCCGATGACGGTCCAGGGCAGGTCGAGACCGGCCAGGTGCTGTTCGATGCGCTGCTTGGAGTCGAAGTGCGGGATGCCGGTGGAGCGGTCGGCGTTGGTGGCGGAGGTGAGGAGCACGTGCCGCACACCGGCGGCGGCCGCCGCGTCGAGCAGGGCGATGCCCTGGCGGACCTCGGTGTCGAGGTCCGTGCCGAACGGGGTGGACATCGCGAACAGCGCGCCCGCGCCGTCCAGTGCCGCGGCCAGCGTGGCCGGGTCGTCGAAGTCGGCGTGCACCACGTGGGCGCCGAGCGCGGCGAGCCGGGCGGCGGCCGGCGATCCGGTGTCGCGGGTGAGGGCGCGGACCGGACGGCCGGCGCGGAGCAGGGCGCGGGCGGTGGCACCGCCCTGGGCGCCGGTGGCGCCGGTGACGGCGACGGGGAGTTCGGAGACCTCGGGGAACTCGGAGGACTTGGGAAGGTCATTTACCTGCGTCATGCAGACAACATAGAAAGAGATATCTGCGCTACGCAACCAATTATCCGGCGGGCTGCCGCCGACGCACGGCCGGTTACCCTTCCCCCATGACGACCCGAGACGAACTGATGGCACGACTGTGGCCGGTCTCGCGCCGCTACCTGGCCTCCTACGTGCTGTTCAACCAGGCCGTCGCCGACCACCTCGGCATGCACCCCACCGACGTCCAGTGCCTCAACCTGCTCACCCTGGAGGACGGCCCGGTCACCACCGGCCGGATCGCCGAGCTGACCGGCCTCACCAGCGGCTCGGCCACCCGCCTGGTCGACCGCCTGGAGAAGGCCGGCCTGGTCGCCCGCCGGCGGGACGAGGCCGACCGCCGCCGCGTCCTGGTCGCCGTCCGCCCCGAGGCGCTGGAGCGCTTCGGAGCGGTGTGGCGCACCCTGGGCGCCGACTGGGCGGCCGCCTTCGCCGAGGACAGCGAGGACGAACTCGCCTTCCTGCTCCGGCACATGAACCGCACGGTGGAGCTCAGCCACCGCCAGATCGCCCGCCTGACAGGGAGCGACGACGCTCCGGCCGCCGACTAGGTCTTGCGGAGCTCCGGCGCCGGGGCCCCGATCAGCAGCCGGCGCACCGCGTCCCAGGCCGAGCGCAGCGCGGCCGCGCAGGCGCGGGTGTCCGAGCCGAGCAGGCGCAGCCAGGCGCCGCTCTCCTCGGGGAGCACGCTGACGCCGTACAGCAGGCCGGAGCCGGCCAGCGCCTCGTGCAGGGCGTCCGCGACCAGCGCGGGCGGCGCGAGCGGGGTGAGGACGTAGAGGCTGGACATCACGCCGTGGCCGGCCAGCACGGCCGGACCGTCGACGCCCGTTCCACCACCGGCGGACCGCGCGGGTTCCAGCCGTACGGCGTCCAGGGCCACCAACCGGCCGTCCGGGCGGCGCACTTCGAGGTCAGAGGCGAACACCCGGTAGGCGTTGCGCTCGCCCCGCGCGAGGCGGCCGGCCAGCACCGTCTCGCTCGCCAGCACCGTCGCTCCCGGGTCGACGGTCAGGACGGTCCGCTGGTAGAGGCGGGAGTCGACGAAGGGGATCACCGGCTCGGGCAGGTACTCGACGTAGGCGCCCGGGCCGGCCGCCAGGGACAGGAGCTGCGTCGCGTAGTCGTGCTCCATCCGGTAGACCTTGGTGGCCGCCTGGGTGGTGAGGTGGACGGCCGTGTCGGCGCCGCAGCACACGTCCGTGCGCAGCCGGTCGGCCTGCAGGACGCCGCCGCCGGTGGACATCAGGAAGGTGACGGCGAGGTCGGGGCGGGCCGGGTCGAAGTACAGCGGGCGCATGATCTGCAGCGGCGACTTCTGGTAGTGGCCGGTGAGTTCGGTGCGGCCGCCGATCCGCTCGAAGGCCAGTTCCAGCAGCCCGACCTTGCCGGGGCGCCCGACCGCGAGGGTGTCGGGCGCCCCGGCGTGGCGGCGGACCTCGTACGGGACGCGGGCGGGCTCGTAGTGCCGGGGGTCGAGCCGGGGCACCGCCGGCGGTGCGACGCGCGACCGCGCCCCGGTCACGCCGGCACCTTCCGGAAGGTCTCCAGGAACGCGGCGATCTCCTCCAGCCCCTCCCCCGTCAGGCAGTTGGTGAGCACCACGGGGCCGCCCTCGCGCACCCGGCGGGCGTCGGACTCCATGATGCCGAGGTCGGCGCGGACGTACTGGGCGATGTCGATCTTGTTGATGACCAGCAGCTCCGACTCGGTGATGCCCGGGCCGCGCTTGCGGGGCATCTTCTCGCCCTCGGCGGTGTCGAGGACGAACAGGAAGAGGTCGACCAGCACCGGGCTGAAGGTCAGCGTGAGGTTGTCGCCGCCGGACTCGAACAGCAGGGTGTCGACGTCCGGGAAGCGTTCCAGGAGTTCGGCGCCGGCCGCGAGGTTCATCGTCGGGTCGTCCCGGACGGCGGTGTGCGGGCAGGCGCCGGTCTCCACGCCGACCACCCGCTCCGGGTCCAGCAGCCCGGCCAGGGTGCGGCGCACGTGCTGGGCGTCCTCCTGGGTGTAGATGTCGTTGGTGACGACGGCGGGGCGGTGGCCGCGCGCGATCAGCACCGGGACGAGCGCCTCGATCAGCGCCGTCTTGCCGGAGCCCACCGGCCCGCCGATGCCCACGCGGAGCACGTTCTCGGTCAACTCTCCTCCTCTGGTGCGACGTTGTGTACGTCGCGCTGTGTACGTCAGGTTGTGGTCGTCACGTCGTGCACGTCCGGTGGTTCAGCTCGCGAACAGCCGCGCCTCGGCCCGTTCGTGGCGTCCGGACATCGCGTCGGCGACCGGCACGCAGCCGCCCAGGTCGTCCGACTCCCGCACCAGGGCGGCCGAAACGACCTCCCGGATGACCGGCGCGACCGCCCGCAACACCACCTGCGCCCGGCGGTGGTCGGTCAGCCGCAGCCTCAGCGCCGCGCCGACGAAGCTGCTGCAGAACGCGAACAGGTCGCCGGTGACGGCCTGTTCGACGGGAACCGCGGCCGAGGCGTAGGCCACCCCGGCGGCCACCGCCTGGCAGCCGGGCGCGCGTTTGTCCGCGACCAGCGCGGCGTACCGCTCCAGCGGCTCACCGCCCACCGACTCCCGTGCGATGTCCAGGAGCTGGCGCCCGGTCCGGGTCGCGGCCAGCCGCAGCTCCCGGTTGAGCTTGGTGGCGTGCAGCCGCTGGTCGGTCTCGGAGAGCAGGTCCCAGTCGCCCGCCGAGGCGGCCCGGTGGGCGAGGGCGAGCGCGGTGGCATCGGACGGTCCGACGCCGTGCCGCAGCAGGTCGGCGAGCAGTTCGGGCAGCGTGTCCGGGGTGACGGCCTTGGCCTGGGCGTAGCCTTCGAGGCCGTGCGAGAGGGTGTAGAAGCCGCTGGGGAAGGCGGAATCGGTCAGCTGGAGGCAGACCAGCAGGGCGTCCAGCCGGTCCTCGGGAACGCCGCCCGGGCCCCCGGAGTCGGCGCTCACGCGAGGTAGAACAGGTGGTTGAGCGGCAGTTGGCGGGCCGGCTCGATGGTCGCCGGCTCGCCGTCCAGGGTGACCCGGTAGGTCTCCGGGTCGACCGCGATCTTCGGCAGCGCGTCGTTGCGCACCATGTGCTGCTTGCCGACCGACCGGCACCGCCGCACCGGCAGCACCCGGCTGTCCAGCCCGAGCCGGTCCGGGACGCCGAGGTCCACCGCCGCCCGGGACATGAAGGAGACCCGGGTGGCCTGCTTGGCCCGCCCGTACGCGCCGAACATGGGCCGGTAGTACACCGGTTGCGGGGTGGGCAGCGAGGCGTTGGGGTCGCCCATCAGCGCCCAGTTGATCACCCCGCCCTTGATCACCATCTTGGGCTTGGCGGCGAAGGAGTTGATCGGCCACAGCACGATGTCGGCGAGCTTGCCGGGCTCCAGCGAGCCGATGTGGTCGGCGGTGCCGGAGGCGAGGGCCGGGTTGATGGTGAGCTTGGCGAGGTAGCGCAGCACCCGGACGTTGTCGTGGCGTTCGCTGTCGCCGGCGAGCTTGCCGCGCTGGTCCTTGCAGTGGTGGGCCGTCTGGAAGGCGCGGGTGAAGGACTCGCCGATCCGGCCCATCGCCTGCGAGTCGGAGGAGAAGATCGAGATGACGCCCTCGTCGTGCAGGACGGTCTCGGCGGCGATGGTCTCTGCGCGCACCCGGGAGTCGGCGAAGGAGACGTCCTCGGGGATGTCGTGGCTGAGGTGGTGGCAGACCATCACCATGTCCAGCAGTTCGTCGACCGAGTTGACGGTGTAGGGCAGCGTCGGATTGGTCGAGGACGGCAGGACGTTGGGCTCGCCGGCGATCCGCATGATGTCCGGGGCGTGGCCGCCGCCGGCGCCCTCGGTGTGGAAGGTGTGGATGGTGCGGCCGTCGATCGCCGACAGGGTGTCCTCGAAGTAGCCGGACTCGTTGAGGGTGTCCGTGTGGATGGCCACCTGGACGTCGTACTCGTCGGCGACGCTCAGCGCGCTGTCGATCACGGCCGGGGTGCTGCCCCAGTCCTCGTGCACCTTGAGGCCGCACACGCCCGCCTCGACCTGTTCGCGCAGCGCGCCCGGGAGCGAGCCGTTGCCCTTGCCGAGCAGCCCGACGTTGACCGGCAGGTCCTCGACGGCCTGGTACATCCGGCCGATGTTCCACGGGCCGGGGGTACAGGTGGTGCCGTTGGTGCCGTCGGAGGGGCCGGTGCCGCCGCCGATCAGGGTGGTGATGCCGTTGCTCAGCGCCTCCTGCACCTGCTGCGGGGAGATGAAGTGGATGTGGGTGTCGATGCCGCCGGCGGTGGCGATCAGGTGCTCGCCGGAGATCACCTCGGTGCCGGGGCCGATCACCAGCTCGGGGTGCACGCCGCTCTGGGTGTGCGGGTTCCCGGCCTTGCCGACGGCGGTGATGAAGCCGCCCTTGACGCCGATGTCGCCCTTGACCACGCCGAGCACCGCGTCCATGACGACGACGTTGGTGATGACCAGGTCGAGCGCGCCCTGGACGGAGGTGGCGGCGGGGTCCTGGGCCATGCCGTCGCGGATGCCCTTGCCGCCGCCGTAGACGGCCTCGTCGCCGTAGTGACCCTGGTTGAAGTCCTGCTCGACCTCGACCACCAGGTTGGTGTCGGCGAGGTGGAAGCGGTCGCCGACGGTGGGGCCGAACAGGTCGGTGTACTGCCTGCGGGAGAGGATGGCCATCAGCGGGCGCCTTCCTGGTGGGTCGCCGGGTGCGTTTCCGGGTGGACCTTCGCGTGGACCTTCGCGTGGACGTTCGTGTGGATCTCGGCGTGGAGGTCCGGGTGGATCTCCGCGTGGGAGTTCGGGTGGACCTCCGTGTGGAGGTCCGGGTGGGGGTCCCGGGGCCGGTCCTCCTTGAGGTCGAGGTTGGTGCCCTTGAAGCCGAGGGCGAGCGCCCGGTCGATGGCGCGGGCCCGGGTGGCGGGCGCGGTGATGCCGCCGTCCACCAGGTTGCTGAAGCCGACCAGGCGGCGGTGGCCGCCGAACTCGGCGAGCGTGACGTCCTTGGTGTCGCCGGGCTCGAAGCGGACGGCGGTGCCGGCCGGGATGTCCAGGTGCTTGCCGAAGGCGGCGTTGCGGTCGAAGTCGAGCGCGCGGTTGGCCTCGAAGAAGTGGTAGTGGGAACCGACCTGGATCGCCCGGTCTCCGGTGTTGCTGACGGTGATGGTGGCCTTGGCGCGGCCGGCGTTGATCTCCACCGGGTCGTCGCCGTACAGGTATGCGGCGCCGCCAGACATGGCTGGCCTTCCTCTCTGCCGGTTCAGTGGGGGGTGTGTGCGGGTGCGTGGGGGTGGTGCCGGTGGGGGTGCTGACCGGGGTGCGGGTGGCCGTGGGGGTGGTGGGCCGCGCCCGGTCCGTGGCTGTGCGGGTAGCCGTGCCCGTGCTCCGCGTCCAGGCCGGCCCGGATGCCGTCCTCCCCGTGCCCGAGCGTGTGCAGCGCGGCCGCCGTCCGCGCCGCGATCACGCCGGCGATCGCCGACGGGCGCAGCAGCGGGCCTCCGTCGCGGATGCCGGCGGGCGCCTCGCGCGTGCCGTCCCGCGCGCCGTCCCGGACGTCGGGCAGCGCGGCACGCAGGGCCGGGCCGAAGGAGGCCGGAACGGCCGTCACCTCGCGGGCGCCGAGCAGGCGGCAGCGTTCGGCACCCTCGGCCGGGTCGGGGTCACCGCCCTCGAAGGCGACCTCCACCCAGCGGTGCCGTCCGTACTGGCGGACCAGTCGGGCGATCCGGAACAGTTCGGCGTCCTCGAAGGGACCGGCCGCCGGGGCGGTGACCAGCAGGGCGCCGTCGGGGGCGGTGCGGGCGGCGGCCCGCAGCCAGCCGATGAGGTGCTCGGCGGCGCCGAAGGGCGCGGCCAGCGCGAGCCGGCCTCGGCCCTCGCCGGCGGCGAGCCAGCGCAGTGCCCGGGCGGTGTCGGCCACCAGCCGGGGGTCGCGGCCGAGCGTCATCGGCACGACGCAGACCGGCCGGTCGTCGGCGGCCAGTGCGCGGCGGACGGCCTCGGCGAGCGGGCGGCCCGCCGGGGCGGCGGCGTGGACGGCGGGGTCGGCCGCCACCAGCGGGGCGAGGTCCCGGCCGCCGTCGCTCTCGTGCCCGCCGGCCAGCACCACGGTGGCGGACTGCGGTCGCGTCATGGCTCAGGCACCCACCGGGTCGTGGCAGGAGACGAGCTTGGTGCCGTCCAGGAACGCGGCCTCGACCTGGAGCAGCGGCAGCATCTCGCGCACGCCGGGCATGACGTCGGCGTTGCCGACGACCTGCTTGCCGATCTCCATGCATTCGGCGACGGTGCGGCCGTCCCGGGCGCCTTCCATGATGGCTTCGCTGATGAGTGCGCAGGCCTCGCTGTAGTTCAGCTTGACGCCGCGGTCCCGGCGTTTGCGGGCCAGATCGGCGACGACGTAGATGTACAGCTTGTCCATCTCACGGGGCGAGAGATTCACGGGAATCACTCTTCCTTTCCGAGGATCCGATGAAATACAAGGGAGTTGGACGGACAATCAGACCCGGCGCAGGCGGGGAACGGCCGGCACGGCCGCCAGGAACAGCATCGTGGTCAGCACGAACGGCCAGGTGAAGGCGTGGCCGCCGAACGGCGCGCAGATCGCCGCGAGCGCCGGGGTCAGGACGGTGGCGGTGGCCGCCCCGAGCAGGGCGTAGCCCGCGCTCCAGCGGCTCGGGGCGACGAAGACCCCGCACAGCGCGAGCGCCGCCAGCACGCCGCTGTAGCCGAGCAGCCCCTGCCCGACCGCCTCGGCGGGTGCACCGAGGCCCCAGGCGGTGAGCAGACCGGTGGCGCTGCCCGCACAGGCCATCAGGCCCGCGAGGCGGCTCGCGGCGAAGAGGCCGGCCAGGAACAGCAGGCCGACGTACCACTGGGGCATGAAGAAGATCTGACCGATGTTCGCGAAGAAGCCGCGCCAGAGCTCGTCCCACCCCAGGCCGGCCTCCCCGACGGCGGCCGCGGGCAGCGTGGCGGGCGCCTCGGCGCCGCGCCACAGCCGCCGGAACCCGGGGGCGGCGACCGTGAGGCCCGTCGCGACCAGGCAGAACGGCGCGGTCAGCGCCGGGAGCCGCCACGCCGCCAGGACCGTCCCGAGCCCCGCCGTGACCACCACGGCGACGGCCGAGCCGAGCACCGCCACCGCGACCGTCGCCGGGTGCCCGGCCCCGAGGAGGACGGCGCACCCCAGCGCCACCAGGCACCCGTTGTACCCGTGCAGCCCGGCCCGGACGGCCCGCCGGTCGAGCCCCAGCCCGTACGCGACGGCGGTCGAGACGGCGGTGCCGAGCAGACCGTAGAGCCCGAACTGCGGGCCGGCCGCGAACAGTGCGGCCACGAAGAGGAGCCCGCACAGGGCGGACGGCATGAAATCGACCTGAGCGACGCCGCGCAGGACTTCGGCGACCAACCTGACGGATATCGGACGAGCCGGCGCGACCGCGCTCTCCCCACCCTCGTACTGACCCATGCTTCGCACCAATTCCCGGTACGGCCGGTGGGTTTGGAGACAGCCCCCGGCGATTCCTCCGGAACCGTACTCCTACGGATTGCGAAGTCGGTCACATACGGGCCGTTACGTCAAATCGACGAAGCGTGACCACAGGGCCGTTGAACTGCAACATTTTGTTGAAGGAAGCGGGGGTCGGCCTCCCCGGAGGGGGGAATTCTTTGCGAAGTTTTACTCAGGGATGCCCAAATGCCGGACCAGGAACCCCTCCGAGGCCTCCACCTCGAAGTCCGGCACCTCCAGATGGCCGCCGGGATTGGCGTGCAGCGTCTTCTCGCGCGAGCCGAACGCGCCGAACAGCGCCAGCGCCCCCTCGCGCGGGACCAGCTCGTCGTCCCACTGCAGGACGAACTCCAGCGGCACGCCCACCCGCTCCGCCGCCTCGGTCTGCGCCGTGTGCCCCGTCAGCCCGAACACCGCGGCGGTGATGCGGGGTTCGGCCGCCGCGAGCGGGATCCCGACCACGCTCCCCAGCGACAGCCCCCAGAACCCGACCGGCCCGTACGGGGCGTCCGGGGCGTCCGGCCCCCGTAAGGCGTCCAGCACGGCCACCCACTCCGGCACCGCCCGCTCCGCGAGAGCCGCCGTGTGCCGTGCCACCCACGCACTGATCGGCCGCCGGGCCGCCAGCAACTCCCCGATCTCCGTGACGAACCGCTCGTCCTGGGCGCTGCGCGGCCGCTCCCCGTGCCCCGGCGCGTCCAGCGCCACCGCGGCGTAGCCGTACCGCACGACGCACCGCCGGGCCCGCTCCTCGACCGTCCGGCTGCTCCCGCCGCCACCGTGCCCCAGCAGCACCAGCGGCCGCCCGCCGAGCGGCGGTCCGGGCGGCTGCCAGAGCACACCGGGCACGCCGTCGAGGGTGAAGCCCCGTTCCGAGACGCCGTCCGTGTCGATCTCCGAGGTGAAGTCCACCCCGCCATCATGGCCCCCGACACGCGTTCGAGTCCGGTCAATGCCCCGGTCCGCCACCGCACGGGCTCCATCGCCGGGCGGCGAACGGCGGGTACGGCAGCGGGGAGAGGGGCGGACAGCGGCGGACGGCAGCGAACAGCGGGGAGGGGACGTCGGATCCGCCGACGTCCCCTCCCCCGTGTCCCCGTCCCCGTCCCCGTCCCCGTCCCCGTCCCCGTGCTCGCGCTCGCGCTCGCGCTCGGTGCGGACCGGCCGCTACCGGGCCGCCGCGTGCTCCTTCAGGAAGTCCAGCAGCAGCGCGGTGGTCTCCTCCGGGCGCTCCAGGCTCGGCAGGTGACCGGCCCACGGCAGCTCCAGGTGCCGGGCGTTCGGCAGGACGGCCGCGAGGGTCGCGGCGATCTCCCGGAAGTCCGGCAGGTCGTGCGCGCCGCCGACGGCCAGGGCCGGGACGGTGACCGACGAGAGGTCGACCTCCTCCTTGTCCGGACCGACCGTCGCCTCCATCTGCACGTCGAACGCGTGCCGCTGCATCCGCCGGACGTCCTCGCGCACCTCCGCGGTCGCCTCCGGGCCCAGCCAGGTGTCGACGTTCAGCGCGACGGCGCCGTCGATGTCACCGGCCTCGATCAGCTCCTCCTCGCGGTCGCCGAACGCCCGCAGGGTCTCGCGGGGCTCGTGCCCGGGCATGCCCGCCGCCAGCAGCGCCAGCGCGGTGACGGCCTGCGGCCGCAGCGCGGCCACCGTCAGGGCGATCCGCCCGCCGTGCGAGGCGCCGACCAGGGCGGCGGACTCGATGCCCAGGTGGTCCAGGAGCGCCAGGACGTCCCGGGAGTCGCTGTACGGGACCTCCGAGAGCGGCGACTCGCCGAACCCGTGGAAGTCCGCCCGCACCACCCGGTACCCGGCGTCGAGCAGCGGCTGCCACTGCGCGTCCCACATCCGTCGGTCGCACACCGAGGAGTGCAGCAGCACCACGGCGGGCCCACTGCCTGCTACGTCATGAGAAATGATCATCGAGCGGATGCTAACCGTCCAACCGCCGGTTCCCCAAGCGATTTCCGCAGCTCACGACGAACCCGGCCGCACGAATCCCCCGGATCCCCCCGGATCCTCCCGGATCCCCCCGGGCACGCCCGCATCCACCACCTCCCCCGGCCCCCGGCCCGCGGCCCGCGGCCCGCCAACCGTCCACCCCACCGATCCCCACCGCGCCCACCGCCCGTGACACCGGACGAGGGGCCCGCACCGGAGTAAGCGTTTCCGGCCGCCCGTGGGCTCCGGGTGGGTGAGGAGGTGCTCATGGGAGAAACGAAGAGCGGGCGGGACGACGAGTTCCAGACGTTCATCGTCGCGGTCTGGCCGCGTCTGGTCCGCACCGCGTACCTGCTGGCCGGCGAGCAGTACGCGGCGGAGGACCTGGTGCAGTCCGCCGCGGAGAAGGCCTGCGCGGCCTGGTCGAAGGTGCGGCGGGCGGACGATCCGTACGCCTACGTGCGGCGGATCCTGGTCAACCAGCACGCCCGCCGCTGGCGGCGGCGCCCGCCGGAGCTGCTGGTGGACGCGGTGCCGGACACGGCCGGTCCGGAGGACGGGTTCGCCCGGTCCGACCGGCGCGGGCCGCTGCTGACGGCGCTGGCGGCCCTGCCGCCGCGCCAGCGGGAGGCGGTGGTGCTGCGGCACTGGGAGGACCTCAGCGACAGCCAGACCGCGGCCGCCATGGGGTGCTCGGTGGGCGCGGTGCGCAGCCACGCGGCGAAGGGCATCGCGCGGCTGCGGCAGGCCACCGAGCTGGTGGCGCTGAAGGACACGACACACATCGGAGGAACGGTATGAGCAGGGACGTGACCGCCGACAAGGACCCGTGGATCGGGCTCGGCATGGCCGAGGCGGCAGCGGGCGCGAAGGTCGGCCCGGTACCGGTGGCGGACATCCTGGCGGGCGGCCGTCGCCTGCGGCACCGCCGCCGCGCGGCGGTCGGCGCGGTGGCGCTGGCCTCGGTGCTGGCGCTGACGGGCGGGGCGCTGGCGGAGCTGCGCCCGGATCCGGCGGCCGGCCGGCTCGCCCCCGCCGGGTCCGGCGCGGCATCCGTCGCGCCGACGCCCGCCCCGACGGCCGCCACGGCCGGACCCGCGGTGCGCGACCCGTTCACGCCGGTCCGGGTCCGGATCGGGCAGGGCGTCTCCAACGGCAGGACCTGGGAGCTCTGGCAGGCCCTCTGGCCGGTGGCGCCGAAGGAGCGGGCGTACGAGCAGGCGCTGGCGGTGTGGCAGGAGCGCGCCCCCTTCGACCCGGCCGTCTCCAAGCCGACGGAGGACTTCGTCGCCCACTACTGGGACCCGGACGCCGACGTCGTCAACACCTACCTGGTCGTGGACGGGGTGCGCCTGCAGCACGACTCGGAGGGCACCACGCCGTCCCCGGGAAAGCTCGACCCGCGCGCTGCGACCGACGTCGGCGGCGGCCTGGTCGGCCGCAGCACCAAGGACGGCATCGTGCCCCCCGTGGACGTGGTGCTGATCTCCGTCGGCCCCGACGTCGGCCGGGTGGTGGTGACCTGGACGGACGGCACGACCACCGAGCCCCAGCCGGTCACCGTCGGCGACTCCCCCACCCGACGCCTGGCGGTCGCCCGTCCGGGCACGATACGGGCGAAGTCGTGGCAGTTCTTCGACAAGAACGGCAAGGAGCTCCCGAACAACGACGCCAAGTACCTGACCGAGGCGTCGCTCTGACCGTGCGGGTGATCGCCGGAGCCGGTCTCCCGGCGGGGTGACGCTCGGGGAGCGCCGGTGCGGACGGGCGCGGGCCGGTGGGGGGGCGTGCCCGGTGGGGGTGGGACCGGCCCGGCGGGGGTGAGGCGTGCACGGGCTCGGCCTGCCCCCGGCCGGGCGCCGTCAGCCCGCCGCGGCTTCCAGCAGCAGCTTCGCCGCCGACGCCGCCCCGTCCGTGCGGATGTCGCCCGCGAGGGCCGCGGCCCGGCGGGCGGTCTCCGGGGTGAGGGCCTGCCGGAGAGCGGCGGACAGGGTGTCGGTCGTCGGGGTCGGCCCGTCGTGGGCGACCCCGATGCCCAACTCGGCCACCCGCGCGGCCCAGTAGGGCTGGTCGACGATCTGCGGAACGAGGACCTGGGGCACACCGGCCCGGGCAGCCGTGGTGGTGGTGCCCGCGCCGCCGTGGTGGACGACGGCGGCGACCCGGCGGAACAGCGCCTGCTGGTTGACCTCGCCGACGGCGAAGCAGTCGTCCGCGCCGTCGGCCTCGGCCAGTCGGGCCCAGCCGCGCCCGAGCAGGACCCGGCGGCCCTGGGCGCGGACGGCGTCGACGGCCACCCGGGCGGCGCCCGCCGCGTCGCGCAGCGGCATGCTGCCGAAGCCGACGTACACCGGTGCCTCACCGGCCGTCAGGAAGGCCTCCAGGTCCGCGGACAGCGGGCGGTCGTCCGGCAGGATCCACGCGCCGGTCTGCACCACGTCGCGGTCGGCCGGGAGCCGCCACGGGTCGAGCGTCGGGTCGGTGGCCAGCCAGGGGCGGTCGGTGAGGACGTGGTCGCGGACGTTGTCGACGACCGGCAGCCCGACGGCCGCCCGGTGGGTGTTGACCGGTTCGCCGAACAGCGCGTTCATCGCGCCGATGTTGAGCTCCCACAGCTCCCGGTTGTCGGTCACCCCCGCCGGGTACGGCTGCATCGGGTACTCGAACGGCCGGTGGTGCGGGGAGGGCAGCACGGTCGGCTGCAGGGCGACGCACACGAAGTGGGCGCCCAGTTGCTCGGCCGCCGCCTGCGCGCCGGCCACGGCCGGGAACAGCCCGGTCGCCACCACCACACCGCCCGGTTCGGCCGCTGCGAGCACCGCCCCGTGGAACTGCTCGACCAGCCGGGCCGCCCGCGCGGGGAGCTCCGACGGCGCCGGCGGCGGCCCGCTCACCAGCGAGCGCACCGCCTGCCCGACCGGCACCAGGTCCACCCCGGCCTCGGCCAGTCGCGCTGCGAACTCCTCGTCCGGCGGGGCGCACACCCGCACCGCGGCGCCCGACGCCTTCAACTGCAGCGCCAGCCCCGCCAGCGGCTCCACGTCCCCGCGCGACCCGTACGTCGACAACACCACTCGCACGTCGTGACTCTCCTGTCAATCGCCGTTCCCGCCCTTGAGTCGGTGATTCTGCGGCACCACCGGGGCCTTGCGGCAAGGCCCCCCGTGCGCTATACGTTGAGAGTGGCGAGGAGTGAGTGCACCTCCTCGGCCGCTTCCTCCCCCTCTTCCAGGCCTCGCAGCCGCGCAGGAGTGCAGCCGTTCCGACGGACTGTCAAACTCTGTCCATGCGAACGATCATCGAGGGCATGGCCGAGCAACTGACCAGCGTGCCGGGCGTGGTGGGCGTGATGCTCGGGGGCAGCCGGGCGCGGGGCGAACACGACGCGGGCTCGGACTGGGATCTCGGCGTGTACTACCGGGGCCGGGGCGACGGACTCGACCTGGCGGCGCTGCGCGCGCTGGCCGGGCCCGGAATGGAGGTGGCCGGACCGGGCGGGTGGGGTCCGTGGGTGAACGGCGGTGCGTGGCTGCGGGTCGACGGGGTCGCCGTGGACTGGATCCTGCGGGACCTGGACCGTGTCGAGCGGGTGTGGGCGGACTGTTGCGAGGGGCGCTACGAGGTGGGGGTGCAGCCGGGGCATCCGCTCGGATTCTGGTCGCCCTGCTACGCCGGCGAGGTGGCCTGCGGACAGGTTCTCGCCGATCCCACCGGCGAGTTGACGAGGCTGAAGCACCTGACCGAGGTCTATCCCGAGCCGCTCCGTACGGCCCTGACGGGGGCGGCCTGGGAGGCCGGGTTCCTGCTGGACCTCGCCGCGAAGGGCGCCTCCCGCGCGGACACCCTCTACGTCTCGCTCTGCCTGTCCCGGGCGTTCGGCGTTCTGGTGCAGGCCCTCCACGCCCATGACCGCCGCTGGTGCCTCAACGAGAAGGGCGCCCTGGCCGTCGCCGACGGGCTTCCCGCGGCGCCCCGGGACTTCGGCCGACGGGTCCGCACCCTCCTGGCCGCGCCCGGCGGGTCGCCGGACGCCCTGGCGGCGACGGTCGCGCGGGCGCGGGGGCTGACCCGGGAGACCGTCGCCGTGCTCGACCGCTGAGCCCGCCCCGGGCTCCCGGGCGGGCGGCGGGCGGGGCCTGACCGCTCGGGCCCGGCGGCGGTGAGCACGGCCAGGGCGGTCCCAGGCGGTCCGGGCGAAGGCCTCCTGGCAGGACGGTCCGGCGACGGGCCGGCGATGGGCCGGCGGGCGTAGCGGGCCTCGGGCAGGTCGAAGGCGTCCACCAGGGCGGGCGGGTGCTCCGCCAGCCGTGCGAAGGACCGTTCCTGCAGACCGGGGCAGCTGCGCGGCCCGGTCGGGTGTCAGCTCCCCGGCGCCGACCAGCGGCGTTCCGTGCGCGTCGATCCGGCACAGGGTGAACAGCCGGTGCAGGTCGTGCAGGAGGGCGCGGGCGGTGTCGTCCCGGGCGGCCGCGGCCCAGGCGACGAGGGTGGCAGCCGCGTCGTGTTCGGCGTGCGCGGGCGGCGAGCCGATGCGGGTCGGCGGCGAGGCCGGCCGGATCGGTGTTCTCGTTCACGCGCTTCAACCACCGTTCCCGATCTCCCGCTCCGCGGCGCACGGGGACCGGCCGCTCACCGCGACACGCCTCGATCGGAGGGCAGCCCGCCCCGCGGCGACGGGCTGCCCTCCCCGGATCATTCGGGCGTGACGGGTGACGCGGTGCCGGCCGTCACCCGCAGCAGTTCCTCGTACGACATCGGAACCACCGTGTGCGGGTGCCCGGCGGCTGCCCACAGCACCTCGTACTGCTGGAGCGCGGTGTCGACCACCGTGCGCAGCGGGGCCGGGTGGCCGGTCGGGGCGACCCCGCCGATGGCCTGGCCGGTGGCCTCGCGGACCCGGCCGGCGCTCGCCCGGACGATCTCGCCCGAGCCCAACCGGGCGGCCAGGTAGACGGTGTCGACCCGGTGGGCCCCGCTGGTCATCACCAGCAGCGGCGCGCCGTCGCACAGGAACACCAGACTGTTCGCGATGGCCCCGACCTCGCAGCCGAGGGCCGTCGCGGCCTCCGCCGCCGTACGGGCGGAGTCGGGCAGGACGACGATCTCACCGGCGATGCCGGCCGCTGCCAGCGCCTCGGCGACCGCCTGGCTTCGAGTGGGAAGAGAAGGGGACGTCATCGACCCATCATGCCGCCCGCTCATGACGTGGGCTCATGTCGTGTACTCATGACGTGCGCTCATGACGTGCGCTCATGACGTGTGCTGCGCTGAGCCCCATGAGCTCCTCGCATGACTCCGGTGCCATGAGTTCCGCTCATGACCCCGACCTCATGAGCCCCTCTCATGACTCCGCGCCATGACTTCCCCTCATGTCCTCACCCCGTGAACCCCACTCATGTCCTCCCCCGCCTCGACGCCAGGGCCGGTTCCGGAAGCGGCGCCAGGGCCGGAAGCGCAACCGGCCCCCGCCCGACCGGCCGCGCTCAGGACCGCCCGTACGCCCGCGGTGAGGACGGAGGTGTCCCGGCCTACGCCCCAGACGACCGGGCCGCCGGCTCCCCCGATCCGCGCCTGGACGTAGGCGACGGCGTCCGGACCGGAGCGCACCGCGTGCTCGCTGAAGGAGAGGATCTCCGCCCCCACCGCGTTCGCGACCGCGTCCAGCGGCCCGGCGCCGGTGCCCCGCCGGCCGTCGACCTCGGCCCAGTCGTCGCCGACCCGCCAGGACCGCGAGGATCCCTCGTCGAGGTACTCCGCCCGGAACAGCCCGTACAGTTCCTCGCCCGTCATCTCCCTCCCGCTGTCGTCCGTCGCCCGCTGCACGACCCGCGCGAACTCGATCTGCAGCCGCCGGGGCAGCTCCAGCCCCTCGCCGGCCTGCAGCAGGTAGGCGATCCCGCCCTTGCCGGACTGGCTGTTGACCCGGATCACCGCCTCGTAGTCCCGGCCGAGGTCGGCCGGGTCGATCGGCAGGTAGGGCACCGACCAGGGCGCTTCCCGTTCGGTGACGCCCAGCTCGGCGGCGGTCCTGGCGTGCTGCGCGAAGCCCTTCCCGATGGCGTCCTGGTGGGTGCCGGAGAAGGCGGTGTGCACCAGGTCCCCGGCGTAGGGGTGCCGCTCGTGGACGGGCAGCCGGTTGCAGTGTTCGACGGTGCGCCGGATCCCGTCGATGTCGGACAGGTCGAGCATCGGGTCGACGCCCTGGGTGTGCAGGTTGAGCGCCAGGGTGACCAGGTCGACGTTGCCGGTGCGCTCGCCGTTGCCGAACAGGCAGCCCTCGATCCGCTGTGCGCCGGCCAGGACGGCGAGTTCGGCGCAGGCGACGCCGGTGCCCCGGTCGTTGTGCGGGTGGACGGAGAGGATCACCGAGTCGCGCCGCTCCAGGTGGCGGTCCATGTACTCGATCTGGTCGGCGTAGACGTTCGGGGTGGCGATCTCGACCGTCGCCGGCAGGTTGTGGACGACCGGGCGGTCGGGGCACGCGTCCCACAGCCGGGTCAGCCCGTTGCACACCTCCAGGACGTAGTCGGGCTCGGTCAGGTTGAACACCTCGGGCGAGAACTGGAACCGCAGGCCGTCCCGGCCGTCTCCCAGTCGGGCCATGTGCGTGGCGGCCTCGGTGATGAGTGCCCGCAGCTGTGCCCGTTCCTTGCCGAGGACGACGTCCCGCCACAGCGGCGCGGTCGCGGTGTAGAGGTGGACGACGACGCGCGGCAGGCCGGCGACGGCTTCGAAGGTGCGCTCGATCAGGTCGGCCCGGGCGGCGGTGAAGACGACGACCGTGACGTCCTCGGGGACGGCGCCGGGGGTGGTGGCCAGCTGCCGGACGAAGTCGAAGTCGGTCCGGCTGGCGGAGGGGTAGCCGACCTCGATCTCCTTGAAGCCCATGGCCAGGAAGAGGTCGAACATGCGCTGCTTGCGTGCCGGGTCCATCGGTTCGGCGAGCGCCTGGTTGCCGTCCCGCAGGTCGACGGGCACCCACAGCGGAGCCCGCTCGATGCGCCGGCCGGGCCAGCGCCGCAGCAGGGCGGGGACGTGGACCCGCCGGTGGGCGGGGAGGTAGCGGTGGGAGGGCATGGCGCCGCCGCGTTGCGGGTTCCAGGCGGGGGCGTCGGCCGGGACGGGCCCGGCGGGGGCGTGCAGGGTCGGGAAGATCATGCGAGTTCCTCATGACGCGTACCGGTGACCGGCAGGTCGGCGCCCCGCAGCGGGGTGCCGGTCCGGTCACGCCCCGCTGCGGCCACCAAGAAGAAGGCCCCCCAGGGGCGGGATCCGCGGCTGCATGCCGGGTAGGGTAACCATGACAGAAGTCCTCAGACAACCTGACAGGTGAGCCCGATGACCCCGCTCCGCCCCTCCCCCCTCGCCGAACAGGCCGCCGCGCGGATCGAGGAGCAGATCCGGACCGGCCGGTGGCCGGTCGGCGGGAAGCTGCCGGGCGAGGTGGCGCTGGCCAAGGAGCTGGGCGTCGGCCGTTCGACGGTGCGGGAGGCGCTGCGCACGCTCGCCGCGGCCGCGATGGTGCAGAGCCGCCAGGGCTCCGGGGTGTTCGTCACCGCCGACCGCCCCGCCGGGGACTGGTCCGCCCGGCTGCACCGTGCCGAGCTGGCGCACGTCTACGAGGTGCGGACGATGGTCGAGGTGCAGGCCGCCCGCCTCGCGGCCACCCGCCGCACGGAGGCGGACCTCGCCGCCCTCGACGCCGCCCTGGCGGCCCGCCGGGCGGCGGGTGCGGCCGACGACACCGCCTTCGTGGACGCCGACATCGCCCTGCACACGGCCGTCGTGGCGGCTGCCCACAACCCCGTCCTGGATGACCTCTTCACCCAGTTCGCCCCCGTCCTGCGGGAGCAACTGGTGTCCCTGGTGGGCTTGTTCGACGTCCGGGCCGACGATCCGAACCAGGGCTACGACGCGCACGCGGCCCTCGTCCGCGCCGTCCGCGACGGCTCGCCGGAGGCCGCCGGGCGGGTCCTGGCGGCCGAGTTGGAGGCCACCCGCTCCCGTCTCCTGGCGGACTGAGCGCCGCACCCGGGCCGCGATGAGCCCCCCGTGGCAGGCCTCCGGGGTGGCGTCACACAGTTTTCACACGGCGGCCATCCGCCGGCCGCGCGGCTCGTTGACACTGTGTCAAGCAAGCCCGGAACAGCCTGCTCCGCATACAGACAGTCAACGGCCGGATGACATTGTGCCGACGGCGTGTGCAAGCACCGCTCAGGCAGCGAACGGGCTTTCACTCCAATCACACGGTATGACTAATATCGCTTCATCAAAAGCCCGTGCCCGGACGGCCCGCCCCTCACCGGCCGGCCGCCAGCCCCAAGGAGTCTGCTCTGCGCGCGCGTGCGAATCGGCGGCCCCCGACGCCGAAGGGCCCCCGCAGGCGTCCACGCCTGTCCCTGCGGGCGGCGCTGCTCGTCCTGGCCGTCGTCCCCAGCCTCGCCCTCGTCCTCCTCTGGGCGGTCACCAGCGGCGAGACCGTCTTCGACTTCCAACGGCTGGCCGACCAGGGCCTCCTGGCCAAGAAGGCCGGACAGCCGTCGAACATCGTCTACTACAACCTCCAGGAGGAGCGCCGGCTCAGCGCCGAGGCGCTCGCCCGCCCCGGCGCCGGCACCGACCAGCTGCGCCGCCAGCGGCAGGCGACCGACGACGCCGTACGCCAGTTCCAGGTCCTGTCCGGCGAGACCGCCGACAGCGCCCCCGAGGAGGTGCGCACCGCCGTCGCCGAGGCCCGCCAGGCCATGGGCAAACTGGCCGAGCAGCGCGCCGCCGTGGACCGCGGCGCCATCGACCAGCAGACCGTCTACGCCTACTACACCGACCTGATCGCGGTGGACCTCCGGCTGTTCACCGCACTCAGCCACGTCGACACCGGCGAGGTCACCTGGATCTCCAAGACCCTCGTCAACGCCTTCTGGGCGAAGGAGATGCTCGCCCGCGAGGACGCCATCCTGGCCCGCGGCTGGCCCGCCGGCCGCCTCAGCACCGCCGACTACCAGGCGGTCCAGCAGGCCATCGGCGCGCAGGACCACCTGCTCACCGTCCAGGTCGTCCCGTACGTCCCGGACGCCGAGGCACCCGCCTGGCACGACCTGATGAACAGCCCCGCCTGGCAGGCCAAGGCCGCCGTCGAGCAGCAGCTCACCAGGCCCACCGCCGCCGACTCCAACGGCACCGTCAAGCTGCCGGCCGCCCAGGACCAGTGGCGCCAGGCCGTCGACCAGCTCAACCCGCCGCTGGTCAAGGCGATCGAGACCCGCACCAGCGGCGTCGTCGACGTCGGCAAGGGAGCGATCCTGGGCCTGCTGACCCGGGTCGTGCTCACCACCGTCATCGGCCTGATCACGGTCGTCGCGGTGATCATCGCCTCCTGGCGGATCAGCCGCTCGCTGCGCCGCCGCATCGAGGAACTGCACAGCCAGGCCGAGGAGATGCAGCGCACCCTGCCCGAGGTGGTCGAACGCCTCGGCCGCGGCGAACAGGTGGACGTCGAGGCCGAGACCCGCACCATCAGCGCCGGCCCGCACGGCAACGGCACCGACGAGCTGGCCCGCCTCGGCCAGGCGCTCAACCTGGCCCGCTCCTCCGCCCTGCAGGCCGCCGTGGGCCAGGCCGAGCAGCACCGCGGCTTCGAGCGGCTGCTCCAGCGCATCGCCCGCCGCACCCAGCTGCTGATCGGCCGCCAGCTGCGCAAGCTGGACGAGCTGGAGCGCAAGCACGAGGACCCGGAGGTCCTGGAAGGCCTGTTCGACCTCGACCACCTGACCGCCCGTCTGCGCCGCTACGAGGAGAACCTCGTGATCATGGCCGGCGGGCAGCCGCAGCGGCGCTGGCGCAAGCCCGTCCCGCTGCTGGACGTGCTGCGCGCCGCGCAGGGCGAGGTGCAGGACTACCGCCGGATCGTGCTCGACGTCGAGGGCCACCCGTGGCTGTCCGAGCGGGCCGTCGGCCCGGTCGCCCACGTGCTCGCCGAGCTGATGGAGAACGCCACCACCTTCTCCAAGCCGCCCACGCCGGTCGAGGTCCGGGCCGCGATGGTCGGCCGCGGGCTCGCGATCGAGATCGAGGACCGCGGCCTCGGCATGGACCCGGAGCAGTACGACGCGGCCAACGAGCTGATGAGCCGCCCGCCGCGCACCGACGTGCTGGCCCGGGCCGACGACATCCGCCTCGGCTTCCACGTGGTGGCCCGGCTCGCCGCGCTGCACGGACTGAGGATCGAGTTCCGCCCGTCGGCCTTCGGCGGCACCCGGGTGGTCGTGCTCGTCCCGGACGAGCTGGTCATCGAGGGCGACACCGGGCTGCCGGACGGCGCCGTGGGCACGCCCGCCGAGCCGATCCCGCTGGTCCGGCGCTCGCGCCGGGCGGTGCGCTCGGCCTCCGACGAGGCACCCGCCCAGCCCCCGGCCGGGCCGCCGGTCGCGCCGGTGGAGGCTTTCGGGCCGGGCGACTTCGCGCCGCAGGCTGCGCCGGTGCCGCTGCCGGTGCCCGGGCTGGCGCCGGTGGCCCAGGTGCCGCCGACACACGAGGTGCCGGCGGCACAGGGAGCGGAGCCGGCTCAGGGAGTGGAGCCGGTGCAGGACTGGCCGCAGGAGGTACCGCAGGCGCCGGTCCAGGAGCCCCCGTACCTGCCGGCACCGCTCCAGGAGACCCACCCCGCTCTCCCGCTGGACCGGCCGCACGCCCCCGTGCAGCACCCCGCCCAGCCGACCGGGCGGCACCCCCGCCGGGCCGAGCAGCCGATCGAGCACAGCTCCCCGGCCGAGCCGACCACCGCCCACGAGACCCCGGTCTACCCGGACATCGCCTACGCCCTGGTCACCGAGGCCGAGGCCCCGTACGCCGACGAGCAGTACCGCCCGGCCGACCACTACCGGCTGGCCGAGCGCCGCGGCACCCGCGAGTACCCCACCTCGGTGCCGTACAGCCCCGCCGAGGGCGGGCAGCCCCCGCTGCCGCAGCGCGTCCGGCAGGCCAGTCTGGCCGCCGAGCTGCGGGTGCCGCCGGCCCACCCGCAGTGGGTCGAGCGCCAGGCCGAGGGCGCCGCACCGCCGCCCGCGGGCCCGTTCCAGCGCTCCGACCGCCCGGTGCGGCGATCGGGTGCGGCGATCGGCGCCTTCCAGCGCCAGTCCCGTGCCGCCCGGGCGCAGGACAGCGGCGAGCACCGGCTGCCCGCCGTCCACGTCCCGTCGGCTCCCCCCGCCCCCGCCGGCCCCCCGGCTCCCGCGCCCGCGCCCGGCCCCTCCCCCTGGGCCGTGCCCGCCGCGGACCCCCGAACCACACGAACGGATGACCAGTGATGAACCGCACGATCGCCACCCACCAGGACCTGGACTGGCTGCTGGACGGACTCGTCGACTCCGTACCCGGGACCAGGAACGCCGTCCTGCTCTCCGACGACGGCCTCGTGGTCAGTCACTCCCGCACCATCGAGCGGGCCGACGCCGAGCGCCTGGCCGCCGTCGCCACCGGCCAGCAGAGCCTGGCCCGCGGCGTCGGGGTGCTCTTCGACGGCGGACCGGTGCACCAGGTGATCGTCGAGCTCGCCGAGTGCTGGCTGTTCGTCATCGCCGCCGCCCAGGGCACCCACCTGGCCGTGGTCGCCTCCCAGGAGGTGGACGCCGAGGTGATGTCCGTCGCGATGCACACCCTGGTGCAGCAGGTCGGCCAGAAGCTCACCACCCCGGCCCGCACCGACAGCCCGTCCGGCGCCCCCGCCGCGCCCGCCGGGTTCGACGTCTTCGCCACCCGGAACCGGGGCTGACGCGGGTGGGCCCGGACCGGAACGACGCCTGGGGGGACGGCCTCGACGACGGTCGGCGGCGCGACGCGCTGCCGCACTGGAGCGAGCTGGAGGACGAGGACGCGGAGGACGGGACGGGCACCATGGTGCGCCCGTACACCATCACCCGCGGCCGGACCGCGCCCGAACGGGACGACCTCACCCTGATCACCGTGCTCACCACGGTCGGGGAGGAGGCCGCCGCGGCCCCGGCGCGGGGCAGCCGCACCGGTGCCCGCGGCCTCCAGCCCGAGCACCGCATGATCCTCGAACGCTGCCGGCGCCCGGCAGCCGTCGCCGAGGTGGCGGCCGGCCTGGACCTCCCGGTCTCGGTCACCAAGATCCTGCTGGGCGACCTGGTCGCCCAGGGCCTGCTGAAGGCCCGGGCGCCGCTCTCGGTGGCCCGCGCCGCCGGGGGCGTGGACCTCGGCCTGCTCACGGCCGTACGCGAAGGACTCCGGAGACTCTGAACATGGCAACACCCCGCTCCGCCACCGGCGGGCCCACCACCGCCGCCACCGCCCCGGCCGCCGTCAAGATCCTCATCGCGGGCGGCTTCGGCGTCGGCAAGACCACCCTGGTCGGCTCGGTCAGCGAGGTCACCCCGCTGCGCACCGAGGAGTACCTGACCCGGGCCAGCATCGGCGTCGACGACCTGTCCGGCGTCGACCAGAAGGACACCACCACCGTCGCCCTGGACTTCGGCCGGATCACCGTCAGCCCCGAGCTGGTCCTCTACCTGTTCGGCACGCCCGGCCAGGAACGGTTCTGGTTCATGTGGAACGACCTGGTCAACGGGGCGCTCGGCGGGATCGTCATCGCCGACACCCGCCGACTGGACACCAGCTTCGCCTCCATCGACTTCTTCGAGAGCCGGGGCATCCCGTTCGTGGTCGCGATCAACTGCTTCCACAACACCAACACCCGCACCCCCGACGAGATCCGGGCCGCGCTCGACCTCGACCCGCAGGTCCCGATGCTGCTCGGCGACGTCCGCGAGCGCGCCTTCGGCCGGGACCTGCTGCTCGCCCTGGTCGACCACCTGATGGAACTCGCCGCCGCCTCCCCCGCCGGCTGATCCCGCCTCCCGCCCCGACCCGCTCCGACACGACCCGACCTGGCCCGGCCCGACCCCACCCGGACGTCCCCACCCGGCCCACTTCCCAGCCTCACCCGTCCCCCGGTTGAACCGCACTTCTCTGGGAGCACCACCATGACCACACCCCTGCGCGTCCTCGTCCACGGCGGCGGCATCGGCGGCCTGACACTCGCCACCGCCCTCGCCCGGCGCGGCCACCACGTCGACGTCGCCGAGCTGCGCGAGCAGCCGGAGGCGCTCGGCGTCGGCATCATCCAGCCCTCCAACGCGCTGCACGTGATGCGTGAGATCGGCGTCCTGGACGAATGCCTGGCCGTCGGCTTCGCCTGGGAGGTGCTGACCATCTGCGACCCGGCCGGCACCACCCTCGCCACGATCCCGCAGCCCCGGATGGGCGACGCCCCCTCCAACAACGGCATCCCGCGCCCCGCGCTCGCCCGCGTCCTCGCCGACGCGGCCGCCGGGGCCGGCGCCACCGTCCGCTTCGGCACCAGCATCGCCTCGATCGCGGACGACGGCGACGGCGTCGACGTCGCCCTCACCGACGGCCACAGCGACCGCTACGACCTGGTCGTCGGCTTCGACGGCATCGGCTCCCCGCTGCGCCGGCACCTGTACGGCGACGCGTACGCTCCCGAGTACACCGGCTTCGCCAACTGGCGCGTCACGCTGCCGCGTTCGCCCGAGGTGCAGGGCGTGGTGATGTCCTCCGGCAACCTCAGCGCGAAGGCGCTGCTCACCCCGATCAGCGCGGAACTGATGTACCTGGGCTCGGTGTTCGCCGAGGCCGAGGACTTCCGCCCGGACCCGGAGCACGCCCACGAGCAGTTGCGCGAGCGCCTGGCGGGCTTCGGCGGCCCGATCGCCGAAGCCCTCGCGCAGGTCACCGACCCGGCCGCGGTGGTCCACTCGCGGATCTCCCAGGTCACCGTCGAGGAGCCCTGGCACGTCGGCCGGATCGTGCTGGCGGGCGACGCCGCCCACGCCTCCACCCCGCACCTGGCCCAGGGCGCCGCGATGGCCGTCGAGGACGCCCTGGTGCTCGCCCAGAGCCTGGACGCGGCGGACGACGTCCCGTCCGCGCTCACCGCGTGGGAGGCCAGGCGCCGCCCGCGCGCCATGTGGGTGCAGGCCCTGTCCCGGGCGATCCTCAAGCAGGAGACCGGCAGCCCGACCACGGCCGAGGAGGACGAGCTGCTGAAGGTCGGCATCCCGGGCGCGGCGCACGTCCTCGTCCAGCCGTACTGAGTCAGTCGGGGGAGCCCGGCACCATGGCCGGCTCCCCCGACGGCTCGGCCACCACGACGAACACGCCCGAGCCCGGCGGGTCCTCCTCCGACGCCCGGCGCATCCGCTCGGCCCACCCCGGCGGCCACCGGGTGTCGGTGTCCCACCGGACGCCTTCCAGCCGGACGTGGTCCAGCGTCCCCATCGCCCGCAGGTCCGCCCCGAGGAAATCGTCGGCCACCGACGCCAGGAGGGCGGCCCCCCGGGCGAACTCCCGCACCGTTGCCCGCGCCCGGTCCGCCACCGGCTCGAACCACAGGTCGTTGACGACGCCCCAGGGAACGCCGCGGCGCCGGAGGATCTCCTGCGCGTCGAGCGTGAAGCGCTCCAGCAGGGCGGCGCCCTCCCCCGCGGGAAGGTCCGGATCGAGGATCCGTCGCAGCAGGGCGCGGGCGTGCAGACCGAAGTCCACGACCCGCTCGTCCCCTCCCGCGACCGCCGGACCGATCAGCAACGTCGCCTCGGCCACCAGCGGCCGGACCGACGCCAGGACGTCGCAGAGCAGTCCGCGGCGCGCCAGGCGCTGCGCCGGTGTCCGCAGGATCCACCGGTCCGCGAGGTCCGCCAGCGTCGGCGCCTGCGGACGCTCCTTCCTCGGCCGGGCCTGCGGCGGCGCCGAAGCCAGCGGGCCCAACGGCAGGTTGAACAGCGAGGCCCGCAGTCGCCGGCCCAGCGAGTAGCCCTGCCACCGCCGTTCGGGCACGCCGACGCCCCGGCCGGCCAGCGCGGCCAGACAGCGCGTCGCCAGCGAGCCGATCACGGGGTCCTCCGCTCCGCGGCCTTCTGCGGTTCCTGACCGTCGGCCCCGGTGGCGGGCCGCTCCGGCTCCTCGCTCTCCGTGAGCCCGTGCCCGAAGAGCAACGGCAGCCGTTGCAGGAACTCCATCCCCGCGTAGCCGGTCGCCACGATCGGCAGGACCCCGTTCACCTGACCGTGCACCAGCAGACCGGCCCCGGCCCCGATCAGCCCGCGCAGCGCGGCGGCCAAGGGATCCGCCACCGGATCGAAGTACCGCTTGAACGGCGGGAGTCTGCGGCCCGCCGCCCGTGCCGCGTGCCGCTTGCGCTGCCAGGTCAGTACACGTTGGAAGCCGATGCACAACTCCGCGATCAGCCCGCCGGCCGCTCCCCAGCCGGCCGCCGACACCAGGTCCACTCGCCGCCCCTCCACGCATCGTGGTCGCCGGCCCATGAGTCTCGCAGATCGTCCACGGATTCGACGGAGGGTTTACCGGCTACCGGTTGCCGGTCCACCGTTACCGGTTTGCCGGCTACCGGTCTACCAGTAACCGGCGAACCGGACCCGCGGGCTTTCCGGTGGCGTCGGGACCGGACCCGCGATGACCCGGAACGACGGAGTGGGAAGTCGGGCCGGCCGACTTCCCACTCCGTTCGTCAGCCGTCGCCGCGGCCCGCCCGGCCGCGTTCGCGCAGCGAGATGCGGTTGCCGTCCGGGTCCACGGCCTCGATGCGCAGGCCGAACCCGTACTCCTCCGGCTCGTCCGCGTCGAAGACCACACCGCGCGCGCGGAAGACCTCGAAGTCCGCCCGCAGATCGTCCGATTCGAGGATGACCGGACCGGGCGCGCCACTCGGACCCACCTCCACCGGCCGGCCCGCTGCCGCGGCGAGCGCCCACAGGACGATCTCCACCGGGCTGCCGGGGGCGCCGACGGTGAGGAACCGTCCGCCCGGGTTCGGGAAGTCGATGCGCTTCTCCAGGCCCAGTTGCTCCGTGTAGAACCTCAGCGCGCGGTCCTGGTCGGTGACGTAGAGCGTGACGTACATGACGGTGGTCAGCATCGCGCCGTCCTTCCGTGTGTCGGTGTGTGTTGCTTCACCGACGGATCCCGGGCGGGAAGTGTGACGGGCGGAGCGGTTCTCCCACCGGTCGTCGACAGTCGGATGACCGATGCGGCCGGCCCCCCGTGCACGGGAAGGTGGTCCCACTCGCCGACACCACCCGCTCCGGCCACCCACTCGTACCATCCGCCCGATGCCACCCGCTCGTGCCACCCGTCCCGCCCGAGGAGGACCGATGTCCGCACCCACCGACCCGCACACCGATCCGGCGGCGAGCCACCGCGCCGTCGAGAACCTGATCGCCCGCTACGCCGAACTGGTCGACGACGGCGACTTCGCAGGCCTGGGCACCCTCCTCGCCGACGCCGCCTTCACCGGAAGCGGCGCACCGGTGCGCGGGAGCGAGGCGATCGAGCGGATGTTCCGGGACACCCTGATCGTCCACGCCGACGGCACCCCGCGCACCCAGCACGTCACCACCAACACCGCCGTCGGGATCGACGAACCGGCGGGCACGGCGGTCGCGCGTTCGTACGTCACCGTGCTGCAGGCCCTGCCCGACTTCCCCCTGCAGACCATCGCCGCCGGCCGCTACCACGACCGGTTCGAACGCCGGGACGGCCGGTGGCGGTTCACGGAGCGCCGGGTCCGCATCACCCTGATCGGCGACATGAGCCGCCACCTGCGCCGGGCCACGGCATGACCGTTCGTCATGCCCCGTGCGGGGATGAGCGGATCTCATGGCGTCGCCGCCACACCGCTGCCGAGATCCGTGCCAGCAGGCGGGCAGCCGGGTCCGCCCGATCGGCACCGTTGGCGAGCGGGCCGGTGTAGCAGACGGCGAGCAGGTAGGGCGGGCAGTCGTAGGGGTGGACGAGGCCGACGCAGTGGCGGGCCCCGGGGATCCAGCCGTTCTTGAAGGCGATCCGGGTGCTCGGGGGGAGGCCGGCCGCGAGGTCCACCCGGAAGTCGTTGTCTTCGAGGAGGGCGAGGAGTTCGGGCTCGCCGGCGAGGGAGTGCAACAGCCGAACGAGGTCACGGGCGCTGACCAGGTTGTTGACGCCTGCGGCCCGCGCCGCGTGGTCCTCGATTCCGCGCAGGGTGGAGCTGCGGGTGGCTCCGGCCCGGCGCCACACCTCGGCGATGGACTGCGGGGTGGTGCGGGCCAGGCAGAGGTTGGTCGCGAGGTTGGAGGAATGGGTGATCATCCGCTCGGCGAGCAGGCTGAGCGGAACGTGCGCGCCCAGCAACTCCCAGGGAAGCGGGTCGCTGTCGTACTCCGGGTCGTTGCGGAACTCCCCGCCGACAGCGGACGTGAAACGGTTCACCACCGGAACCTCGGCACCGAGGTTCACCCCACCGCGACAGAGCGCTGCGAGCACGGCGACCTTCATCGTGCTCGCCGCGTCGTGCAGGACGTCCGGGTTGCGCACGAACACCGGCTCTGCCTCGCCCGCCCAGGGGGCCACCACCACAGACAGCATGGAGGAAGGGTAGGGGAGATTCCCCCGGACCTCCGCCGCCCTTCCGACATGAGCCGGGCTCATGGGAGGGCCGACATGAGCCGCGCTCATGAGACCCGACATGAACCGGCCTCATGGGCAGGAGGACATGAGCCGGGCTCATCGGCCGACTGACATGTGACGAACTCGTACGCGGGCCGACATCGACGGAGCCGGCCCGGGGGTCGGGTCAGCTGCCCGGGGTCGGGTCAGCGGCCCGGGTCCTCGAACTGCCGGATCTTGTCACCCGCCGAGAAGACCGGCCGGCGGCGGAGTCGAGGGCCGTGAGGTCGGTGGCGGATCCCGGCCGCACCGAGCAGGCGAAGAACCTCCGCCCGCCGGGCGCGGCCGTGAGGACGACTTGCTGCGGTGCGCCCGTGCTGTTGTGGGCGTGCACCGCGGGAAGAAGCTGCGGGAGTGCACCCTGCGGCCCCCGGCGGGCCTCAGTGCACGTGTGCGGCTGTCGCCAGGCGGGAGATCTCGGCGGCGACGGCCTCCGGATCGGGCGCGACGGTGACCCTGGCGACGCCGTCCAGGCCGGGGTGGGCGCCCACCCGCACCGAGTGGCGTGCGTGGCGCAGCAGGTCGAGGTCGTTGATGTCGTTGCCGAAGGCGTTGTACGCGTCGACCCCCAGCGAGGCCAGCGCCTCCCACTTCGTCGTGGTACCGGGAGCGAAGTCGATGATCGCCTCGTCGAGGTGGTGGTTGACGGTCATGCCGAGGGCGCGGCCCGCTTCGGCCAGGGCCGGCAGGTCGGTCGCGCCGACCACGAGGAACTTCACCACGGCCGGGAGGTCGGCGAGTTCGACCTTGCGGGCGAGGTTGCCCTGGTCGACGCGGCTGCGGATCGGGTGGTCGGCCGGCCCGGTGTAGGCGTAGTCCCAGGGTCCGTCGGCGAGGTACTCCGCCCGGTACCGCTCGACCTCCGCCAGCAGGTCCGCGAGTTCGCCGCCGAACGCCGTCCGCGCCCGCGCCCGGCCGTCCACCGAGACCAGGCTGCCGTTCCCGCCGATCAGCACGGCGGAGGGGAAGGCCCCGTCGAGGACGGGCAGGAGGTCCCGGACCGGCCGGGCGGAGGCGAAGACCAGCTGGTGGCCGGCCCGCTCGCAGGCCTCGATGGCGGCGATGATCCGGCCGTCGATGGACCGGCCGTCGAAGCAGAGCGTGCCGTCGATGTCGAAGACCGTGGTACGAGCGCTGGAAGTGATCATCGGGTGATGATATCCAGCCTGCGCCGTACACGATGGATGAGGCGAACTCATGGCCTCCGGCTCGCCATCGGCTACTTGGCGTGCGAGGCGTCCACCCGCAGGTTCCCGCCGTACGTCGACCCCGTCACGGTGATCACGTGCGTCACCGCCACCCCCGGCGGCGCGTGCCGGGAGGCGTGGTCGCGGACCCGGCCGCCGAACGTCGTGATGCCGCTCAGGTCCACCGCGACGCCCGGGGGCAGCAGCAGCCGCACGTTCCCGCCGTGCAGGTCGATGCGGATCGCACTGTGTCCGCCCCCGGGCAGCCGCGCCAGGGTGTAGTCCAGCCGCGCCGAACCCCCGTACACCTCCAGCTCGATGGTGCGCGGCACCGCCCATGCGCCCTCCCGGCGCAACCGGTGACCGGTCACCTGCCACCGCTCCGCGTCCCCGCCCGCCGCGGTCGGCACGGACGCCGGCATCCCCGCCGGCGCCACGGGAAGCGAAGCGTGGTCCTGCGCGGCGTGGAGCCGGGCGGGCGCCGCCGTCGGCACCGTCGGCGGGACGAGCGGCGCGACCGGCAGGTCCTCCGTCAGCGGCGCCAGGTCCGCGAAGGTGCGCGCGGTGAGCGCGCGCTCCAGCCGCTCCTCCAGCTCCGCGGCGTCCAACCGGCCGTCCGCCGCCGCGTCCCGCAGGATCTCCACCATCCGGTCCCGCTCCGCGTGCGAGACCCGCAGCAGACTCGGATCCCGCTCGACTCGGCCGCCCGGCTCCTCGATGCTCATGGTCACGTACCCTACGACCCGCCCGGCCCGTCCCACACCCCCAACAGGGAGCGAACTGTCCTACTGCATCTGACACTTGACTGATCGCCCGGAGCCGGGCCGCACCCACGCCGGCCCGACACCGGCGCGGACGGGCTCAGAACGTCAGCGGTCCGTACGTTCCGTCCCGGAAGGTGATGCCGTTCGGCTCGGTGTCGAACTCCTCGCGGACGTGGCCGCCGTGGCCGGGTTCCCGGACGTGCGGCGCGATCAGGTCCAGGAGCGTGGCGAGGTCGCCCATCATGTCGTCGAGCCAGAGGTTGCGGCTGAACAGGCCCCAGGCTTCCTGCGGACCGTCGGCCGTGAAGCCCCGGCCCTGGAGCCGCAGGGCGGCGAAGTCCCCTCCGGGCAGGCGGCTTTCCGGATCCGGGTCGAGCATCCGGTACTCGTGCTCCTCCGGGTCGAGCCCGGCCGGGCGCTCGTCGGCGAGGCCGAGGTGCCACCGCAGGGCGTCCAGGACCTCACCGGGGGTGTCGTCCCGCAGGAAGCAGCCGAGGACGACCTCGTAGTGGTAGCTCATGCCGCCGATTCTGCCCGCCCGGTCCGACCGGTCCGACAGACACGACAGACCCGACCGGCACGGCGGGCCGCCGGACGGCGCGCGACAGCAGACGGCCGGGCCCGGAGCGGGGCCCGCGCGCAGGACCTACGTGCCGCGCCGGAAGGCGTCCACCAGGTAGGTGCCGTCGGACTGCCGCTGCAGGATCAGCTGTCCGACGAACAGACCCGGGCCGCTCCGCGACCACCCGTCGTCGGCCCGGTAGGTGACCTCCACCGCCGTGCGCACGGTCGCGCTCGGCCCCGGCTTCTGCCCGGTGAGGTGCCTGTCCGCCACCACCAGGGCCGCCGAGGCGGAGGAGACCGCCGACCAGCCTCGGCGGGCGGTCACCTCGGGCGGCCAGTCCGGGTTGTCGGGCTTCGGCCCGCCGGCCGCCTCCGCCTGTGCCTCCTGCGCCGCCCTCGGCGTCATGTACGGCCGCAGTCGGGGCAGGACGGCGCCCGGCCCGGTGTCACCGCGCCGCACGTCGAAGCTGTTGGCGGTGACGATCCAGGCGAGGGCGACGGACTCCGGGTCCTGCGGGACCACGGCCAGCGGGGGTGCGGGCGCGCTCGGGCGTCCGGCCGGAGCGGCCCACGGGGGCGGCGAACCCGGCGACGGCGCCGATCCCTTCGGCGCCGCGGGCACCGAGGTGCCCGGAACCGGCGCACCGTCGCTGGAGCACGGGTTGCAGCGGAAGGGCGGGGGGACGTGCACGCCGTACTCGGTGACCCAGACCGTGGCGTCGCCGCGCAGGTCGGAGGGGAGGTCGGTGCGGATTCCGGTGACCCGGAACGGCCGGCCGCCGTCCTTGAGGGTCCAGGTCCGGGGCTTGCCGTCCACCGAGCCCTCGACGGTGAGGACGTACTCGTAGCTCTTGCTCGCCGCGAGGACGCCGAGTTCCACCTCCTCGGGCTTCCGGTCCTCCAGGTACAGGTACTTGTCCCTGAAGAACGGCGCGTACGAGGTCTCGCCCGTGGCCGTGCCGATCAGGGCGACCCGGTCGGCGGAGTCCAGGTCGATGCCCAGCTCCAGTGCGGCACCCAACCCCTGCGGGGGGCAGTAGGCGATGGTTCCGGCCGGCGGGTCCTGCGGCGCGCCCACGACGGAGGCCTTCAGGGACCGGATGACGACGGTGTGTCCGCGGCCGCCGGTCGCCTCGACCACCAGGTGCGAGGTGCCCACGTCGAGGCCGCCCTGCGTGTGCAGCCAGGCCCAGGTGGCCGGGCAGCCGGAGACCGAGGCCGGCACGGCGGTCGGACCGAACGACCGGGGCAGCATCATCGCCGCCGTCTCCGTCCGGGCCGAGTCGTAGCGGGCGGTGAGGGTCGGCTCGGCGCCGTCGTCCCGGCCCAGTACCAGGTACGTGGTGACGGCGGCGATCAGCGCCATCACCGTCGCCAGGACCACCAGCGGCCCCTGCCCGGAGCCGAACAGCATCCACACCTTCCCGGCCTGGACGACGGGACCGTGGAACGTCCCGTTGTCGATCGCGTTCTCGACCCGGTGCCGCTCGCCCCGTTCGCCCCGTTCGCCCCGCTCGCCCATCCCCACCCCGTCAGACCGTTGCGGCCATCAGGATGCAGGTGGACGGTGGCGATGGGAAGAGCCCCGCGCGACTACGCCCGGTGGGTCGGAGGGCCGTCGGCCGGTCGGCCGTCGGTCCGGCCGCAGGCGGGCGCGCACCGCGGCGGCCGACACGGAGCGAAATGGCCCCCCGGCCGGGACCGGCCAGGGGGCACGGACAACATGGCGCTGCGTCAGCTCGCGCTGGGCTTCGGCGCCGGCAGGGTCGCCGAGCCGCCGATCAGCGGCCATTCGCGGTGGAACGGCGGCAGCGGCAGCTTGCCCTCGATGATCGGGGTGCCGAAGACCTTCAGGTGCGCGGTGAGCGCCCCGTTCAGGTCGACGCCGCCGACCAGCGACCAACTTCCCTGCACCTGCGGCGGGTTGCCGGAGGAGTCGGCGACCAGCGAGCCCTCGGCCTGAGCCTTCAGATAGGGGGCGACGGTGGTCTCCACGCCGACGGTGTCGTACAGGCCGACGCTGATCTCGGCGCCGAGCGCGGCCCGCACACCGGCCTTGCCGTTGAGCCGCACGTGCACCGGGGTGACCTTGGTGTCGGCGTTGGTGACCGGGGTCCAGCCCTTGCCGCCGGTGTAGTCCGCGCGCACGGCCCAGGTGCCGGCGGCGTCCTGCTCGGCCTCCAGGTGGACCTGGCCGTCGGCGCTGACCTCCAGGTAGCAGGTCAGGCCGAGGTTGACGACCACCGGCAGGCCGGCGACGGTCAGGACGGGGCTGGCCTGCAGCTTGGCGAAGGGCACCCGGATGGGCGCCGCGCCGGTGTTGCGGGCGACGTCGCCGGTGACCTTCCACTCGGCGTGGGCGCCCAGGTCGAAGCCGATCGACGCGGTGCGCGGGCTGCCCGCGGCGGCGCCGTGGTACGCGAAGTGGACGGCCGGGTGGAGCTGGAGCGAGCCGGAGGCGTCCAGGCTGGCGCCCTCGGGCAGCGGCACGGGGGCCTTGACGTTCACCTCCAGGGTGCCGGAGGCGTCGGCCTTCACACCGTTCAGGTCGGCGCCGACGGTCGCCTTGAGGTCCTTGACCAGCGGGGTGACCGTGATGCCGTGCGGGTCGACGGGCACGTTGCCGTCGGCCTCGGTGCCACCCAGCAGTTCGGCGATGGTGGCCGGACGGGTGGTCAGGTTGACGGTGTTGCCCGCACCGGGGTGAACGGCGGTGACGGCGACCAGCGCGCCCTGCGGCGCGGCGGCGGTGGGCGGGCTGGCGATCAGCTGGCCGGGCTGGACCGCGGCGGCCGCGGCCGAGGCGGCAGCGCCGGGCGCGGCGCTCGGGGAGGCCGGGGCCGCCGTGGCACCCGGGGCGGTCGGGGCCGTCGTAGCGGTCGGGGCCGGACCGCCGGCCGCCGTCAGGACGGCCGTGCCGCCCGCCGGGTCGTACGCGGTCAGCTGCAGGCTCTTCGTCGCCGCGGTGACGGCGGCGCCGTCCTTGCCGGGGCTGCCGATCGCGGCCTGCTTGTCCCCGGCCGGGGCGGCGGTGACGGGCACCGACGCACCAGCGGTCGGACGGCCTGCGGCGGGCGAGGCCGCCTTGGCACGCGGGGTGCCGGCGGCTGCGGCCGCCGCGGCCGGGCTGCCCCCGGCGGCGGGCGTACCGGCGTCGGCGGCGGTGGCGGCCGCGGGGGCGGCGCCGGTCTGGGAGGGGCCGGGGCTGGTCGGCCCGCACGCGGCGGCCCCGGCGAGGATGAGGGTGAGGACGGCGGGGCCCGCGGCCCTGCCTATCGAACTCTTGAACACGCGGCGCCATGTTACTGACGAGGAATAACTTTGTCGAAGACAGGCCAAACCCCCGGCCGACGCCGGTTTGACCGCAGGTCACCCGAGCCGCGACACCGGGAGCGGCTCGGTCGGCAACAACCCCGCCGGTCGCCGGCCCGCTCCGACCCGGCCGGCCTCCCCGACCCCGGAAACCGCCCCGGCCCCGCCGGCCGCGCCGATCGCGTCGCCCGCCGCGTGCGCCCCCGTCGCGCCGGCCAGCTCCGCGAGGTAGCGCGAGCGCGCCATCGGCTGCGCCCCCAGGCTGCGCACGTGCGGACCGTCCCACTGCACGTCGAGCAGCCGCCCGCCGACCGCGCCGAACCGGGCGCCGAGGTCGGCGACGGAGACCCTGGCGGCGTCCGGGCGGCGGTGGAACATCGAGTCGAGGCTCAGCACCGCACCGACCGCGACCCCGAACACCCCGCCGATCAACTCCTCCCCCTCCCACACCTCCCCGCTGTGGGCCGCCCCGAGCGCGTGCAGGCGCGTCAGCGCTGCCATCAACTCCTCCGTGAGCCAGGCCGGTTGACGCCGTTCGGCGCAGTTCTCCAGCACCCGGCCGAAGGCCCGGTCCGCGCTCGTCCACCACGCCGACCGGTTGCGCAGCCGCCGGGCCAGCCGGCTCCCGATCCGTACGCCGTCGGCGGCGATCACCGGCCGGGGGTCGGGCGACCACCACGCCAGCGCGTACGGGTCCTCCCCGCCCGGCAGCAGCGGCACCTGCCCGGCCTCGACGGCGTCGCCGTACACCGCCTCGTTGTACGCGCTCGCGTACACGTCCGCTGCCGGCAGCGGGAACAGCCCGCGCCGGTACGCCGCCAGCAGCTCCCCCGGCCCGAGGGTGCCGCCGAACGCCACCGGGCCGTCGCCGGGGGCGAGTTCGGCGCCGAGGGCGTCGAAGGCCGAGGCCCGGTCGAGGACAGCGGCCGGGTCGAGAGCGGAGGCCGGGTCGAGGGCGGGGGCTGAACCGAGGGCGGAAGCCGGAAGGGGGGCGTCGCCGCCGGCCGGCTCGTGGACGCCGCTCACCGCGCCGCCCCCAGGAACCCCTCCCGTTCCAGCTCGGTCAGGTAGTGGTCGATCAACACCTCGTCCACGGACGGCAGTTCGATCCCGCTTCCGGTCAGCGCGGCGTCCGTGTTCGCCCGGTCGAAGAGCGGGAACGTCGGCCGGAAGTACATCTCGCTGATCGACAGCTCCGATCCCGGCGCGCGGTCCACGAACAGCGGGACGAACGGCGCGATCGGGTGCGTCGGCCTCCCGGCCGCGAACCGGACCAGCCCCTGCACCCAGTCCCCGTACGACAGCCGGTTGATCCGGTGGCCGCGCGCCCGCAGCCGGTCCGCCAGGTCGGCGAGGATGCCCGGCTGCGGGGAGGTGAGGTGGTAGACCTCGCCGTCGGCGGGTGCGTGGGCGGCGATGTGGGCGACGGCGAGGCTGAAGCGGTCGGCCGGCACGAAGTCGAGCAGCAGCCGCACGTCCGGGCACGTGCCGCTGTCCGCCAGGTACTTGATCAGCGCACACAGCTCGGTGCCGGTGTTCATCACGCCGTTCGCGAGGTCCCCGGTGACGTCGTTGGTGCGCAGCACGGTGACCGGCAGCCCGGCCGCGGCCGCGTTGTGCAGCAGTTGTTCGGCCACCCACTTGCTCTCGACGTAGCCGACGCCGATCCGTTCGGGGTAGGCGAGCGGGGTCCGTTCGGTGACCTTGTCGACGCCCGCGGCGCCGAAGCCGGCGAGCACGGCGAGGGTGGAGAGGTAGTGCACGGGTATGCCCCGGCTGTGCCCGGCGAGCCGGACGACCTCCCGGGTGCCGCCGACGTTGGCGTCGCGCAGCTGGTGGTACGGGTAGAGGAAGTTGACCTGCCCGCCGAGGTGGTGGATCGAGTCCAGGTTGCCCGCCATCCACTCGAACTGACGGTCCGTCAGGCCGATCCGGGGTTCGGTGAGGTCGCCCACCAGCGGCACCACCCGGCTGTCGGCGAGGTCGTGCCGCAGGAAGCGCTGCTGGGTGGCTCGTAGCCGCTCCAGTGCGTGCTCCTCGTCGGGTGCCCGGACCAGGCAGTGGATCCGGGCCCGGGTGGTGGCGAGCAGCGCGTGCAGCATGTGCGCGCCGCAGAAGCCGGTGGCGCCGGTGAGCAGGATCTCGGCGGGTTCCGCCCGGGAGGGCGCGGGGCTCCAGGACTGCCCGACGGGGTCGGTGAGCCGGGCCTCCTCGAACCAGTCGACCGCGGTTTCGCCGCGGACCGCGTACGCGCCGGGGCCGGTTTCGGTGCGGGCCCCGGCGGCCGTGCCGGGCCCGGCGCCCGCACGCGCCTCCTGCAGCGCCTTCGCGAAGGCCCGTAGCACGGGCTCGCGCAGCAGCGCCCGGGTGAGCGCCCGCACCCGGCCGACGTCGATGCCGAACATGATCCGGGCGCGCGCCAGCATCTCCATGGCCAGCAGCGAGGTGCCGCCGAGCGCGAAGAAGTCGCCGTCCGGGCCGACGGTCTCGACGCCGAGCAGTTCCGCCCACAGGTGCCCGACCGCCTCCTCGACCGCTCCGCCACCGGCCGGTCCGCCGGCCGCGGCCGCTCCGGCACTCCCGCCCGACTCCCCGCTCCCGCCCGACTCCTCGTTCCCGGTCTGCTCCCCGTCACCGGCGGATCCCCCGCTCGTGTTCGCGCCCCCGCCCGCCGCCCGCGACGCCGTCCGCACCGGGGCGTGCGGCAGCCGGCGCCGGTCGATCTTCCCGGCGGGGGTGAGCGGCATCGCCTCCAGCGGCACGAACTCGGCCGGCACCAGGTACTCCGGCAGCCGTTCGGCCAGGAACGCCCGGATCCCCTCGGCGCCGTCGTCCGCCCCGGCCGCGAGCGTGTAGTACGCGGTGAGCACCCGGCTGCCGTCCGCCGCCGACCCGTCGGCCGCGACCCGGGCCTGCCGGACGTCCGGGTGCGCGGCCAGCACCGCCTCGATCTCCGCCGGGTCGACCCGGTGGCCGCGCACCTTCACCTGGTCGTCGAAGCGGCCGAGGATCTCCAGCTGCCCGTCCGCCCGCCAGCGCCCGGCGTCGCCGGTGCGGTACATCCGCTCGCCGGGCAGCGGCGCGTACGGGTCGGGCAGGAAGGACTCCGCGGTGAGCCCGGCCTGCCGCCAGTAGCCCCGGGCGAGGCCGGGCCCGCCGAGGTGGATCTGCCCCTTCTCGCCGGGCCGGACCGGGCGCAGCTGCGCGTCCAGCACGTGCACCCGCACGCCCGGCAGCGGCCGCCCGATCGGCACCGGGGCGGCGGCCGGGCTCCCGCCCGCTCCGCCGCCGTCCAGCAGCTCCGTCGTGACCTCGCAGAGCGTGGAGGTGACGGCCGCCTCGGTGACCCCGTACGCGTTGAGCAGCTGCACGCCCGGAAGCCGCTCCAGGCCGCTGCGGCAGTCGCCGGTGTGCACGACGTCCCCGCCGACCAGTACCAGGCGCAGCCCGTCGGGACCGGGACCGCCGGGTGGGAGCAGGTCGAGCACGTGGTGCCAGTAGGCGGGGGTGAAGTCGGCGACGGCGAGGCCGAGCCCGGACAGCCGGCCGACCAGTTCGGTGGGCGCCCAGGTGCCGCCGCCCCCGCTCCCGCCGCCCAGGACGACCGTGGCGCCGGCCAGCAGCGTGCCCAGCAGCTGCTCCAGTGCGGTGTCGGAGCCCAGCGCGGCCAGTTGCAGGACGCGTTCGCCGGGCGACAGCCGGTAGGCGTGGACGATCCGGTCGAGGGTGAACACCAGCGCACGGTGGGTGACCGGAACGCCCTTGGGGCGGCCGGTCGTGCCGGAGGTGTAGATCAGGTACGCCAGGTCGTCCGGCCCGGCGCCGTCGTCCAGCCGGTACTCTCCGGGGCCGGCGCCCCCGCCCGGCCGGGACTCCGCTCGCGCGGACCGGTCCTCGGGCTCGCCCCCGCCGGTGCCGCTCCGGTCGTCCACCCGCTCGTCCACCCGCACCACCGCGACCCCGGGAAAGCTGTGACCGTCGGTGACCACCACCCGCGCTCCGGAGTCCTCGACCAGTCCCGCCAGCCGCTGTTCCGGGTGCGCCGGGTCCAGCGGCAGGAAGGCCCCGCCCGCCTTGAGCACGCCCAGCCAGGCGGTCACCAGCTCGCCCCCGCGCTCCAGGCAGACCGGGACGACCTGCTCCGGCCCGGTCCCGTGCGCCCGCAGCCGGGCCGCCAACCGGTCGCTGCGCAGGTCGAGTTCGCGGTAACTCAGCGTGGCGTCCTCGGCGATCACGGCGAGCGCCTGCGGGTCGTGCGCCGCCCGCGTGCGGAACAGTCCGTGCACCGTGTCGGCGAACCCGGCCGAGACCCGGCGGGGGCTCGCGGGGCCGGCGAACCCCAGCCCGGCGGGCCGCCACTCCCGCTCCACCCAGGCCCGGCAGTCGGCCCTCGTGGCCGGTCCGTACACCTGCCGCCACCCGGCCGGAACGGTCAAGTCCGCGGGCCAGAGCGCGTACTGACCGTTGTCGTTGCGGACCACGGCGTGATGTCCGGAGCTCACATCCGCCGGTACGCCCTGTGCGCTGTCTGCTGCGTCATCCACCGGCTTGACCTCGTGCTGTGGCGGCAGAATGCTTGGGAGTGCGACATTTCCGACTATACGCACTCACGGCACATTGAGAACGTCCGGCCGCACACCGACCGGGCGCCGCACACGCGCGCGAGGAAGCGGCCGCCCCGAACACGGTCGCACGCCCGCCCCGGGCACCGGCCCTCGCGCGGAGTCCCCGTCCGGGGACCCCGGTGACACCCGGAGCCCCCGGATCCCGCCCTCGCCCGAACTCCCCCGTCCGACCGGCGGGGTGACGTCGTGGAGGAGGTAGCCTCGTTGACACGCCGGCGACAACGCCTGATGGTCTGTTACCTGCTCTGGATGGTGCTGTTCACCGGCATCTACTACGCCAATCCCAGCCAGCGGATCATCTGGTGGACGGGCATCGGCCTCGGTGGCGTCGCCGCCATCGTGCTCGGCGTCCGCCTCAACCGCCCCGCGCACGCACGCTTCTGGTACGTGCTGGCGCTCGCCAACCTGAGTTTCACCGCGGGCGAGGTGGTGCAGGCCATCCAGCTGGACATCCTGCACCTGGCCAACCCCTTCCCCTCCATCGCGGACGGCTTCTACCTCGCCGAGTACGTGCTGTACGCGATCGGCCTGCTCGGTTTCATCCGATGGCGCACGGCCCGTCAGGACCGCGCCGGGCTGCTGGACGCGCTGATCCTCACGATCGGCCTGGCGCTGCTCTCCTGGATCTACCTGATCGTCCCGTACACCCAGAACCCCGACCTCACGTGGTTCCAACGGGCCGTCTCGATCGCCTACCCCCTCGGCGACGTGGTCGTCCTCGCCCTGCTGCTGCGCCTGCTGACCCCGCGCGGCGGCAGCTCCCGCTCCCTGCAGCTGCTCGCCGTCGGCACCGTCGGCCTGCTCGTCTCCGACGTGCTGTACGGGCTGATCCAGCTGCACGGCACCTGGCGCATCGGCACACCCGTCGAACTCGGCTGGGCCGCCTACTACACCGCGTGGGGCGCGGCCGCGCTGCACCCGTCGATGGTCGAGCTGACCAAGCCCGTCCCCACCCAGGAACCGGACCTGAGCACCGCGCGGCTGGTCCTGCTCACCCTCGCCTCGCTGATCGCCCCGGCGATCCTGATCATCGAGGCGCTGGCCGGGAACACCGACAACGCGGGCGTGATCGGCGCCTTCTCCGCGGTGCTGTACCTGCTCGTGCTGGCCCGCCTCGCGGTCGTGGTCTCCGCCCGCAGACAGGCCATCGCCCGCGAGCGGGCGCTGCGCGAGGCGGGCGGCCGGCTGACCGCCGCCGTCAGCGTGGAGGAGGTCGCGGACGCCGTCCAGTCCGCCGCCTCCGCCCTGATGCCCGCCGAACCGGGGCACGTCGCCCTGCTCGCCGTCGCCGAGGCGGGCGTGCTGCACGTCCGGCACGCCGAGCACGGCACGGCCCGGCACCGGCTGGGCACGGCCTCCGACTCCGACCAGGTGCTGGCCCTCGCCGCCTACCGCGAGAGCCGGCTGCTGCCCGTCGAGTCCGTCGACCTGCCCGCCAGCGAGCTGACCGGGCACCTCGACGGCATGTCGTACGCCCTGATCTGCCCGCTCACCCTCGCCGAGCGCCCCTTCGGCGACCCGCTGATCGGCGCGCTCATCGTCACCGGCACCGAGCAGGAGCTGGCCAGCCTCTGGAGCTCGCTGGAGATCCTCGCCGCGCAGGCCGCCCTCGCCGTCGAGCGGGTCGTGCTGAGCAAGGAGGTCAACCGCCGCAACAGCGAGCTCTACTTCCGCACGCTCGTCCAGAACGCCAGCGACGTCATCCTGATCCTCGACGCCGACGGCGGCGTGCGCTACGCCTCCCCCTCCGCGACGGCCGTGCTCGGCAACTCCGCGCTGGAGGGCGCCCAGCTCACCGATCTCGTCCCGCCCGAGGACAGCCGGGCGGTCGGCAAGGCGCTCTCCCGGATGCGCGACACCCCGTCCCCGTCCGCCGGCGAGCAGCCCCGCGAGCACTGGCGGCTGCTGCGCCAGGACCGCACCCCGATCGAGGCCGAGGTGCGCTTCAACGACCTGCGCGCGGACCCGACCGTCGGCGCCCTGGTGCTCACCCTGCGCGACGTCACCGAGCAGCGGCAGATGGAGCGCGAGCTGACCCACCGGGCGTTCCACGACTCCCTCACCGGCCTCGCCAACCGGGTGCTGTTCCAGGACCGGGTCGGCCACGCGCTGTCGCGCGGCGAACGCAGCGGGTCCGTCACCGGGGTGCTCTTCATCGACCTGGACGACTTCAAGGTGGTCAACGACACCCAGGGGCACGCGGTCGGCGACGAACTGCTGGTCGCGGTCTCGCTGCGGATCTCCACCGCGCTGCGCTCCTCCGACACCGCGGCCCGGCTCGGCGGCGACGAGTTCGCGGTACTGGTGGAGGACGCGCTGGCGCCGGCCGACGTGGACACCATCGCGGCCGGCGTGCTGGAGGTCTTCAACGAGCCGTTCAAGCTCAAGGCCGGCGCGGTCCGGGTCAGCGCCAGCATCGGCGTGGCGACCACCGAGGACAGCGTCGACGCCGCCGAACTCCTCACCCACGCCGACCTCGCGCTCTACTCGGCCAAGGCGGCCGGCCGCCGCCAGTGGTGCCACTACCGGCCGGCCCTGCAGGCGGGGCTGGTGGAACGGCACGAGCTGAACGAGCACCTCGATTCCGCGATCGCGGAATCGGCCTTCCAGCTGTACTACCAGCCGATCGTCGACCTGCGCACCGGCGACCTGGTGGCCTTCGAGGCCCTGGTCCGCTGGCCGCACGACCGGCGCGGCATGGTGCTGCCCGACGAGTTCATCGCCCTCGCCGAGGAGAGCGGCCAGATCGTCCCGCTCGGCGCCTGGGTCCTGGAACGCGCTGCCCAGGAGGCCGCCGCCTGGCACGCCGCGAGCTCCACCTCCCGCACCGCGGGAGGCCGTCCCCCGCTGCGCGTCAACGTCAACGTCTCCGCCCGGCAGTTCCGCGACGCCGGCTTCGTCGACGTCGTCCGCCAGGCCATCGCCACCTCCGGCATCGACCCGCACACCCTCGTCCTGGAGCTCACCGAATCCGTCCTGATGCGCCGCGACGACCGCATCCACGCCGACATGGCCACACTGTCCGGCCTCGGCGTCGGCATCGCCATCGACGACTTCGGCACCGGCTACTCCTCACTCTCCTACCTCCGCGAGTTCCCGATCTCCCTCCTCAAGATCGACAAGTCCTTCATCGACGGCCTCGGCCACTCCCGGCAGCAGTACGCCCTGGTCGAGGGCATCGCCCGGATCGCCGACACCCTCGGCGTCCAGGTCATCGCCGAGGGCATCGAGCACCCCGAACAACGGGACCTGCTCGCCGCCATGGGCTGCCCGCTCGGCCAGGGCTACCTCTTCGCCCACCCCATGGACTCCCCGCACGCCCGCTCCCTCGTGCGCAGCACCGCCCTGCGGGCCGGTGTGACGGGCGCGTGAGTGCCGGCGGCGATCCGCGTGCGGGGCGGGTGCGGGCCGGGTCCGGGTGCGGGTACCGGTGCCTGCCGGCAATAGGCGCGCGGGTGCGCGAGCCCGTCGGCGACAGGTGTGCGTGAGCCCGCCGATGGCCCGCGTGCGTGAGGCCGCCGGTGGTCCGCGCGCGTGGACCCGCCTGCGATGCGCGCGCGTGCTCGCCGGCGACCCGCGCGTGAGCCCGCGGGCGATCCGCAACCAAGCGGCGGTCAAGGAAACTTGACCTCCGCTTGCCCCACGGGCTTTCCGGCCGCGTGCCAGACTGTGCGGCCCCCACTCGCCGACGAGGAGTTTCGGTGGACCACGCGCGCCCCCTGATCGAGGACTTCCCCGCCCACCCCGACGGCGACCCGGCCGCCGCGCTGGCCGACGCCGTCCGCGAGCGCCGCACCGCCCTGGGCCTCTCCGTCCCCGACCTCGCCGAGCGCTCCGGCCTCTCCGAGCGCCAGGTCCGCGCCGTGGAACTCGGCCACGCCATGCCCACCCTGCCGCTGCTGACGGCCCTCTCCGCGGGGCTGAAGCCGACCCCCTGAGCTCACGTCAGGGGGTCGGGCGGATCGGGACGGGGGCCCACTGGCCGACGTGCTGCGCACGTGGTTCGGCGAACCGCGGCCCGGAGCGTGAGGAGGGGCGATGCCGGTCCTCACGCTCGGGGCCGCGCGCTGGCCTCACCCTAGGCGAAACGATTCTGCAGGTCGCCGGCGTCCTGGCCGGTCCGGGTCAGGTGCACCCGGGCGCGGGCGATCTGCTCGTCCTCCTGCATCATGGCGATCTCGAACGCGACGGTGTCGGCCGCGGGCGGGTCGACGACCCGCACCACGCAGTCGGTCGGCAGCTCGAACTCGCCGAAGCGCGTGAACTCCGTCTGCACCCGGGAGAGCAGCAGGCCGCGCGGCGACCACCCGAACAGCTCATGAGCCGCGTACATGGCCGACTGCCGGAACCCCTCGAAGATCACCGCGCCCGGGATGTGGTCCAGCGGGTGGTCGAAGAACGCCGGGTTGTCCTGGTCGACCACGACCTGGGTGCGGACCTCGCGGTCGCCCACCTCCGCCCCGGCGAGCACGACGTTCTGCACGACGGTGCGGCCGACGGTGACCGCGGCGACCCGGCCGCCGGTCCGGTGCGGCCGGGCCGGGGCGAGGTCGAGCGCGGCGCGGCCGCTGCGGCGTATCCGGTCCCAGGCCGCGACCGGCATCCACTGCGCGAAGGTGCGCATCGACGCGGCCTCCCGGCCGTCGACCGACATGACCAGGTCGAGGGTGCTGCCGGTGACGACGCCACCCCGCTGCTTCAGCCCGGCCACCCGGACACGGAGCTCGGCGTGCCCGGGGCGGGCACCGATGACCAGCGCCGCCGGGTCGGTGACCTCCAGCTCCCCGCTGATGAAGACGAACTTGTTGTCGAGCGGCGCACCGAGGAAGGTGTGGTCGACGTAGATCGACGCCTGACGGAAGACCTCGATGAGCAGCATCGAGTCGTACGTGGCGGGCGCGCTGCCGTGGTCGCTGTAGTAGCTGTGGACGCGCGGCAGCTGCGCGGCGACGAGGAACTCCTCGCCGGAGACCTGCACGGAGTCGGTGAGGAAGACCTCACAGATGGCGGCCCGGTGGACCGTGCCGCGCGGGACGGTGTTCGAGTAGGTCAGAGCACGATCAAGGATTACGGACATGGCTGAGCTTCCCCCTAGCACTCCTGCGTGTGCGTACCCCTCCGATCCGAGGTGCGGGCGTGAGCGTACCTCCGTTCCCCGCGAAGCTACTACTGTCACACCGGCCACGCGGGGCGATCACGTGCACGGAGCGCCCGAATGCTCCTTATTACGGGGATTGCCCAGGTCAGCAGCCCGACGGCGGGCACGGCAACGGCCCGCCGCGGGTGCGACGGGCCGTTCGCACGAGGTGCGGCCGGGATCAGCCGAGCGGCAGCTCCAGGACGGCCTCGTCCCCGCGCGGCGAGGAGACGGTGGTCGTGCTGTCCTTCGTGCCGGAGAAGGCGTACAGCTTGTCGCAGCTGTTGACCACCAGGGCGAGGCGGTGGCCGTCCGGCAGGTCGTAGGCGGCGGGCTGGAGCGTCCAGCCGACCGTCCGGTCCTCGGCGGGTGCCAGGTCGGCGGCGGTGTACGGCTCGTGGGTGATGATGCGCGCCGTGCCGTCGGGGGCGACGTCGAAGAGGTACGCCACCAGCGTGGCCGGCCCCCCGGTGTTGCGGACGGTCAGCCGCACCTTCGCGGCGCCCCGGATCCGGCGCGCCACACCACCGGTTCCGGTCAGCGCCTCGGTGGACCACATCAGCAGCCGCGGCCGCTCGAACCCGTCCGGGTCGTAGGACTTGGGGTTGCCGAACCACTCCTTCTGACCGGTCTTCATGATGTCGTCCATCGCGGTGGCGGCCGTCTCGTGACCGGCCGTGAAGTCACGGCTCCAGCCGGAGGACTGCTTGTCGGACAACTCGCCGTCACCGCCGTCGGCGGCCCCGGTGAGGTACCAGGAGTCGGTGCCGGTGGTGACGTCGCCCCAGGACGGGCTCTGCTCGCGACGAGCCGGAACGGTGATCCGGTCGAGCTGGCCGATCACCTTGGTGGTCTCGTAGGTGAACATGACCTGGTTGTTCACGTCCTGCCAGGTCGGCACCTCGTTCGCGGCGTCGAGCAGGTAGTGGTCCAGCCAGGCGTTGGCCTCCTGCATCGGATCCTTCAGCCCGGGGAACGGCACGCCGCCGATCAGGCCGGCCAGGCCCGGGCCCTCGGGGGCGCCGTGGTCACCGATCCACATGTTCAGGTGCTTGGGCACGGTGAGCTTCTCGAACGTCCGGATCGTCTGACCGGCCGGGAACAGGCTCTCGTGCCAGGTGTTCGAGATGAACGTCGGGATGCCCCGCGCGTTGGTGATGTCGACGTACGACTCCGGGGCGCGCTCCGTGCCCCAGGCGACGACGGCGTCGAGGTTCACCCCGTCCTCGAAGTCCTTGAGGATCTTCCGGGACTCCGTGTCGAACTTCTCCTCCAACGTGCCACCGGTGAAGGCGATCAGCGCGGCCACGGCCGCGGTGTGGCGGGTCCCGTTGTCGTACAGCGCAGTGGCCAGGTTGCCCCAGGTGCTCAGCGCGACCACGACGTCGACGCGGTCGGCGTCGTCGTGCGCGGCGACCAGCTGGCTGATCCCCGAACCGTACGACTCGCCGAGGAAGCCGATCCTGCTCGGCGCGAAGTACGGCTGCGCGTAGTCGAGCACCTTCGAGCCGTCGAGCCAGTCCTTGGGCCCGGCGACGTCGATGTGCCCCTCCGAGGTGGAGATCCACCCCGGGAGGCCGATGCCGCGCGGGGTGTAGGCCAGGACGTGGTAGCCGCGCGCCGCCAGCGAGAGGTAGGCGTACATGAACGGCAGCCAGCCGTACGGGTTCCAGCCCGCGGGCACGACCACGAGCGGACGCGGTTCGTCCCCGTTCAGCTTGATGGTGAACGCCGACAGCTGTGTCCCGCGCTCGCCGTCGATGCGCAGGACGTCGAAGGTGGCGCGACCACGGACCCTCGACGCCAAGTCCGCCAGCTCGGACGGAAGTGCGGCCCCCGCCTCGCCCCGGACGGCCGCGAGCAGGGCCTGCGCCACGGCGAGCACCGCCGGGCTCGGGTTGAGACCGGCGCCCGCCCAGATGCCGTTGGTGGCGATGTCGTTGAGTGTCGCGTCAGTGACCGAAGCGCTGGAGTCGCCGCCGGCAGAGGTCATACGAACCACCCTTGTCATGAGGTAGGAACACGCCCTGTCGGGCGCCGTCCTGCATCCTGGTCACAAGGCGCGGGAGAGGGACTGATGACACATCAGATACAATCCGTACGAGTGAACTTGAGCCCACTGCTCCCGGATTCTCATGTCGGCACGGGGAAAACGACATGAGCTCCGCTCATGCGTGGGGATGCACGATCGAGGACGACAGCGCGCTGTAGCCGGTCATCTTGGCCAGGTCCCGCTGCGTGAGGCCCGCCAACGCCCGGTCCGGACGCGGCCTCACCCTCATCGACGGCCCCTGCGACCGCTGGGGCACCATCCCGCGCCACCCCGGCTCCAAGACCCTCTGGGCCGAACTCGACCTCGCTGCCGACCTCGCCGCCGCCTCCGACACCCCCGATGCCGCCGACGCCCCGCACGCCCACACCCAGCGCGTGGAGGGACGAGGAGCGGGAAGTCGGCCGGGCCGAGTTCCCACTCCCTCTGCCGCGTCACTCATGCGGGTGAGATGCCGTGTTGCCGCCCCGGATTGGTTCGTCCCGGCCGGAAGACTGACCGCGCCAGTAGGACGCACCGAAGGACTTGCCATGGCAGAAGAGCTGTACGCGACGCTGAAGACCGACCAGGGCGACATCGTGATCCGGCTGCTGCCGAACCACGCCCCGAAGACCGTCAAGAACTTCGTGGAACTCGCCACCGGCGAACGGCAGTGGATCGACCCGAACACCGGCCAGCCGAGCAACGCGAAGCTGTACGACGGCACGGTCTTCCACCGGGTCATCGAGGGCTTCATGATCCAGGGCGGTGACCCGCTGGGCAACGGCACCGGCGGGCCCGGGTACAAGTTCGCCGACGAGTTCCACCCGGACCTGGCGTTCACCAAGCCCTACCTGCTGGCCATGGCCAACGCCGGGCCCGGCACCAACGGCTCCCAGTTCTTCATCACCGTCGGGCCGACGGCCTGGCTCACCGGCAAGCACACCATCTTCGGCGAGGTCGCCGACGAGGCGAGCCAGCGGGTCGTCGACGCCATCGCCACGACGGAGACCGACCCCCGCAACGACCGGCCGGTCAAGGACGTCGTCATCGAGTCGGTTCTCATCGAGACCCGCTGACCCGCACGGGCCCGCCCGCCCCTCGGAGTGGGAAGTCGGTCCCGCCGACTTCCCACTCCCGCCCCGCTACGGCTGGTCAGGGGCCGGCCGAGCGAGCGCCAGCCCGGTCCACCGTTCCCGCTCCGCCGCGTGGCTGCCGGTCGCCGTCGCCCGCGCGACCTCGGCGGCCCCGTCGGCCCCGTCGCCAGCCGGCTCACCGGCACGGAACAGCAGCGCCAGCGGCCAGACCGGCGCACCCGAGGCCTCCCCGTCGAAGGCGTGCCAGTCCCACGCCCCGTCGAAGCGCCAGGCCCGCCCGTCCCGGTCGACGACCTCGTCACCCGGTTCGAGGAACGCGTACGGGCGGAAGAGCAGTTCGATGCCGATCGGCTCACCCCCGGCCGGATCGAACGCGTAGCCCTGGTCCTCCAAGCCGGGTTCGTACACCTCACCCTGTCGCAGCACCTCGACGTAGCACGCGGGCCGCGGCAGCAGGCCGGTGACCAGCGGCGGATCGTAGTGCTCCACCGACTGGACGTGCACCACGGTCGGGGGCATCCCCACCCGGCACGTGTCACCCGGCCTGAGCTCCGTCTCCGCCGGCTCCGTCCGGAAGACCTCCCACTCCCGGGCGGCGGGCAGCGGCATCGCACGGTCGCCGTTCCAGCAGATGCCCTCGGCCTGCGGGTCCGCCGCCAGCCACGGGCACCGCACCGAGACGTGGCAGCGGGAGACCGCGGTGACCGTCGTCTCGGTGAAGTCGCACGCCAGCCGCAGCACGTCACCCGGTCGGTAGTCATTGATCACGGGCGGCATTCTGCCCGCCCCCACCGACAGCGGCCGCCGGCGGTTGCCAGCCGTCACTGCACCCACCAGGGCTCCCCTAGTGCTCGGTGCCGTGGTAGATCCGCTCGATGACCGCGGCCGCGATCTTCGGGTCCCGGCCGACTCCGCTGACGACGATCACGTACGTGTCGTCGAACCAGACGCACCGCGACGGGTCACTCTCGCTCACCCCGCGGGAGGAGGCGGAGCAGTACATCTTCCCCGGCAGCGACGTCGGCACCTCACCGCCCGAGCTTCTCGTCGAGTCGCCGTCGACTCGGCGAACGTCCGCCGGAAGGTCCCTGTCGAGTCGGCGATGACGACCTCCCACCGTGCCGTGTGATCGTCGCCCGCCAGCACCAGGTAAGTGAAGTCGTTGGGGATGCTCCCGTACGCGGCCGTCCGGGGGCTCTCCATGCCGTCCCTGGTGAGCGAGGCCCGGTACTTCTCCCAGTCGCCGTCGGAACTCGCCCTGCGCTGCTCGCCCTCCACGGAGGCAGGCAGCCGCGGCGCGGACCCGAGGCTCTTGGACCCGCCGAGGAAGTGGATGCCGACGGCGATCAGGGCCGCCACCACGACCAGGACGGCGATCAGGAGTCCCGTGTTGCCGTTCCTGTTGACGACCTTGTCGTGGATGTCCCCGCCGACGAGCACATTGTTCGCCCCCAGCGCCGTCTGCCCGCCGGCACCGCCGACGACGGCGCTCGCCCCGACCGTGACCGTCGTCGGCGCCGCTGGCGGCGGCGCCTCGGCCGGCTGAGCGGCCCGCTCCGCGCGGCGCTCCTCCAACGACTCCGCCAACGCGGGATGTCAGCAGCTCGCCCACGGCCTCCGCCAGCCCCTGCTGCGCACCGTCGTCCTGCGGCGCCGAGCCGGCCAGCTCGGCCGCCCGGGCCCAGCGCGGCAGCTGCCCGAGCCCGGCCTGCACCCAGCCGAGGCCGTCCTCACCGAAGGGCGTCCCCGCTGCACCGCCCGCACCGGCCACGCCGGTCGCCGCCTGCAGCAGCGCTGCGACGACCGCCGCGACCAGGTCACCACCGTCCCCCGAGCTCATCCTCAACCCCCAGGATCCGAGCAGCGATTCGCCGTCCAATGTGACAGCAGTTCGTCAGGCCGGGCAGGGGAGGCGCGAATGGAGACTGAACCGCAACCACCCCGATCCGCCACACCGACCGGCCGGCCCCGGGGCCGAGCGCCCGGGCGGTCGGCCCCGGACCCGGGCGCGACGCGGGACGTCAGTGCTCCATGCCGCGGTGGACCCGCTCGATGACGGCAACCGCGAGCGTCAGCCCCAACCCCCGCTGACAGCAGTCGACTTGCCGCCCAGCGTGACAGCAGTTCGTCAGACGGCGATCCGGGTAGGACAGACGGAACCAAGACCGAACCGCACCGCTCCCCGGACGGTGAACCCGCCAACGCCGGGGCCGCGTTCGGACTGAAGGCACAGTGCACCTCCCAGCCGACCGGAACGCCGAAGGAGCCACCTCATGGGCATCGCACGTCGTGATCTTCTCAAGTGGGGCGCGGGAGCCGGCGGAGCAGCCGTCCTGGGCAGCGGGCTCGCCCTGCCGCCGTCCACCGCCCGGGCCGCCGTACGGACCACCCCGCGCGGGCTGCCGACGGACAGCTGGATGGGCCGCCTGAACGGGAACCTCTCCCTCCTCGACCTCACCATCCCCGGCACCCACGACTCGTGCTGCGAGAACCCGGCCTACGGCACGGAGTGGTCGCACACCCAGAACTGGGGCATCCCACAGCAGTTGGAAGAAGGCGTCCGCTTCCTCGACATCCGCTGCAACGGCCTGCAGGGCGCGCCCGACGAGCTGGGGATCTACCACTCCGACGCCTACCAGCACCTCCGGTTGCAGGACGTGCTCGACCGCTGCCGCTCCTTCCTCCAGGCACACCCCGGCGAGACCATCGTGATGCGCCTGCGCAACGAGCGGGCGGGCGGACAGGCCCTCGGCGACGACGAGTTCATGCGACGGGTCAATCACTACTTCGATGCGCTGGGCTACCGGAGCCTGTTCCACTTCTACGGCTGGCCGACGCTCGACGCCGCCCGCGGCAAGGTCGTCCTGCTCGCGGACTTCGCCAATCCCTGGGGCCTGATCAACTGGTCCAGCGGCCAGAACGAGTACTTCGACGCCCAGGACGCCTGGCAGATCGGCGGCCTCGACCCGCTGGGCACGAAGGGCCGGTACATCGTCGCCCAGTTCGACAAGGCCTTCGGCAACCCGAGCTACCCGAGGATGTTCGTCAACTTCCTCAGCTACGCCGGCGGTTACTGGCCCAAGACCAGCTCGCAGAGCATCATGGACCGCTCCGTCTGCCCGTACCTGAACGCCCGCACCCAGCAGCGCGCCCGCTTCGGCATCGTGCCGATGGACTTCCCGGACTTCCACGTCAACGTGCTGCAGATGCTGATCGACAAGAACGTCGTCTAGCGGCCCGGCTCCCTCCTCCTCGCTCCCGACCGGGCCACCGCCGCGCGGTGCACATCGGCCCCGAGGCGTAAACCCGTGGGCCAGTTCCGGGTGACGGTAGATCAGTCGGCAGGCCAATGCCGCCCACCCGCCCCGCGTGACAGCGTTCGGGGCATGGACTCCACGCCGCTCGCAAGCCCCGCCGGACCCACCGGAAGCTCCACCGGCCCCGCCGGCGGCCTCGCCGGAAGCCCTGCCGGAAGCCCCGCCGGACCGACCCGCCGTCGCGTCCTGGGCGCTGCGCTGGCCATGGGCGCCGCCGCGCCGATCGGCCTCGCCGGCACCGCCTGGGGCGCCCCGGGACGATCCGCGGGCGCCACCGGCACGGGCTCCGCCGCCCCCGCACGGCTCACGCTGCCGGCGCCCACCGGGCCCTGCCCGGTGGGCACGGTGCCGCTCCATCTGCGCGACACCGCCCGCCCGGACCCGATCGCCGGGCCGGGCCGCTTCCGCGAGCTGATGGCCACCGTCTGGTACCCGGCCCGGGGAGCGGACGCCGACGCGTACCCGATCGCCCCCTGGATGACCGCGGGCGCCCTGAAGGCCTTCCTCGACGACGTCGGCTTCCCGCTCGACCCCTCCCTCGCCCCGCTCACGTCCGGCCACCAGGGCGCGCCCGTCCACCGGACCGGCCACCGGCTGCCCGTCGTCGTCTTCTCGCACGGCGCGGGCAGCCACCGCGCCGACCACACCGTCGTCTGCCAGGAGCTCGCCAGCCACGGCTACGCCGTCGTCACCGTCGACCACACGCACGACGGGTTCACCGAGTTCCCCGACGGCACCGTCCTCACGCCGGACGACCGCGTCGCGGCATACCCCAGGGACTACGCCGCCGACCTGCGCTTCCTGCTCGACTGCGTCGACGACCTCGCCGCCGGCCGCAACCCCGACGTCGACCGCCGCACCCTGCCGGCCGGCTTGCTCGGCGGCCTCGACCCCAACACCGTCGGCGCGTTCGGCTGGTCGAAGGGCGGCACCGCCACCGCCCTCGCCATGGCCGCCGACCGGCGCATCCGCGCCGGGCTCGCCCTCGACGGGCCGATGATCTCCAACCCGCCCCCGAGCGCCGACCTCGACCGGCCCTTCATGCTGATGACCGCCGTCTGGGCCCGGGCCGGCAACCCCGCCGCCGAGACGTTCTGGGGCCACCTGCGCGGCTGGCGCCTCGACGTCCAGGCCACCGGCGCCGTCCACGGCTCGTACGGCGACAACATGACGCTGATCCCTCAGGCGGGAAAGCTCCTCGGCATGACCGAGGAGCAGATCCAGTCCCAGGTCGGCACCCTCGACCCCGACCGCGGCATCCGCATCCAGCAGGCCTACCCCCTCGCCTTCTTCGACCTCCACCTGCGCCACCGCGGCCGCCACCTGCTCGACGGGCCGTCGAAGGCCTTCCCGGAGGTCGTCTTCCACCCGTAGGGCCCGGCACGGCGGCGGGGGCCGCCGCTGTGCGCGACGGACTGCGCGGGAGGGAGGGGAGGGACAGCACGGTCGTAGCAGGGGACCGGCCGCCCCGCTCACCTGCGTGCGTCCACCAACCGCGCACCCGTGCGGTACAGCTCGACCAGCAGCGGGCGGAGCGCCCGCCCGGCGGGCGTCAACCGGTACGAGGTCCGCACCGGGAAGCCCGCCAACCGCTCGCGGACCACCAACTCCCGCTCGGCCAGGGTTTGCAGGCGCTCGGCGAGCACCTTCGAGCTGATCTCCGGAAGCCGCGCCCGCAGCTCCCCGTACGAGGCGGGGCCGTGCATCAGCTCCCGCAGCACCAGCGTCGTCCACCGGCCCGCCACCGCGGCCAGCGCCACCTCTACCGGGCAGTCCGTCTCGGGCCGCACGGTACGACCGCGCTCGTCCGGCACCAACTCCCCGTCCCAGTCGCGGCCTTCGACCCGTCCGTCATCGTCACTTCCCGTTTGGTGACCTACGGCGCACCCGTCTTCACTGCTCACATGACTCATCCCACCAGCCTCCCCGCGAGCACCGACCCGGCACAACAGCCGGCCGTCTTCGCCGCCGCCTTCAACTCCGGTGACCCTGCCCGCCTCGCACAGGTCTACGAACCCGGCGCCGTCTTCGTCCCGTCCCCCGGGAGCGCGACCACCGGAGCCGAACTCCACCGCGCCAGCGCGGAGTTCCTCGCCCTCGGGCTGCCGATCACCGTCCGCCCCCGGCACACCTACGTGGCCGACGACATCGCCCTGCTCATCGTCGACTGGGAGATCACCGGCACCACCCCGGACGGCATCGCCGTCCACCTCACCGGCACCGCCACCGACGTCGCCCGGCGTGACGCCTCCGGCCACTGGCGCTACGTGATCGACAACCCGTTCGGCACGGCGGGGCCCTGAGTGCGGGATCAGTCGGCCCGCTCCGTCGGGTTGACCGTGCAGAAGTGGACCAGGCCGGCCCGCCGGTCGAAGGAGAAACCGCCCTGGTAGTGGTCCCCGGTGACCGACCGGTCGAACACCTCGCTGTGCAGCCAGTCCCCGGGCTCGCCCAGCTCGGCCGCGAGCGCCGACGGGACGCGGCAGCCGATGCGCTCCTCCTTCAGGGGCCGGTCGACGTGACGGCCTCCGCGACCCAGGTGCTGGCCCTGGCCCTGGCCTTGCCCTTGGCTCCGGTTCTGACCTTGATTCAGATTCGCATGTCCTGGGTGGCGGAGGCGGTCGCGGTGGCGACGGCGGTGGGCGGGGTGGTGCTGCCGGCAGTGGTGCCGAGCGTGCGCTCGACCTTGGAGACGGCGGTGCGGTACTGCATCGAGGCCGTCTGCGAGTCAGCTCCGTCACGCTGGAAGTAACCGAAGGCCATGGCGACCGTGCCGAAGCGCTCGATGCCGACGAAGGCGTTGAGTTGGACACCGGCCAGGGTGCCGTCGAGGCGGACCGCCGGGGCGTCCTGCCGGTCGCCGAGCGTGACCGGGGTGACGGTGAAGGTCACGGTGTCCTCGGTGCCGGCGTTGAAGGTGATGGTGTGACAGCTCCGGAGGGCGTCGGCCGCCGAGTTGAAGTCCGAGGTGAGCTGGTCGGACGCCTCTGCGGCCAGGGCCTCGGTGACCATCGGGTTGCCGTCCGGGCCGTCGAGTTCGGTCTCGGCGCGCGAGTTCGCGAGGCCTGGCTGGGTGGCGTGCATGTTGATCAGGGCGCTGAGCGCGTCACAGCCGCTGACCGGGCTCGGGTTCTCACCCGGACTGGGGCTCTCGGTGGCGGGCACCTCGGTGAAGTCGGGACCGAGGTCGGCCGCGGTGAGCAGGGCCGACTTCAGCTGATCGGCGGAGGGCAGGTCCTGGGCGGGCGCGGCCGACGCCAGCTGCGTCGGGCCGAGTGCGACCGCCGCGACGACGGCTGCGGCGATGACGGCGTGGAGCGGCCTGGGAAGAGACATGCGGGCCCCCGGTCGAGAGTTCGGGCAGGGACAGGCAACCAGTGTCCCACCGGGGGCCGGGAGCGGCGCGCGGGGAGGGCATCGCCGCAGGTCAGGATGGGCGCGAGCGCGGGAACGGCGCTGCGCCGGCCTCGGCCGGGGGCGGTCAGGGCGCTGTCCGGGCGCCGTCCGGGTACGGTCCGGGACCGGCTCGGGTACGGTTCTGGCTTGCTCCGGGACCGGCGCGGGCGAGGCTTCAGGCGTGGTTCGGGGAGAGGGATTCGAGGGTCTCGGCGAGCCATTCCACCCAGAAGGTCTCCAGCCCGATCCCGGCACGCAAGACCGCGTGCTGGAGCCGGTTCTCGCCGTCCTCCTTCTCGGCCGGGAAGTCGCGCCGTTCGATCTCCAGGTAGTCGGCCAACTGCGCGCGGTGAAGCGCCAGGTGGCGTTCCAGCTCGGCCGCCAGACCGTCCGTGCCGACCACCGCCGCGGCCCGGAGACGCAGCAGCAGCGGCTCCCGGACGGCGCGCGGCGGGGCGCCCTCGGCCGTCCAGCGGGCCAGCTCGGCACGGCCCTCCGGCAGGACCTCGTACTCCTTCTTCTGCCCGCGCACCGGCCCGTCCGGCTGGAGGGCCCGGATGTGACCGGAGGCCTCCAGCCGGCCCAGCTCGCGGTAGATCTGCTGATGGGTGGCGGGCCAGAAGAAGCCGATCGACTTGTCGAACCGCCTGGTCAGCTCCAGCCCCGAGGACGGCTTCTCCAGCAGGGCGGTGAGGATGGCGTGCGGCAGCGACATGCCGACGATCCTAGAGGCGCGTGAGCAGGTCGGATGGCCAGGCCATGAGCGAACCTCATGGGGCGAGGCCATGAGCAGGTCTCATGGAGCCAGGCCATGAGCGGACCTCATGGGGCGGAGTCATGGGCGGGTCTCATGACCCACCCGTCATGAGAAGGTCTCATGGCCACTCCCATGAGCAGACCGCAAGGCCGCGCACATGAGCAGGTCTCATGCGCGCGACCGCGTGGGTACAGCCCCTCAGAGCGAGGCGGCCAGCTCGGTGCCCTGCTTGATGGCCCGCTTGGCGTCCAGCTCGGCGGCGACGTCGGCGCCGCCGATCAGGTGCACCGCCAGCCCGCGTTCGCGCAGCGCCTCGTACAGATCGCGGCGCGGCTCCTGCCCGGTGCAGAGCACCACGGTGTCGACGGGCAGCAGCTGGCGCTCGCCGTCCACGGTGATGTGCAGGCCGGCGTCGTCGATCAGGTCGTACGTCACGCCGGGGACCATCACGACGCCGCGGTGCTTGAGCTCGGTGCGGTGGATCCAGCCGGTGGTCTTGCCGAGCCCGGCGCCGACCTTGGTGGTCTTGCGCTGCAGCAGGTGGACGCTGCGCGGGGGCTTGGGACGCTCGGGGGCGCGCAGGCCGCCGCGCTCGCGGTACTCCGCGTCGATGCCCCACTTGGCCTGGAACACCGGCGGGTTGAGGCTGGCCTGGTCGCCCTGGTCGGTGAGGAACTCGGCCACGTCGAAGCCGATGCCGCCCGCACCGAGGATGGCGACCCGCTCGCCGACGGGCGCACCGTCGCGCAGCACGTCGAGGTAGCCGACGACGCTGGGGTGGTCGATCCCGGGGATGTCGGCGGGGGTCCGCGGGGTGACGCCGGTGGCGATGACGAGTTCGTCGTAGCCTTCCTCGGCCAGTTGCCCGGCGGTGGCGGTGGTCCCGAGGCGCAGCGTGACGTCCAACTCGGCGAGGCGGGTGCGGTAGTAGCGCAGGGTCTCCTCGAACTCCTCCTTGCCGGGGATGCGCCGGGCCACGTCGAGCTGTCCGCCGACCGCCTCGGCGGCGTCGTAGAGCGTGACGTCGTGGCCGCGCTCGGCGGCGGAGACGGCGAAGGCGAGGCCGGCCGGGCCGGCGCCGACGACGCCGACGCGCTTGCGCAGCCTGGTCGGCGCGAGGACGAGTTCGGTCTCGTGGCAGGCGCGCGGGTTGACCAGGCAGGAGGTGATCTGGAGGTTGAAGGTGTGGTCCAGGCAGGCCTGGTTGCAGCCTATGCAGGTGTTGATGGCGTCGGCGCGGTCGTCGCGCGCCTTGGCGACGAAGTCGGCGTCGGCGAGCAGCGGGCGGGCCATCGAGACCAGGTCCGCGTTGCCCTCGGCGAGCAGGCGCTCGGCGATCTCGGGGGTGTTGATGCGGTTGGTGGTGACCAGCGGGATGCCGACCTTGCCCATGACCTTCTTCGTCACCCAGGCGAAGGCGCCGCGCGGCACCGAGGTGGCGATGGTCGGGATGCGGGCCTCGTGCCAGCCGATGCCGGTGTTGATGATGCTCGCCCCGGCGGCCTCGACGGACTGGGCGAGCTTCACGACCTCGTCCAGGGTGGAGCCGCCCGGCACCAGGTCGAGCATGGAGAGGCGGTAGACGATGATGAAGTCCTCGCCGACCCGCTCGCGGACCCGGCGGACGATCTCCACCGGGAAGCGCATCCGCCGCTCGTAGGAGCCGCCCCACTCGTCCTCGCGGTGGTTGGTCGCGGCGACGATGAACTCGTTGATCAGGTAGCCCTCGGAGCCCATGATCTCGACGCCGTCGTACCCGGCGCGGCGGGCGAGTTCGGCGCAGCGGGCGAAGTCCTCGACGGTCTGCTCGACCTGCTCGGCGGTGAGTTCGTTGGGGACGAAGGGGCTGATCGGGGCCTGGAGCGCGCTGGGGGCGACCAGGTCGCGGTGGTAGGCGTAGCGGCCGAAGTGCAGGATCTGCAGGGCGATCTTCCCGCCGGCGGCGTGCACCGCGTCGGTGACCTCGCGGTGCTTGTCGGCCTCCTCCTCGGTGGTCAGCATCGCGCCGCCCTCCCAGGGGCGTCCGGCCTCGTTGGGGGCGATGCCACCGGTGACGATGAGGCCGACACCGCCGCGGGCGCGTTCGGCGTAGAAGGCGGCCATCCGCTGGTAGCCGTCGGGGGCTTCTTCGAGGCCTACGTGCATCGAGCCCATGATCACGCGGTTGGGCAGGGTGGTGAAGCCGAGGTCGAGCGGGCTGAGCAGGTGCGGGTAGCGGCTGCTGCCGGGGGTGGCGCTCATCGACGTCTCCTGGGGCGCGGGCTGGGTGTCGTGGTTACCGCAGGGTAGGGGACAGGTCGAGCACTATGCAACTAGTTGCATAAAGACCTGGCGGCGCCCCGTACCCGAAGCGGCCGAACGCCGGGCGGACGGTGGGGCGCCCGCGTATCGTCGTGTCCCGGACGTCGTGGAGGTCGCGGACGTCCCGGACGTCGCAGGCTCGGGAGAGGGGGCAGCCGTGCGCGGTGGCTCGGTGGCCGTGGTCGGGGGCAGCATCGCCGGGAGCGCGTTCGCCGGGGCGGCCGCCCGGCTGGGCGCGGAACGGGTCGTGGTGCTGGAGCGCAGCCCGGGCCGACTGGAGGACCGCGGTGTGGGCATCTGCACCCACAACGACCGCTTCGACGAGCTGGTCCGCGCCGGGCACCTCACCGCGGACACCCGCCGCCACCGCCTCACCGTCCGCCGCTGGACCACCCGCGGACCGGCCGGCGAGGGCGACGGCCCGCACGGGCGCGGCCGGGTGCTCTGGGACCAGCCGTTCCCCTTCCACTCCCACCACTGGGCCGTCCTGTGGCAGGCCCTGCGCGAGCGGACGCCCGAACGGGTCGAGTACCGGCTGGGCACCACCGTCACCGCGGTCGGCGGCGACGAGCAGGCCGCCTGGACCGAGGACGCCGACGGCGGCCGCCAGTCCCACGACCTGGTGATCGGCGCGGACGGCTACCGCTCGGTGGTCCGCGAGGCCGTCTGCCCGCAGGCCGCGCCCGAGTACGCCGGGTACGTGTGCTGGCGCGGCAGCTACGACAGCGCGCTGCTGGACGAGCTGCCCGGCGGGGCGGCGGTCTGGCCGGAGGAGCAGTGCATCACCGTCTGCTACCGCGACGGGCAGGTCGTGATCTACCGCATCCCCGGACTGGAGCCCGGCCGCACCCAGGTCAACTGGGTCTTCTACGCGCCGACCCCGGACTGGCTGCGCCTGGACGGCCCGACCAGCATCCCGGCCGGCGCGCTCACCGACGGGCGGCTGGACGAGCTGCGACAGCTCGCCGAGCGGCACCTGCCGCCGTACTGGGCCGGGCTGGTCACCCTCACCCCGCCCGAGCGGACCTTCCTGCAGCCCGTCTACGACCTGGCGGCCCCGCGCCGCACGGCCGGACGGTTGCTGATCGGCGGGGACGCGGCCACGGTGGTCCGGCCGCACAACACCAGCGGCGCGGTGAAGGCCCTGCAGGACGCGCACGCCTTCGAGCAGGCCGGCCGGGCCGCCGGCTCCTGGTCCTCCGTGCTGGCCGCGTACGACCGCGAACGGAGCGCGGCCGGGCGGGAGTTGGTGGACCTGGGCCGGACGCTCGGCCGGGCACAGGTCACCGCGGCGCCGGACTGGTCGACGATGGACGAGCCCGCGATGACCGCGTGGTGGCAGCACCAACTCACCGGGAGCGGCGGCTTCGGCGGCCACGCACTCGGGCGGACCGAGCCTTCCGCGTGACCGCCGAGACCGCCGACTCCGTCGAAGCCGCCGGAACCGCCGACTCCGCTGCGAGAATCAGACGTTGACGCCGTAATCGGTCGCGATGCCGCGCAGACCGGAGGCGTAACCCTGGCCGATGGCGCGGAACTTCCACTCGGCGCCGTTGCGGTACAGCTCACCGAAGACCATCGCGGTCTCGGTGGAGGCGTCCTCGGTCAGGTCGTAGCGTGCGACCTCCTGGCCGTTGGCCTGGTTGACGATCCGGATGAACGCGTTGCGGACCTGGCCGAAGTTCTGCAGCCGGGCGTCGGCGTCGTAGATCGACACCGGGAAGACCACCTTGGCCACGTCGGCCGGCACCCGGTCCAGGTCGACCTTGATCTGCTCGTCGTCGCCGTCGCCGCCACCGGTCAGGTTGTCACCACTGTGCTCGACCGAACCCTCGGGGCTGCGAAGGTTGTTGAAGAACACGAAGTGCTGGTCCGAGATCACCTTGCCGAGCGCGTTGCACAACAGCGCACTGGCGTCCAGGTCGTAGTCGGCCCCGGTGGTGGTGCGAACGTCCCAGCCGAGGCCCACGATCACGGCGCTCAGACCGGGCGCCTCCTTGCTCAGCGAGACGTTGCCGCCCTTGGCCAGCGAAACTCCCACAATGCCCTCCTCGATCTCTCCCTGCGGACGAATCTACAACACTGTAGAGATCACGAGAATCCGTCTGAAGGCGGGCTCCACCCCGGGAATTCCTCAGGGGTCGTTCCAGGGCTCCGACGGGAACCGATCGCCCCCGCCCGAGAGTCCGTCGGCGTCACACCGGCCCGTCGATCGAGATCCGCAGGGCGCCGCCCTCGGCCCGGGCGCGACGGCCCCCGTCCGGCAGCACCCGCAGGAGCACGCGCTCGTCCTCCGGCAGCCGCGCGAGGTCCACCTGCTCGGCCTCCCGGACCAGCGCGGCCGGCGCCGAATCCTTGATCCGGACGGTGTCGTCGATGTCCGGCTCGTACCGGGCCGGGGTCGGCAGGCTCCGCGCGCCCAGGCGTCGCAGGACGGCGCGCACCGCGCCGCCGTCCGCGTCACGTTCCAGCGACCCGGCGCCCGCACCCCTCCGCACCCCGATCACCGTACCGCCGGCCACGCCGGACGGACCTGGCCACGCCGGGCCGGGCCGAGCCGGGGGCGGCCGGGGCGCCCGGGTGGTGCCGCCGACCTAGACTGACGGTGGACCGCCGGTTCCGGGTTCCGGGCCCCCGGGCCCCACCCCGGCCCCGGCTGCGGCGCCCCCGCGGGAGGTACCCATGCGCCAGCGGTACAGCTTCCACGTCGACCAGGGCGGGCACTCCGTCACCGTCAACGTCCGCTCCGGCTGGATCACCGAGACCGAGCTGCTGGTGGACGGCAAGGAGTGCGCCTTCCACCGCGTCCACGGGCACGGCAGCTACCCGATGACCCTCTCCTCCCAGCTCGCCGATGAACCTCCCCGGCCGCTCGCGGTCACCCTGGACCGCACCGGCAAGGCCGAGCACCCGCTCTCCTGCGTCCTGGCGCTCGCCGGCGCCGAGCTCCCGATGCCGGAGCGCACGGCCCGCTGAAGCCCCTCGCGGGGACCGGCTTGCCCACGGATACTACGAAACCGTATTGTCCGAATACGTGACACCCGAGAACGCAGCCGCCCCCGACCGGTCCGCCCTGCTGGCGCTCCAGCGCACGACGCACGCCACGCTGCAGCTGATCGCCGCCGAGCTGGTCGCCCTCGACCTGACCGCCTCCGAGATCAACGCGCTGGCCAACCTCGCCGACGGACGCGGCCGGACGGTCTCCGAACTCGGCGCCGCCGTCGGCACCCGGCCGACCACGCTGACCGGCATCCTGGACCGACTGGAGCGCCGCGGCCACATCACCCGCGGCGCCCGCGCCGGGGACCGCCGCTCGGTACTGATCGAACTCACCGCCACCGGGCGGCTCATCGCCGACACCATCCGGCGGACCATGACCGACCTCGAACGCCGAGCACTCGGTGACCTCTCCCCCGCCCAACTGGACGGCTTCCACGCCGTGCTGCAGGCCCTGACGAAGGCTCCCGCATGACGCCCCCCATCCCCGCCCCCGGAACGGACGACGCGAACAGCAAGACCGGCACGACCGGCGGGACCGACACGACCGGTACGAACGGCATGAACAGCACGACCGGAACGACCGACCCGTTCGGCGCGTTGCTGCGCGAGGCGATGACCGGCGCCGAGCGCTTCGGCCACCGCCAGCACGTCCGGCTCACCTGGCTCGCCGTACGCCGGCACGGCGCCACCACCGCCCTCGACCTGATCGCCGACGGCATCCGGCGCACCGCCACCAACGCGGGGGCCCCGCAGAAGTTCCACGTCACCATGACCCGGGCCTGGATCGAGCTGGTGGCCCACCACGCCGATGACGCGCCGGACTTCGAGGAGTTCGCCGCCCGCCACCCGGAGCTGCTCGACAAGGAGCTGCTCGCCCGCCACTACCGGCCCGGGACGCTCGCGGGCACGCAGGCCCGGACCACCTGGGTGGAACCGGACCTGGCGCCCATCCCGCGGGCCGATCAGCGCCCCTGACACTCCGCCAGGATCTCCTCGACCGCCTTGCGCGCCCGCTCGGCGTCCTGGGCGACCAGCCCGATCCGGGTGCGGCGGTCGAGCACGTCGGCGACGTCCAGCGCGCCCTCGTGGGTGACCGCGTACGCGATCTCGGCGCGCGTCACGTCCAGGCCCTCGGCCACCGGCGCCGACTCGCCCGCGGCCAGCACCTCGTGGGCGGCACCGCCGTGGCGGGCCAGCAGCGAGGCGGGCGCCCCCCTCGCGGGCAACGGCCGGCTGTCCCGGTGCCCGGGGGCGCCGACCAGCGGCAACCGGGTGGTCCAGCAGGTGCGGGCGGGCAGGCCGCGCAGCCGGACGGCGGCGTCCACCGCGTCCTCGGCCATCCGGCGGTAGGTGGTGAGCTTGCCGCCGACCACGGTGACCAACCCGGACGGGGACTCCAGCACCGCGTGCTCGCGCGAGATGTCGGCGGTGCTGCCGCCTCCGGTGTCGATCAGCGGGCGCAGCCCGGCGTACGCGCCGCGCACGTCCGCCCTGGTCAGAGCGGTGGCGAGGGCGGCGTTGACGGTGTCGAGGAGGAAGGTCAGCTCGGCCTCGGTGGGCTGCGGCTCGTCCGGGACCGGGCCCGGGGCGTCCTCGTCGGTCAGGCCGATCGCGACCCTGCCGAGCTGCTGCGGCAGCGCGAAGACGAAGCGGCTGGTCGACCCGGGCACCGGCACGGTCAGCGCCGCGGTCGGGTTCCCCAGCGCCGCCGCGTCCACCAGGACGTGGGTGCCGCGGCTGGGACGCAGCGTGATCGAGGTGTCCACCTCGCCCGCCCAGACGCCGGTGGCGTTGACGACCGCGCCCGCCCGGACGTCCAGCGCCTGCCCGGTCAGCGTGTCGACCAGCCGGGCGGAGGAGCCGGTCACCGCCTCGGCCCGCGCCCTGGTCAGCACGGTCGCGCCGTACTGCGCGGCGGTGCGCGCCAGGGCGACCACCAGCCGGGCGTCGTCGACGAGTTGGCCGTCGTGTGCGACGAGCGCGCCGCGCAGGCCGGCGGTGCGGACGCCCGGCACCAGCTGCCGGGTGCGGGCGGCGTCGATCCGGCGCACCCGGGGCAGCAGCGTGCCCGGGGTGCCGGCGCTGACCCGCAGCGCATCGCCGGCGTGGAAGCCGGCGCGGATCAGCGCGCCCTGCCCGGGGCGCAGCAGGTCCGGGAGCAGCGGCACCAGTTGGGGCAGTGCGCGGATCAGGTGCGGGGCGGTGCTGGTCATCAGCACGCCGCGCTCGACCGCGCTCTCCCGGGCCACCTTGATCCGGCCGGAGGCGAGGTAGCGCAGTCCGCCGTGCACCAGCTTGGAGCTCCAGCGGCTGGTGCCGAAGGCCAGGTCGCGGGACTCGACCAGCACGGTGCGCAGGCCGCGCGCGGCGGCGTCCAGGGCCACCCCCGCGCCGGTGACACCGCCGCCGATCACCAGCAGGTCGATGTGCGGGTCGTCGCCGAGCGCCTCGAACTCCAGCTGGCGGCGTACGGCGTTGAGTCGGCTCGTCCCCGCGAAGGGGCCGGCGGGCGTCGTCATGGTGCGAGGTATCCGTTCAACGCTCTGGCCAGTTCGCGCCGCCAGGCCGCCTCGGGGAGCAGGGCGGCGACCATGCGGTGCGACTGGACGGTGGACTGGGCGATCAGCAGGACCATGGCGGCCAGTTCGAGCGGCTCCCCGGCCCGGATCGAGCCGTGCGCCTGGCCCTGCTCGATGCCGTTGCGCAGCGCTTCCAGCAGTCCTCGCTGGCTGGCACCGAGCCGCTCGACGACGTATTCGAGCAGGAGGTCGGAGTCGTCGGAGCGGAGCAGCGCGCCGAGCACCCGGTGGTCGCGCAGCCGGACGGAGACCTCGACGACCCGGTCCACGAAGGTCTCCCGGTCCGCCACGTCCAGCGTGGTGTCCTGCAGGGTGGCCAGGATCTCCCGGGTGAGCAGCGCGCCGATCACCGCCCGGACGTCCGGCCAGCGCCGGTAGACCGTCGGCCGGCTGACCCCGGCGCGGCGCGCGATCTCGGCCAGTTGCGTGCGGCGCATGCCGAGGTGGACCAGCAGGTCGGCGGCGGCGTCCAGGATCGCGTCGTCGGTGCTGCGGGGCTGCCCGGCCTCCGCACGGCGCGACGGCACGGCCTCCGTGCTGCCGGGCTGCGTGGTTTCCGCGCTGCGGGGCCGCGCGCCTGGGGTCGCCGACTCGGCGTTACTACTTGACATGATGTGTGAAACTGTAACGCATGGCACCTGAGACGCAAGCGGAACCGGCGGGCGCCGCGCTTCCGCTCCCCCCGATGAAGTGGAACGCCTGGGGCGACCCGGCCCTGGCCAAGGAGCTGTCGGCCGACATCAAGGGGCTGCTCGCCGCCGCCCTCGGCGTCACCGGCGACGCCGACCCCGGGCCGGGCGCCGACGAGGTCGTGCTCCACCCGTCCCGGATCTCCGCCGACGACCTCAAGGCGCTCGCCGCCGCCGTCGGCGACGACCACGTCAGCGCCGCCGACGCCGACCGCCTGCCGCGCGCCGGCGGCAAGTCCACCCCCGACCTGCTGCGCCGCCGCAGCCGCGAGCCGCAGGACGCGCCCGACGCCGTCGTGCTGCCCGGCAGCGAGCAGGAGGTCGCCGCCGTCCTCGCGGTGTGCGCCGAACGCCGCATCGCCGTCGTCCCGTTCGGCGGCGGCACCAGCGTCGTCGGCGGCCTCGACCCCGAACGCGGTGGCCTCCAGGCCGTCGTCTCCCTCGACCTGCGCCGCTTCGACCGGCTGCTCGACCTGGACGAGACCTCCGGCGAGGCCGTCCTCGGCGCCGGCCTCACCGGCCCCGCCGCCGAGGCCCTGCTCGCCGAGCGCGGCTGGGAACTCGGCCACTACCCGCAGAGCTTCCGCTACGCCACCATCGGCGGCTTCGCGGCCACCCGCTCCTCCGGCCAGGACTCCGCCGGGTACGGGCGCTTCGACGACATGGTGCGCGGCCTGCGGGTGGTCACCCCCGCCGGGCAGCTCGACCTCGGCCGCGCCCCCGCCTCCGCCGCCGGCCCCGACCTGCGCCAGATCTTCCTCGGCTCCGAGGGCACCCTCGGCGTGATCACCGTCGTGCGGCTGCGCGTCCACCCCCTGCCCGCCGTCAAGGCGTACGAGGCGTGGAGCTTCCCCGACTTCGCCACCGGGACGGCGGCGCTGCGCGCCGTCGAGCAGCAGGGCACGGGCCCGACCGTGATCCGCCTCTCCGACGAGGCCGAGACGATGGTCAACCTCGCCACGACCGAGCAGATCGGCGGCGCCCCGGCGGTCACCGGCTGCCTGGCGATCACCGTCTTCGAGGGCGACGCCGAGCAGGTCGCCGCCCGGCACCACGCCACCCGCGAGACGCTGCTCGCCGCCGGCGCCACCTCGCTCGGCGAGACCGCGGCCCGGGGCTGGGAGCACGGCCGGTTCAACGCGCCCTACCTGCGCGACTCGCTGCTCAGCGCCGGCGCGCTGTGCGAGACGCTGGAGACGGCCGCCGAGTGGAGCCGGCTGCCCGCCCTGCGGGCCGCCGTCACCGAGGCGCTGACCGGCGCGCTGCCCGGTGCGCTCGTGCTCTGCCACATCTCGCACGTCTACCCGACCGGCGCCTCGCTCTACTTCACCGTCGTCGCCGCCCTCGGCGAGGACCCGCTCACCCGCTGGGGTGCCGCCAAGCGCGCCGCCGGGGACGCCATCGTCGGCGCGGGCGGCACCATCACCCACCACCACGCCGTGGGTGTCGACCACCGGCCCTGGATGACCGACGAGGTCGGCGACCTGGGCGTCCGCATCCTGCGCGCCGTCAAGGCCGAGCTCGACCCGGCGGGCATCCTCAACCCCGGCAAGCTGATCCCATGAGCGGGCCTCATGGGATGAGCGGACCTCATGGGGAGACCGGTCCGAGAACCGTCCGCCGGGTTGCCGTCCTCAGCAACCCGGCGGCGGGCGCCGGCCACGCCGGCCCCGCCGCGGAGCGGGCCGTCGCCCGCCTGCGCTCCCTCGGCATCGACGTCGAACCGCACACCGGGAGCTCCGCCGAGGACGCCCTCCGCCTCGCCCGCGAGGCGGCGGCCGGCGGCGCGGACGCGGTCGCCGTGGTCGGCGGCGACGGCATGATCAACCTCGCCCTCCAGGCCCTCGCCGGCACCGCCGTCCCGCTCGGCGTCATCCCGGCCGGCACCGGCAACGACCACGCCCGCGCGTACGGCCTGCCGCTCGGCGCCCCCGAGGCCGCCGCCGACGTCATCGCCGCCGGCCGGGTCCGGACCGTCGACCTCGGCCGGATCACCGGGCCGGACGGCTCCGTCCGCCGGTTCGGCTCCATCCTCGCCACCGGCTTCGACTCGCTGGTCAGCGACCGCACCAACCGGCTGCGCTGGCCGCGCGGACGGATGCGCTACAACCTCGCCATCCTCATCGAGTTCGCCAACCTGCGCCCCCTCCCGTTCCGGATCACCCTCGCCGACGGCACCGTCATCGAACGCGACCTCACCCTCGCCGCCGTCGGCAACACCCGCAGCTACGGCGGCGGCATGCTCATGTGCCCGGACGCCCTCCCGGACGACGGCCTGTTCGACGTCACCCTCGTCGACGCCATGCCCCGCCTGCGCATCGCCCGTTTCTTCCCCACTCTCTTCAAGGGCACCCACACCACCCGCCCGGAAGTCACCACCCTGCGCACCCGGTCCCTGCGCATCGACTCCCCGGGCATCACCGCCTACGCCGACGGCGAGTTCATCGCGCAGCTGCCGGTCGAGGTCACGCTGGAGAAGAACGCCCTGCACCTGCTGGTGCCGTGACGCACCGGTGCCGCGGCCCGACCGGCAGTGTCGGTCGGGCCGCGGCACCGGCCGCGTCCGGCCCGCTCAGCCGCCCAGGCGGCGGCGCCAGAGCAGGGGGCGGACCTCGATCGCGTGCGACGGGTCACCGTTCCAGACCGTGGGCAGGCCGGCCGCGGCGAGGGCGGCGACCACCTCGTGGCCGACGGCGGTGGTGGCCGACGGGGAGCCGTCGAAACCGCCGTAGAGCAGGGACAGGCCGTGGCCGGAGGCGGCGGACTCGGTGCACTGGGAGTGGAAGTAGACGAAGCCGCGGGCGTCCGGGTCACCGGCCGCACCGATCTCGGCCTCTCCGCAGGACCGGCAGCAGGTGAAGTTCTCCCGCGCGGTGATGCCGATCTCCTCCAACGCCGCGAAGGCGCGGGTGAGGCGATCCGGGTCGCCCTCGCCGATCCAGCCGGTCTGCTCGCCGACCCGCTCCAGCCAGAGCCGGTCGGCGAGTTGCTCCGCCTGGGCGCGCGAGAGCGGACGGCGGTCACCCGACACCAGGTACTCCTCCGCCTCCTCGGCCAGCCCGGCCCGGTCGGTGTAGCCGCAGGCGAGGGTCAGCCGCAGCCGGTCCTCCAGCTCCTGCCGCTCGCCCGCGCCCAGCTCCAGCGGCGGCACGGGCTCCGGCGCCGGGCCCATGTCCAGCGGCTTCCAGTCCAGCGCGTCGCCCCAGCCCGACTCGCCGCGCGCCCAGGCCGTCATCGCCTCGGCCACCGGCTCGGGCCCGGCGAGCCGCACCTCGAAGTGCCGCCCGGCGGAGCCGTCGCGGTGCTCCAGCGTGTAGTCCTCGCCGTCGGCGTGCCACACCTGGATGTACACGTCCGGCAGGTCCGGTATGCGCTCCACGACGAGGAAGCGGTCGTCCTCCGCGCCGATGCGCCGGACCAGCCCCGCCAACTCGTCCGCACCCGGCCGGGAGCGTCGCTTCCCGTCGTTCGTCTGCACCGTGATCGCCAGCATGGGGTCACCCTGCCACACCCCACTGACAACCACGCCGCCCGATCCCGCAGCTCAGCCCCGGTACGGGCGCAGCCGGCCGGCCGGGTACGGCGGCGGCCTCGACCGGGGCCCGGTCCGCGGACGGCACCGGTTCGCCCACGGGCGCCTCGACCAGCCACAGCCCTGACCGGCCGCCACCTCGAAGGGCCGCTGTCCGTCCGGGCTCCCCTCGGCCGGCTCCGGGGAGGAGCACCGCCGCGGGAGCACCTCCCGAGCCGGCTGCGCCCCCGGCGGCGGACGTCGAACCGTCCGCCGCTAGGAGCCCCGAACGGTGCCGACGCTGCCGGTGAGCGTGGGCTCGCCGGTGTCGGGGGCGACGGTGAAGACCCGTGAGCCGGTGTCCGTGGTGACGGTGATCCGGTCGGGCGCGGTCCAGGCGGCCGACTCGAACGCCCCCTCACCCGGGAACTGCTCGCGCACGGCGAGGAGGTGCCAGCTGCGGGCCCACCAACCGGTGCCGGTCTCCAAGCGGATCTGCCGACTCCGGGACTCCGCCTCCGCTCCCGGAAGGCCGTGGTGGATCACGACCAGCACGTGGTCCGCGCGCCCCGGCGAACCCAGCCGGGTCTGCTCGGAGGGCTCCTGGCCCATCGTCCGGAGAACGAGGACGTCCGGCGCGCAGATCAGCCCGAGGCTCCCGACCGCCGCCGTCGCCCGTCCGACGAAGTCCCACCGCCGACGCACCCGGACCGCAGCCACGAGCAGCGCCGCGGCCGCGCCGAGCGGCAGGACCTGCCGGCCAGGACGCCGCCGACCCTCGCTCGGCACCTCATCGATCCCCCGCCGCTCCGGACGGCCCCCACCGCCCGTTCCCGTCACCCTAGGCGGAGCGGTCCTCCCTGCTCAGCCGGAAGACGACGTTGCGGCGCAGCGGCCCGTCCGGAGCGGCGGGGTCGTCGAAGTCCTCGGCCGGGTCGTGGGTCATGCCGAGGCGGCGCATCACCGACTGGGAGCGGTGGTTGGCGGCCGTGGTGATGGCCAGGACCTCGGGGAGGCCGAGGGTGTCGAAGGCGTGGCCGAGGACGGCGCGGGCCGCCTCCGTGGCGTAGCCGTGTCCCCAGGCGGAGCGGGCCAGCCGCCAGCCGATCTCGACGCCGTCCACCGGGTCCGTCTCCTCGATGTCGTCCAGGCCCGCGAAGCCGACGAACTCGCCGCTCTCCCGCACCTCGACGGCCAGCCAGCCGTATCCCCGCCGCTCGATCGCGGCCTCGAAGCGTGCCACCGAGGCGTCGCTCTGCTCACGGGTGAGCGGGCCGCCCAGGTGCTCGCGGACCTCAGGGTCGGCGTTCATCGCGGCCCACGGGGCGAGATCGGACTCCCGCCAGCGACGGATCAGCAGGCGTTCGGTGCGCAGACCGTCCGGCGGCCCGTCCAGCGGTTGGGCCGGCGGCGTGGTCTGTGGCTCCTCCTGCGGATGGGCCGGCGGTTGGGCCGACGGTCGGTTCAGCGGTCGGTTCAGCGGTCGGTTCAGCGGCTCGTTCATGCGGCCAACCCAACGGCAACCCCGGCCGCTCGGGCAAGCGGATAAGGCCCCCGTGGCGGGCCCGACGTTTCCCGGCACGGCCTCCCGGGCGCCCGCTCCCCGGCCCGGCCATTCCCGGGCGGGAATTGTCCGGTGGCGGGACCGCTCCGAGGATGGGTCCACCGACACCGAGCGACCCCACCGAGGAGTCCGTCATGACCACCGGCACCCCCACCACCGGTACCCCCACCACCAGCACGCCCACCACCAGCACCCCCACCACCGGCACGCCCACCACCAGCGCCCAGCAACTCGCCGACCGCTACGCCGCGTTGTGGACCGAGTCCGACGCGGCCGCCCGGCGCGGGGCGATCGAGCGGCTGTGGGCCGAGGACGGCACGCACCTGCTGCACCCGCCCGTCGAGGCCCGGGAGGCGGCCGCGCGGGTCGGTTTCGCCGAGCCCGTGCTCGAAGCGCGCGGCTACGAGGAGTTGGAGTTCCGCGTCGCCCGCGCCCACGAGGAGTTCGTGGCGCCCGGCGAGTTCACCTTCCGTGCCCGGCCGGACGCCGTGCGGCTGCGGGACGTCGTCCGCTTCACCTGGGAGATGGTGCCCGTGGGCGGCGGCGAACCGGTCGGCAGCGGAACGGAGTTCGTCGTCCTGGACGCCGACGGCCGGATCACCGCCGACTACCAGTTCCCGGGGGTCTGAGCAGCGGCCGCCCGCAACGCCTCGGCGGTCGCCGCGTCGGCCGGCAGGAAGGCCTCCAGTTTCAGTTCGGCGAGGGTGACGTCCACGGCGGTGGCGAAGGTGGTGACCGTCGTCATCAGGTGCAGCTCGCCGAGGGAGGTGCGCAGCTCCAGCGGGACGGCGAAGCCCAGGTGCTGCTCCCCCACCTCCACGTCGGACACGTACGAGCTCAGCTCCTCGTGCAGGTCGGAGAGGTGCCGGGTGCGCTCGACGATGTGGCGGGCCCAGGCGGCGAAGTTGAGGATGCGCGGGGCGAGGCCGTCCGGGTGCAGGGCGAGCCGGTAGGCGTTGGTGCCGGGGCCGACGAGCCGCGGGTCCGCGCCCTCGGTGATCACGTCCAGGGCGGCGTTGGCGGCGACCACGTCGCCCCGGTGGTTCACCACCACCGCCGGGTACGGGAGGTGGCCGGCCAGGATGTGGCCGATCGCCTCCCGCACCGGGGCCAGGGCCGGCCCGTCCAGTGGCGTCTCGGGGTAGGCGGGCGCGTAACCGGCCGCCAGCAGCAGCTCGTTGCGTTCCCGTAGGGGCAGGTCCAGTGACTCGGCGAGCCGCACGACCATGCCCCGGCCCGGCGCGGAGCGGCCGGACTCGATGAAGCTGAGGTGCCGCTGGGTCGTGCCCGCCCGGGTGGCGAGGTCGAGTTGGCTCAGGCGGCGGCTGGTACGGCGCTCACGCAGCGCTCGGGAGAAGTCCACGCCACCAGCCAACCCCGGGCGGGCGCGGTCCGCCATTCCCCCGGGGGAATTGAGCCCGTTCGCCCGCGCCGCCACCATCGACGTCATGGACAACATCGGCGTCTTCCTCCCCACCGGCCAGGACCAGTGGGCCGCGCACGACCCCCGCGACCTGATCGGATTCGCCCGCCGCAGCGAGGAGTTGGGCTTCTCCTCGCTGTTCGTCAACGACTCCCTGCTGAGCCCGCGGATCGAGCCGCTCACCATGCTGGCGGCGATCGCCCCGGTGACTGAGCGGATCCGGCTCGGCACCGGTGCCCTGCTGCCGGTGCTGCGCCGCCCGGTGCTGGCCGCGCAGACCCTGGCCTCGGTGGACCAGCTCTCCGGCGGCCGGCTGACGGTCACGGTCGGAGCCGGCTTCCCAGGGCGTTTCGGCCGTCCGCTGCACGAGCTCTCCCAGGTGCCGTGGGAGCGCCGTTTCGCCCGGCTGGACGAGACGGTCGCCCTGTGGCGGGCACTCTGGGCCGGGGCGAAGGAGTTCCACGGCGAGTTCCACTCCTTCGCCGAACTCCCGCCCGCGACGCGGCCGTTCCACGAGCAGGGCCCGCCGGTCTGGCTCGGCGGCGGGACCCCGGCTGCGCTGGCCCGCATCGGGCGCCACTACGACGGCTGGCTGCCCTACCCGCCGGACCCGGCCGACTACGCCACCGGGCTCGACGCCGTCCGGTCGGCGGCCCGTGGGGCCGGACGCTCACCGGAGGCCATCGCCCCCGCTCTGTTCGTCAACGTCCGGATCGACCGCAGCGCGGAGGACGCCCGCCGGGTCATGGACGCCTACACGCGCGCCAACTACGGCCTGCCGCTGGCCGGGACGGAGCAGATCCAGGCCTTCGCCGTCGGCACCCCGGACGTGGTCGCCGCCAAGCTCGCCCGGTACACCTCCGCCGGCGCCCGGCACCTGGTGGCCCGCCTCGGGGCACTCGAACTGTCGGACCAGCGGGAGCAGTTGGAGCGGCTGGCCGCTCTCACACTCCCGTCGTCGCCTTGATCCGCCCGTCCTCGATCGCGGTGGTCAGCTCCCGGTGGTCCTCCTGCGTCCGGTCCGCGTACCGCACCGCGAACTCGGCCACCGCGTCCGCGAAGGTGTCCGCGCGGCCGAGGTAGCCGGCGATGGCGAGGCGGTCGCCGGTGCGGGCGTGGGCGCGGGCGAGGGTGCGGCCGCAGAGGTCGGCGTAGGCGCGCAGGCCGGAGGGCCGCATCTCGGCCACCTCCACCGATCCCTTCATGTCGCGCAGTTGGCGGCCGTAGAAGTGCCGCCCGGCGGGACCGGTGGTCCAGCCGAGGAAGATGTCGCTGGACGCCTGCATCAGGTGCTGGCCGGTGACCACCCGGCGGCCGCCGTGGTGGGCGGCGACCTCGGCGTCCACCCGGGCGGGCGGCAGGTGGTCCTCCAGGACCGACCGGCCGGCCTCCTTGATCTGCAGGAACAGCGGGTCGCGGCCGTCCCGGCCCTCCAGCAGGACGATGAAGCAGCGGGTGCCGACGCTGCCGACGCCGACCACCTTGGTGGCCGCGTCCACGAAGCGGTAGCGGTCCAGCAGCACCCGGCGGTCCTCGGCGAGGGTGGCCCGGTAGTCGCTGTACACCTTCCCGACGCCCTGCAGTTCGTTCTCCTTCAGCGGCTCGATCAGGGGCGGCGCACTGATGATCCGCCGCTGCCCGTCCCGTTCCTCGGTGAGCTTTCCGAAGGCCTGCAGGCTGGTGCGGCGCCGGGCGTGGGCGAGCCCGGCCTCGAAGCGCTTGCGCTGTCCGTGCTTGCGGAGCAGCGGCACTAGGTCGGCGGTGTCCACCCGGGCGTACCAGACGTCGAGTTCGCCCATGCCCGCCAGCCGGTGCATCGCGGCCGCGTAGCCCGTGACGGCGATGCGGGCGCCGAGACGCACGCGCTCCTCGTCCAGCCCGATGGAGCGGGCGGCGACGGCGATGCTGGCCGCGAGGCGTTTGACGTCCCACTCGAAGGGGCCCGGGTAGGTCTCGTCGAAGTCGTTCACGTCGAAGAGCAGGGCGCGTTCCGGCGAGGCGTACACGCCGAAGTTCAGCAGGTGGGCGTCGCCGCACAGCTGGACGGTGAGGCCGGTGTCGGGCACGGCGGCGAGGTCGGCGGCCATCACGGCGGCAGCGCCGCGCAGGAAGGCGAACGCGCTGTCGGCCATCCGCCCGTAGCGGATCGGCAGCAGCCGGGTGACCCTGTCGGCGGCCTGCCGTTCCAGCACGCCGAGCGGGTCGGGCCGGTCGGCGGCGGCGATCCACCGGCCGTGCTCGGAGCGGGAGACGCGTTCGCGGGCGGCCCGGCCGCGGCGGCGGCGTTCGTCGGGGGTGGTCATGCGGCGGCTCCGTCCGTCGGCGGGTCCTCCCCGCGGTGCCGGAAGGACGCGGGTGCCCTCTCCGCGACGCTAGGACACGACTGCCGGAGGGCGCAGCGCACGCCCTCCGGCAGTCGGCCGTCCGGGTGAGACCGCTGGTTCGCCCGGGGGGCGGCTCACTGCACCGTGAAGTCCGCCATCATCGCCATGTCCTCGTGCTCCAGGTTGTGGCAGTGCAGCATGTACGCCCCCGCGTAGTCGGTGAAGCGCACCAGCACCTCCACCGCCTCCGCCGGACGCAGGTCCACGGTGTCCTTCCAGCCCGCGTCGTACGGGCCGGGGTCCGCGCCGTTGCGGCCGATCACCTGGAAGTGGTCGAGGTGGACGTGCACCGGGTGGTGCAGGTCGGTCGAGAAGCGCCAGCGCTCGACGGCCCCGAGGGCGGGCGTGGCGATGTTCTGGCCGGGCTGGTAGGGCTCGCCGTTGATGGTCCATCCGTCGCCGCGGCTGCGGCGGAAGGTGAAGTCGCGGGTGGTGACGGCGGCGGAGGGGTCCAGGGCCTCGACGGTGGCGAGCCTGTCGGGCACCGTCGCGTCGTCGTTCACCTGCTTGGCGGACACGTCGAACCGCATCACCTCGGCCGTCCGGCCGCTGCCGAACCGGTTGACCAGGCGCACCCGGGTGCCGGGCGCGTAGCGGGAGAAGTCGACCACGACGTCGAAGCGTTCGGCGGGGGCGATCTCGATGCCGTCGTGGGCCACCGGGGCGGCGAGCAGGCCGCCGTCGGACCCGATCTGGACCAGGGCGTCGCCGCCGGAGGGCTGCGGGTCGAGTTCGAGCCGGTAGGGGCGGGCGTTGGAGGCGTTGAGCAGGCGCAGCCGGTAGCGGACGCGGTCGACGTCCAGCCGCGGCCAGGGCGCGCCGTTCACCAGGATGACGTCGCCGAGCACGCCGTTGGCGTAGGCGGCGGTGACGCCCGGCTCACCGAGCGAGGGGTCGACGGAGGGGTACCGGAAGGACCCGTCGGCGGCGAAGGACCGGTCTGCGATCATCAGCGGCAGGTCGCGCTCGCCGCGGGGCAGCGGCAGGGCGCCCTCCTCGTCGTCCTGGACGAGGTGGAAGCCGGCCAGGCCGCGCCAGACGCCGGGGCCGGTGAAGCCCATCCGGTGGTCGTGGTACCAGAGGGTGGCGGCGCGCTGCTTGCCCGGATAGGTGTAGGTGCGCTCGCCGACGACGCTGCGGCCCGCCGCGTGGCGCATCCCCGGCATGCCCTGCATCCCGGGCATCCCGCCGCCCTGGGCGGCGTCGGCGGACGACCCGACCGGCAGCAGCAGGTCCACCGGGTAGCCGTCGCTGTCCGCCGGGGTGTGGCCGCCGTGCAGGTGGGTGACGGACGGGGCCGGCAGCTCGTTGCGGTGCTTGACCGCCGCCGCCCGCCCGGAGCGGGTGACCAGGGTCGGTCCGGGGAAGCTGCCCCCGTACGTCCAGGCCTCGGTCCGCACACCGGGGACGATCTCCAGCTTGGCGACCTGCTGGGTGATCTCGAAGTAGTCGGTGGTTCCGTCGGTGCGCACCGGCTTCAGCACGGGCGGCACCGGCAGCGGGACCCGGAACGCCTCGGGCAGGTCGAGTTCGCTGGCCAGCAGCCGCCCGGGGCGGCCCGCGGTGAAGAGCAGGGCGGCCGAGGGGACGGCGACGGCGGCCAGCGCGCCGGCGCCGAGGACGGAGGCGCCGATGCCGAGGAACCGGCGACGGTTCACTTGGACACCTCCACCGGCCCGCCGGGGCGCGGCAGTCGTCCGCTGCCGTCCACGCCCGGCGCGGGCAGTCCGACCCGGGCCGGCAGCGGCAGCCGCCAGGCGCCGACGAGGCCGAACAGGATGCCGCTGACCAGCAGCACGCCGAGGGTGACGTGCACCCCGAGGGCCCGGGCGTAGCCGGCGGTGATCTGGCCGATGACCGCGACGGTGAGCAGGAGCGTGGTCCACAGCGGCCAGAGCGGGCCCCGGCCGGGCCACCGCACCGCGACGGCGACCGCCAGCTGGAGCACCACCACGGTGGCCAGCATCATCGCGTTGCCCTCGTGGTCCTTCAGGGAGTCGTACGTGCCGTTGAGGAAGCTGCCGGCCAGCATGACCTGGAGCAGGGCCAGCAGGGCCAGCGTGGTGGCGGTGGTACGCAACAGGATCAGCGGCCAGCGGGACGCGGGCGTGGCAGGGGGACTGCTCATGTCGGGCTACTCTCTGCTTCGGCGGTCGGGCGGGGCGGGCGAGAGCGTAGCTGATCCGACATCACGATCAGCTCCAATAAAGCCATTTGGGCCACCCTGTTACCCCATTGCGCCTGCTCGGCGTGTGTTTGTCACCCGGACGAGCGATGCCCTTGAGCGGTCCTCAAGGGCACCCGTCATGAGCTCCGTTCCAGTACGTCTCATGGGGCTGCCGCCGGGGCGGATCATGAGGCGGCTTCATGCGGGGGATCATGCAGCGGCCTCATGGGGGTGGGCCATGAGCCGGCTTCATGGGGTAGGCCATGAGGCCGCCTCATGGGGCCGCGGTGTCCCCTAGACCGCTTCGGGGGCGATCCCGAGGTAGGCCGCGCGCAGCTCGGCGAGCACCGGGTGGAAGGGGTCGAGGACGGTGCCGTCGACGGCAGCCAGCGGCCGGATGCCGACGCCCGCGTTCACCGCGAACGCGGCGCCGAAGCGGCCCAGCTCTGCGGCGGACAGCGGCTCGCGTGACTGCGGTCCCCGGTACGCCCCGGACAGCAGGGCCTCGGTGGTGCCGGGCAGGCTCGGGCCCTGCGGCCAGACCAGCTCGTCCTCGTCCAGGAAGCCGACGTTCCAGGTCGCCCCCTCGGCCACCCGGCCCTCCGGGTCGACCAGCAGCGCGTCGTCGTAGCCCGCGAGCTGGGCCTGACGTCGCTGGTGGACCAGGCCGAACAGGCCGACGTGCTTCACCTCCGGCAGCTCCCGCCGGTGCACCACGGTGCGCACCCGCAGCGGGGCGGGCGCGGCCGCGGCGGCCGGGCGGGTGGTGACCAGCAGGGCGGGCGCGGCCGGGGCGGCGGGGCGTTCCAGGCCGAGCGCCGGGTCGTACACGGTGACCCGGACGATCACCGGCGCGCCGTCGGCGGGCAGCACCGCGCGGACCCGCTCCCGTACCGCCGCCCGGTCCAGCTCCACGGCGAACAGCGTCCGGCAGTCCCGGACCAGGCGGTCCAGGTGCAGCGTCAGGCCGCGGACCCGGCCCGACTCGGCCCGCATCGTGGTGAAGTGCCCGTAGTTGAGCAGCCCCAGCGCGGCCAGCCGCGCCGGGTCCGCGGGGGCGCCGTCGATCTCGATCTCAGCCATCCCCCGAGTCTGCCAGCTGCGGTGACGGCACCGCGGCCTGCTCGGCGGCCTGCTGCGGGGCCCCGGCCATGCCCGGCGGCGGGGCCTGCGCCGGTTCCCGAACCACGCCTGAGGCCGCGCCCCGAGCCCGGTCCTGGTTCCGCGCCTGCGGAGCGGGCACCGGCGCGGACACCGGGCGGTACGGGGAGGACACCGGACGACGCGCGGCCCGCTCGAACTCCTCGATCCGGTACGCCAACCCCTCCGGCTCCCCCACGTCGCACCACCGCCACGCCTCCGCCCACCACTGCGGGCCGCGCACCATCGGGAAGCCCGCCAGCGCCAGGTGCAGGGCCAGCGTCGAGCGCGCGTAGTCGTGCACCCAGCCGTCGGCGCCCCGGTAGTCGGCCGTCTCGTCCAGTCGCAGCCAGCGGCCCTCGCGGCCGGCGGTCAGTATCGGCACCCAGCCGCGCAGCCGGTCGGCGACCAGCAGGAGCAGCCGCCCGTCCTGCTCGCGCACCCGGTAGGCGGGGAGTTGGGGCATCCGCGCGAGGGAGAGCGAACGCTTCCAGCCGACCACCCACAGCCCCCGGCGCAGGTGGTAGCGGACGGCCGGCTGCCAGCTCCAGTGCGCCTCCAGCCGGAAGCCGGGCAGGCCCTCGGCGGTGGCCGCCGCGTACACCTCGTCCAGCGTGGCGGCGGCCAACCCTCTCCCGCGCGCGGCCGGGCTCACGTAGAGGGAGGAGACGGCGAGTTGGCCCGGGCCCTTGGTCCAGTTGTCCACGGCGACGGTGCCCACGACGGCGCCGCCGTCCCCCCGGATCCAGTACCGGCGGCGGTACAGCTCCCCGCCGGGCCACTCCCGACCGCTCTCGCCCAGCCGCTCGCGCCACCCGCGCTCCGCGAGCGGCGCCAGCCCGTCCGGGTCCACCAGCTCGCCCAGCTCACCCTCCACCAGGGACGCCAAGTCCCACAGCGCGAACCGCCGTTCGTCCCCCTCGGCGACCGCCCGCAGCCGCGGCCCCGCCGCCAGCCGGTCCTGCGCCCGCTCCACCGCCGCATCCCACGACCTCACCACGTCGCCACCCTAGCGGGGCCCGCGGACATTCCGTAATTCAGTGGACACCGAACGTCAGATCGGGTACGAATGCGCCTGTCCGATCAGCCCGGTTCCCCCGGCTTGTCCCGGGAGGGGCCGTTCGGGAAGGAGATCCCCATGCGTGGCATCTTCGTACGCACCGTCATCGGGGCCGCACGCGCCCTAACCGACGGACTGGCGCGCCTTCGGAGCCTGGTCCGCCGAGCCGGTCGCGGCGCCGGGGCGGGGACGGGTCAGCGCCACGGCCGCGATCACCAGGGCGCCGCCGGCCAGGGCGTTCCAACCGACCGGCTCCGCGAGGAACAGCGCGCCGATCGCGGTGGACCACAGCGGCATCACGTAGGTGACGGCCGAGGCCACCGTGGTGCCCGCGGTCCGGACGACACCGAGGTTGAGCAGGTACGCGAAGCCGGTGCCGACCATGCCGAACACCAGCAGGGCGACGGCCGGGCCGGCCCCGGGCCAGTGCGGGGCACCCGCGGCGAGCGGCGCGATGACGGCCAACTCGGCCGCGGCGCAGCCGATCTGGAGCACGGACAGGGTGGTGACGGACTCCGGCCGACCGGACAGGAAGCGCCGCAGGTAGACGAAGCCCGCGCCGTAGCAGCAGGCGGCGGCCAGGCAGGCGAGGCCCCCCACGGCCTCGCCGGAGCCGATGCCGTGCCAGACGCCGAGCACGGTGAGCACGCCGAGGAATCCCAGGCCGAGGCCGGTCAGCCGCCGCGCACCCGGACGGCGCTCCTCGGGCACGGTGAGCACCGCGAAGAGCAGGGTGAACAGCGGAGTGGTCGCGTTCATCACCCCGGCGAGCACCGAGCTGACCCTGGTCTCCCCGAACGGGAACAGGATGAACGGCACGGTGTTGAGCAGCACCGCGACCACCGCCGAGTGCCCCCACAGCGTACGGTCACGCGGGATCCGCTCACCGCGCAGCACCAGGACGGCGCCCAGCGTGACCGCACCCAGCAGGCACCGCCACAGCGCCACCCAGACCGGGGGCACCCCCGCGTCGACCGCCACCTTGATCAGGGCGAAGCTCGCACCCCAGATCGCCGACAGTGCCACAAAGCCCGGCAACCAGCGTCGCACCGCAACCACCCCCGCATTCCTCCGGTGTTCCCTTCCTCTGGACAGAGGGTGGCCGGGCGACCGACCATGAGTCCAACAAGTGGCACTCCTACATGGATGAGGAAGTCTCATGGCCCCAGGTCACACGCCCCGGGACGACCGATGACGACCGAGATCAACCTGGCCCAGCTCAGGGCCCTGGTCGCGGTCGCCGACACAGGCGGCTTCGGCGCCGCCGCCGACGAACTGGGCATCAGCCAGTCCGCCGTCTCCCACGCTGTCGGCGCCCTGGAGCGGGCCCTCGGCGCACCCGTCGTGATGCGCGGCACCCCGTGCCGGCCGACGCCGCTGGGTGAGCAGGTCCTGCCGCACGCCCGAACGGCCGTCGCCTCCGTCGCCGCCGTACGCACGGTCGCCACCCAACTCACCGGCGGCCTGGCCGGCACCGTCCGGCTCGCCGCGCCGGCCACCGTGTGCCAGGCACTGCTGCCCGGGCTGCTGCGGGACTGGAAGGCCGCGTACCCGGAGGTCACCGTCCGGGTCTTCGAGGGCGAGGACGCCGAGCTGCCCGCATGGCTGGAGGCCGGCACGGTGGACGCCGCGGTCCTGGTGGACGCCGGGCCGCTGCTGCCGGGGGCGGTCGCGCTCGGCGCGGACTCGATGCACGCGCTGCTGCGCCGCGACCACCCGCTCGCCGGTCAGGAGACGGTCCACGTAGCCGAGTTGGAGGACGACGACTTCCTGCTCTCCGAGGGCGGCTGCGAGCGCCACATCCGCGAGGCCTACCGGCGGGCCGGCGCCCGCTTCGCGCCCCACCACCGGATCCGTGACCTCAACACGCTGATCGGCATGGTGCACGCGGGCGTCGGGATCTCGGTGATGCCCGCGCTGGCGCTGACCATGCTCCCGGCCGACTGCGTCCTGGTGCCGATCCGGCCCGCGGTCCACCGAACGCTGACGCTCACCGGACCGGCCGGCCGGCCGTGGTCCCCGGTGGTCAGCGGGCTCCTCGCGGGAGTGGGGGCGATGACCAAGGGCCGGGCCCTGGCCGGGGCACCGGCCTGAGTGGAGCTTTTCGGCTCCGAGGGCGGGGCCGGTGGAACTTCCCGTCGATCCGGGCGGCAGCGGCTGGTCGGCGCGGGCATGCGGCCGGAGTGTGGACGGCATTCCGGCCGCATCCCCGAGGGAGGACCCGTTGTCCGCACACCCGCTGCCCCCGCCGTCCGCGCCATCCGCGCCGTCCACGCCGTCCACGCCGTCCACCAGCCGTCGCCCGGTCGCCGGGCAGACCTCAGCCGAGCGGTCCCCGGCCGTACACCCGCACCGCTGGTGGGCGCTCTGCGCGCTGCTCACCGCCGAGGCGATGAACCTGCTGGACGCGACGATCGTGCAGGTCGCCGCGCCGCGCATGCGTGCCGACCTCGGCGGGCCGGCCGCTGCCGTGCCCTGGCTCACCACCGCGTACACGCTCCCGTTCGCCGTCCTGCTGCTCACCGGCGGACGGCTCGGTGACCGGGGCGGGCGCCAGCGGGTGTTCCGGATCGGCGTCGCGGGCTTCCTGCTCGCCTCGCTGGCCTGCGCGTGCGCGCCCACACTCGGCGCGCTTCTCGCCTTCCGAGCCGTCCAGGGCGCAGCCGCGGCCGCGATCGTGCCGCAGACCATCGGCCTGATCAAGGCCATGTTCCGCGGCCCGGAGACGGCCCGGGCGCTCGGCACGATCGGACCGGTCATGGGGCTCGCGGCGGTCGCCGGCCCGGTGCTCGGCGGTGTGCTCACCCACGCCGACCTCCTCGGCTCCTCCTGGCGTGCGGTCTTCCTGGTCAACCTCCCGCTCGCGCTCGCCGTCCTCGCCCTCGCCCCACTGCTCACCGAGGACCGCGCCCCTCGCCGTCCCGGCCTCGACCCGGCCGGCAGCGCGCTGGCGGCACTCGCCACCGGGCTGGTCGTGCTGCCCCTGCTGGCCGCCGGCACCACACCGCTGCCGTGGACAGCCGTCGGGGCGGTCGCCGCCGTGGCCTTCGCGGTCCACCAGCGGCGTGGGGCGCGGCGCGGCGCCGACACCCTGGTCGAGCCGAGCCTGTTCGCCTCCGTCCGGTTCCCGGCCGCGCTGGCCGCCCTCTCGCTCGCCTTCGCCGCCAGCACCGGGCTCAGCCTCGTCGTCGTCCTCCAGCTCCAACTCGGCAGCGGCGCCGATCCCTTGGCCGCGGGCCTGACCCTGCTGCCGATGTCGGCCGGGCTGGCAGCCGGCTCCCTGTGGGCGGGCGCCTCATTGGTCCGGCGGTACGGCGCACGGGTGATGCCCGCCAGCCTGGCCGTGATGGCGCTCGGGGTGCTCGCCGCCATCGGCACCTACCGCACCGGCGAACGGCCGGAGGCGCTGCCGTACGCGCTCGCCGTGGTCGGGCTCGGGCAGGGACTGTTCACGCCCGCCTTCTTCACCACCGCGCTGAAGCCGCTGCGGCCTCAGGAGACCGGCTCGGCGGCCGGACTGCTCAACGCCGTGCAGCAGCTCGGGTCCACGCTCGGCGTCGCCGGGCTCGGGCGGATCTACCTCGCGGCCCCGGACGCGGCCGGGGCGCAGCGCGCCTGCTGGGTGACGGTGGGTGTGCTGGCGGCCGTCGGCGTCGCGGGGAGGCTGATGAGCGACTCCCGTGGCGCCCGCACCGCCACCCGCGCGACAGAATCGGACGGTGTGTCCGACCACCACCGGGAACCCACGCATGCTCGATGACCTCGACCGCGCGCTCGTCCACGCCCTGCGCGTCGACGGGCGCGCCCCGTTCAACCGGATCGCCGCCGTCCTCGACGTCTCCCCGCAGACCGTCGCCCGCCGCTACCGGCGGCTGCGGGCCGAGGCCGGGCTGCGGGTGGTCGGGCTCGCCGACCCGCACCGGGCCGGACGGGCCCAGTGGCTGCTGCGCCTCACCGCCGGCCCGCACACCGCCCAGAACCTCGCCGGGGCACTGGTCCGCCGCCCCGACACGGCCTGGGTGAAACTCACCTCCGGCGGCACCGAGATCACCGCCATCGTGGACACCGGCCCCGGCTCCGACGGACACGGCCTGCTGCTGCGCGACATCCCCCGCACCGCCGCCGTCACCGACGTCTCCGCCCACTGTCTGCTGCACACCTACCGGGGCGGCCCGTCCGCGTGGCCGGTCAGCACCGAGGCGCTCGACGAGGAGCAGCAGGCCCACCTCCGTCCGACCGCGGTTCCGCTGCCGTCCGGTGGCCTGGACGCGGCCGACCACGCCCTGCTCGGCGCACTCCACCGGGACGGCCGCACACCCCTCGGCGACCTCGCGGCGGCCACCGGCCGCACACCGGCCACCGTCGCCCGCCGGCTCGCCGAACTGCGGGCGGACGGCACGGTCTTCCTCGACGTGGAACTCGATCCCCGGCTGCTGGGCGCGAACATGCAGGCGCTGCTCTGGCTGAGCATCGCCCCCGCCCGCCTCGACCGGGTCGGCCGCGCCCTCGCCGCCCACCGCGAGCTCGCCTTCGTCGCCGCCACCACCGGCCCCAGCAACCTCGTCGCCCTCGCCCTGTGCGCCGACCCGGCCGACCTTCACCGTTACGTGACAGAGCAGTTGGGCGCCGTCAAGGAGATCACCGCACTGGAGTCGTCCCCCGTCCTGCGCACCCTCAAGTCCGCAGGGCCGATCCCGGCACCACCGGGCCCCGGGCGATCCTGACCCGGCCGTCCGGAAGCTCCAGGACACCCAGGAGATCCAGGAGGTCGCGCGGCCGGCGGAGACGGCGGAGGCCCGGGGCGGGGCGGCCGGGCGGCCGGGCGGCCGGGCCGACACCACCGTGTCCTGGTGGCCGAAGGCGCGCAGGGTGCACAGAGCAGGGTGCGCAGAGCCGACCGACCGTTCGAGAGCCCGCCCAGACCGGGTTCGAAGGCCGTCGACACACAGACGTCCGGAATGCCCTGCTCCCCCTCGACGGCACCCGGACTCCCCCGCCGCCGGGTCTTGACCCACCCTCCGAGACAGGTCTATACCAGTGGGAGCCCGCGGTAACCACCCAACGCCCCAGGGCCGTTCGGCCTGCCGCCGCGCCACCCCCACCTCCGGCGCGAACAGGCACTTCCCCCACCGCCGTTTCCTGGAAGGCTTCCGATGGAACGCGCTCTTCCCCCACGCCCCACCGATCCGCACCACCCCACCAGCCCGCATCACCCCACTGACTCGCGCCACCCCACCGATCGGCACCACCCAACCCGCCCCGAACAACCGGTCGGCCCGACCGCCCCCGGACACCGGCGCCGCTCCGGCCGGGCCGCACTCGCCGCGGCCGCCGTGCTCGGCCTGGTCGCCGGGGGCCTCGCCGCCCTGGCCGGCACCGGCTCCGCCTCCGCGGACACCACCGCCACCACCGCGGCCGGACTGGGCAGCAACTGGTACGCCTCGGCCCCGTACCTGATGCCCGAGGACAACAGCCCGCCGGACGCCGCCGCCGTCATGGACGCCACCGGCCAGAAGGCCTTCCAGCTGGCGTTCATCCTGGCCCAGGGCAACAGTTGCTCCCCCGCCTGGGGCGGCACCTCCTCGATCGACACCGACACCACCATGCCGAACGTCATCCAGACCGTCCGGGGCAAGGGCGGGGACGTCTCGGTGTCCGTCGGCGGGTACGGCGGTACCAAGCTGGGCCAGGTCTGCGGCACGCCGGAGGCGACCGCCGCCGGGTACCAGAAGGTGATCACCAAGTACCAGCTCAAAGCGATCGACTTCGACCTGGAGGAGCCGGAATACGAGAACACCGCGGCCATCCACAACGAGATCGGCGCGGCGAGGATCCTCCAGCAGAACAACCCCGGCCTGTACGTCTCGATCACCACCGCCGGCACCAACGCGGGCACCGGCTGGTTCGGCACCCAGATGCTCAACGAGGCCAAGTCCCAGGGCTTCACGCCGAACAACTACTCCATCATGCCGTTCGACGGCGGCTTCAACGGCGCGGCGGCGCAGACCGACGCGCTGGTGAAGTTCAACCAGATCCTGCAGACCACCTTCGGCTGGAGCGAGGCCACCGCCTACGCCCACGAGGGCGTGTCGATGATGAACGGCCGCACCGACGCCGCCGAGTACTTCCGCCAGGCCGACTTCCAGACCGTGCTGGACTTCGCCACCGCGCACGGTCTGGCCCGGTACACCTACTGGTCGGTCAACCGGGACCGGCAGTGCCAGGGCCCGGTGGACCCCGGGCTGTCCGGCTCCTGCTCCAGCGTGGTGCAGAACGACTGGGACTTCACCAAGTACACGGTGAAGTTCGCCGGCGCGACCCCGCCCACCACACCGCCCACCACACCGCCCACCACGCCGCCGACCGGCCCGGGCACCTGCACCGCCCCGGCCTGGAGCGCGAGCACCACCTACACCGGCGGCGCCAAGGTCTCCTACAACGGGCACAACTACCACGCCAAGTGGTGGACGCTGAACGAGGTGCCGAGCGCCAGCGGCCAGTGGGGCGTCTGGGCCGACGACGGCCCCTGCTGACCCAGACGGCGGAACCCCACACGCAAGGGAGCCCCGGGGTGGTGCACAACCCCGGGGCCCCTCACATCACTCCGACGCCCGAGCCGGTCCGACGCCTGCACCACCCCGACGCCTGCACCACCCCGCCGCCTGCACCACCCCGCCGCCTGCGCCGCCCCGATGCCACGCCACCCCGACGCCACGCCGCCCGCGTCAGTCCGACGAGGCGAACCGCTCGCGCAGCTCCGCCAGCACCTCCGCCGCCTCCGGCAGCCCGGCCGCCTCGCAGCGCGCGATGCCGGCGGTCAGCCGGGCCACCGCCGCCGCGGTGCGGCCGAGGTCGCTGCCCTCGATCAGCGCGGCCAGGCGGACGGATTCCGCCCGCGGCGCCTCGGCCCGCTCGCCGCCCTGCTCGTACACCGCGACGGCCCGCTCGGCCTCCGCCAGCGCCTCCTCGTACCGCTCGGCGACGGCCAGGCAGCGCGCCCGCTCGTAGTGCGATCCGCCGCGCAGGTACCAGGCGTTGTACTCCTGGCCGCGCTCCTCGGCGGTGGCGCCGACCGCGTCCGCCTCGGTCAGCAGCGCCAGCGCGCGGTCCAGCCCGTCGGCGCCCTGCGTCCGCATCGTGATGCGGGCCAACTCGCGCAGTGTCGCGGCCAGTTGGTCGACCTGGGGAGCCTTGCCGTGGGCCTCGCGGGCCCGCGCGAGCGCTGCTTCGGCGGCGTCCCGGCGGTCCGCCTGGGCGAGCGCCAGGGTGGCCTCGCAGGCGACCATGGTGTGGGTCTCCTGGTCCTCCCAGTCGGCCACCAGGTCGGCCAGCCGGAGGTACTCCTCGGCGGCGTCCCGGTACTCCTCCAGGTCGGCCAGGCCCCTGGCGAGGTCCAGCCGGGTCTGGGCGAGCATCCTGACGTCCAGCCGGGCCGCCGACGCGTCCAGCAGCACCGACTCCAGGACGGCGACCGCGTCCGTCGCCCGACCGGTGTCGCGCAGCACGTCGGCCAGCTGCAGCCGCACCTGGGCCGCCTCCTCGGCAGCCTCCGGGCCCTTGCGGTCGTAGCGCGCGGCGGCCTCCGACAGCGCACGGACCGCGCCGCCGAGGTCCCCCACCTGCATGCAGGAGTGGCCGAGCATCATGTACGTCGGCGCGTACGGGTAGGAGTCGTCACCCCAGCGGGCGGCCTCGGCCAGCGCCCGGTGGAACACCTCCACGGCCTGGGCCGGCTCGCGGCTCTGCAGCAGCACCTGGCCCAGCAGGCCGAGCACCCGCGGGGTGTGCCACGGCAGGTCGGACCGGTCCAACTGGGCCAGTACCTCGCGCAGTTCGGCGGCCGCCTCGGCGAGCCGGCCCTGCCGGGCGGCGGCATCGGCGGTGTACTGCCGGGAGGTGGCGGCCCGCCGGGCCGAGCCCAGCTCGACGGCGGTCCGGTGGTAGCCGCCGACCGCCGCCTCGAAGCGCGCGACGGTCTCGGCGGAGGATTCGGGAAGCGACTCGACCAGGTCGTGGTGGGCTGCGTAGGCGCGGGTCTGCAGCACGATCAGGTAGTCGTCGTCGGTCAGCTCGCCCGTCGCCCGCAGCTCCTCGGCCCGGACCATCGCCGCGTCGAGCGCCGCCCAGTCGGCCGTCCTGCCCGCGCCTGCGCCGGTTCCTGCACCGTCACCCTCACCGACGCCGTCACCCGTGTCCGCGCCCGCACCGGCCCCGCCGGCCCCGCCGCCCGCACCGGCCCCGCCGGCCCCGCCGCCGGACGGCTCGTCGAGCTCGATGATCAGCGAACGGGTGCGGACCATCAGCGCCGCGCCGGGCATCCCCGCCTGCTCGAACAGCTCGGCTGCGGCCAGCAGCCCGACCCTGCCCTCGGCGTGCTCGTCGCGCTCCAGCGCCCCGTGGGCGCGCTGCTCGGCGAGCTCGGCGCGCAGCCGCTCGGGGCTGCCTACCTCCGTGCCCTCGGGGTGGACGAAGTCCGCGGCGGCGGCGCGCTCGGCGATCCGCTTCCAGAGCCGGTCGGAGTCGGGGTGCCCGAGCACCTCCAGCTCCCGGGCCCGGACCACCAGGGCGGTGAAGTCCTCCGGTTCCGCCTCGACGGTCCGGCGCGGCGCGGGCGCGACGGCCGGGGCGGCGGCGGACAGCTCGGGCGCGGCGACGGCACGCACGCCCAGCGCCAGCGGCTCGGCCAGCAGCGGCTCGACGGCCAGCCGGGCCCGCCGCGCGGCGCCGACCGCACCGGTGCCGTTGCGCGCGTCGAAACGGGCGGCCAGCGCGTCCGCCTCGGTGCGCAGGTGGGCGAGCAGGGTGTCCACCGTCCACGCGGTGCCGGCCGGGCCGCTGACCGCGAGGTCGCCGTGGCCGGCCCGGGCGAGGGCGGCGATCAGGACCTCCACACCGGTCAGGAAGTCCAGCCGGGAGGCGGCCTCGCCGGTGACCGCGAACAGGTCGCGGTTCTCGGCGAGCAGTTCCAGGCCGCGCGGCTCGTTGCCGGACAGCGCGCAGAACTCGATGTGCCGGGCCACGGAGCCCATCATCGAGGACTTGCCGCGCGCGAAGCGGTACCCGGTGAGGTGCGCGGAGCGGGCCTCGTCCGGTCGGCCCCGGCGCAGCAGCGGCAGCAGGGCGACGGACTGGCTGAGGTAGGGCTCCAGCTCGCAGGCGCTGCGGCCGCTCAGCACCGGCTCCAGCACCTCCAGTGCCCGCGCGTCGTCGCCGAGGTCGAGGAAGTGCCGGGCGCGGGCCCGGGTCTCGCAGGCCGGGCAGTCGCTCATCTCGGAGCGCGGGCGGGCCGCCCACAGCTCGTAGGCCTCCTGGACGCCGACGCCGATGACCTCGGCCAGGTGGTAGCGCTCGGCGTAGTAGGGCTGGAGGCCGAAGCCGGCCGCGCGGTAGCGGTCGCGCAGTTCGGTGAGCCAGCGCTCGACGGCCGCCAGCGGTACGTCCGGGTTGTCCCGCAGCGCGCCGGCCACCCACTTGAAGCGCCAGAACACCTGGTGGCGGGCCCACTCGCCGAACCCGTCCGGGTCCGTGTCCCACAGCTTGAGCACGCGGGCGAAGACGACCGGGGTCTTGTTGCGCTCGCCGTCGTACTCGTAGGCCTCCATCAGTTCCAGCAGGGCCATCGAGCGGACCTTGGTGTCGTCGAACTGCTCGGCGGCGTCGACGAGTTCCTCGGCGGTGACGGTCCGGGTGCGACCGTACGGGCGGGCGTCGTTCTCGTGCAGCGCGGCCATCACCGCATCGGGGGTGTCCAGCATCACGCGTCCTTCTCGTCGTCGCGGCCCCGGCCACCGGCCGCGCCCGGCCCGCCGGCCTCGTGGCCCAGCATGGCGTGGTCGAGCAGGCTGATGAACGAACGGTTGAGCAGGGCGGACTCGCTGGCCTTGAGCGGGCGGCGGGTCATCAGCACGGCCTGCCCGTACAGCGCCTCGACGGCGGTGACGGCCAGCTCGCGGTTGGTCACCGTCGCGGCGCGGCGCACCAGCGGGTTGAGGTGATTGAGCACCAGCTGGGCGCGGGGCACCTCGGCGCGCAGCGAGCCGAGGATGTCCGCCCACAACCCGTCGGCTTCGTCGGCCAGTTGGGCGCGGGTGCGCTCGTGCCGGGCCTCCCGGTTGTCGAGCAGCAGGGCGGGCGCGTTGGTCGGGTGGAAGCTGCGCAGGGCGACGTCGCAGTCGAACCGGCCGACCACCTCGCGGGCGATCGCGAGGAAGGCGTTGGCGGCGAGTTCGGCGGCCGGGTCGACGGTGTCCAGGTGCGCGGTGACGGTGCCCGGGTCGAGGTCGGAGACCGAGACGCCGGGGCGGATCTCCGGCAGCCGGTGCACCAGGTCGCGGTCGTAGGTGTAGCCGCCGTTGACCACGCCGAGCCCGGCCGCGCCGGCGATCGGGGCGACCTGGCGGAACTCCTCGACCGTACGGGTCACCAGCACCACCGGGTGGCTGCGGGCGAACTCGTCCAGGGTGACGTTGCCGTCGGTGGTCTCGAACGGCAGCCAGGGCAGCATCATCCGCAGCAACTCGTCGTCGTAGCGCGCGAGTTCCTTGACCGCCAGGTGGTGCACGGAGAGGAAGCGGTGCAGCAGCGCGGGGTCGCTCGCGGACAGGCCGGTCAGCCAGTCGCGGATCCGGGCGCCGAGCGCGTCGCGGACGGCGGCCAACGTCTCGTCGGCGTACAGGCCCTCGCGGGAGGCGGTCGGGCGCAGGCCGTCGGTGTCGACGACGCAGCGGACGAAGAAGGCCCAGTCCGGCAGCAGTTCGTCGGCCTGGTCGGAGAGCAGCATGCCCTTGAGGTGCACCCGGTGTCCGTTGCGGCGCGAGGGCGGAGCGGCGTCCGGCAGCACGTACGCGACGCCGCGCAGGCCGACCAGCGGCAGGTCCAGCTCGATGGTGTCGAGCGGGGTGAAGTCGAAGGTGGCGCGGCAGTACTCGCCGAGCGCGTCGCGCTTGGCCAGCGGGGAGGGGTACCGCTCGGCCCACGGCGGGGTGCGGTTCACCCGGTGCTCGGTGCCGCCCGCGTCGATCACGGTGACGTCGTGACGCAGCAGGCTGCCGAAGTCCCGGGCGAGGGTGAGCACCCGGGCGGGGCGGGTCCACTCGGCGGCGTCGGCGCGCGGCGCCAGGGTGACGGTGGTGCCCGGCTCGGGCTTGGCCTCGGCGGGCAGGGTGCGGATGGTGTAGCTGCCGTCGGAGCTGCCGCGCCACTCGATCACCGGGGCGTCCGGGGCGGCGGCGGAGCGGGTGACCACGGTGATCTCGTCGGCGACCACGAAGCAGGCGAGCAGGCCGATGCCGAACTGGCCGATGAAGTCGCCCCGGGCCTTGGCCAGTCCGGCGCCGTCGAGGCGGCCGTCGGCGTCGCGCTTGGAACTGCGGCCGATGGTGGCGAGGAAGGTGTGGACGTCCTTCTCGGTCAGGCCGACGCCGGTGTCGGTGACGGACAGCTCGTCGTCGGCGCGGACGGTGATCCGGGCCGGCGCGTCGGGGTCGAGGGCGCGGCGGGCGGAGATCGCGTCCACCGCGTTCTGCAGCAGCTCGCGCAGGTAGACCCGCGGGCTGGAGTAGAGGTGGTGGGAGAGCAGGTCCACCAGGCCGCGCAGGTCCACCTGGAAGGTGTGCTGCGCACTCGTCGGGTTGTCGGTTGGGGACACCGGAGGCTCTTTCGATCGCGGGGTGGGTGACGTTTCAGGGGGCGCAGCCGGGAGCAGGGGCGCGGCTGGGAGCAGGGGCACGGTCGGCGGCGTCGGGCGGCCGGCATCGGCAGGCGGTCGGTGGCGTCGGCAGGCGGTTGGCGCCGGCGGGCGCTAAGGCGTCGTGATGCGACCCGGCATCAGGACACCGGCGGTGTCGGACACGGTCGGCCCTGGTGCATGCGCGGCCGTCCTCAGTACGCGGCGCAGCGGTCGCGGTGGGCGCGGAAGGCCTTGACCGGGTTCCCCGAGAGGTAGTGCCAGGGCGACTCGGTGACGGCCCCGTCCAGCGCGTCGAACAGCATCCGGGCGGTCTTGCGCTGGTCGGCGAGCGAGAAGGCCATCGCGAAGCTGTTGAAGGCGCCCTGCCAGCCGCGCACCGGCTGGAAGTCCGGGTGGAGGACGGAGCGGAAGGCGGCCTCCTGCATCTCGGCCAGCACCGTCGGGCTGGTCAGGTAGGCGTGGTCCTCGCCGTCCGGGAGGTCCAGCCAGTGCTCCAGGTGCGCGAGCACCACCAGTTCGCCGAGGTGGCTGCCCTCGGGCGCGGCCAGCATCGCCGAGCGGGCGAACGCGTGCATCTCCTCGTGCGAGCCGCCCCACTTGGCGCACAGCTGCTGCAGCCGCTGCCGGTGCGAGCCGGCGTGTCCGGGTGCGCGGCGCACGGCGGCCTCGAAGCGGCAGGTGGCGATCTCCGGTCCGAGCGAGGCGCCGCGGGCGCTGATCTGCAGGAAGTACCAGGGGGCGAGCCAGGCGGGCTCGCGCTCGGCGACCTCCAGCAGTTGCTCCTCGGCGGTGTCCAGCCGCTGGTGGAACAGCTTCCACTGCTCCTCGGTGACGTTCTTGGCCCGGGCGCCGGTCCGCGCCTCCCAGGCCCAGGTGACCTGCCGGGCGCCGGAGAGCAACAGCGCCACCGTGTCGTCCGGGGTCTCGGCGAGGACGCGGCCCGTCCACTCCTCGGCCCCGGGCACGTCGGCGATCGCCCCGGCGAGGTGGGTCAGCTCGGCGCCGTCCTCGACGGCCGCCAGCGCGGGGCGCAGCGCGGCCCAGTCGCCGGCCGCGGCCTGCGCGAGCACCAGGCGCACGGACTCGTCCCCGAAGGCCGGGTCGAGCCGGGGCTCGGTGGCGCGGGCGGCCGCCTTCGCCCCGGCGGAGCGCCGGCCGAACCCGAACCCGCGCCGCCCGGTCCGGTCCTGCGCGCCCTCCTCGCCGGAGCGGCGTCGGAACAGCGGCATGTGGTGGCCCCCTCGAACGTCATCGGCATCTTTCGCACGGCCGGCCGCACGGCGGCCACCCGAGATGAGTACATATCACGCGCGACTGACATCCGTTTCCCCAGCCCAGCGCCCTGCGGACTCCGTGACGGGTCGGGAGGTGAAACGGGGGCGCAGCGGGAGCGGCACGGCAGCGGTACGGGAGCGTCCCGGAGGCGACGACGAAGGTGACGACCAGGGCGGCACCGAGGCGGGACGAAGGCGGCACCGAGGCGGCACGCACGGGCCTCGGGGGTGACATGTTGCCGCCTGACAGTGATCTGCCACGGCCCGCCGCCGCCGCACGAACCGACGATCCGTCAGTCTTGGACCGTGCACGCCATCCGCTTCCACCTGCGCGCTCCCGGCGGCCCCCACGGCGCTGACCGGCCGACCCCCGAGGCCGTACGGGAGGGGCTGGAGCACGGGCTGCTCGGCCCGGTCCGGATCGAGCACGCCCGGATCCTGGCCGGGCCGGGCACCGTGGACGCGGTGGTCTTCACCCTCGCCGACCACCCGCTCACCGCCGAGGCCGCCCTGGCCGTCGCCTGCGCGGAGCTGACCGGCGCGGCAGGCCCGCTGCGCGGCTGGCGGGTGGCGCACTGCGCACTGGACAGCTGGGTCGCGCTCGGCCTGCACGAACCCAGCCACCACTGACGGACGGGCACCACCCGGCCGACCGACGGGACGACCGACGAGGCGACCGACCAGCCGGCCGTCCAGGTCCGCGCGTCCGGTTCAGCGCACCCGGCCCGCCACACCGCCCTGCCCCGCCGCCCGTCAGGCGCCGTCGCCCGTCAGACCGCCGCCCTCGTCAGGCCAGGCCGGGCCCGGCGTCCGGCGTCCGCCCCGACTGCGCCTGCTCGATCCGCTTGACCAGCATCACCGCGAACCGCCGCGTCGCGGCCACGTCCACCGGACCGCCCTCGGTCGTCACACTGGCCACCACGGTGCCCGAGCGCACCACGATGCCGACGCCCTCGCCCTGGGCCAGCGGCCCCTGGAAGGCCTGGCTCTCGCTGCCCAGCGCCGGGGTGTCGATCTTCTTGAACGGCCCGGCGGCGTACGAGGCGTACGTCTCCTTCAGCCGGTTCCTGGCCGCGTCCCGGCCGGGCAGGGTCTCCACGATGAAGCGGGTGACCACGTCGCCCGAGGAGAAGCGGACCGACGCGCTCAGCGGCTTGCCCGTGCAGGGCTTGGCGGCGGTGCAGGTGACGGTGTGGTCGGCGGTGTCGACCTGGCGCTTCTCCTCCTCCCACCCGGCCATCACCGCGGCGTCCGGCAGCACCTGGCCGACCAGCTTGTCGTCCAGCAGCGGTGCCTCCAGGTCCGCGGAGGGCGCCGCCGCGGCGGCCGGCGCGGACGGGGCCGCCGGTGCGGTCGCCGGTGCCGGAGCCGCCCCGGACGCGGCGGCCGTCGGTGCCGCAGAAGGCGCGCCCGGGTCCGCGGGCGCGGATGCCGCGGCCGTGCCGGCAGCCGTGCTCGCCGCCGCGCCCGGCGCTCCCGACGCCGTCCCGGCGGCGCCCTTCGACCCCCCGGACGAGCATCCGGCCAGCACCGCTGCCAGCACCCCGGCCGCCACCCCGGCGGCCATCCGCCGACCACCCATCCCCATTGCCCGCTCCCTCCGGCTGTCCGTGACCCCTCAACATAGCCGCAGCTCCGCCCCCGCCCGTCGCCGCCCCCGCACCGGGCGTCACCCGCCCGCCGCTCGGCCCCGCCGCCCCGTCCAGTACCGTCCACCCGGGGCGACGACCATCGACGGGGGACGGCATGACGGACGCGGACGGCCGACGACCGGACCTCGCCCCGCTGGTCCGGGCCGCCCAGCAGGGCGACGCGTTCGCCCTGGACGAGGTGGTGGGCCTGCTCATGCCGTACGTCGGCCGGGTCTGCGCGCCGATCGCCCTGCAGGACGCTCCCGACGCCGCCCAGGAGGCGATGATCGCGATCGTCCGGAACCTGCACCGGCTCACCTCCCCCGAGGCGCTGTTCGGCTGGGCCCGGGTCATCGCCGCCCGCGAGGCGGTCCGGTTCGCGAGCCGCGCCCCGTCCGCTCCGGGGCGCCGTGCGCCAACGGCGCCCGGCGCCACCGCGGACGAGCAACCCGACGCGCGGGACGGCGAGTTGGCCGCCGACATCCGCGACGCCCTGGAACGCCTGCCGCCCGACCACCGGGCAGTCCTGACGCTCCGTCATGTCGCGGGCCTGGACGAACAGTCGGTGGCCGCGATCCTCGACCTCCCGCTCGGCACCGTTCGTTCACGACTCTTCCGCGCCCGCCGGGGCTTCCGCACCGCCTGGACCGCCGAGGACGGCTAGAGCCACGAGAATTCCGCCGGCCGCGGGGATTGTCCGGCCGCTTTCCGCCCTCTCCATTCCCGAGGGGACCACCCGTCCCCTCCCGGGAACACCACCCGGCACCCGGAACGAGGGACCGAGATGGCCGAGACGACCAGGAAGACCGAGCCGACCGACCGCACCGACCAGACCACCCGCGCCACCCGCGCCACCGGCACCGCACCCCGCCCGTTCCCCGAACTCCCCGGCGTGCGCCACCACTTCGTCGAGGGCGCGGACGGCGTCCGACTGCACCTCGCCGAGGCCGGGCCCGGGGACGGCACGCCCCTCCTGCTCCTGCACGGCTTTCCGCAGCACTGGTACGCCTGGCGGCACCTCCTGCCGCTGCTCGACGGGGAGTTCCGCCTCCTCTGTCCCGACCTCCCCGGCTTCGGCTGGTCGTCGGCCCCGCGCCGGACGGGTTACACGACCGACGACCGCGCCCGTCTCGTCCTCTCCGTGCTCGACCGGCTCGGCCTGGAGCGCGTCGGCCTGGTCGGCCACGACTGGGGTGCCTGGACCGGCTTCGAGCTGGCACTGCGCGCACCCGAGCGGTTCACCGGCCTCCTCGCACTCAACATGACCCACCCGTGGCCGCGGCAGCGCGCGCTGCTCGGGACGGCCTGGCGGTTCTGGTACACCGCGCTGCTGGAGTACCCGGGCATCGGCCGCCGGGTCGTCCGCCACCACCCGGGCCTGCTCGCGCACCTCCTCCGGCGCGGCGTGACCGCCGGAACCCCGTGGAGCGAGGCCGAGTCGGCCGAGTACGTGGCGGCCGGCAGCACGCCCGACGCCGCCTACGCCGCCGAACGGCTGCACTGGGGCTTCGTCGTCCGGGACATCCCGCGCCTGGCCCTCGGCCGGTACCGGCACCGTCGGCTGACCGTTCCCACCCGGCTGCTCGGCGGCGCGCTGGACCCGGTGATCCGCCCCGCGCTGCTCTCCGCCGCCGGCGCTCCCGCGGACGACCTGACGGCCGAAGTCCTCCCCGGCTGCGGGCACTTCCTGCCGCACGAGCGTCCCGAGGAGGTGGCCGGCGCCGTCCGCCGGCTATTCGCCGCCGGAGTCCGCCCGTGACCCGACCCTCCGCTCCAGCCGGTCCAGCAGGACCTCGCCGCGCCGGTCCACCAGCGAGCCGAAGAACCGCTGCACCGGCCCCGCACCGGGCACCCGCAGGGCGGCGAGCAGGGCGAAGCGCGTCCCGTCGCCGTCCGGCACGGCGGCCATCCCGCCGAGCAGCACCTTGCTCTGCATCAGGCACCAGCCGCTGCGCAGCACGATGTCGAAGCGCTCCCGGTGCCCGAGCACGCTCACCGCGAGCCCCACCAGCCGGTCCCCGCCGCCGGGTCCGCCCCCGTCACTTCCGGCCCCTGGACCGGGACCGACCTCGAAGGAGCGCAACCCGCTGACCAGTCCGGGCAGTTCACCGGACAGGTCACCGGCGACCGACCACACGTCGTCGAACCCGGCCGCGAGCCGCCGCTCGGCGAACAGCGGACGCGCGGTCCCGGCCGCCGCCAGCACCCGTAGCCGCCGCACCGGGTCCAACTCGACCGTCGGCCATCCGTCCGTCATCCCCGTCCCTCCCGCCGTCCGGAGCCCACCGGGCCCGGCGCCGACCGCCCGCAGCGCACCGAGCACCGTACCGCCCCGGAAACGCCGGCGGGGCGGTGACCAGCCGGTCACCGCCCCGCCGCACGCACCGTCCGGAGGATCAGACCGCCGGAGCCGGGTAGGTCGGGTACTCGACGCCCGAGATGTACTGCACGACCCGGACGACCTGGCACGAGTAGCCGAACTCGTTGTCGTACCACAGGTACAGGATCGCGTTGTCGCCCTCGACCTTGGTCGCGCCGGCGTCCACGATCGAGGCGTGGCGCGAGCCGATGAAGTCGCTGGAGACCGCGTCGGGCGAGTCGATGAAGTCGATCTGGCGCTTCAGCGGCGAGGTCAGCGAGACGTTGCGCAGGTACTCCAGGACGTCCTCGCGGTTGGTCTCCCGCTTCAGCTGGAGGTTGAGGATCGCGATGGAGACGTCCGGCACCGGCACGCGGATCGAGCTGCCGGTGATCTTCGCCTTGAGGTCCGGCAGGGCCTTGGCGACGGCCGAGGCGGCACCGGTCTCGGTGATCACCATGTTCAGCGGCGCCGAGCGGCCGCGGCGGTCGGCCTTGTGGTAGTTGTCCAGCAGGTTCTGGTCGTTGGTGAACGAGTGGACGGTCTCCACGTGGCCGCGGACCACGCCGTACTCGTCCTCCATCGCCTTCAGCGGCGGGACGATGGCGTTGGTGGTGCAGGAGGCGCAGGAGATGATCTGCTCGTCCGGCTTGATCATGTCGTGGTTGACGCCGTGCACGATGTTCGGGACGTCGCCCTTGCCCGGAGCGGTCAGCACGACCTTGGCGATACCGGGGCGCAGGTGCTTCGACAGGCCCTCGCGGTCACGCCACTTGCCGGTGTTGTCGATCAGGATCGCGTCCTTGATCCCGTACTCCGTGTAGTCGACCTTGGTCGGGTCGTCGGAGTAGATCACCGTGATCTCGTTGCCGTTGACGACGATCTTGTTGTTCGCCTCGTCGACGGTGATGGTGCCCTGGAACTGACCGTGGATGGAGTCACGGCGCAGCAGCGAGGCGCGCTTGACCAGGTCGTCGCCGCCGCCGTTGCGCACGACGATGGCCTTCAGCCGCAGCCCGTTGCCCGAGGCCTTCTCGATCAGCAGTCGCGCGACCAGGCGGCCGATGCGGCCGAACCCGTACAGCACGACGTCCTGGGCGGACCGGCGCTCCAGCTTGTTCTCACCGGTGGCACCCGCAACGGCCTGGGCGGTGAACTCCTCCACCGACAGACCGCGGTCGTCCGCCTTGTACGTGGCGGCGAGCATGCCGATGTCGATCTGCGAGGGGCCGAGGTCCAGGGCGGTCAGCGCGCTCAGGAACGGCATCGTCTCGGTGACCGAGAGCTCCTCGCCCGCTATCTGCCGGGCGAAGCGGTGCGTCTTGAGGATGCTGATCACCGACTTGTTCACCAGGGAACGGCTGTGGCACAGGACGGTGACGTCCCGCTCCCGGTGCAGCCGCCCGATGATCGGGATCATCGACTCCGCGATCTCCTCGCGGTTCTTCCAGTCCGTGAACACGTCGTCGTTGACAGTCACAAGTCCATCTTTCGAGCTGAGGGTGTTGCCCACATGGTAGCTTCGCCCGCCCGCGCCCCCGCGGCCGGTCCCGCCTCCCGCCGGTTCGCCAGAGGCTCCGACCTGCGCTTTCCCCCACCGCCCCGCCCCAGAAGGTGATCACCGCCACCCTCGGGCCCCGCCCGCGCGCACCGCTTGCCGGGCCGCCGGGCCCCGCGGTCGTCCGTACGCGGCCCGGTGATCGTCCGTACGCGGCCCGGTGATCGTCGGGCCAGTACAGTGATCGGACTGCCCGACCGGACAGAGGCACGAGGGGGCCCGCGTGGCGACGCTGGGGATGCACCGCGACTTCCTGATGGAGTTCGCGGGCTTGGAGAAGTCGGTGCAGCGGAGGGTCTACGAGACCTTCGAGAAGTTCACCGGCGCGACGCACGCCGGCACGCACCTGGAGAAGCTCACCAACCAGCGGGACCCGAGGATCCGGACCATCCGGATCACCGACTTCTGGCGCGGCGTGGTCCTCAAGGCCGACCGGGGCGACGGCTACCTGCTGCTGAAGGTCCTCCCCCACGACAAGGCCAACGACTGGGCGTGCAAGCACCGCGCCTCGGTCAACGCCGCCACCCAGGGCGTCGAGATCCGCAACGACGTCGCCCTGGAACGCGCCACCGCCTCCCTGCGGACCCGGGCCTCCGACGAGCCCCGGCGGCTCTTCGCCGACCGCTCCGACAAGGTCCTGCGCAGTCTGGGCATCGACGAGGAGATCCTGCCGATCATCCGGCTGCTGCCCGACGAGACCCACCTGGAGGCGCTCCACCGGGTCCTGCCGGAGCAGCAGTTCGACGTCCTGGTGGGCCTCGCCAGCGGCATGGAGCCGGCCGACGTGGACCGCGAGATCGTCCAGGCGTACGCGCGGGCGGCGGCTCCGGTGAGCACCGCGCAGCCCGGGGACGGGCTGGTCTCGGCGATGGCGCACGCCCGCGGCCGGGTCGCCCTGGTGTCCTGCCCCGAGGAGCTGCTGGAGATCCTGGAGCGCCCGTTCGACGCGTGGCGGATCTTCCTGCACCCGGCCCAGTACCGGATCGCCTACCGGGACTCGTACAACGGGCCCGCCCGGGTCAGCGGCGGCCCGGGGACCGGCAAGACCGTGGTGGCCCTGCACCGGACCTACCACCTGGCGCGCCGGCTGCCGCCGGACGCCCCCGACGGGTCGGTGCTGCTCACCACCTACACCAAGGACCTCGCGGCGGAGCTGGAACGCTGCCTGGCCCTGCTCGTCACGGACGAGCGGATCAGGGCGAAGGTCCGGGTGGTCACCGTCGACGCGCTGGCCAACGAGGTGCTGCGCCGCTCCCGCGGCGGCGCCCCGCTGAAGATCGTCTTCAACCAGCGCGCCGTCCTGGCCCGTTGGGGGCGGGTCGCCCGGCGGCTCGGGGTCGACTTCACCGACGTCTTCCTGGACCAGGAGTGGCGACAGGTCGTCCTGGCCCAGGCGATCGACGGCCCCGAGCAGTACCTGAGGGCCTCGCGGGCCGGCCGGGGCACACCGCTCGGGCCCCTGAAGAAGGCCCGACTGTGGCGCGCCGTGGCCGCGTTCGAGGAGGAGCTGCGGGAGGCCGGGGAGTGGACGTTCCTGCAGGTCTGCGCGCAGGCCGCGCGGGTGCTCGACGAAGGGGGCGACCGCCCCTTCCGGCACCTGGTGGTCGACGAGGCGCAGGACCTGCACCCCGCGCAGTGGCGGTTCCTGCGCGCACTCGTCGCGCCCGGACCGGACGACCTGTTCCTCGCCGGCGACCCGCACCAGCGGATCTACGGCAACGGGAACAAGGTCTCACTCCGCGCCGTCGGGATCCAGGTGGTCGGGCGCTCGGCCCGGCTGCGGGTCAACTACCGCACCACGCAGGAGATCCTCGGCTGGTCCGCCTCCCTGCTCACCGGCGAACGCCCGGACGACATGGACGGCGGGGAGGAGTCCCTGGTGGGCTACCACTCGACCCTGCACGGCGCGCACCCCGAGACGCACGGGCACGTCGACCGGCCGGAGGAGATCCGGGCGCTCGTCGAGCGGATCGGCGAGTGGACCGCCTCCGGCGTGGACCCGGATGACATCGGCGTCGCCGTCCGGACCGTCCAGCTCGGCCGCGACATCGCCCGGGCCCTGGAGCACGCCGGGACGCCCGCCTGCATGCTCGGCAGCGCGCCGGCCCCGGGCGTGCGGATCGGGACCATGCACCGGATGAAGGGACTGGAGTTCCGCTGCGTCGCCGTCGCGGGCGTGAGCGACGGTGTGGTGCCCATGCGCTCCGCGCTCACCCCGGAGGAGACGGACCCGCAGCAGTACCGGGAGGACCTGAACGGCGAACTGAACCTGCTCTTCGTGGCGTGCACGCGCGCCCGGGAGGCCCTCGCGGTCTCCTGGCACGGGACGCCGAGCGAGTTCCTCTCGCCGGTCGTCGCGCAGCTGCCGCCGCAGGGGCGGCGGGACGACGCACTCGCTCGGTGACGTGCCCGCCGGTGACCGGTCGGCGCCGCTCCGCCGTCCCATGACCGGCCGGCACCGCCCCCCCCCGGGGGGGGACAAAGTTGCCCGGGGCCCGGCGGGGTGGGCTAATGGGAGGCGTCCGGTGTTTGAGCATTTCGCGAGAGACCCGGGAGCAGGCATGACCGGTGGTCCCGAACCCATCAGCGCCGAGGGCCTGCGTGCGGCGCAGGAGGAATTGGCGCAACTGCGGGCGGATCGGGGGGAGGTGGCCGCGACGCTGCGCGGGGTGGAGCCGGTCGGGGACCGGGCGGACGCCGCGGACGAACTGCAGCGGGCGTCGGAGGTGACGCGGCTGGACCGGCGGATCGCCGAGCTGGAGGGGCGGCTGCGGGAGGCGGCCGTCGCCGGGGCGCCGTCGACGGAGGTGGTGGGGGTGGGGTCCACCGTGACCGTGCGGTTCGGGGACGGGGCGGAGGAGACCGTCGAAGTCTCGGAGATCGCCGAGGAACGGGAGCAGACCCTGGTGACCTTCGACAGCCCGCTCGGGAAGGCGCTGCTCGGATGTCGTGCCGGGGAGACGGTGCACTACGAGACGCCGGGCGGCGCGGCCAGCGCGGTCGTGCTGTCGGTGGGGCGCGGCGCGGACTGAGCCGGGACCGCGGCGTCGCCGCCGTCCCCGGAAATCCCGCGCCGGAATGCCGGGGCCCGTTCCGGATCGCCCGGCCGCCGACATCCGTGAATCCGCACGGAATTCCGCGACCTTCCTCGACGTTCCTCGACTTTCCTCGAAAATCCTCGACAAGCCTTGATAAATTCCGCCTATCACGCCACAGGAATCACCTCTTTGACGCCCGACGGCCTCGGCCGACACAGTGGGATCGAGAAATCCAGGAAGCCCCGAAAAGGCGAAAAGGCGAACGGCGGAACATGAGGACCATCGACGATCCGGTCGACGAACTCCCCGCCGGTCCGTCCGGACGGATGCCCGCCCGTGGTGTCCCGACGGCGCCCGCCCGCTGGGTCCCGGCGGCGGCCGCCGTGGCCGTCGCCGCCTGGGGCGCGAACCAGTTCACCGCCCTGGCCACCGTGTACCGGGAGCGCACCGACTGGTCGGCGCTGTCACTGGCCGCGATGTTCTCGGTCTACCTGGTCGGGCTGGTCCCCGGCCTGCTGCTGGGCCGTGCCGCCGCCGACCGGCACGGCCGTCGTCGGGTGGTGCGCGGCGCACTGGTGCTGTCCGCCGCGGCGAGCACCGTCCTGGCCGCGGCGGACGAACCGGCCGTGTACGCCGCCCGGGCGGCCACCGGCTTCGCCGCCGGGCTGGTCTTCGTCGCCGGGACGGCCTGGCTCCGGGATCTCTCCGGGCCGTCCGTCCCCCCGGTCGTCCCGGCCCGCCGTGCGATGTACGCCACCGGGGCCGGGTTCTCGGCGGGCGCACTGGTCTCCGGGGTGCTCGCCGAGTGGCTGCCCGGCCCGATGGTGCTGCCCGCGCTCGCCCACGCCCTGGGCTGCCTGCTGGTGCTGCGCGCGACCCGGCGGCTGCCGGAGACCGCGCCGGGCCGCCACCCGGGGCCGCCGGCGGGGGCCGCCGCCGGACACGGCGACCCCGGCGACCACGGCGACTACGGCAACCTCGGCGATCCCCGGGGCCTCGGCGGTCTCGGCGGTCTCGGCGCCCCCGGCGACGAGCACCGCAGGGCCGTCCGGCACCCCCGCTTCCGCTACGTCGTCCTCCCCGCCAGCCCGGCCGTGCTCGGCTCCGCCACCGTGGCGTACGTCGTGCTGCCCCCGCTGGTCGCCGACCGCGTCCCCGGTTACGCGCCGCTGTTCGGCGGCCTGGTGGCGGCACTGACGCTCGCCGCGGGCGTCCTCGCCCAGCCCCTCGCGGCCCGGCTGGACGACCGCGGCAGTGCACGGGCCACCCTCACCGCGATGGCCACCGTCATCGCCGGGCTGCTGATCGGCGCCCTCGCCGCCGGGCGCGACTCGGTGGGGCTGGTCGTCGCGGCCGCCGTCGTCCTGGGCACCGGGTACGGGCTGACGCTCGGTGCGGGGCTGCACGAGGTGGAGCGGCTGACGCCGTGGACCGCCGAGCGGCCCGACCGCACCGGGCGGCCGGAGCCCGCCGTCCCTGCCGGCCCGTCCGCCGCTCCGAGCGCCGCCTCGCTCTACCAGAGCACCACGTCCAGCGGCTTCCTCACCCCGCTGCTGCTCGCCGGGACGGCCGGCCACGCCTCCTACCCGGCCCTGCTGACCGGCATGGCCGCGGTGGGCCTGCTCTGCCTGGCCGTGACGGCCGCGCACAGCCGCCGTCACCTGCCCGATTCGGACCGCGCTGCGCACCCCGGCCGCCGGAGGAGCGAGGATTCATCCGTAGCGTCCGCCACGACGGCGTCCACGACCCGGCCCACGACGTGCCCCATGAGATGACACGCCCGGTCCGCGACACCGTCCACGGCGCAGCCCGCACCGACCGATCCGAGGAGCCGACGACCATGGGCCGAGTGACCGTACAGCGCAGGGTGCTGCGCCTGCGCCAGGGCACGCCCACGCACCGCCCCGACACCCTGGCCGCCGAGGAGCCGATGGAGATCCGGGTCGGCGGGCGCCCGCTGACGGTGACCATGCGCACCCCGGGCAGCGACTTCGACCTGGCGGCCGGCTTCCTGGTCAGCGAGGGTGTGCTACACGCCGCCCACCAGGTGGCCGGGATCCGCTACTGCGCCGGCGCCACGGCGGACGGCGGCAACACCTACAACGTCGTGGACGTCGTCCTCGCCCCCGGCGTGCCCGCCCCCGACGCCTCGCTGGAGCGCAACTTCTACACCACGTCCTCCTGCGGGCTGTGCGGCAAGGCCAGCCTGGACGCGGTGCGCACCACCGCGCCCTGGAGCGTCGCCGAGGACGGGCTGCGCGTCACCCCCGCGCTGCTCTCCGCCCTGCCCGACCGGCTGCGCGCCGCCCAGAAGGTCTTCGACAGCACCGGCGGCCTGCACGCGGCCGGCCTGTTCGACGCCGACGGGCGGCTGCTGTGCCTGCGCGAGGACGTCGGCCGACACAACGCCGTGGACAAGGTGGTCGGCCACGCCCTGCGCGAGGGCCTGCTGCCGGCCCGCGGCACGGTGCTGATGGTCAGCGGCCGGGCCTCCTTCGAGCTGGTCCAGAAGGCCGTGATGGCGGGCATCCCGATGCTGGCGGCGGTCTCCGCACCCTCCTCGCTGGCCGTGGACCTCGCCGAGGAGACCGGCCTGACCCTGGTCGGCTTCCTGCGCGGCGACTCGATGAACGTCTACACCCGCACCGACCGGATGGACACGGGCCCGGACGGCTCCGCCCGGGAGGCCGACTAGATGCTCTTCCGCCAGCTCGAATACCTCGTCGCCCTCGCCCGGGAGCGCCACTTCGCCCGCGCCGCCCAGGCCTGCCACGTCTCCCAGCCCGCGCTCTCCGAGGCCGTCCGCAAGCTGGAGGACGAGCTGAAGGTGCTGCTGGTCCGGCGCGGCCGGGCCTACGAGGGGCTGACCCCCGAGGGCGAGCGGATCGTGCTCTGGGCGCAGCGGATCCTGGCCGACCGGGACGCCCTGCGGGACGAGGTGGACGCGCTGCGCACCGGGCTGAGCGGACGGCTGCGGATCGGCTCGGTGCCGACCGCCTCGGGCGCCGTCTCCCTGCTCACCGCACCGTTCTGCGCCGCCCATCCGCTGGCCGCCGTGCAGCTGTCGACCGACCTGCGCGCGGAGGAACTCCTGCGCCAGGTCCGGAACTTCGAGATCGACGCGGGCATCACCTACCTGCCCGGGCCGGACGCGGCCGAGCTGCGCGCGCTCCCGCTGTACGAGGAGCGGTACGTCCTGCTGACCGGTCCGGCCGACGAGCTGGCCCGCCACCCGAGGGCGACCTGGGCGGAGGCCGCCGGGCTGCCGCTGTGCCTGTTGCACACGGGCATGCACGGCCGGCGGGTGCTGGACGAGGTGTTCGCGGCGCTCGGGCTGGCGCCGACCCCGCGGGTCGAGACGGACTCGGTGGCCTCGCTCTTCGCGCACGTGCGGACCGGCCAGTGGGCGAGCATCGTGCCGTACGCCTGGCTGCACGTGTTCGGCGTGCCGCACGGCATGCGGGCCGTCCCGCTGGTGGAGCCGGTGCACAGCGCGCCGATCGGCCTGGTGATCGCCGCCCGGGAGCCCGGTTCGGTGATGGCCCGCGCGCTGCTGGAGGTCGCCCGGCGCACCGGGATCGCCGCCGTCCTCGGCAGCCTGCCGGCGGCCTGGCCCCCGCCCGGCGGCGCGGGCGGTGGCCCGGGCGGTGGCCCGGGTGGTGGCCCGGGTGGTGGCCCGGGTGGTGACACGGACGGCAGCGCGGGCGGTGACACGGGCCGTGACCCGGATGGTGGCAGGGGCGGCAGCGCGGGCGGCCCCGGTCCTGCTCCGCTCGCCGGTCCCGACCACCCGGCGTAGCCTCGACCCGAGCGGCGGGTGTCCGCCGGGCTCCGAGCCGGCCCCCGAGTGCCCGAGCCCGGCACGCTGGCGCTCGGCACGATGCGCTCGCACGACCAGTGGAACACCACCATCTGCTCGGACGACGACCGCTACCGGGGCGTCAGGAACCTGCGCGCCCTGGTCTTCCTCGACAAGGACGACATGCGCGAGCGCGGCATCGCCGAGTTCGACCGGGTGGACGTCACCAGCACCGCCCGGGACGGCAGCACCCGTTCGGTGACCGGCTACCCGGCCGTCCCGTACGACATCCCGCGCGGCTGCGCGGCCGGGTAAATGCCGGAGATGAACGTGCTCTGCGCGCTCGGCGACCACAGCACCCAGAGCGACCAGCCGATCATGAAGCACCTCAGGGTGACGGTCACGAAGTCCTGAGCGCACTCAGTCGGTCGGCTGGGGCGTCCAGCGGTGCAGGCCCTTGCGGTCGTAGTAGCGCGTCATCCCGAAGCCGAACAGCAGGGCCAGGGCCACGCCGATCGCGATCATGACCCAGCCGCGGGTCAGGCCCGCGTCGCCCCGGGCGTCGAAGAACAGGATCGCCCGGATGCCGTCGCTCAGCTGGCGCATCGGCTCGAAGACGCCCAGGAAGCGGTAGAAGCCCGGCACCGCCTGCAGCGGGACGGTCGCGCCGGAGGAGGGCAGGGCCAGCGCGATGAAGACGAACATCGACACCAGCTGCCCGATCCCGCCGAACGCGGCGTTGATCGCCTGCACCCCGAGGCCGACGGCGAGGCTGGCGCAGTAGGCGAAGAGCCAGAGCATCGGCTGGTGCGGGGCGTCCATGCCGAGGATGCCGACCGTGCAGAGCAGCACCAGCGACGTGGTGATCAGCATGATCCCGGCCGTCATGACCATCTTGAGCAGCAGCGTCTGGGTGCGGTCGATCGGGACGGTCGGGCGGCGGGTGTGCCAGGGGCCGATCTCGCTGTCGCTGTAGCCGAGCGCGCCGTCGACCCCGCTGTGGATGATGTTGCCGCCGATGAACCCGGTCAGGACGGCCAGCAGGGTGTAGTAGAAGGCGCTCAGGCCGAGTCCGCTGTGGCCGCCGATCGGGTGGCCGACCTGGGTGGCGACGGCGATCGGGTCGGCGAGCAGCAGGCGCGCGGTGGAACCGGTGTCCGGGCCCGGTGTGGGTGCGGGCGGGACGGCGGCGAGCAGGTCCCGGCCGGCCGCCTGGGAGGCCTGGTGGACGGCGTTCTGGGAGATCTGCGCGGCGATCGAGGAGCCGAGGCTGCCCATGCCGGGGTTGGTCAGCACGGTCACCGTCGGTCGCTTGGTGGCGCCGCCGGTGACCAGCGCGGTGACGCTGGCGGTGAAGTCCTCGGGGATGACCAGCGCGCCGTAGACCTTGCCCGAGGCGAGCTGCTCGCGCATCGCGGCCTCGTCCACCTGCCGCCACTCGACGGTGCTGTCGGGCGTGCCGGCGACGATCGCCGCGGCCATCCGGGTCCCGAGGTTCTGCGGCTGTCCGGGCGGCGGCGCGCCCCGGTCCGCGTTCACCAGGGCGATGGGCAGGCTGTGCAGGTGCCCGGTCGGGTTCACGATGCCGCCCATGTAGAGCAGCGAGAGGACGACGGCCAGCAGGCCGCACAGGACGGTGGGGAAGAGCCACAGCTTCGGGTGCCGGGCGAGTGCCAGCGCCCGGGCCTGCCGGGGGCCCTCCTCGGAGCCTGCGGTCGCCATGCCTGCCACCCCTCGGTTCCGGGCACGACCTGGTGCCGCTGCGGGTACGGCGGGAAGTCGTTCCGTGGCGACCGGACGGCCAAACCCGGGGCCACCCGGGTGGGCGCACCCGGGTGACCCCGGGGCCGAAGGTAAAGGTTCAACCAAGTACGCAAGTATCGGCCTCTGCCGGGGCTAAGCTCTGACGAGTTGGGGTGAGCCGGTGGTCGCGTCGCGCGGACCGGTGAACTCCTTGCCGCGTCGATGACTCGCACCACGGGGTGCGCCGGCCGGGAGGAGGCGAGAGACATGGAATGCAGTAGTCCGGGCCACAGTTGCCCCTGCCCCCGCTTGCCCTCGTACACCTCCGGCACGCGGTAACGACCTTCCCTGCTCGTCGCTCCGACGACGCATCGACCCAGCACGCGGCTTCGCCATGCCCGGATGCGCCATGAGGTGCACTCATGGGACGGCTTCATGAGACCGCCTCATGGCCCGGCCCATGAGGCGCGCTCATGGCCGCGGCCCATGAGACCTGCTCATGGGTTCGCCCATGAGGTGCGCCCATGGGCGAACTCATGAGCCTGCCTCATGAGGCTGCTCCACGAGCCCGCTCATGAGCCTCCCTCATGGGCCTGCCTGCCCATGAGGGAGGCTCATGGGCCCGCGCCGCCGCGCGCCGATGTGCCGCGCCCGCCTGCAGGGAATCACCACCGCGCGCCTCCGGCCCGCCCCGCCCACGCGGGGCCCACAGGAGGAACTCATGACCACGACCACCCGCACCACAACCGGCCCCGCCACGACCGGTCCCGCCACCCACGACTCCGGCGCCACGGTGCCCGCGCCGCGTCCGGCCGTCCTGGACGACGCCCACGTCGGCGACATCAAGGGTGCGTTCGGCACCGTCCGCCTCGATGACACCGCCCCCCGCCAGGGGCTCTCGGCCCGGCTGAAGACCCTGCTCGCGATCGTCGGCCCCGGGCTGATCGTGATGGTCGGCGACAACGACGCCGGCGCGTTCTCGACGTACGGCCAGGCGGGGCAGAACTACGGCACCCAGCTGCTGTGGACGCTGCTGATGCTGGTCCCGGTGCTGTACGTGAACCAGGAGATGGTGCTGCGCCTGGGCGCCGTCACCGGCGTCGGGCACGCCCGGCTGATCCTGGAACGCTTCGGGAGGTTCTGGGGCGCGTTCAGCGTGATCGACCTGTTCCTGCTGAACGCGATGACGCTGGTGACGGAGTTCATCGGTGTCACCCTCGCCGCCGGCTACCTGGGCCTGCCGAAGGCGGCCGCGGTGGTGCCGGCCGCGGCGGTCATCATCGCGTCCGCGTTCACCGGGTCGTTCCGGCGCTTCGAGCGGGTCGCGGTGACACTGTGCGTGGGCTCGTTGCTGCTGGTGCCGATCTACTTCCTGGTCCACCCGAGGACCTCGCAGATGGCGCACGACTTCGTGACGCCCGCCGTACCCGGCGGCGCGGGGCAGTTGGCCGCCGTGATGCTGGTGATCATCTCGATCGTCGGCACCACCGTCGCCCCCTGGCAGCTGTTCTTCCAGCAGTCGTACGTCATCGACAAGCGGATCACCCCGCGCTTCATGAGGTACGAGAAGGCCGACCTGTGGATCGGCATCGTGATCGTGATCGTCGGCGCGGCCGCCATCTTGGGCATCACCGCCGCCACCTTCACCGGCACCGACGGCTTCGGGCAGTTCTCCGACGCGGCCGCCGTCGCCAGGGGCATCGAGGCGAAGGCCGGCCACCTCGCCGGCGTGCTGTTCGCGATCGCGCTGCTGGACGCCTCCGTCATCGGCGCGTTCGCCGTCTCCCTGTCCACCGCGTACGCGATCGGCGACGTGTTCGGCATCAAGCACTCGCTGCACCGCGGGGTGAAGGGCGCCAAGGGCTTCTACGGGATCTACGCGGGGCTGGTGGTCACGGCGGCCGCGATCACCCTGCTGTCCACCGACTACACCCAGGGCCTGATGACGCAGTTCGTGCAGGTGCTGGCCGGGGTGCTGCTGCCCTCCGCGACCGTCTTCCTGCTCCTGCTCTGCAACGACCGCGCGGTGCTCGGGCCGTGGGTCAACGGGCCCAGGACCAACGCCTTCACCTCGGCCGTGGTCGGCGTCCTGGTGACGCTCTCGATGGTCCTCACCGCGGCCGTCGTCTGGCCCGGCATCAGCTCCGGGGCGATCCTGTGGATCATGACGGGCTGCGGCGTCGCGGGCGTCCTGGTCGCCGGGTACTCCTTCACCGCCGGTCGCACCGCCACCAAGGAGGACCCCGTCGACCGCACCGACCGGGAGAACTGGCGGATGCCCCCGCTGGAGACCCTCGACAAGCCGGTCACGTCCACCGCCCGCAAGGTCGGCATGGGCGCCCTGCGCACCTACCTGCTGGTGGCGATGACGATGGTCATCGTCAAGATCGTCCAGACCGGGCTGAGCCACTGAGCCGCCGGTCCGGGCCGCGGGGCGCGCCCATGCACACTCGCGCGCCCTGCCCCCGCCCCGCCCGTACCCGCTTGCCCGTGTTCCTGTCCTCTGCCCCCTGCCCCCTGCGCCCTGCCCCGTCACGGAGGTGACCTGCCATGACCATCCTCGCCGTTCTCCGGCCCACCCGGCCCACCCGTCCGTCCACCGACCGGGGTCGCCGACGCGCCGGGCTCACCGCCCTCGGAGCCCTCGCCGCACTCACCGCCGTCCGCCGACGGCTGGCAACGAGCCCGCTGGACAGCACCGTCCTGCACGCCGTCGGGGCGCCGTCCACCGCTCCGACGAGCGGCCGCACGGGCGGGCTGCGGGCCCGCTGGCGGACCACCACCGCCCCGGACGGAACCACCCGGCTGGAAGCCACCTGGCACCCCGGCCGCTGACCGCCCACGCCACCCCGCCCCGGCCCCAACCCGACCCCAACCCACCGAGGGAGCATTCACCATGGCCGTGCGCCACCCCAGGCTCGACGCCGTCTTCTCCGATCACCCCGCCCCGGTCACCATCCTCGTCCCCGCCTCCGTCCCCGCCTCCGTCCCCGCCCCCGCCTCCGCCTCCGTCGCCCCCGCCGCCACCGGCCTGGTGGTGGACACCGAGCAGCGGACCGTCACCGTCGACGGCAACCGGCTCACACTGCCTCACCTGGAGTTCGAACTGCTCGCCCACCTGGTCGGCAATCCCCGGCGGGTGCACTCCCGCAGCCAGCTGATGGAGACGGTCTGGGGCCGCCCGGACACCGGCACCAGCCGGACCGTCGCCACCCACATCGCCCGGATCCGCCGCAAGCTCGGCCCCGGGCACCGGCAGGCGATCGCCACCGTCCGCGAGATCGGCTACACGTACGACCCCCGGCGGGCCCACGTCGGCTGAAAACGGCCGGCTCGCCGGCCCGCCCGCCCGCTCCCGGCACCACCGAAGGAGGACCCCCGCCATGGCCCGAACCGTTCAGCTCGCCCGGATCGTCCCGCTCCCCCGGAGCGCCCACTCCTCCCGGTCCGGCCGGGCGACCGCGCTGGGCGGGGTCCTCCTCCTGCTCTCCCTCCAGGGCCTCGCCGTCGGCCTCGCGCCCGGCCCGCTGCGGCTGTTCCTGTCCGGGGCGCTCATCGGTTCCTCGGTCGCCGGGCTGCTGCTCGCCCTGCTGCTGGCCACCAGCCGGCAGCGGGCGGGCGCGACCCGAACGGCGACCGACCCGACCACCCTGACCGACCCGGCCGACCCGAGGCACCCGCGGGGCGCGGGGCCCGAACGGGCCACGCGGCGCCCGCCGGGCGAGGACGACACGCAGTGGTTCAACGCCCGCTCCCTGGAGGGCTTCCCGATGGAGCAGGTCCGCCCGCTCCTGCTCGCCCCCGGCGCCCCGGGCCTGAACCGGCTCTACACCGCCTGGATGTTCGCCACCCACGGCCACGACCCGCAGTGGATCGCCCACCACCTGCACCTGCCGGCCCGGACCGCCCGGCTGCTGGTCAGCGCGGCCCGGAACCGCCCCTCACCCCGGACGTAGGGGTCCATTTGCACACGGACGTCCGAACGGAGCAGACTGCCGGGGTTGCGCCGGAGGTACCGCCATGCCCTTGTCGAAGCCCGCCCCGGGCACGCCCCCGGGCCGACCCCTCGGCACGCCCCCGGGCTCACCCCCCGGCACGCCCTCGCGACCGGGCCCGTTCCCGGACACGCCCACGGCCCCGAACGCGGCGCCCACGGCCCCGCCCACGCCCCCGCCCCCGGCCCGGTCCCGGATCCTGCCCCGCCGTCCGCGCTCCGCCTCCCGCGCGGCCCGCCGCCTCGGCCGGGGGCTGTGGGTGGACGTGGTGGTCGCGGCCGCCGTCCTGGTCCTGCTCTACCTCGGGCTGAGGCTCGGCCGGGACACCACCGTCCGGTTCGCCACCGCCCGGGACGCCGTCGTCGACACCGACCCCGCCCGGCTGCCGTACGACGCGGCCCGCACCCTGCTGCGGATGTTCGCCGCGCTCGCCGTCTCGATCGTCTTCACCTTCGGCTACGCCTACGCCGCCGCCCGCAGCCGACGTCTGGAACGCGTGCTGATCCCGGCGCTGGACATCCTCCAGTCGGTCCCGGTGCTCGCCTTCCTGACCGTCGCGGTGACCGGCTTCCTCGCCCTCTTCCCCGGCTCGGTGCTGGGCCTCGAATGCGCGGCCGTGTTCGCCATCTTCACGTCGCAGGCGTGGAACATGACCTTCGCCTTCTACCACTCCCTCGTCTCCCTTCCCCGCGAACTCGACGAGCTGTCACGCTCGTTCGGGTTCAGCCGGTGGATGCGGTTCTGGAAGGTCGAGCTGCCCTCCGGCATGATCGGCCTGGTCTGGAACGGCATGCTGAGCTTCGGCGGCGGCTGGTTCTTCCTGGTCGCCGCCGAGGCGATCAGCGTCGACAACCAGCGGTACGCGCTGCCCGGGGTCGGCTCGTACGCGGGCGCGGCCGTCGCCGCCGGGGACCTCGGCCGGGTCGGCTGGGCGATCGCCACCATGGTCGTCCTGGTGGTCGGCGTGAACTTCCTCTTCTGGCGGCCGCTCACCGCCTGGGCCGAACGCTTCCGCAACGAGCAGTCCGAGGCCACCGAGGCCCAGCGCTCCGTGGTCCTCGACCTGCTGCGCCGCTCGCACCTGCCCGCGCTGCTCGGCCGGGCGCTGCGGCCCGTCGGACGGGCGCTGAACCGGGCTGGCCGGCTGTTCGGCACCGACGGCCACCCGTCAGCCGGCCACGCCACACACCCCGGCCACGCCACACACTCCGCACACCCCGCCCACCCCGGCCACCACCCCCGCCGACAGCGGACCGGCGACGTGGTCTTCGCCCTCGTCGCGGGTGGCATCGTGCTCTGGGGCCTGGTCGACCTCGGCCGCTACCTCGCCGACCGCACCGGCCTCGGCGTGTTCGGCGAACCGCTGCTGCTCGGCCTGGCCACCCTCGCCCGGGTCGTCGTCCTGGTCGCGGTGGCCACCGTCGTCTGGGTGCCGATCGGCGTGAAGATCGGCTTCTCGCCCCGGCTGACCAGGATCGCCCAGCCCTTGGTCCAAGTGCTGGCGAGCTTCCCCGCCAACTTCCTCTTCCCGCTGGCGGTGTGGCTGCTGCTGCGCACCGGGGTGTCGATCGACCTCGGCGGCATCCTGCTGATGGCCCTCGGCGCCCAGTGGTACGTCCTCTTCAACGCCATCGCCGGAGCCATGGCCATCCCCACCGACCTGCGCGAGGCCATGGACGACCTCGGCGTGCGCGGTTGGCAGCGCTGGCGGCGGCTGATCATCCCCGGCGTCTTCCCGGCGTACGTCACCGGTGGCATCACCGCCTCGGGCGGTGCCTGGAACGCCTCCATCGTCTCCGAGGTGGTCACCTTCGGCGGCACCACGCTCACCGCCACCGGCCTCGGCGCGTACGTCGCCCGGGCCACCGAGCGCGGCGACCACCCGCACCTGCTCGCCGGCGTGGCCGTGATGAGCCTGTACGTCGTCGCCCTCAACCGCCTGTTCTGGCGCCGGCTGTACCGGCTGGCCGAACGCCACTACTCGCTCTAGTCCGGAGTCCCCGCCGATGCGCTTCCCCTTCTCCCGTGCCGCCGCGCCCACGGCTCCCCCGGCCGTTCCCGCCCCGTCCCTTCCCGCCCCGTCCCTTCCCGCCCCGTCCCTTCCCGCCGCGGCCGTCCCCGTCCCGTCCCTTCCCGCCGCGGCCGCCGAGGAGGACGAGGTCCTGCTGGAGACCGTCGGCCTGACCAAGTCCTACGCCGGGGCCGACGGCGAACTGCCGGTGCTCTCCGGCATCGACCTCACCGTCCGGGCGGGCGAGATCGTCGCGCTGCTCGGCCGCTCCGGCTCCGGCAAGTCCACCCTGCTGCGCTGCCTGGCCGGCCTCCTGCCGCCCAGCTCCGGCACCGTGCGCTACCGCGGCACCCCGCTCAGCGGCGCCAACCCCGGCACCGCGCTGGTCTTCCAGACCTTCGCCCTCCTGCCCTGGCTGACCGTCCGGCAGAACGTCGAGCTCGGCCTGGAGGCCCGCGGGGTGGCGCCCCGCGAGCGCGCCCGGGCCGCCGCCCAGGCCATCGACCTGATCGGCCTGACCGGCTTCGAGTCCGCGCACCCCCGGGAGCTGTCCGGCGGCATGCGCCAACGGGTGGGCTTCGCCCGGGCCCTGGTCGTCGAGCCCGACGTGCTGCTGATGGACGAGCCGTTCTCCGCGCTCGACGTGCTCACCGCCGAGCACCTGCGCGGCGAGCTGCTGGAACTGTGGGACTCCGGCCAGTTCCCCACCCGGGCCGTCGTGCTGGTCACCCACAACATCGAGGAGGCGGTGCTGATGGCCGACCGCATCGTCGTCCTCGGCTCCCGCCCGTACGGCACCATCCGGGAGACCGTCGAGGTCGGCCCGGAACGGCCGCGCGACCGCGACTACGCCGCCTTCGCAGAACTGGTCGACCGGGTCTACCGGATCATGACCGGCCGCCCCAAGGACCCCCGCCCCGGCGGCCGTTCCGACGACCACGGGACGGACAGCCGTACGGCGGACCACGGCACCGACCGCCGCACGGCGCACGACGGGACGGACCACCGCACGACGGACGACGGCCCGGAACGCCGTACGGTCGCCAACACCCCGCTGCCCGCCAGCGGCGTCGACGGGCTCTCCGGCCTCGCCGCGATGATCGCCCACCGCGGCGGGCGCTGCGACCTCGTCGACCTCGCCGACGAACTCGGCCTCGACATCGACGACCTGCTCCCCCAGGTGGACGCCCTCGACCTGCTCGGGCTGGCCGCGATCCACGGCGACGACCTGGTGCTCACCCCGGACGGCGCCGCGTTCGCCGACGCCGACCCCCGGGACGCCCGCGCCGTCTTCGCCGCCGCCGCCCTCGACGTCCCGCTGATCAAGCTGATCGTCAACAGTCTCGGCGACCGGCCGGGGGCCACCGTCCGCACCGGTTTCCTCCGCGACGTACTCGCCCGCCACCACACCCGCGAGCAGACCGACCGGCAACTGGAGACCGCCACCGACTGGGGGCGCTACGCCGGCCTCTTCGCCTACGACGCCGGGCGGCAGGAGTACCGGCTGGAACCGCCCGCTCCGGCCCGCTGAGGAATCGGTCAGCCGGCCTGACCGGCAGCCGGGCGCCGGCGCACCGCCCGTACGGCGCGGGCGAAGGGCTGCGGCGCGGTCGCCCCGGCCGGGGCCGCGCCGTCGTCACCGCCGTCGCCGCCGGCACGGCGGGAGGGCAGGTCGTGGGCGATCAGCGCGGCCTCGGCGAGCAGGCCGCGCACCTCGGTGGCCCGGTAGAAGATCCGCGTCCCCTCCCGTCGTGCCACCACCAGCCCCGCCGCCCGCAGCTTCGCCAGGTGCTGCGAGGTCGCCGCCACGTGCGCCCCCAGCAGCTCGGCCAACTCGCTCACCGGCAGTTCCCGCCGGCTCAACGCCCACAGCAACCGGTACCGCGACGGATCCGCCACCGCCTTCAACACCGCGACGGCCCGCTCCGCCGCCTCGGCGTCCCAGGCCTCCTGTTCCGCACCACCCATACACCGATCGTACCGACGCCGTCCCGCCCCACCCACGGCCGACCTCCGCCCCGGCCCCGGCCCGACGTGGGACACCCCCGGCCCGGCGCGGGCCCCGTCGGGGGCGGGGAGTCGGCGCCCGGCCGCGGCCGCGGGGACGGCTCAGCGCACGTCGACGGTGAAGTGCCGCTCAGCCTGGTCGGACTCGCCCGGATGGCCCGCGTGATTGGGATCGTGCAGGATGATGGTGGCGTGGCCCGGGTTGGGGCCGGCGCGGAAGACGAAGTAGTAGCGGCCGCCGGAGCCCGCCGAGCCGGTGGCGCCGACGAGGTCCCGAAGGCCGACGTTCTTGACGTACTCGTCGCCCACGGTCTGCACGGCGGCGGGGTCGGGCGCCGGGTCGGCGACGGTCCAGACCTGGCCGGTCACCCGGTGCGCGCTGACCTCGACGGAGAACAACTCGCCCGGCTTGACGGCCAGTTCACCGGAGGCCACGGTGAACACCGTGCCGTGGTCGAGCTTGCCGGCGCTCATCCGGTGGACCACCACCGCACCCGCCGCGCCCGCGACGGCCAGCAGGGCGACCGCCGCGATCAGGACCCGACGCCAGGTCACGAGGTCGCCTCCCGGTGGGTGACCCGCAGGGCCAGGACGGTGGCCACGGCGTCCAGCCAGCGGGCGACCAGCAGGTCCCCGGTCGGATCGCCGACGACCATCGAGGCGGCCTCCAGCCAGCCGCGCGCCACCGCCGCCGCGGGGCCGGGCAGCGGCTCGGGCAGCGCGGCGGCGTAGCGGGTGCCGCCGGAGCGGACCACCTCGCCGAGGAAGACCAGGGCGCGCGGCAGGACGCCGAGCCGGTCGACGGTGATCGCGGCGGCCACCGCGCCGTCGCCGAACAGCGTGGCACGGTGCGGGCCGGCGGCCGGCAGGCCGAAGCGCAGCAGCACCTCGACGTCCAGCTCGGCGAGATGAGAGTCGCTCATGGGGGGTGGGGTGGTACTCACTTATGTCCTCACTTGGGCATCTGGACGTGGTCGGCGATCGGCATTCCGCCGCCCTGCGCCGCACCCTCCATGTGGTTGTTGATGAAGTCGCTCTCGCTGACCCAGACGGTGTAGCCCCAGGGGTTGTAGATCTCCAGCTGGTCGCCGCGGTGCCCGATGATCATCATCTGGTGGCCGTCCGGCCGGAACCAGGTGTCCTCCTTGACCCCGATCGGCACCGGCTTGCCCTGGTCCACCGCCGACTCGACCTGGGCCAGCACGTCCTTGCGCTGCTCCGGACCCTCCAGGTCGACGGTGTGGTAGCCCGCCCCGGTGTGCTTGCCGATCTCGTCGTTGGCAACGTCCTTGGAGTCCCCGTCGGTCATCCCGTCCGCCCACTCGTTGTACCAGGACTTGTTGTCGTAGACGCGGTCGGTCTCCTTGAGCCAGCGGTCGTACGCGGCCTTGCCGTTGTCGTACTGCGGGTCGCCGGGGTGCCCGCCGGTGGTGAGCTGGAAGGCGAACAGCGGGTCGACCATCGCCCGGCCGGTGACGGTCGAGCCGGCCACGCAGGTCGGCTTGTCGCCCTGGTTCCACGGCACGCCCATGTAGGAGGTGTCCCGCTGGTTCGTGGAGGAGGAGTCGATCTGCACCGGGGAGATGCGCTGGGCCAGCCAGGACGGGTCGTCGCCGTGCGCGTGGATCTGGTCGTCGAACGCCTTGATCTCGTCGTAGCTGTGCCCCGCGGCCAGCGCCTTCATCAGGTAGGCGCGCTCCTCGGGGGACTTGCTGCCGGCCAGCAGCTGGTCGAAGCGGGCCCGGTCGGCGTCGCTCATCTTGTCCATGAACTGGCCGGCCCGGTTCACGTCGTTCGCCGTGAGGATGTTGCCGAACTGGTCGCTGCCGGCGACGGACGCGTCCGCGATGACCAGCTTGTCGGCGGCGCCGAGACCCTTGTTCTTGAACTTGCCCGCCAGCGCCTTGCCCGCCAGCGCGTTCAGCTCGCGGACGGCCGCGCGGCCGGCGTCCTCGGCCTTCACCGCCGCGTCGAAGATCGACTTGATGCCGTCCTTCGCCTTGCCGTGCGCGGTGTGCATCTTGTCGTCGTCCCAGTTGAACGGGTCCGGCGCGCCCGAGACGGTGATGTCGTGCAGCAGGCTCAGCGCCTCGCTCAGCGGCGCGTGGCCCTGCCCGTGCAGGGCCTGCGCCTCGCTCAGCGCGGAGGCCAGCGCGTTGAGCTGGTCCCGGCCCTTGCCCAGCATGTCGCGGCAGCGCGTCAGGTCGTCGGCGGAGGCCTTGACCACCTCGGCGGCCTTCTCGCCGACCTGTCCGGTCCAGGCGTCGGGCAGGTGCTGGGCGCCGACCCGCTCCACCTTCATCTGGACGAGGTCCAGCTGGCTGTTCGCCGTGTTGTACGCGGTCGCGAACTCGCCGAGCTTGCCCGGGTCGCCCTTGGGGGCGGGCAGTTGCAGGGCGTCGTGGACGGCGTACTTGAGGTCGCCGGCGCCCCACATGCCGTGGGACTCGTCGATGGTCTTCTTCAGCCGCTCGACCTGCTGGCGCTGATTGCCCAGGTTCGCGAACGGGTTGAGCGGGTCGACGCTGTGATCGGGCACCGGTCAGCCCCCCTGCTGCTGGTACTGCTGCTCGACACCGTGATCGGTGTTGGTGTAGTTCGCCGCGGTGGTGTGCACCTTGCCGCCGAGGTCCTTCAGCGCGTCCACGTTCACGCCCAGCTCGTCCTGCCAGGCCTGCCAGAACGCCTTGGCCGCGTCGCCCGCGCCGTACTCGCCGAAGGTCCCCTCACCGGACATGCCCAGCTTGCCCAGCGCGTCCTTCACCGAGCCGACGTCCGTGCTCGCCGCTATCAGCTGGTCGCCCGCGTCCCCGAGCTTGTCCGGGTGGGCACTGAACCCCGCTCCGGCACCGTCGCTGCCCATGACATCTCCCCCGATACCCCGTCATACAGTCCGAAGATCGCCGGACAGCATACCGGCAGTTCCGCCGCCGCCCCTCCCCCGAGCACCGGCTTCCACCGGCAGTCGCACAACCCGCCCGATCTCCCCGGAACGGTCACACGATCAAGAGGATCCCTTGATGCGCCGACCGGTTCGCCCGGCCACACGGTCCCTTCGGTCGGGCTGCCACGCCGCCAGACCGCCGGGTCACCTGGTCTCCGGGCCTCCGGGCCGGCCCGGTCGTCTCGTCGGGCGGCCTGGCCGGCGTTCCGGCCGGGCGTTCCAGGCTGGTGTCGATGCGCAGGTCAGAGGGGGTGGAACCGTTCCAGCGTCCCGGGTTCACGGGGAGGGCTGGCAGGTGGGACGGACGGCGGACCAGGGTGGTGGTCGGCGGCCGGAGGCGATGGCCCCGCCGCCCGGTCCTCTCCTTTCCTTCACCCACCACTGTTACGGGGGAACCTCCATGCCCGTTCGCCGTGCCCTGTTCGTTCCGGCAGCCCTCGCCCTGGGCGCCGCACTCACCCTGACCGCCTGCCAGTCCGGCGGCGGCACGGGCGATGCGCAGCAGAGCGCCAAGCCCATCCAGGCCGCCACGGCCGGTGCAGCAGGTGCAGCAGGCGGCACCGCCGGTGCTCCCGCCGCCCCGGCCGCCAACCCCACCGGGGCGCCCGCCACGAACGGCACCAAGGCCCGCCCTACGATCCCCGCCGCCAGTTCCTCCCGCGGTGGCGGCGGGGAGGCGGCCGGCGGTGAGGCGTACGCCTACTCGCACCCCTGCGAAGCCGCCAAGCTGTCGGTCCGCGTGACCACCCGGGCCGAGGCGCCCGGCCAGCGGGTGATCGAGGTGCGCAACCAGGGCACGACGGCCTGCGGCCTGAGCTACTACCCGCAGCTGAGCCTCGGGGACTCGCACGCCGCCGACCACGGCCAGGACGTCAGGCCGCTGGTGCCCGGCGGGCTGGGCGGTGCACCGGCGTACCCGGTGGCGGCCGGTCAGACGGCGTACGCGGTGCTCGACCTCAACCCCGGCGGTGCGACGGGCGGCGCGGCTTCCGGCATCGACGAGCTGAACGTGCTGGCCGACGGCGACCACATGGCCAACTCCGACACCCACAACTTCCCGCTCGGGAGCGGCGCCAAGGTGGGCAAGCCGAAGCTGGGCCTGTACCGGGGCAGCGTCGCGGAGGCCGCCGCGTCGGCGGCCGGCGCGGACCGGCAGTCCTGAACAGGGCCGTTGTGCTCCCCCTCCTCCGGGCGCTCGCCCGCCGAACCGGTACCGTGAGCTGCGGATTCGACGGGATCCGCAGCCGGTTCGGGGTAAGGGGTACGCAGCGCATGAGCGTGGAGACCGACGAGTTCGCGGCGATGCTGCGGGAGCTGAAGGAGCGCTCCGGCCGCAGCTACGGCGTGCTGGCGACCCGGCTGCACGTCAGCACCTCCACGCTGCACCGCTACTGCAACGGTGCCGCCGTTCCGGCCGAGTACGCACCGGTGGAGCGCCTCGCCCGGGTGTGCGGGGCGGGCGACGAGGAGCTCGTCGAGCTGCACCGCCGCTGGATCCTGGCCGACGCGGCCCGCCGCCGGGAGGCGGGCCCGAAGCCGGAGGGCGCGAGGACCGACGGCGCGAAGGCGGACGGAGCGAAGACCGAAGGCACGAAACCGGAAGGCGTCGGGACGGAACCGGAGCGCGGACCGGGGTCGGCCTCGGCACCGGAGCCTGCACCGGAGCCCGCGCCGGTCCCCGCTGCGGCTCCCGCGCCGGCCGGGGAGGTGGAGCCCGTGCACCCCGTGACCCCCGCCGCCGAACCCCGCCGCCGAACCCGCACCCGCGTGCTGCTGAGCGCGGCGGCCGTCGCCGCCGTGGCCGTGGTGGTCTCCACCTTCGTCCTGCGCGGCCCCGGAGGCACGCCGGACGCGGCGGGCTCCCCGACGACGGCCGCCACGACCGCGCCGACCGCCTCGTCCGCAGACACCGCGGCCCCCGTGGCGGCCGCCGCACCCACGTCCCCCGCGGGCGCCCCCACCGGCGCGCCCTCCCCGACGGACTCCCCCACGGGCACCCCCACTCCCACGGGCACCCCCGAGGACGTCCAGGCCCCCTTCCACGTCAACGTCCTCACCGACAACTGGGGCAGTCCCTGTGGCCAGTGGTTCCTCTCCCCGCGCACGCCCGGCCAGGTGACCCGCCCGCCGGACACCGCCGCGCGCACCGGCAGCTGGGCGGCCGCGCAGCACGCCGTCCCGGCCGGGCACCTGCGGCTGCAGCTGACCGCCCAGGGCACGAGCGCCACTCCGGTGGTCCTGCACGCCGTGTACGTGCACATCGTCAGCACCCAGCCCGCCCCGAAGTGGAACGCCTACACCCCCGGTGCCGGCTGCGGCGGGGGTCTCACCCCGGCGTCGTTCGCGGTGGACCTCGACTCGGCCGCACCGCACGCGGTCCCCGCCCCCGGCTTGGAGGGCGCGAAGAAGCTTCCGGTCACGGACTTCCCGTACCGGGTCTCGGACACCGACCCGCAGGTGATCGACGTGGACGCCACCACCCGTTCCCAGGACGTCTCGTGGTACCTGGACCTGGTGTGGAGCAGCGGGGACCGCCAGGGCACCCTCACCGTGAACGACAACGGACGCCCGTTCCGCACCGCGGGCCTGCACGGCGCGCCGAGCTACTTCCACAACGGCACCGCCTGGGCACCGGGCCCCGCCGAGGACTGAGCGCCTCGGCGGGGCCGGTCGCGGGGCCCGGCCGACCGGGCCCCGGTCAGCCGAAGGCCGAAGGCAGAAGGCAGAATCAGACGGCCAGGTCAGAAGGGCCAGGTCAGTCGACGTTCTTCTCCAACGCGGCGACGTAGTTGCGCATCAGGTGGTCGCGGATGCCCTCCCCGGTCGGCGCGAAGGCCGCCTCGCCCAGCCCCTTGGCCCTCCCCGCGAGTGCGGCGACCAGTCCGGTGTCCTCCTGGATGCGGCCCGTCGCGTCGAACCGGCGCAGCTCCGGGACGTGGGTGAACGCGGGCTCCGGCGGCAGCTGGGGGACGATGTCGTTGTTGTTGACGAACCGGTGGGTCCGGCCCCGGAGGCCCTTGTCGTAGGCGTCCGCCAGGGCCCGGTCGCAGGTGCGCGGCTGCCCGAAGGTGACCACGCCGTCCGCGCGCAGCCGCGGCTCCTCCAGGTAGAGGCGGGCCGCGACCAGCATCGCGAGCGCGCCGCCGAGGCTGTGCCCGGTGAACCAGAGGTTCTGCCCGTGCGTGCGGAGTTCCCCGATGCTCTTGGCGACGTCGGGGAAGACCGATTCGAGGGCTTCGGCGAAGCCGTGGTGGACGTAGCCGGTCCGCGCGGGGCCGGGCCAGGGCGGGGTGGTGGAGTCGGTGAGCCAGTCGCGTAGTTCGCGCGGCTCGGTGCCGCGGAACGCGACGACGATCATCCGGTCGCTGCTCATGGTGTACGCCTGGGTGTCCTGCAGCGGGAACGGCGGGGTGAAGGCGGTCCGGTGGTGCCGCACGTCGTCGAAGCCCCAGGCGCGGGCCTGCTCGTCGACGACGGCGTCGTCCTGGTAGGCGAGTTCGGCCGCCTTGGCCAGGCAGTAGGCGTGCGGCAGGCTGTAGCCGGCCGCGCTGTGGTCGAAGGTGGTGGGTACGGCCACGGTGGGCGCTCCGTTCGATGAGGGCGAGCGGGCGGCCTGAGCCGGGCCCGCGACGGGGGACTGCCCCTCTTCGTAACCGCCGCCGCCCCGGCTGCCCCCGCGGCGCCACGCCCCACTCACTCGAACGGGCCCCCGGCGGCCGCGGTCCGGCGGCCTCCTGCGACGTCCCCGTGCGACGTATACCGTCCGACTGACGGCCGTTAGCATGACGGGTGAGGCGCCGGAAGTCGGTGTCCGGTGGGCGGATTCCGCCACGGAGCTGAGGAGTTGACGATGGGTCGCGCATTCCCTCTGGTTCGGACGACCACCCCCGTTCCGGAGGCGGAACGACGCGCCGTCCTCGCCGCTCCGGGCTTCGGCAAGCACTTCACCGACCACATGGCCACCGCCACCTGGACGCCGGGCGAGGGCTGGCACGAGCGCCGGGTCGGCCCGCTGGCGCCGTTCTCGCTGCACCCGAGCGCGTCCGTGCTGCACTACGCGCAGGAGATCTTCGAGGGGCTGAAGGCCTACCGCCACGCCGACGGCAGCGTCCGGCTGTTCCGTCCCGAGTTCAACGCGCGCCGCTTCGCCCGGTCCGCCGAGCGGCTCGCACTGCCCGTGCTGCCGGAGGAGGACTTCCTCGCGAGCGTCGAGGAGCTGGTCCGCGCGGACGAGGCGTGGGTCCCGGCGCCCGACGGCGAGGCGAGCCTCTACCTGCGGCCGTACATGTTCGCCTCGGAGGCCTTCCTCGGCGTCCGGCCCGCCGAGGAGGTCACCTACTCGGTCATCGCGAGCCCGGCCGGGCCGTACTTCGCCGGCGGGGTCACCGGCATCACGCTCTGGGTCAGCACCCGGTACACCCGCGCCGGGCGGGGCGGCACGGGCGCGGCCAAGTGCGGCGGCAACTACGCCTCCAGCCTGGCCGCGCAGACCGAGGCGAAGCAGCACGGCTGCGACCAGGTGCTGTTCCTGGACGACACCGGCGGCGAGGGCGGCCTGGAGGAGTCCGGCACGATGAACCTGTGCCTGGTCACCTCGGCCGGGGAGCTCGTCACCCCCGAACTCGGCACCATCCTCGACGGCGTCACCCGGGACTCGATCCTGGCCCTCGCCGCCGAGTTCGGCCTGACCCCGGTCGAGCGCACGGTCGGATTCGCGGAGCTGCGCGCCAGCGCCGCCGACGGCACCGTCACCGAGGTGTTCGCGGCCGGCACCGCGGCGGTGATCACCCCGATCGTCGGGTTCAAGGGCGAGGGCTACGAGTTCACCGTCGGCGGCGGCGCGCCCGGCAAGCACACCCTCGACATCCGCGCGCACGTGCTGGACATCCAGTACGGGCGGGCCGAGGACCGGCGCGGCTGGCTGCGGCGGGTGCTCTGACCGGCCGGCGGCCCGCCGCACCCGCCCCCTTCTCTACGTCAACGTGGTTGGCATAACCTGCGGGCATGACCGATCGCGTGGTCCCCGAACCGCAGCGGAGGCGTCGGCGCCCCACCAAGCAGGGCGTCGTCCTCTCCGCCGAGCTGATCGTCGACACCGCGCTGCGCCTGATCGGGCAGCACGGCGCCGACGCGCTCACCGTACGGCGGCTCGGGGCCGCGCTCGGCGCCGACCCGAGCGCGGTCTACCGCTACTTCCACAGCACCGACGACCTGCTGATCGCCATCGCCGACGAGCTCATCGGCCGCGCCCAGCACGGCTGGCAGTCCACCGGCGACTGGCGGGCCGACCTGCGCGCCATCGGCCTGCGCATCCACTCCGCGTACCAGGCCCATCCGCAGGCCGCCCTGCTCGCCGCCCACCGCACCACCGGGCGCGCCCACGAGACCGCCGCCGTCGAGACCATCCTCGGCATCCTGCGCACCGCCGGCTTCCCCGACCCGGAAGCCGTCCGGATCTACCACGCCTTCGTCGACCAGAGCCTCGGCTTCGCCGCCCTGGACGCCGCGGCCCTCGCTCTCCCTGCTCCCGCGGCGGCCGCGGACCTCGGGGTCTGGCAGGCGTCCTACGCCCGCCTCGACGCCACCACCCACCCCCACATCGCCGCCACCGCCGGCCTGCTCACCCGCGACATGCGCCGCAGCGGCTACCCGTACGCACTGGACCTCCTCCTCGACGCCGCCGAGGCCCGCCTGCGGACGGCGGGGCCCGGCCAGACGGGGCCCGGCCAGAACGGCTGAGCGCTGAGGGCTGAGGGCTGAGGGCTGAGGGCTGACGGCTGACGGCTGACGGCTGACGCGCACCCGTCCTGGCGCGCAGCCGACCGTGAACCGACACCGGCCCACAGCGTTCGCCGGGCACGGCACCGTCGGTGGCGGGCTCCCTGCGCCCACCACCGACGGCCGTCACCCGGCTCAGTCCGCCGCGTGCACCAACTCCCCGCCCACGTACGTCCGCAGCACCCGCGCGCGTGCGATCTCCTCGGCCGGCCCGGTGAGGATGTCCCGGTCCAGCACGACCAGGTCCGCGAGCCACCCGGCCGCCAGCACGCCCGCGTCGTCGTGCCCGTTCACGTACGCGGACCCGGCCGTGTACGCGGCGATCGCGGAGCCCGGGTCGAGCCGCTGCTCGGGCAGGAAGACCCGTCCGTCGGTGGCGTCCGGCTCCATCCGGTTGACCGCCACGTGCAGGCCGGCCAGCGGGTCCGGGCTGCTCACCGGCCAGTCGCTGCCCGCCGCCAGGGTGGCGCCCGCGCGCTGCAGGGCACCGAACGGGTACTGCCAGGCGGCGCGTTCCGGGCCGAGGAAGGGAATGGTCAGCTCGTCCATCTGCGGCTCGTGGGCGGCCCACAGCGGCTGGATGTTGGCGATCGCGCCCAGCTGCGCGAAGCGGGCGAGGTCGTCCGGGTGCACCACCTGGAGGTGGGCGAGGTGGTGCCGGGCGCCGCGCCGGCCGTTGGCGGCGCGGGCGGCCTCGACGGCGTCCAGCGCCTCGCGGACGGCCCGGTCGCCGAGCGCGTGGAAGTGCACCTGGAAGTCGAGCGCGTCCAGTTCGGTGACGTACCCGCGCAGCGCGACCGGATCGACGAAGCTGAGGCCGGAGTTGGCGGTGGCGCAGCCGCAGCCGTCCAGGTACGGGGCGGTCATCGCGGCGGTGAAGTTCTCCGCGATGCCGTCCTGCATGATCTTCACCGATCCGGCCCGGAACCGTCCGTGGCTCAACTCCTCGCGACGCCGCACGAGTTCGGGGATCTGTTCGGCGCCGCGGTCGCGTCGCCACCAGAGCGCGCCGGTCACCCGGGCGGTCAGGGCGCCGGAGCGCGCCGCGGCCAGGTAGGCGTCGGACGGGTCCGGCTGGCCGTTGAACTCGCCGAGCAGGGCGTCCTGCCAGCCGGTGATGCCGAGCGAGTGCAGCAGGCGCTGGGCGCGCAGCAGTCCGTCGAGGCGGTCGGCGGCGGTGGAGGGCGGCAGCAGCCGGGCGACCAGGGCGGTGGCGCCCTCCTGGAGCGTGCCGCCCGGGGTGCCGTCGGCCTCGCGTTCGATCCGCCCGTCGGCCGGGTCGGGGGTGTCGCGGGTGAGGCCGGCGAGCTCCAGCGCCCGGGTGTTGGCCCAGGCGCCGTGGTGGTCCCGGTTGGTGAGGTACACCGGGCGGTCGGGGACGACGGAGTCGAGCAGGTGCCGGGTCGGCAGTCCGCCGTCGAAGCTCTCCATCGACCACCCGCTGCCGGTGATCCACTCCTGCCCGGGGTTCGCCTCCGCGTACGCCCGGATCCGCTCCAGGTAGTCGGCGACGCCGACCGTCCCGGTGAGGTCGCAGGTGGCCAACTCCGTTCCGCCGAAGACCGCGTGGATGTGCGCGTCCTGGAAGCCGGGCAGCAGCAGCTTGCCGGTGAGGTCCACGACCTCGGTCTTGGGCCCGATCAGCTCCCGGACCTCGTCGTGCCCGACGGCGGCGATCCGCTCGCCCACCACCGCCAGGCTGGTCGCCCTGGTCCGGGCGGCGTCACCGGTGTGGACCGGTCCGCGGGTGAAGACCAGATCGGCCTCGGTCATGGGTGGTGCTCCGTTCTCGTGTCGCACGGTCTGTCGTTGCGGGCTTTCCGGCTCCTTCGCCTTCCGCCCTCGCCTTCGTCCTCGTCCTCGCGCTCGCCTTCGCCTTCGCCTTCGCCTTCGCCCACGCTAGGCCTCCTGCGCGGCCGGCGCGTCGCACGCCGTCGGCTCGTTCTGCGGGAAGTACGGCGAACGCCGCCGCCAGCGGGCCCAGGCCGCCGCCGGCAGCCCGGTGACGATCATCAGCGTCACCACGGTCAGCTCGAACCACCCGTTGTCGGCGGCCAGTTCGAAGTGGTCGGTGGAGTCGTAGAAGGTCCAGGCGAGGTAGCCGCCGACGGCGAGCAGCGCGCCCGCGCCCAGCAGCGGGCCGACCACCGCGCGCAGTCCCTGCACCGGGTCGGTGCGCAGCAGTCCGCGGAACCGGACGGCGGCGGCGATGGCGGTGAGCGCGTAGTAGAGCGCGACGATGACGCCGATCGCGTTGACGGCGGCCGAGATCAGGTCGTTGACGGTCGGGATGGCGATCGAGGCCAGGGCCAGGACGACGGCGAGGCCGGTGACCAGCAGGGTGCCGACGGCGGGCGTGGCGTGCCGGGGGTGCAGCCGGGTCCAGACCGGGCCGAGCACCCGGTCGCGCCCCATCGCGTACATCCCGCGGGCGGTCGGGATCACCGAGGACTGCAGGGAGGCCACCGCGGAGAACATCAGCGCGATCAACGGCAGTGCGGCGAGGGGCTGGTGGGCGAGCTTGGTGCCGAAGTAGGTCAGTCCGTGCGCGCCGTTGTCGGCCAGCTCGTCCATCGGCAGCACCCGCTGGAAGGCCGTGCCGGCGAGCAGGAACAGCAGCATCATCACCACCAGGGCGATCATGCCGCCCCGGGAGGCGTCGCGCGGGTCGCGCACCTCCTCGCCGACGCTGAACACCGACTCGAAGCCCCAGTAGCAGAACACCGCCAGCACCATGCCCTGCGCGACGGCGTCGAAGGACGGGATGTCGAAGGGGTTGAACCACTGCGGCGAGAAGGGCTGGTCACCCGCGAACAGCCCGTACCCGCAGAAGCCGAGCAGCACGGCGTACTCGAACACCAGCAGTGCCTTCTGGAGCCGGGCGGCCATGTCGAGCCCGCGCACGGCGACCAGCGCGGCGCCGATCAGGATGACCAGGCCGAGCAGGGTGCACTGGACGGTGGAGTCCGCGTCCAGCCGCAGGCCGGCGACGCTGCGCAGGTGCGCCTCGCCGAGCAGCTGGATGACCGACGAGCCGGTGACGGTGGTGGTGTACGCCATGAACACCACCGTGCCGACCGTGTTCACCCATCCGGTGAGGAACCCCAGCCAGGGGCTGAGGGTGCGGCCGACCCAGCGGTAGCTGGAGCCGGCGTCCGGCTCCACCGCGTTCAGCCGCCCGTACCCGCCGGCGATGGCGAGCACGGGCAGGAAGGCCAGCAGCATGATCGCCGGCAGGTGCAGGCCGACCACGCCGGCCATCAGGCCCAGGCCGATCCCGATGCTGCTGGTGGCGGCCGTGCTGGAGGCGGCGATCACCGCGCCGTCCAGGAGGCCGAGGGACTGTCGCATCACGACGTGGGAACTGCTCGCGTTCGCTCTCGGGCCGCTGCCCGTGTCCTTCACCGTCGATGCCAACGGATCACCGCCTAGGTCGTGGGGGTGCACGTGTGGGGGAAGCACGTGTGAGGGGGACGCACGCGCCGGGAAGGCGTGTGCGGAAGGTGCGAGTCATGAAACCGGCGACGCCGGAACACGTCAATGCTGTTGTCATAAGGCTCGACACGCCGCGGCTTTGCCCTGCGTCCGCCTTCCCGACACCGAGGATTCACGTACGGGCGGAAGCTGCGTTCACCTCGGTTGTCAACGTTCCTTCCGCTCACGGCCGTCGAACCCCGTCGACGGGACCCCGTCGACGAAGCCGTGTCAACGAGAGGCAACCACCGATGCTCCAGCGCAACCGCCGGTCCGCCACCGCCCTCGGCCTGAGCGCGGTCGCGCTGGCCGGCGCCCTGTCGCTCACCGCGTGCGGAAGCGACGACAACAAGACGGGGACCACCACCGCGAACGGTTCCGCGGCCGGCGGCAGCACCCCCACGGTGGCCTGCGGCCAGGGCGGCACGCTCCTCGGCGCCGGCTCCACGGCGCAGGGCAACGCGATCGACCTGTGGAAGACCACCTACTCGGCCGCCTGCCCCGGCACCACCATCAACTACAGCGGCGGCGGCTCCGGCGCGGGCATCCAGCAGTTCACCCAGGGCAAGGTCCAGTTCGCCGGCAGCGACTACGTGCTCAAGCCCGCCGACGTCGAGGCCTCCAAGGCGGTCTGCACCGGCGGCAAGGCGATCGGCCTGCCGATGGCCGGCGGCCTCGTCTCCCTCGTCCACAACATCAACGGCGTCGACAACCTCGTCCTGGACGGCCCGACCGCCGCCAAGATCTTCAACTCTCAGATCACCAAGTGGAACGACCCGGCCGTCGCCGCCCTCAACCCGGGCACCAACCTGCCGGACGCCGAGATCCAGTCCTTCCACCGCTCCGACGACTCCGGCACCACGTACAACCTGACCTCGTACTTCGCCAAGACCTCCGGCGGCGCCTGGCCCGCGGCCCCGGACAAGGCCTGGAAGGGCACGGGCGGCCAGTCCGCCAACGGCAGCGCCGGCGTCTCCGCCCAGATCAAGCAGGTCGACAACTCCATCGGCTACGTCGAGCTGTCCTACGCCCAGATCAACAACCTCAAGTCCGCGAAGATCTCCACCGGCGCCGCCCAGCCCGTCGAGGCCACCGCCGCCAACGCCGCCAACACCTTCGCCACCTCCACCGTCGTGGGCACCGAGGGCGACCTCGCGCTGTCCCTCGACTACGCCACCGAGGCCGCCAACGCCTACCCGATCGTCCTCGTCACCTACGAGGTCGTCTGCGACAAGGGCAACAAGCCCGAGAGCCTCGACACCCTCAAGTCCTTCCTCACCTACACCATCAGCGACAACGCCCAGCAGGCCGCCGGCCAGAAGGGCTACGTCCCCCTCCCCACCGCCATCGCCGACAAGGTCAAGTCCGCCGTCGCCTCCCTCGCCTGACCCACCCCCGCCCGCCGGCCCCGGGGCGCGGCCGGCGGGCGGTTCCGGCGGCCGCGGATGCGGAGGACCGATGTCGGTGCCCGGAGCCAGAATGGGGACATGCCCTCCCTGGAGACCACGCCGAAGATCCGCACCCGGATGAGCAAGCAACGCAGTCACGACACGGGTATCGAGGTCACCCTCCGCAGAAGCCTGCACGCGGCCGGGTTGCGCTACCGCGTCCACCGCAAGCCGCTCAAGGGCGTGCGCCGCGAGGCCGACATCCTCTTCGGCCCGGCGCGCGTCGCGGTCTTCGTCGACGGCTGCTTCTGGCACGGCTGCCCCGAGCACGCGACGTGGCCCAAGAACAACGCCGAGTTCTGGCGGGAGAAGATCGAGAAGAACCGCGCCCGGGACCGGGACACCGACGCCCGTCTCGCCGAGGCAGGTTGGCTGTCGGTCCGCGTCTGGGAGCACGAGAGCGCGGCCGAGGCCGCCGAGCGGATCGCCGCCCTGGTCGACGAGCGGCGGCCCGGGCGCAGCCGGACCGTCGTGGAAGAGACGACCGAGTACATCGCGGGGCCCGTCGCCGGCTAGACTCTGGCCACATGACCAGCTCGGACGCCACGGCCTCATTCCCCGCGACACCACACATTCTGGACCTTTTCGCCGGTCCGGGTGGTCTTGATGTGGCCGCGAGGATGCTCGGCGTCGAATCGCTCGGCATCGAGTGGGACAAGGACGCCTGTGAGACGCGCTACGCGGCCGGGCTCAGGACGTGGCACGCGGACGTCAGCGAGGTCCGGAGCAAGCGCTTCGAGGAACTCGACGCGGATCTGAACGTGCTGGCGGGCGGTCCGCCCTGCCAAACGTACTCGGTGGCCGGCAACGGTGCAGGTCGCAAGGCCTTGGAGAAGGTCAAGAAGCTCATCCACCGGTTGGTGGACGGGGCCGGCGAGGACGAGATCGACGATCAGCTGGAGAAGATGGGCGGCGATCCCCGGACCGCCCTGGTCCTGGAGCCGCTCCGGTACGCCATCAAGGCCCTCGGCTCCCCCAACCGGGACCGGCGACCGTTCGACGTGATCGTCCTGGAACAGGTGCCCGCGGTCAAGGCGCTCTGGGAGGTCTACAAGGAGGCCCTGGAGACGGGCCTGCCGCGGGAGGACGGAACGCGGGTCCGGTACAACGTCGCCGAGGTCAAGACCCTGCACACCGAGGCGTACGGTGTCCCGCAGACCCGTCGCCGCACGATCCTGATCGCGCGGCTCGCCGGGCACGGAACTCCTGCGATTCCTGCCCCCACCCACCACGTCTTCAACCTGCGCAAGCCGGCGCAGGGCGGCCCCGACGACACCCAGACCGCGCTGCCGGTGGACGGGGCCCTGACGCCGCTCAGGCCGTGGGTCGCGATGGGGGACGTGCTCACCGACCGGAAGCCCCCGTTCGTGATCGTGTCGAACTACGGCAGCGGCGGCGACCCCAAGAAGCGCGGCATCCGGACGCACCGGCAGCCGTCGTTCACGGTCACCGGCAAGGTGTCGCGCAACGCCGTCCGGCTCGAACCGGGCGGTCCCGACCTCGACCCGGACCGCCTGACCATCCCCGAAGCCGGCATCCTCCAGACCTTCCCACCGGACTACCCCTGGGAAGGCGGCGACCGGTCGCAGCAGGTGGGCAATGCCGTCCCGCCGTTGTTCGGGATGCACGTGCTGGCGGCGGCGTTGGGCCGCCCGCTCCCGCCGGAGGAGAAGCTCCGGGAGAGTTGGGGCCGGCTCGACCGCGACGACGCGGAGTACCGGAGGCTCCGGACCGAGGGGTGCGACGCCCCGGGCGATTGCGGTCCCGACTGCCCGAAGCCCGAGGATCAGGCCTCCTCGTCGACCCCGTCCGGTTCGACCCGTCCGCGGACCGGCACGTCCGCGAAGAGTTCGGCGAAGTAGTCCGTCAGCAGGCTCACGGAGAGCTCCGGCGCGGGTTCCTCGTCGGGGCCCGTCGGGAGCGCGTTCCGTGACACCTGGCGGGCGGTCTCGGACTCGTCGATCCAGTCGAGCAGCGGACGCGGGTCGCGCTCGGGGTGATCGGGGGCGATCACGTCGTACATCAGCGTCGCGGCGGCAGCGTTGACGGCTCCGGCCAGCGCATTGGCCTCGCGACCACCGGTCACCGTGCCCTTCACGACCAGCCGGACGACCGCCTGGGCGGTGGGCCGGTGGTTGATCACGGACATCCGCAAAGCGGTGTTGAGGATGTCCTGGTTGCCGCAGGCCGTGACTACCGGGCCGTAGTCCGCGCCGTCGCGGAAGAGCTCGGCCGCCCACCAGAGGCGCGCGAATGCCTGCTTGTGGTACTGCCCCCGGAAACGGTCGACCGCCACCTTCCCGGTGGCCTCCGACAGGTGTCGCCAGACCACGTAGTCCGGCGCGACCCCGAGCGCCAGGTAGTTCCAGAAGCCGGGGTCGGCCGCCTCGCGGCGGGTGAGCCGCAGCGCCGCGTGGAGCCGGGGGGCCAGCCAGGAATCGGCCTGGGTGGCCTTGAACCCGTTGTTCCGGCAGTAGGCCATGGCGTCCTCGGCCAGGTCCCGGACGGGCAGCAGTTCGCCGCGCCGGTCGCTGTGCGGGAGCGGTTCGGTGGCCTGGTTGAGTTTGATGCTCGGCACGTCCTCGCGACCGGTGAGCATTCCCTCGGTGAGGAAGTCCGCCACCTCAGCGTTCGGCAGCAGGGCGAGGCGCTCCGGAAGATAGCTGGGCCGGTCGGTCATGCGTCGTCCCCCTGCGTGAGGCGTTCCAGGTCGCGGATGGTGGTGGAGAGCGTCCGGGGGACGCCGGCGCGCCGGGAAGCGGCGAAGTGGATCCGGGACTGGAGTTCCCCCCACCCGGCACCGGAGGATCCGGTGCGCGCCGCGTGGACCTCGCGCAACGCCTGCTCCGGCTCGCGATCGGGGTACATGTCGGGGAGCATCTCCCGGAGCACCTCGCCCTGCCAGCCGTGCGGGAACACCGGGGTGCCGTCCTCCTCGACCTCCAGGTCGCCGACGGCGGAATGGAAGACGGCCGTCCAGACCTCCGAGCACATCTGGGCGAGCAGGAGTTCGCGGACGGTCGCCTCCGGACCGGTGCCGCCGTCGGCGCCGATCAGGTCACCGAGCCCGTCGAAGTCGGTGTTGACGCGGACGGCCGGGATCCGGCCGGTGGTGTCGACCAGCCACGGGGACTCCCTGAAGCGCTGGAGTCTGCTCGCCCCGGCTCCGAAGTTGACCATCCTTACCTCAAGTTCGCGAGCGAGCGAGGGCACGGCCTCGATGACGTCGACGAACCACTCCACGTCGGAGGTGGCGATCACCCGACCCGGCACCCCGTCGACGGTGGCCACCACATGCACGGTGAGGGAGGCTCGATCGAGGAGGTCGCAGCGGTACAGGTACAGCTCGGCGGTCCGCTCGCGGCCGTCCTCGGAGACCGATGAGAACTCCACTGTCGTACGGGTGTTGGTGGCCCGTTCAATCAGGACGGCGACGACCTTGACGTTCTGCCAGGGACCGGCCGGGTCCAGGGCCTTGGCCGGGAGACCGGCGGAGAGTCGGAGCCGGGCCTGGGTCCACTCGGGGCGGTCCTCGTCGGGTCCGAGTGCGACGACCCGCTCCACGGTGGAGAGGTACTTGCTCTCCAGAGCCTCCCAGGGCTCGCCCTCGGCCTTGAGCTGGGCGCTGTCGACGCGCCAGGACACGTTGCCGGTGAGCCGTCGGTAGGGATAGACCTTCACGCCTGCTCCCCCTTTCCACTGCGGAGTTCGACGACGAGACCGGTGAGTTGGGCCCGGACCGGGTGACGGGAAACATCGGTGACGCCCCGGAAGACGGCCTTGCGGCTTCCGGGCGACAGCTGCAGGGCTCCGTCGACGACCTCACAGCCGCTGATGGCGACGAGGTCCTTCCACGGAGCCGCCGGACGGGGGCCGGAGCGCACGTCGAACTTGGCGACCGGCGTGACCGGTCGGTCCGTGTCCACCCCGGGCGACACCCTGAGGTCGACGGTGACCGACCAAGCTCCGGTTTCGTCGATCAACGCGTCCACGTTGTCCAGTTCGGGCAGGGCCGCGGTCGCCGCGGGGCGCGGCTTCTTCGTGCCGCCACCCACCTTGAGCCGACCGGCGATCTTGGCCTCTCCCCCGTTGCGACGCTTGGCCTTGGGCACCGCGACGAGGTCGCGAACGCCGGCGTTCGCCGCAGTGGTCAGGGCCGCGATGCGCCGGTGGGCGGAGGGCGAGTAGGAGAGCCGCAGCTCCTCCGTCTGGCCCCACTTGTTGTGCTCCGGCGGCTCGGAAGCGCGGAGGAACTCCTCGGCGGCCTCGGCCCCGGGAGCATCCGGGCCCGCCGCGCGACCGGTGAGGAGGACGGCCTGGAAGGGGTTGGTGCCGACCGGGATGCTGGTGACGGCGCTGTCCTTGACGGTCATGCGGTTGCCCCGCATGGAGACCAGTCGGTTGGGGCGACCGTCGGCATCCTCGGCGTCGGTGACCAGGAGCACCGCCTCGTGCGGTACGGCACCGCGCACCTGACCGCCGTGGAGCGGCACGTTGAGCTGCACGCCGGCTCGGGCGACCTGGCCCGGGCCGGTGAGCCGGTCGACGGTGGTTCCCTCCAAGAAGGCCCGCAGGGCGCGGGTGCGGGAGGGCTGAGCGACGGCCGGCTCCACGTGCTCCTCGGGGATCAGCACCTCGCCGTTGCGGTACGTGCGGACGGACGCCTCCAGGTGCGGCTTGTGGTCGCCGCCCCCGGTCATCGCCGCCCAGAAATTGCGGCCGAGCGCATCGACCAGCCGGGCGTGCATGCGGTGGACGGAGTCGTCGTCCTCTGTGCTGTCCTCCTGGTCCGCCGCGCCGTGCACAGACACCAGACTGGCCACGTCGTGGGCGCCGACGATGAGGAAGGACGTGCCGGGGGCCGCGCTCTCGCGGGCGAGGTGGAGGCTTTCGACGGTCTCCTCGTCGGCCCACCAGGAACGCACCACGTCCGCGGATTCGGTGGTCGCGTCCGGACGTCCGAACCAGGCCGGGCCGGCGCACGCCCGGCCGTCGACCTCGCGCCACGGAAGGTCGAGCCGGCCGATCAGGCGCCGCTCGGTACGGCCCTCGTAAGGTTCGGAGAGGGTGGAGTTGATCAGCACCAGGCCGAGTCGGCTGGTGGCCCACAAGGTGGCCTTGCCCAGGCCGTACGAACCGCCGGCACCGAGGTCCCGCTTGTGGCTGTCGAGTTGACGACGCACCACGGCGGCGAAGAGCCCGTCCTCGTAGTCGCCGCCGGTCAGGCCGGTGGCGTTGTAGTCGTCGACGCGCAGCAGCACGAGGCGGTCGTGCTGGTACATGTCGCGCAGTCCGGCTGCGATCGTGCGCGAAACCTTGCTCTGCTTACCGCCGTCAGCCGTCAGCGCCTCGTAGTGCGGGCGCAGCTTCTCCCACTCGATGGCCTCGCGGAATCGTGCGAGCGCCTCTCCGGTGAGTTCGTGCAGGGTGTAACGGACCCGGACGGGCTCGGAGGGGTCCAGTCGCGCGTCGAGGCTGTTCTGGGTGGCCTCGCGGGCGAGCACCGAGACGTCGGCCTCGAAGGCGAACGCGGCGGCGTTGCCGTACTCACGTCCGCCGTCGGCGTGGGCCGGCCGGTGGTACCACTGGACGGGCAGACCGAGTTGGGCATCGGAGCTGCGGGTGTGGATGGTCTCCAGGTCGGTCTTGAGGAACGCCGCGATGTCCCGGATCGTCTCGTCCCGGGGCACGGAACGGCCGACGATCCAGGCCGAGACCGCGGCGCGGGTCTTGCCCAGCTCCAGCGCCAGATCGGTCTGGCTCTTCCCTGCGTTCTTGAGCTGGCGCGCCAGCCAGGGGCCGAAGTCCTCAGCCGCCTTCACGTCCCACCTGCTTCCGCTTGGCCTGTCACACAAGGTGAGAGCCACGCTACCGCATCGCAGTTGACAGCGACACCCCGCTGTCAACCAACCTTTGACAGGCCCCGCATCCATCGGAAAACACACCTGGAGCCCTTGGAGAATTCACCCGATTTCACCCCGGAAGTCCGACCCGGCGGAACGCGGGAATACCGCTATCCCCTGTTGCACGGACACCCGGAGGCGTGGTTGAGTATCCGTCAGCTTCGTCGGGCGGAAGCCGAGAGCATGTCAGGGCGTGTTCCATTCAGCCTTCTTTCCCGAGTCCTTGTGGCCTTCCCTCGGCTCATTCCGTCGCACCACCTCCGCACCATTCCATCGTGTACGTCCCCACGAAAGCGAAAGCGCAGGTCGTCTCGGTGTCCCCCCAGAACTCCCCGCTCCACCACATGCGTTCCATCGTCTCGACCTACGACCGGCTCGCAGACGACCCCCAAGCCCTGGGCCTCTTCCTGCACCTGCGCGACATCGACCACGGCATGGTCGCCTCCTACCGGAACGGCATCCGCGACGCCGAGGCCCGAACCCGCCGCCCGCATCCGACCCCGAGCGGCGACCGGCGCACCAAGCGCCGAACCTGCTGCACCGTCATGCAGACGTTGCACCGAAGCCGTTGACGACACCACCGTCCACCCTCCCTCCGCACTCGAAGTGGAATCATTCGTGGCCGATCCGCAGTCCCCGGTGATCCGCACCGTCGTCGAGCAGTCTCTCCGAGTCCTGGAGACCTACGCCATCGACCCGGGTCTGATCCCCGAACACGCCAACGGCGAACGCCGCATCACCCAGGGTGGATACGGCGACCGGCAGCTCTTCGAGCTCGTCCAGAACGCGGCCGACGAACTGCGTGGCGAGCCCGGTGGCCGGATCCACGTCCTCCTCACCGGCACCCACCTGTACTGCGCCAACCAGGGCGACCCGGTGACGCCCGGGGGCGCGGAGACCATTCTGCGCATGAGCACGTCCCGCAAGCGCGGCGGCCAGATCGGCCGGTTCGGCGTGGGGGTGAAGTCGGTCCTGGTGGTGACCGACGCACCCGAGTTCTTCAGCCGCGACGGCAGCTTCGGCTTCGACCGGGCCTGGTCGTACGAGCTGATCCGGAACGTCCCCGGCGTGCGCGAGCGGCTCGGCGAGGAGTTCGGGGCCCCCGTTCTCCGGATGGCCCGCGAGCTGGACATGGCGGCCGAGTGCCTTCGGGACCAGGTTCTGGACGAACTGCTGCACTGGGCCACCACCGTGGTCCGCCTGCCGCTGCTCCCCGGCGCCGCCGACCGACTCGGCAAGGACATGCACGGCCATCAGGGTTCGGCTGGTCACGACTCCCGCGAGGAGTTCCCGTCCGGATTCCATCTGTTCTCGCCGCACGTGGGCCAGGTGGTCCTGGAGGACCGCCGGCTCCGACCGGTCGCGCGCCGGGCTCTGCGGTCCGAGCGGACCGGAAGCCTGCACACGATCCAGGAGGAGCGGGTCGGAAGGCCTCCGGCCACGTCTCGATGGCGGGTCTTCACCCACACCCACGAGCCGACCGAGGCCGCCCGCCGCGACGCCGGCGAACTGCACGACCGGTTGTCCATCGACGTGGCCTGGGCTGTTCCGGCGTACCGCACCGACGAACGGACCGGCCTGCTCGGCGCCGCCGACGCCCGGGGGCGTGGTCGGTTCTGGTCCTTCTTCCCGACCAAGTACGAGATGACCCTCAGCGGCATCCTGAACGGGGCGTGGAAGACCAACGAGGACCGCCAGAATCTGCTGGACTCCTCGCCGTTCAACGTCGAGATGATTCGGGTCGCCGCCCGCCTGGTGGTCGATTCGCTGCCCGAACTCGCACCGACGGAGGATCCCGGTGCGTACCTGCCGCTGCTGCCCGGCCGTTCCAAGGGCGTGGAGACGATCAGTTGGGCCGACCGTCTGCTCACCGAGCAGATCTGGGCCGCCGCCGCGGTGCGCCCGTCGCTGCCCGACCAGGACGGCGTGCTGCGTTCTCCGGGCGAGTTGAACGTCCACCCGGATCTGGGCAAGGACAGCGCCGCGGTCAACCGCTGGTTGCGGACGTGGCATTCCCACCCCGGGCGCCCCCGCGACTGGGTGCACCCGTCGGTCGAGGCCACCGACCTGCGGTCGGGCAAGGTCCAGCACGTCCTGGTGGCGGCCGGACGGCGGCGGGCCTCGGTCGTCGAGTGGTTGGAGGCACTGGTCTCCGACGGCTCCGCGGAGGCCTCGGCTGCGGCCGTCCGGATCGTCGCCGACATGATCGCCTCGAACGCCTCCTGCGCCGGCGAGGCCCGCAGAGCCCGGATTGTGCTCACCGAGGAGCACGGCCTGGTCGCCCCGCTCGGCAGCGTGGTGTACCGGCGCACCGAGGAGGACGGTCTGCGGGAGTCGCTGGTCTACGTCGACCGCGCCCTGTCCGACGACCCGTCGCTCTCCTCCGCCCTCACCACTCTCGGCATCCAGGAAGCCGATGTCCGGGGCCGGTTCGTGAGCGTCCTCGACCAGGGCTTCGACGCTTACGGCACGCAGGAGTGGACCCGCTTCTGGGAGTTGTTCCACCGGGCGGGTGCCTCGGTCGTGGGCCACGAGGTGACCCAGCGGGTGCCGGCGCCGGCGGACACCCTGATGGTGCGGACCGCGGACGGCCGCTTCCGCCTCATGCGCGACTGCATGCTTCCCGGAGCCGTCGTCACCCCGGAGAGCGACCCCGAGATCGCGGTGGACATGCGCTTCCACGCCGACGACGCGGGCTTCTTCCGCGAGTCGGGCCTGCGGGACCGGCCGACCTCGGGTCACAGGCCGGAGTCGGAGCCCTGGTTCGACGAGTACCGCGAAGCTGTGCACAAGGCCTACTGCCGCACGCTCGACGACCAGGCGAGCCGGCCCTCCCTGGCCAGGACCAGGATCGAGGGCTCTCCCGTCGGTGGGCCGCTGCACCTCCTGCCCCGGCTCTCGGACGAGGCCCGGGCGGCCTTCCTCCGGGCGCTGCCCGAGGACGCGGTGATCACGAACTGGACCCTGCAGATCGGGGTCCAGGCCAACACCCGCCGTCCGGTGCTCTCTCCCGTCCGCTGGATGCTCACCCGGCACGGCCGGGTCGAGACCTCGCAGGGCCTCAAGCCCCTCAAGGAGGCCGTGGGGCCGCAGCTCGACGCGTACCGTGACGTGCTCCCGGTGGCGTCGATCGGTTCGGAGAAGGCCCGCAAGCTGGGGCTCCCGGACAGTGTCGAGAAGGTCCGCCCACAGCAGTGGGAGCAGCTGCTGGAGAAGCTGCAACAGAGCGAGGACGACGCGTTCGTCGGCTCCACCTACGCCCTGCTGACCCGGCTGGAGATCGATTTCCCCGAAGGCTCGCTGACCCGCTGTCGGATCGGCGACATCTGGGACACCCGGGAGGACGGCGAGATCGCCGTCGCCGCGGACCCGGAGGAGTACCGCTCGTTGCGCGCCGAACGGGTGCCCGCGTTGCTGATGCCCGACCGGGAGTCCGCCGACCTCATGGTCGAACGGTGGGGCATGCTGCGCCACGACGACGTCGTCAGTCGGGAGACCAGGCACGAGTCGACAGTGGAGCCGGTCCCGCTGGTCGAGGAGTTCCCCACGCTGCGCCAGAAGATGGGCAGCTCGGTCGGCACCTACTCGCTGCTGCGCTGCTCCACGCTGGAGGAGGTCGTCCGCACCCCGCACGGCGCGCGGGCGAAGCCCCTGGAGAGCGCCCGTCAGGGCAATGTGATCAAGGTCGTGGACTCGCTGGACCGGCTCGGCACGCTCCGCGCCGTGGACCGCGAGCTGGGCCTGCGGATGACCGAGGCCGACTGTCGGGCCGTCCTGGACGCCCAGGTTCGTCAGGAGCAGGACGAGAAGGTGCGGTCCGCACTGAAAGCGGTCCGGGAGGCCTCGGATGTGACGGCCAAGCTGGAGCTGCTGATCGGCGCGGAGGCCCTGCGCGACCGGCTCCCCGCGGGGCTGATGGACGCCGAACGCCACGAGCTGGACGGACAGGAGCCCACCGGTCGTCGGATCGCCCAGATGGCGCACAACGCGCACGGCGACACCGTGCTCAAGACCCATGCGCGCGACATCCAGGAGCGGTTCCCGAGCGCCCCGTCGTCCTTCACCGGAGGATCGGCGGCGGTCTCCTTCGTCGCCGAGCTCGGTCTGCCCGCGCCCTTCGCCGGCTACCGGGCGCCCACCCTCGAACAGAGCCTGACCGTGGAGGGCCCCCGGGACTTCCCCCGCCTCCACGAGTACCAGGAGCGGCTCGCCCTGAACATCTTCGAGATGCTGGACCGCTTCACCCCGCAGCGCGCCATGTTGTCGCTGCCGACCGGGGCCGGCAAGACGCGCGTCACCGCCGAGGCGGTCATCCGCTGGGTCAAGCAGACCGGCGCGCTGAAGGGGCCGATCCTGTGGATCGCGCAGACCGAGGAACTGTGCGAACAGGCCGTGCAGAGCTGGCAGTTCGTCTGGAGCAAGGCGGGTGCACAGGACCGGCTGACGATCAACCGGCTGTGGACCTCCAACGAGGCGGCGCCCGTCACCGACGGACCGCAGCTCGTCGTGGCCACCGACGCGAAGCTCCGGGTGTGTCTGGACACCGACCGCTACGCCTGGCTGCGGGAGGCCGCACTGGTCGTCGTGGACGAGGCGCACGTGGCGACAGGCCCGAGCTACACCGCAATCCTCGATCTGCTCGGCCTGACCCAGCACCGCACCGAGCGGCACCTGCTCGGCCTCACCGCCACCCCGTTCCGCGGCCACAACGAGGAGGAGACCCGCCGACTGGTCAACCGTTTCGGTGCGCGCCGCCTGGACGAGGGGGTCTTCCCCTCCGGCGACGCCTACGGTGATCTCCAGGAGCTGGGTGTGCTGGCCCGGGTCGAGCACCGGGAACTGACCGGCGGAACCATCGAGCTGTCCCGCCAGGAGCGGGAGAGCACCCAGCAGTTCAGCCTGTTGTCCAAGGCCGCAGAACAGCGGCTGGCCGACGACCACGACCGCAGCCGTCGCATCGTGGCGGAGATTGCGGCAATGGACGGGAGCTGGCCGGTACTCGTGTTCGCCACCTCGGTGGAACACGCGAAGTACCTGGCGGCCAGGCTGATGGACCAGGGCATCTCCGCTTCCTCGGTGGACTCCACCACCTCGGACAACGACCGCCGGGCCCGGATCCGGGAGTTCCGTGACGGCAGGGTGCGAGTGCTCACCAACTACGGCGTCCTCACCCAGGGCTTCGACGCCCCCGCCACCCGCGCGGTGGTTGTTGCCCGCCCCGTCTACAGCCCGAACGTGTACCAGCAGATGATCGGGCGCGGCCTGCGCGGCCCCCGCAACGGCGGCAAGGACACCTGCCTCATCCTCAATGTCCGCGACACCATCCGGAACTTCGACACCGCTCTCGCCTTCACGAAGTTCGAGCACCTGTGGAGCGCACGGTGACCGCCCCCCATGAGTTCGACCCCGGTCTCACCGGAGAGCAGCAGGCGGTCGTGGACCTGCCGTGGGACACCCGTCTCCTGGTCACCGCCGGGGCAGGCACGGGCAAGACGCACACTCTGGTGCGCCGCATGGACGCGCTCATCGGGCACACCGATCCGGACGAGGCGCTGGAGGCCTCCGAGCTGCTGGTCCTCAGCTTCTCCCGGGCTGCGGTCCGCGAGTTGCGGGACCGCATCGCCCGGCACGGTGAGCACACGCGACGGGTGCGGGTGCAGACCTTCGACTCCTGGGCGTACTCCCTGCTGCTGCAGGCGTATCCGGACCGCGAATGGTCGGCGCTCTCCTTCGACGAGCGGATCCGGGCGGCCACCGACGCGATCGAGAAGGGCGCACTGGAATCCCTGGAGTCCGGCCCGCCCACGCACGTGATCGTCGACGAGGTACAGGATCTGGTGGGTGCGCGCCGGGAAATGGTGGAGTCGCTGCTCGACCGTCTCCAGGACACCTGCGGGTTCACCCTGGTCGGTGACCCCGCCCAGGCGATCTACGACTTCCAGATCGAGGACCCGGAGGAGTTCGCCGATCGCGCCGACCTCTTCCTCCGTTGGGTGCGGATCTCCTGCGCCGACGACCTGGTGGAACTCCGGCTGACCCGGAACTTCCGGGCCGTCACTCCCGAGGCACGCACTGCACTCCCGCTCGGTCCCGCCGTCCAGGGCATCGGCAGCGCACCGGAAGGTGCGGACACCGCGGCCGAGCGCCTCCACGGTGAGTTGCGCGAGCTGCTGCTCGACGTTCCCGACCTGGGCCCGTTCACCGACTCGTTCACGCTGGACTCGCTGCGGTCCTTCCCCGGCACCTGCGCGATCCTGTGCCGCGACAACCGGCAGGCCCTGGTCGTCTCGGAACTGTTGCACGCCCAAGGGGTCCCGCACGCCCTGCGGCGCTCGCTCCGGGACCGGCCCGTGCCGTACTGGGTCGCCGAGGTGTTGCGTCGTACCCGGGCCGCCACGCTCACCGAGGAGCGACTGCGCGACCTGCTGTCCGGGTTGCCCCTGCCCGAGGGCACCGACCCGGACCGGGCCTGGCGGTCCCTGCGGGTCGCGGCGCGCGGCCCGGGTAGGGGCACGCTCGACGTCACACGGCTTCGGGGACTGGTGGCGGAACGGCGGTTCCCCGACGAACTGGCGGATCCGGAACGAGCCCGACTCGTCGTGTCCACGGTGCACCGCTCGAAGGGCCTGGAGTTCGACCGGGTGGTGCTGACGACCCCGCCGGCGATGGCCGAGATACGGCGTCGCACCGACGACCCGGACGTGCCCGGCGAGGCTCGTGCGCTCTACGTGGCGATGACCCGAGCCCGGGAGGACCTGTACCGGATCGCCGCACCGGACACGGCGACGGTGCTCAGGCACAAGCCGACCGGCCGCTGGTACCGGGGGGTCCCGAATCCGCGTCACAGGTGGCGGCGCGACGGTGTCGAGGTGCGCGCCGGGGACGTGGACGCCGTGGAGCCCGCCGACGCCCGGACGGACGCGCCCGGCGCCCAGACGTACCTGCTGGAACGGGTACGACCGGGGGACCCGGTGACGTTCCGGCTGCGCGACACCCTCGCCATGGGCCCTGAGCAGAGCCCCCCGTACGCCCTGCTGCACGAGGGGCGGGAGATCGGCGACGCCTCCGAGGCCTTCCGGAGCCAGCTGTACTCCGTTCTGAAGGTGGGCGCCGCCTGGGAGGTCCGGTGGCCCGAGGAGATCGTAGGACTGCGGGTCGACTGCCTGGAGTCGGTGGCGGGCAGCCCTGCCGCCGGGACCAACGCGGGCCTGGGCGACCACGGGGTGTGGATCGCCCCACGCATCAGCGGAATCGGACGGTTCCGGCGCGCGGCTGGAACCGAGGAGGAGCAGGAATGACCATCCACGCAGGGCGGCACGCCGGCCACTACGAGGTCCGGGAGGACCTGGTGGCCCGACTCCGCCGGGAGCTGCTGGGCCCCGACGTCGACGCCCCCGCCGAGGAGCGCGTCGAGGTCCTGGACCAGGACGCTCCGATCACCCGCTACCCCGTCGGCGTGCTCTACCCCCGACCCGCGGACGCCGAGGCCGGCGCCCGTCTCCTGGAGGACGCTGCCGAGCAGGACGGCCTGGACGAGGAACCCGTGACCAGGGCGGACAGCCTCGACGAGTCCGGGACGGCGGTCGACCGCCCCAACTCCGGCGACCGGCGTCCGTCGAGCGTCGGCCTCACCTTCGCGGTCGACCTCGCCGTGTGCCCGGAGATCGTGGTCTCGGCCCGCGCCGCCGTGTACGAGCCGGAGGACGCGGACGGCCGCAAGATCTCCGCCCGCCGCAGCGAGGCCCGCGCCACGTCCGACCAGCGGGAGCGTTGGCGTCGGGTGGAGCTGGACCTGCCGGACACTCGGGTCGACGCCCGTTACCCGGGCCGCGGGGCCTCGCGCGACCTGGTCCACGGCACAGCCCGGCTGGAGGTGCACGTCCGCCGACCGTCGCCGGAGACCGACACGGTTACCGTCACGGTCACCCTCGTCAACATCCAGAAGGTGGGCGAGCGTGAACTCCAGGACGCCTTCGCGCTCTTCCAGACAGGACTGACCGTGCGCGCCGCCAACGGGTCGAGTGCGTTCGTGGAACGCCCGACCGCGCTATCCGCCGTCGATCCCGAGCTGGAGAGCAGCCGACTGCTGCACCGGCATGCCCCCACCTTCGCCGCCGGCCACGGCTGCGCGGCGGTGTGGGACTGGACCCCGTCCCCGATCGGCGTCACCGAGGTGAGGCGGGCGGGCGGCGTGCCCGAGGTGCGCACCGAGTTCGTGCCCACGCACGAGGTGCTGCTCACCGACTCCAATCCGACGATCGACGCCGAGGCCCTCACCATGCTCGGCCTCGCCGAGGCCGCCGACGCCGAGGTGATCGCCTCCTTGGAGGGGCTGGCCACTGGCTACGAACGGTGGATCGAGCGGAAGCGGGACGAGGCCACCGCGCTCGCCGGCACCTCCTACGAGCAGGCCGCGGCCGGGCAGGTCCGCGCCTGCGAGGAGGCCCTGGCACGGATCCGGGAGGGCATCGCCCTGCTGCGCGACAAGCCCGACCTGATGCGTGCCTTCCGACTGGCCAACAGGGCGATGGCGACCCAGCGCGCCCGGGCCGCCTGGGTCAAGGACGGCCGGGTCGGCGAGCCCGACGAGGCCGCCGCCCGCTGGCGTCCGTTCCAGATCGCGTTCGTGCTGCTGTGCCTGGCCGGAGTGGACGGCCCGGAGCACTCCGACCGGGGCGTGTCCGACCTGCTGTGGTTCCCCACCGGCGGTGGCAAGACCGAGGCGTACCTGGGTCTGATCGCCCTGACCGTCTTCCTGCGTCGGATGCGACTCGGCGCGGCGGGCGGCGGGGTCACCGTCCTGATGCGGTACACCCTGCGCCTCCTCACCCTGCAGCAGTTCGAACGCGCCTCGATCCTGGTCTGCGCCATGGAGCGGATGCGCCGCGAGAACCCCGAGCAGCTGGGCCACGAGGAGATCTCCATCGGCATGTGGGTGGGCCGCTCCGCCACACCCAACACCCTGGACGTGGCTTCCCGGCAGCTCGACGTCGCGCGCTCCGGCCGGGTGCTCCAGACGGAGAACCCCGTCCAGCTGCACGCCTGCCCGTGGTGCGGGACCGCCCTCGATGCCCACCACTACGCGGTGGACGAGGAAGCCGACCGGATGGACGTGCGCTGCCCCGGGACGGGCTGCGCGTTCTCCGACGGGCTGCCCGTTCACCTCGTCGACCAGGCGGTGTACGCGGCCCGGCCGACCCTGGTGATCGCCACCGTCGACAAGTTCGCCTCGATGCCGTGGCGCGAGAGGACCGCCGCTCTCTTCAACCGGGACCGGCAGGACGACACCCCTCCGCCGGAGTTGATCGTCCAGGACGAGCTGCACCTGATCTCCGGACCGCTGGGCACCCTGACCGGCCTGTACGAGACGGCCGTCGACGTGCTGGCCGACCGCCCCAAGGTGATCGCCTCCACCGCCACCATCCGTCGAGCCGCGGACCAGGGCAGGGCCCTGTTCTCCCGCGAGGTCCGGCAGTTCCCGCCCGCCGGTCTGGACGCCCGCGACTCCTGGTTCGCCGTGGAGACCCCGGCGAGCGAGAAGGCGTCCCGCCGCTACGTGGGTCTGCTCGCCCCGGGCACCAGCCAGTCCACCCTGCTGATCCGCACCTACGCCACGCTGCTCCACCAGGCGATGCGGTCCGACACCACGGAGCGGGTGCGCGACGCGTACTGGACGCTGGTCGGCTACTTCAACAGCCTGCGGCTGCTGTCCGCCGCCGAACTCCAGGTCCACGACGACGTCGTGGCCTACCTGGACCACCTCGCCGAGCGCGACAAGTGCGAGCCACGCACGGTCGGCAACCACTCCGAGCTGACCAGCCGGGTCGATGCCAGCGACATCCCGGCCAGGCTCAAGCAGATCGAACGCCGCCTGACGGACGGTGACACGGCGGACGTGGTGGACGTGCTCCTCGCCACGAACATGATCGCCGTAGGCGTGGACGTGGACCGGCTCGGTCTGATGGCCGTCATGGGCCAGCCGCAGACCACCGCCGAGTACATCCAGGCCACCAGCCGAGTGGGCCGCGCCCACCCCGGATTGGTCGCGGTGATGCTCAACGCCGGCCGCTCCCGTGACCGTTCGCACTACGAGAACTTCCAGCACTTCCACTCCGCGCTCTACCGCGAGGTCGAGTCCACCTCGGTCACGCCGTTCTCCGCCCGCGCCCGTGACCGCGGCCTGCACGCGGTGATCGTCGCCCTGGCCCGCATTGCGATCCCCGCGGCCCGCAGGGACGAGGACGCGGGAAGGATCCACCTCTTCCGGGACGAGCTCCGGGAGACGATCCGCCCGCTGATCCTCGAACGGGTGGGGAACGTCTCCCCGCAGGAGACCTCCGCCAAGGAGGTGGCCCACGTCGCCGCAGCCTTCGACGAGTTCGTGGACTGGTGGTACGGCGAGGCCGAGAGGCACGGCGGTCTGTACTACGAACCCAAGCGCGGGCGCTCCGTCCCCTCGCTGCTCAAGCCCTACAACGACGCCCTGGAGGACGTCGAGGCGTGGGAGACGCTGTGGTCCCTGCGCGACGTCGACGCCGAGTCCGCCCTGTTCATGGAGGCATCCCGATGACCCCGCCCCCGTCCCGCCGCCGGCGCGGCACCGCCGGTTCCGCCGTACCGGCCCGCACGCTGCCCCGCCGCGGCGCGGTCCGTCGAGCCCAGGCCGTCACCACCTACGGCGTGGGGTCCCTGATCGCCGTCGACCAGGAGTCCTTCATCGTCGCGGGCATCGACGGTGCTGCGGATCAGTGGCCGCGCGACGAGGCCCCGGTGATCCGCGAGCCCCGTCTCGCCCGCGTCCTGGGCGTGCGGCACTTCCGCCTCCCGCCCGCCTCCGGTGACGACAGTCGGGACGGCATCCGGGTGCGCCGCTTCCCGCTGTGGCACCACTGCCCCGAATGCCACGCGCTGGACCACGTGGCGACGTTCAACCCTCCGCCCGGACGCAACGAGTGCGGCGAGTGCGCCGAGCCCCTGGTGCCCTCCCGCTTCGTGGTCGCCTGCGAGGACGGCCACATCTCCGACTTCCCGTACCGGGACTGGCTGCACCGACGGCGGCGAGGCGAGGGTGCGGCCGCCGCCTGTGCCGGCCGGATGAGCTTTCGGTCGACGGGCCGCTCCTCCTCGCTCCGCTCGGTGGTGCTCTCCTGTTCCTGCGGGGTGCCCGAGGTCTCCATGGAGGGCTCCTTCCGCGCGGGCGCCCTGAAGGAGCTGAACATCGGCTGCCGGGGCGAGCGGCCGTGGTTGAAGGACGCCCCAAGGGATAGCTGCCCCCTGACGCCCCGTACCCTCCAGCGCGGCTCCTCCTCCGTCTGGCAGCCGGTGCTCCGCTCCGCCCTGTCCATCCCGCCATGGAGCGACACTCGGGTGAACGCCCTGGACAGGCACTGGGACAAGCTCCGCGGCTGCACCAGCCTCGTCGAGATGGAGATCCACCTGAAGCACATCTTCGACGGGGTTCCCTCCCCGGTGAGCGCTCAGGAGGCCTTGGACCTGGTCGCCGCGATGGAGGCCGAGGACCCGTCCGGAGAGGACGCTCCGGACCGCGACCAGGAGCGGCGCTACCGGGCCCTGCGTGACCTGGAGTACCAGCGCCTGTGCGCCGGGAACCCGGAGGAGTCCGGGCGGCACACCGAGCAGTTCGTCTGCGAGCCGCCGATCGGCGACGAGAAGCCTCTGGTCGGACTGGGCCTCGTCCCCCCGATGCTGGTCAAGAAACTCCGTGAGGTCCGCGCCCTCAAGGCCTTCACCCGGGTCATCGATCCCGAGACCTCCTCCGAGGGCCACGAGGCTCGCCTGTCCCTCACTCCCACTGACTGGCTTCCCGCCATGGAGGTCCACGGGGAGGGGGTGTTCCTCCGGTTCGACGAGGCGAGGGTCGACACCTGGGCCGAACTGCCCGCCGTCGTGGCCCGCGTGGCCCGCATGCGGCACCGCCACCAGCAGGTTCTCACCGCGCGGGCCTCCGATCCGGCTCGGGTCCCGATCTCCCCCGCCGACCCGCGTATGGCCCTGCTGCACACCTTCGCGCACGTGATGATCAACGAGTGGAGTCTGGACTCCGGCTACCCCGCCGCATCGCTGCGCGAACGGATCTACTCAGGCGACGAGATGGCCGGGGTGCTGATCTACACGGCGACCAGCGACTCGGCCGGAAGCCTCGGCGGCTTGGTCGCCCAGGGCGAGATCGACCGGCTCGCCCAGGCCGTGCACTCGGCCGTCCACCGTGCCGAGTGGTGCTCCGCCGACCCGCTGTGCATCGAGACCGAGATCTCCGGCGCGGGTGGCACCAACCTGGCCGCCTGCCACGCCTGCGTGATGCTGCCGGAGACCAGCTGCGAGCACAACAACGGCCTGCTCGACCGGGCCCTGCTGGTCGGCACCCCTGAAGACCCCTCGATCGGCTTCCTCTCACACCTGCTCGCACACTGAGCACCGGGTTGCGAGCCGGGGCGGGACGGAACACCCGATGCCGTCCCGCCCCGGCGTCACGGTCTCCGCGCCGCCCGAGTCACCGACCACCCCCTGCCGCCGGCGCCGACCGGCCCAGCGCGGCCCTGATGGCGAGCCCGAGGGCCCGGGCCACAGGGGGCGGCGATGCGTGGCCCACCTGGCGGTACCTGAGCGTCTTCCCGCCGGCGAAGGACCAGTCGTGGGGGAAGCCCTGCAATCGTGCCGCCTGCTCGACGGTCAGCCTCACCATCTCCGTGCCGTCCGGTGACGGGTCCCAGTGCTCCTCGGGCCCGGGGACCTCATTGGCGACGGTCCCGCCGTTGACCCGCATGCGGGCCCAGGAGCGCTTCGACCCGGTCGGCCCCAGATCCGGTCCGCCACGGTTCCAGGAACCCCCCACCAGGGTCGGGGCGACCTGATCGGCTTGTGCGGCCCAGGCGGCGGCGTGCGGCCACCCACGCGCGGCCATCGTGTCACCCAACGCCTCTCCCACCGTCGGCGGCGGCACGGTGTCACGCGCAGGGGGGACGAAGTCGCGCATGGCACCCCCCTTCAGCGCCACCAGGATCCCCTGCTTGCGGTCCTGGGGCACGCCGTGCCACATCGCATTGACGACGAACCACTCGTACTCGTACCCGAGGTGTTCGAGCTCGGCCTCGACGTCCGAACGGATCGGCTCGTACGCGGGCTTGACGGCCAACTCCGAGACGTTCTCGATGAGCAGGGCCCGCGGCTGCACACCGTGCAGGAGCATCACGGTCGCGTCGAGCAGGCGGAGTTCCTCGTCGCTGTCCTCGCGTCCCACCGCGGCGCTCGACTTCACCCGGGGCAGACCCGCCGCCAGGAGGTCCACGTCGTAGCACTCCCGGTGCTCCTCCGGAACGAAGTCCAGGAGGTCGGTCTCCAGGACGTTCCAATCCGGGCGATTCAGCCGCAGTGTCTCGCAGGCCACGGGCCGGTTGTCGAGGAGCAGCACGGGGTCGAATCCGGCCTGTTCGAGGCCGAGCGCGAGGCCGCCCGCCCCGGCACAGACGGCAAGACAGCTCAGGCGTTCGGGGCGGGACTCTTCCATGATCACCATTTGCGCTCGTCGGAACTCGGCGAAGGCTGACGCCCTGGGCCATCGATGATCGCATCCTCACCGGGAGGAGTCGATGGTCCGGATGCGCACGGCTACGGCCCGGTGGGGGCGGCCGCCGCTCGGGGCAGGGCCCGCTGGATCTCCTTGCGGAGGAGTTCCTGGACCTCGTCGAACGATCCGTTCCCGTCGACCACGACGACATCGGCGAACTCCGGGAGGGAGCGGTAGGCCTCCCGGTACGCGGCCAGGAACTCCAGCGTCTCCTCGTCGATGCCGCGGCGTCTGATCCTCTCCCGGGCGACGACCGGGTCGACGTCCAGGAAGAGGGTGAGGTCGGGCTTCGGGAGGCCCCGGTTGAGGCGCCGCAGGAAGTCCTCGTTGTCCGCTCCCTGCAGGCGGACGGCGGCGTACTGGCAGACGGTGTAGCGGTCGGCGAGCGCGACGGCTCCGGGGGTGCGCAGGACGTCGCCGACAGGGGCGAGCGCGGACAGCCGCGCGCAGGCCGAAATGAGCCTGATCGTGTCCGCCCCGATCATGCCCAGGTGGCCCGGGAAGCCGTCCTCGCGGGCGATCGCGTCCAGGGCCCGACGGACCGGGAGCTGCGACTGGTTCAGGAAGAGCCGGGTCGGGCGCCCCGATTCCTCGAACCATTCGGCCAGCCGCTGCACCTGGCTGGTCTTGCCGGCACCGTCGATTCCCACCACCGCGACCAGACGGCCGTTCCGGATCCCGGACTCCACTCTTCGCCACCTCCACGACGACCCGCACAACCCGCACAACCCGCACAACCCGCACAACCGGACAGGAGTGCCCCTTCCCCGGACGACATCATGCCGACCGGAGCCCCGGAACGCGTCGGATTCCGCGGACCGCCCCGCGGCCGCCGGTGTCCGGTCGCCGTCGGAAAGAGCCGAGACCCGCGCCGGTGTGCGGCGCGGGTCTCCGGAATGCGGGTACGGGGCTCGGGGCGGGCGCGGGTTCAGCCGCGGTGCCGGGCGCTCGGGCGACGGCGCATCCGCACCAGGAACCAGCGGGCGATGACCAGCACCGCCACCACCACGACGCCCTTCGACACCCAGCCGCCGTACTCCTCCACCAGGTGCCAGTTGTCGCCCAGCCAGTAGCCCAGCAGCACGAACACGGTGTTCCAGATCAGGCTGCCGGCGGCGGTCATCGCGGTGAAGGCCAGCAGCGGCATGCGCTGGATCCCGGCCGGTACGGAGATGAGGCTGCGCACCACCGGCACCATGCGGGCGATGAAGACGGCCTTGCGGCCGTGCCGCTGGAACCACGCGTCCGCCTTGTCGATCTCGTGCGCACTGATGAGCGGGATGCGGGCCGCGAGTGCGCGGGTCCGCTCCAGGCCCAGGAGGGCGCCCGCGGCGTACACGATCCAGGAGCCGACGATGGAGCCGATCGTGGTCCAGACGATGACGGCCGGCAGACTCAGCTTGCCCTGCCCGGCCGCGAATCCGGCGACGGGGAGGATGATCTCGCTGGGAATGAACGGCAGGACGGTGTCGACCAGGTTGGTCAGGCCGGCGCCCACGGCACCGAGGGTGGACATGACGTCGACGGCCCACCCGGCGATGCCGCCTACGGGCTCGGCGGAGGCGGTGGCGAGCGACGCGGAAGCCAACGTTGCGATCATGCCGTTCACGCTAGAGCGCGGGAGCGGGGCGCCACCATGAGGTCAACCGCCCGGTCCTGCTGCGGTTTTCCGTAACCATGACCAAAGCCCGGTCGGTGACGTGACGCCGGGCCCGGGTGACCGTCGCCCGCGCGCGGGTCGCGCGCCTGAGATTCTCATGCCCGCCGACGTGACGTACGCACCCGGCCCACGGGAGCCAGGCACTGTTCCCGCGGGCTCCGCGAGCACAGTGTCGGGGTACCACGACAGCGACGTAACGGGGCGGCCTCGATGCAGCGGATTCACTTCACCGGTACCGATCTGACACGCGTCCGGCTCCAGAGCAGCCTGGGGCCCCTGATCGAGGGCGTGTTCGCCCTGCGGCTGCTGACCCGGCCCTGGCGTGACGACGCGAGCGTGCGGTGGTGCGTCGCCGTCCGCAACGCCCTGCGGGCCGGCACCCGGGCGGCGCTGCCGGTGCCGCTCACCCGGGGCGCCGAGAACCTGCCGCTGCGACTGCTCGAACGCGCCGGGCGCGAGGAGACGGCGCAGCGGACGCCCGGCACCCGCGCGGAGGGCACCCGGCTGGCGCTGGACGTGTGGCGCGCCGGGGTGTCCCCGTACTGGGCGCGGATCCTCGAACGGCTGGAGGCGGTGTGCGAGGCGCACGGCAGGGTCGCGGCCGGCGGCGGGGTGGAGCAGCTCCTGTCGACGCTGCACCCGCGGATCTCCTGGAAGGCGCCGGTCCTGGAGGTGGACGACGGGCCGGACGTGGACCTCGCCCTCGACGGGCGCGGCCTGGTCCTCAAGCCGTCGGTGTTCCTGCCCGGGGAGGCCGGCCGGCTGGTGGCCCACGAGCGGGACAGCGGGCAGGCCGTGCTGGTCTTCGCCGCCGCGCCGGGACTCGTCGCCGGGTGGGACGACGCCCCGGCCCCGGACGGCCACGCCGGTGACGACGGCGAATCCCAGGCGCTGAGCGCGCTCGTCGGGCAGACCAGGGCGGCCGCCCTGCGCCTGCTGACCGACACCTCCACCAACTCCCAGCTCGCCGCCCGGCTGGGGGTGTCGCCGGGGGTCGCGAGCCGGCACGCCACCGTGCTGCGGGAGACCGGGCTGATCAGCACCCGGCGGGTGGGCAGCAGCGCCCTGCACACGGTGACCCCGCTGGGCATGGCCCTGCTCGGCGGGCAGTCGCGCAAGGTCCTGCCGTTCACGGCCCCCGGCGGCCCGAACGGCGGTCCGGTCCGGGCCCCGTACGGGGGTCCGGCCGGCGTCCGCTCGGCCTGAGCCGGGCCGCCGGTCGGCCCGTCCGTCGCCCCGCCCCGGCCCGCCCTCGCCCCGTTCGTCGGCCCTCCGGTCGGCCGGCCGGTATGACGTCTTCACACGCCGGAAGTGACCGCAGCACTGTCCCCGCCATTTCCCCGTTTCGCAGAATCTTGGCGCGGGCCCGCAACAGCGTGGGACTCGCAACTGATCGAGAGCAACGACCTAGGAGTTCCGGCAGCTATGAGCACCTTCCTGACCTTCGGCACCGTCACCGGCGACTCCGCCCTCGGCACCGCCTCCACCCCCGGCCTGGTGATCGAGGACGTCGACACCGTCGCGCCGCAGAGCGTGGCCCTGTTCACCGTCTGCGTCATGTCGGCCCAGCCGGCCCCCGCCTCGACCACCGGGGGCCAGCCGGGCGCATGACCGACACACGGGGGAAGAGACTGCAGCTGGTGACCAGCGACACGGACCGGGTGGGCTTCAAGAGCCACCTGCGGCCCGAGACCGTGCCCGGGCAGGCGGTGTACCTGGTCTCCCAACGCGGGCTGACCACTCTGCGCGGAGATCACGCCGAGGTGCTGGCGCCGCTGCTGGACGGCAGCCGCAGCACGGCCGCCGTGCTGCGGGAGGCGGCACCGGCGCTCGCCGCCGAGGAGGCCCTCGGCTCCCTGCGGGCGCTGGCCTCCGCGGGCCTGCTCCGGGTACGACCCGCGCGGGTGGCCGACGACCTGGCCGACGGGAACCGGCCGGACGACGACCGGGCGGACGGGAACCGGGCGGACGGGAACCGGGCGGATCACCGGACCGGGACGGGCACCGAAGGCCGGGCGGGGCACCGCGCGCGGTCCGGCCCGCCGCCATCCGCCACCGACGCCGGCCCCGCCGGCCCCGCCGCCGAGGCGTTCTGGGACCTGCTGGGGCTCGACGGCGGCCGGGTACCGGCCTCGCTCGCCCGCGCTCGGGTGCGGGTCCTCGCACTGACCGGCACCGACACGGACCCAGCCGAGGCCCGCGCGGCCCTGAGCGGCGCCGGGCTGAACCCGGCGGCGGACGGGGACGCGCCCGCGGACCTGTCCGTGGTGCTGTGCGACGACTACCTCTCCCCCCGCCTCGCGGACGTGGACGCCGCGCACCGCCGGGAGGGCACGGCCTGGCTCCCGGTCCGGCTGGGCTGGTCGAACCCGTGGTTCGGGCCGGTGTTCCGCCCCGGCGAGGGCCCCTGCTGGCACTGCCTGGCGTCCCGGCTGCGCGGCCACCGCCACTCGGAGGAGCTGCTCCGGTACTCGCTCGGCCGGCCCGACCCGGTACCGCTGCCGCCCGCGAGCCTGCCCGTGGTCCGCATGCTCGCCCTGCACCTGGCGGCGCTGGAGGCCGCGAAGTGGCTCGGCGGGCTGCGCGGCCCGGAGCACTCTTCCGTCCGCACCCTGGACACCGCGACGCTGGCCACCACCGCCCATCCGGTCTCCCGGATCCCGCAGTGCCCGTCCTGCGGGGACCGGGGCCTGGTGGCGCGGCGGGTCCGGGCGCCCTTCCGTCCGGTGTCGCGCCCCAAGGCCGCCGGAACGGGCAACGGGCACCGCGCCCTGACGCCCGGGCAGATGCTGGAGCGCCACGGACACCTGGTGGACCCGGTCACCGGGATCGTCAAGGAGGTCCGGCGCGCTCCCGGCAGCCCGGACTTCCTCCAGGCGTTCCTGTCCGGGCCCAACCTCGCCATGCCCGGCCGCTCGCTCGCGGGCCTGCGGGCCGGGCTGCGCAGCCTGAGCGGCGGCAAGGGCCTGACCGAGACCGAGGCCCGGGTGAGCGCCCTGTGCGAGGCCGTGGAGCGCCACAGCGGCTCCCGGCACGGCGACGAGCCGGTGGTCCGCGACTCGCTGCGCGGGCTCGGGCCGGCAGCCCTGCACCCCAACGCCGTCCAGCTGTACGGCGAGGAGCAGTTCCGGGAACGGGACCGGTGGAACGCGCGCGGTTCGCGCTTCCAGTACGTGCCCGCGCCGTTCGACCCGGCCCGGCCCACCGAGTGGACGCAGGTCTGGTCGGTGACCGGGCGCACCCACCGGCTGCTGCCGACGTCGATGCTGTACTTCGGCGCGGAGGCAGCGCCCGACGGCCTGTGGGCGGACTCCAACGGCAACGCGGCCGGCAGCACCCCCGAGGACGCGCTCGTCCAGGGGTTCCTGGAGCTGGTGGAGCGGGACGCCGTCGCGCTGTGGTGGTACAACCGCACCCGGCAGCCCGGGGTGGACCTGGCCGCCTTCGACGACGACCACCTGCCCGAACTGCTGGACGGCTACCGCGGGTTGAACCGGTCGGTCCACGTGCTCGACCTCACCTCGGACTTCGGGATCCCGGTCATGGCGGCCCTGTCGCGCCGCACCGACAAGCCCGTCGAGGACGTCGTCTTCGGGTTCGGCGCCCACTTCGACCCGCGACTGGCGCTGCGCCGCGCGCTGACCGAGATGGGACAGCTCCTCCCGGCCGTCGGCGCGGTGACGGCGGAGGGCACCGGGTACCGGATCGACGACCCGGACGCGCTCGACTGGTGGCGCACCGCGACGCTCGCCGGCAAGCGCTACCTGACGCCCGATCCGGCGGTGGCGCCCCGCCGCCCCGGGGACTGGGCGTACGCGCCGACCGGGGACCTCCTGGAGGACGTCACCGCGATCACCGGCCTGGTCCGGGACCGCGGCCTGGAGCTCCTGGTGCTCGACCAGACGAGGGAGGACCTCGGGATCCCGGTGGTGAAGGTGATCGTGCCGGGGATGCGGCAGTTCTGGGCGAGGTTCGCGCCGGGCCGGCTCTTCGACGTGCCGGTGGCCCTGGGGCGGCGGAACGAGCCCCTTCGACGGGAACAACTCAACCCCGTACCGCTGTTCGTCTAGCAGAGCAGGACGGGTGCGCCCGGACGCGTGCACCTGCGGCCCCTGCCGGTCGGGTCTCCCGGAGCCCTCGACCGGCCAGGGGTCGCGTTCGCGTGCCGGGGGTGCCCGTCCCGGGGTCATCGACGACCGCGCGCCGGGCAGGTCATCGGATGTGTTGATTAGTCAACTTTCATCCGTACGCCAAGATATGATCGACGGAAGTGCTCGCAGGGGGATGTGAGCAGAGAAGGCCGCGGAGACAATGCAAGTTCCCGATGAGCTCAGCCACGACGACAGCAGTCGACCGGATGGTAGCGGAGGGCAGGGAACGGAGAGAGGCCAACGCACACCGCCCGCCCCGCGTTTCGCCCTCCTCATCCTGACGTCTGCGCTCCTGAGTTACCTCGGCATCACGGCCCTCAACATCGCGGGCACCGAGCTGGCCCCCGTCAACATGGCGGTCTGCCTGCTCTTCCTGGTCGCCATCTTCTGCCTCCAGTTGAAGCACTCCCGGCCGGGGGCCGAACAGGCTCCCGCCGCGCAGAAGTGGACGACCCTCGGCATCCAGGCACTGCTCACCTACCTGCCGATGCCGGTCTTCAACGCCCAGTGGGGCGCCATGGCGGGGTTCCTGGCCGGATCGCTGCTGCTGCTCCTGCCGCCCCGGGCCGGCTGGCCGCTGTACGGCGTGGTCGGACTCAGCATGCTGGTTCCTCCGGCGATCGACGAACGCCCGCTGCTCGACAGCATCTACCTCTCGCAGTCGACCCTGCTGACCGGCCTCGTCGTCTACGGGCTGTCCCGGCTCGCCGCCCTGGTGCGGCAGTTGCACGAGACGCAGAACGAACTGGCCCGGCTGGCGGTGATCCAGGAGCGGCTGCGCATCTCGCGCAACCTGCACGACCTGCTCGGCTACAGCCTGTCCGCCATCACCCTGAAGAGCGAGCTGATCCACCGGCTCGTCCTGGCCCAGCCGCAGCGCGCCAAGGCGGAGGTCGAGGACGTCCTGACGCTGTCCCGGCAGTCCCTGGCCGACGTCCGCCGGGTCTCACGCGGTCTGCGCGAGATGTCCCTGGAGAGCGAACTCTCCTCGGTCGTCGCCCTGCTGGAAGCCACCGACGTGGAGCTGACCACCAGCGTGCGGCTCGGCGAGCTCGGCCCGCAGGTCAACACGGTGCTCGCGGCCGTCCTGCGCGAGGCGATCACCAACCTGCTGCGCCACTCACGGGCCGGCCGCTGTTCCATCGAAGCCGTCCAGAACGGCGGCCGGGTACGGCTCGTGGTGACCAACGACGGGGTGGACCCGGACTACCGGGACACCTCGCAGCACAGCGGTGCAGGCCTGGAGAACCTCCGGATGCGACTGCACTCCGTCTCCGGCCGACTGACCATCGCCCACGGGTGCGACGGAACGTTCCGGGTCGTCGCGGAGGCCCCGGTCTCCGCCGTCCCCGGGCAGCGGGAGGCCGCGGAGGACACCGAGCCCTGGGAGACCGGGGAGCCGTCCGCACTGCCGCACAGCGGCCCGGCCGCCTGACCGCCCGCCACCCGAGCCCGCTCCGGACCCCCCACGTCCGGATCCTCCCGCCCCCACCCCAGGCCCGCGCGGCCGCAGAGGAGTGTTGTGTCATGGAGATCCGCATCCTGCTGGCCGAGGACATGCACATGGTGCGCGGCGCGCTCGTCGCGCTGCTGGACCTGGAGGACGACCTCACCGTCGTGTCCGAGGTCGCCCGCGGCGACGAGATCGTGCAGGCGGCCCTGGAGCACCGGCCCGACGTGGCCGTCGTCGACATCGACCTGCCCGGCGTCGACGGGCTGACGGCAGCCGCCCGCCTGCGCGAGCGGCTGCCCGAGTGCCGCACCCTGATCCTGACCAACCTGGGACGCCCCGGCACCCTGCGACGGGCCCTGATGGCCCAGGTCTCCGGCTACCTGCTCAAGGACGCGCCGCCCGGTGAACTGGCCAGCGCGATACGCCGGGTGGCGGCCGGGCAGCGGGTGATCGACCCGCAGCTCGCACTGGACACCTGGAACAGCGAGGAGACCCCGCTGACCGAACGGGAGACCGAGGTCCTCCAGCTCGCCTCCGAGGGCCACGACCCGGTCGAGATCGCCAAACTGCTGCGGCTCTCCGCGGGCACCGTGCGCAACTACCTGACGACGATCGTCTCCAAGCTCCACGCGCGCAACCGGGTCGACGCGATCCGCGCCGCCCGCGAGGCGGGCTGGCTGCTGTAGGGCCCGCCCGTCCGTCACCGGGGCGGGCCCGTACGGGCGTCGTCCCGGGGCGGACGGACCGGGTCGGCCGGAACGGCCATCCCGGCCGCCCGCAGGTACCCGATGACGCCCCGGGTGACGCCGGGCGGCAGCGGGAGCGCGGCCACCGCGTCCTCCAGCAGACACGGCCGAGCCAGCATGCCGATGACCCAGAACGCCTCGGGGCGGTGCACCACCACCCGGTACGGGCTGGTCGGCGTCTCCAGCACCACGCCCTCGGTCCGGACCACCAGGGACGCGCCGAGCACCAGCCGCAGGCGCCGCACCGGCAGTCCGACCAGGGTGAAGGCCGCCTTGGGGCTCATCGGGTACACCGACAGCAGCGGGCCCACCAGGTCGTCCATCGCGAGGGTGCGCACCACCAGGTGGGCGACCTGCCGCAGGGCCGGCAGCAGGATCCGGTCCGGCGGCACGCCCGCGCCGGTGCCGGGCGGGTGTTCCACGTTGCTCAGGCGCACCGGCCCCAGCTGCATCCGCCGCAGGGCCTCGCGCACCAGGCCGTAGCCGTCCACCCTGAGCCGTTGGACACCCCACCGACCGCTGAGGACGGTCTCCGTCTCGCCGTCGCCCGAGACGACGGCGACGTCCTCGTCCAGCGACCAGAGGTGCACCACCTGATGCTCACTCGTGTCGCTCACTGGGGCCTTCCCGGCCGAAACTGATGTCGCCGCCAGTATGGCGCGGCCGGTCCCGCGCAGACACCTCCGGGGTCACGGCGTCCGCGTGAAGATTTCACATCCGCCCGCACGGAGCGGGCAGTTCAGGGGCCGGCGGCCGGCTGCGGCGGTCGTGGGGGGCCGCCGCAGCCGGGGGCCGACCGCGGCGGTCGTGGGGGAACCGACGCGGCGGGCGGCCGGCCGCTGCGCCCGAGGCCTTCGCCGTCGTCGGGGGGCGACGGCGAAGGCCTCGGCGATCAGGGGCCCGGCGCTCAGGGCGCGGGGGGAAGGGCCGGCTCCGCCACCGGCACCGACACCGGCAGCGGCTGCGGCACCGGCTGCGGCGCGGCGCTGGTGATCCGCCGGGTGATCTTGCGCCGGCCGTGCGCGGCCGGCACGGCCTTGTGCAGCACCGAGGTGTTGTCCCAGACCAGGACGTCGCCGACCGCCCAGCGGTGCCGGTACACGTTCGCCGGCCGGGTCACCGTGCCGTAGAGCAGCCCGAGCAGGCGCCGGCCGTCGGCCGGCGAGCGGCCCGGGACGTCCCGCAGCCAGTGCTCGTTGAGGACGAGGACCTCCCGCCCCGTGGCGTGGTGCGTCGCCACCAGGGGCCGGACGAAGTCGGTCAGTTCGGCGAGCTTGCGCTGCCGTTCCTCCTCGGACAGCACCACGGTGCGCATCGCCGTCGCCCGCCGCATGTCCTGCTCGGCGATCTGCCGGCACGGGAAGCCGCCGTTCAGGCCGGACACCTCCGCCCGGAGTTCCTCGGGCAGGTCCGCGTACCCGGCACGCAGGTCCGCGAAGAGCGTCTCGCCCTCCTCCTGCGGGGCCTCGTCGCAGGTCAGCAGGGTGACCAGGGAGCGCGTCGGCGCGAAGGACCCGTCGGCGTGCCAGTACTGCCCGCCCGCATTGGCACCCAGCCCGCGGACGTTCGTCTGGAGACGCACCTCGGGGTGGCCGGGCGCCCGGTGCTCGGCGGGGAAGACCGTCTCGGGCTCGCCGAACCAGCGCGCCAGCCCGCTGAACTCCGCCGGGTCGCGCGGGAACCCGGTCAGGTGCAGCACGCCGTACTCCCACAGCAGGGTGCGCAGCATCCGCGGGCTGTGGGAGCCGGGCTCGAAGCCGTCGATCCGCAGCCCGAGGCCGAAGTCCGTCAGTTCCGTCGTCCTCATGACCGCTCCAGCGGGGGCACCCGGATCAGGGTCGTGTGGTAGCCGCGCGGGTACGGCTCGTCGACCGGTTCGCCGTCGACCTCCACCCAGGCGTGCGCCAGGAAGGGGACCACCCGCACGCCCGAGCACCAGGTGGGCCAGTGGCCGTGCAGCCGGCAGAGCAGGGCGGTGGCCAGGGAGCGCTGGACGCAGCCCTCGCCGGCGCAGCTGACGCTCACCGCGACGACCGCGGCGCGGGAGCGGCTCGCCTCCCGGACGGTGGAGGGCCGGGCGCCCCGGCGCAGGAACTCCAGGACCGTACGGATCCGGGCCGGCGGCTGGTGCATCAGGGCCCGGGCCACCACCGTCGCCAGCCACGGCAGCAGGCGCCGGTGCGCGGCCAGCCGGGGGCGGTCGGTGATGGCGACGGGTGAACTCACGGCGTCACCAGCCCGGCCGCGCGCAGCTTGGCGAGGAGGCCGGCGGCGTCCTGCTCGGCCTGCTCGGGCGCGACCCGGGCACTGCCGGCCGCGTCGACGGCCGCCTCCCGGGCGTCGCGCCCGGCGAGCAGGCCCTGGAGGACGCGAGCGCCCGAACCGTTGAGCCGCCAGTAGCGGCCCGACCGCTCGTCGAGCAGCACCGCGCCGTCGTCGGTCTCGGCGATCGACACACCGTCAGCGAGGTTGAGGAACACGGTCGTCCTTCCCGTGGTTCGAATCCGTCGGTTCGGTTGCGGGGGCGTCGGCCGGCGCCAGGTTCCATCGGGCCCGGGCGCGCAGCCAGTTCTCGACGGCCATGGTGGAGTCGAGGGCGCCCCAGGGCAGGCCGGGCGGGTAGGCGGACAGCGCCATGTGGCGCAGCGTCGCGGCGTCGACCAGGCCGAGCCCGGCCAGCAGCGGCTGCTCGAACAGTTCGGCGAGCTGGCCGCGGTGGCGCTGCTGGCCGCGGAAGAAGTCGTCGGAGAACTCGCCCTTGGTCGCCCGGTTGAGCGACCCCTCGGGCATCGTGCCGCGCATCGCCTCGACCATGAGCGGCTTGTACGTCCACGGGGAGCTGCGCTCCTCCGGGCGGACCGCCAGGCAGGCCTCCATCACGCGGTCGTCCAGGTAGGGGGCCTGGAGGACGGCGCCCTCGGCGCCGGTGACGAACTCCGCGAGGCGCACCGCCGCGCCGAGCTGGCGGGCCAGGTCGATGGTGGTGTGCGCGGAGCGGGTCGGGGCGTAGGACCGCGCCCCGTCGGCACGTCGGCGCATCTCGGCGATCAGGCCGGACGCGGCGTCGGCGGTGACCCACGGCGGCAGGCGCAGCGGGTACTCCCAGCCGAACAGCGGCGCGTTGGCCGGCGGGAAGGGCTTGGTCAGGTCCTCGGCCTCGGCGGCCAGCCAGACGCCGTACGGGCGCCGGTCGGCCAGGGCCCGGACGGTGGCGGACGCGGACCAGCGGCGCATGGCGCGCATGCCCGCGAGGTGTTCGCGGGCCAGGCCGGGGCGGCGGCGCGTCAGGTCGTGCAGGTAGCTGGGCTTGACCGCCAGCACTTCGTCGCCGCCGTGTCCGGTGAGGTGCACGCGGGCGCCGACGGCGGCCAGCCGGCGGGCGGTCTCCTTGAGCCTGGCGACCGGGCGGATCCAGCGGGTGGGCTCGTCCAGGCCGGTGATCGGGCTCGCCACGTCCTCGAACATGTCGGGCAGTTCGCCGGGCCGGAAGACGGTGTGCGTGATGTGGTCGCCGTCGAGCAGGTCCTGCGCCTTGGCGGCCCAGATGTGGTCGTCGTGGGTGGGGTCCGCCACCCCGATGCGCACGGTGACGAGGCCGCCGGAGGCGCGGCCGGTGGCTTCGGCGGCGAGGAAGCTGAGGGGGGTGGAGTCGAGGCCGCCCGACAGGTCGGAGCCGACCACGGCGCCGTCCCGGACGCGGACCGCGACCGCCTCGGCGAGGGCCTGGCGCAGGGCGGGCGCGCCCTGCGTGCGGTCCAGCTCCTGCGGCGGCGGCTGCCACCACGGCCGGACCGTGGAGCGGCCGTTCGCGGCGATCAGCAGGCAGCTGTCGGCGGGCACGAGGTCGACACCGGTCCACAGCGGTTCGGTGAGCGACGACGGGGTCATGGCCAGCAGCCGCGCGGTGAGGCGGACCGGGTCCAGCGGGGCGTCGGCCAGGGCGGCGAGCAGGTCGGCGCGGTCGGACGCGAGGGCGCAGCCGTCGACGGTGGCGGTGAAGACGCGGCGCACCCCCGTGGCGGTGCCCTGGACGCGGATCTCGCCGTCGATGCCGGCGACCAGGTGGGCGCTGCCGGCGAGGGAGCGGGCGAGCGCGTCGAGGTCGGCCGGGTGCCGTACGCGCTTGGCCCAGCCCTCCAGCTGATCGGCGGTCAGCGCGTGGGTGCCGGTCACCAGCAGCGCGGTGGTGCCGTGCCGGGCGTGGACGGCCGAGGCGACACCGGTGCTCCCGTCCGGGGCCCGTCCGACCACCCAGGGACGCCCCGAGGCATGGTTCAGGGTGAATCCGACGTGGCCGCCCAGTCGCCGGGCCACCGGGAGCGCGGACGCGCAGTCGGGCAGGACGACGAACCAGGGACCAGGGGGATCCGGGTTCTCTTGCATGGTTCCTCCGCGATTCCGGGAGCAGCGGCGGGCGGAATGCGGGGGGAATCCCCCGCATTCCGCCGCCGTCTGGCACCGTTCAATTCATCCGATCAGCGACCGGCCTTTGTGAGGCTTAGTCGAAGTGGATGAAGAAGTCGGCCAGCGGGAAGCCGACACCACGGGTCAGCTCGTCGTAGTCGCCGAGCTCGGAGAGCTCCGGGGCCTCGTAGACGAGACCGGTCTCGATTTCCTTCTCCATGTCTGACCTCCGGTTGTGAGGGATGGATTCGCTCGAACGAACCGCTCGAACGAGATCCAACGTAGCCCCGGACCGACAACCCGGAAAAGGAAATCCGAGCGGGTTGGCAGGAAAGGGTCAGCGGCGTTTGCCGCGCATTCCGGCGGCCGCGGCGGCCGACCCGGGCCGGGCGCGCGGACCCTCCGGGTTTCCGCAGGACCGGCCCTGCGGAGAACACCACCGGACCGGACGGCAATCCTCATACCGTCGCTGAACAGCGCTTCCTAGGTTGGAGGGGCATCGGGGCAGCCGCCCCGGCCGACCGACCCCGCCGGCCTTGGAGACCACCATGAACCCCATGCTCCTGGCGCTGCCCCAGGAACCCGCGGACGGCATCGCGGGCTGGGCCGCCGACCTCGTCGACACGATGGGCGGCCCCGGGGCCGGCCTGGCGATCGCCCTGGAGAACCTGTTCCCGCCGCTGCCCAGCGAGGTGATCCTGCCGCTGACCGGCTTCGCCGCCGGCCAGGGGGTGCTCAGCCTCGTGTCGGCCCTGTTCTGGACGACGCTGGGCTCGGTCGTCGGCGCGGTGGTCCTCTACTGGACAGGCCTGCTGTTCGGCCGCGAGCGCATGCACGCGATCTGGGCGCGGCTGCCGCTGGTGAAGGTCTCGGACCTGGAACGCACCGAACAGTGGTTCGCCAGGCACGGCACCAAGGCGGTCTTCCTCGGCAGGATGGTGCCGATCTTCCGCAGTCTGATCTCCGTGCCGGCCGGCGTCGAGCGGATGGCCCTGCCGCAGTTCATCATGCTCACCACGCTCGGCAGCCTCATCTGGAACAGCGTGCTGGTGCTGGCCGGCTACTGGCTGGGCGACCGGTGGGACACGGTGGAGACGTACGTCGGCGTGCTGTCCAAGGTCGTCCTGGCCGTGGTCGTGGTGGCCCTGGCCGGGTACCTGACGGTCCGGCTGCGCAACCGCAACCAGTCGCAGCAGCGGCGCAGTTCATGACCGGGACCGTCCTGCCGGAGCGCACCGCCCAGGCCGCCGCGCCGTCCTGGCGATCTTGCCCGGGCTGCGCCGCCGCACTAGGCTCGGGCCTCGTGCGAGGAGATTCAGCGGGCGCGGCATCCCACCACCCGACGGGGTTTCCGGATGGTCAGGGCGTCGCGGAGGACGAGGCCGTCGCACCGGCCCCCTCCTGGCCGCGCCGCAGCCTGGGAGTACTGATCGGCTGTCTGACCGCGATGCTCGGCGCGCTGCACTTCCTCGTCGTCGGCGCCGCCCTCGGCCCCTTCCTGCTCTGGCCGCGCAGCCGGCCGAGCGCCCTGGAGGTGCTGATGGCCGGGGCCCGCCGGCTGACGCTCCTGGAGCGCACCCGCCGCTCCGCCTTCTTCGGCGACCGCTTCCCCGAGCACTACAAGGCGTCCGACCAGAAGCTCCTGCGCTACCTGGCGGTGCGCTGCTACACCGGGCTGCTCTGCGCCGTCGTCATCGGACTGCTCGGCTTCGGCGTCCTCCTGGCCGGGCTGATGGTCAACGGGGCGACCCGCGGGACGCTCGACTGGGACCAACTCCTCACCCAGGCACTGCTGGGCGGTGTCCTGCTCTTCCTCGACCTGCAGGGCCTGTACTCGCTGGCGGCCCTGGACACCCGGATCGCCCGCGAGTGCTTCGGGCCCTCCGAGCAGGAGCTGCTCCGGCGGCGGATCGACGAACTCGCCACCAGCCGTGCCGCGGTGGTCCAGGCCGTGGACGCCGAGCGCCGGCGCATCGAACGCGATCTGCACGACGGCGTCCAGCAGCGGCTGGTGGCGCTGGGCATGCTGCTGGGCAGGGCCCGCCGGGGCCGCAACCCCGAGCAGGCGGGCGCGCTGCTGCTGCAGGCCCACGAGGAGTCCCAGGGCGTGCTGACCGAACTGCGCGAGGTGGCCTGGCGGGTGTACCCGTCGGCGCTCGACAGCCTCGGCCTGGAAGAGGCGCTGGGCGGGGTGGCCGAGCGGTGCAGCATTCCGCTGCGCACGCAGTTCGAGGTCGGCGCGGCGCTGCCCAAGCCGGTGGAGACGGCCGCCTACTTCGTGGTGTCCGAGTCCGTGACCAACGCCGCCAAGCACTCCTCGGCCACCGCCATCTCGGTGCGGCTGACCCTCAGCGGCACCCTGCTCACCGTCCGGGTCGAGGACAACGGGACGGGCTGCGCGGACCCGGCCGGCAGCGGCCTGACCGGGCTGCTCAGCCGGGTGGCCGCACTGGACGGCGTCCTGCATGTCGACAGCCCCCCGGGGGGACCGACCACCATCACCGCGGAGATCCCATGCGCGTAATCCTCGCCGAGGACTCGACCCTGCTCAGGGAGGGCCTGGTCCGGCTGCTCGTCGAGGAGGGCCACGAGGTCCTGGCCGCCTTCGGCGACGCGACGACGCTCCTCCGGGAGGTCGAGGCGCAGAAGCCGGACGTCGTCGTCCTCGACATCCGGATGCCCCCGACCCACACCGACGAGGGGCTGCGGGCGGCCGTGGAGATCCGCGAGCGCTGGCCGGAGGTGAGCGTGCTGGTGCTCTCCCAGCACATCGAGCGCAACTACGCGGCCAAGCTGCTGGCGTCCAACGCGGAGCGGGTCGGCTACCTGCTCAAGGACCGGGTGGCCCAGGTCGAGGAGTTCCTCGACGCGCTGGAGCGGATCCACGCGGGCGGGGCGGCGATCGACCCGGAGGTCATCCGGCAGCTGGTCATCCGCACCACGCACGGCGATCCGCTGGCCCGGCTGACCCCGCGCGAGCGCACCGTGCTGGAGGCGCTGGCGCAGGGGCACACCAACACGGCCATCGCTCAGAAGCTGCACATCTCGCTGAGTTCGGTGGAGAAGAACCTCAACACCGTCTTCGACAAGCTGGAGTTGAGCCACACCACCGGCTACAGCCGGCGGATCCTGGCGGTCCTGCGGTACCTGGAGTCCTGAGGCCCGCCCGCCCGCCCGCCGGAGCCGAAGGCGGACGGCGGGACACGGACGGACCGGACACGGACGAACGGGCGTCCCCGTGCCGGGTCGACGGCGCGGGGACGGCCCGGGTCCGGTGCCGCGGGGTCCGCCGCTACGCGAAGGCGTAGGGGTTCAGCGCGTCCTCGGGCAGGTGCTCGATCTGGACGTGGTCGCCCATCCCGCCCTCGGCGGCGAGCTCCAGCAGGACGTCGAAGGCCACGTGGTCCTCCAGCGCGAAGCCGGTGGAGTCGAAGACGGTCAGGCCGTCCCGGTGGGCCTCGGCGAGGGCCGGGTCCGCGCACAGCTCCATCAGGTCGGGCCCGAGGTCGCCCTCCACCAGCTGCTGGCACTCGCCCTCGCGCAGCGCCTGCCCGCGGTGGTCGGCCGTGACGAAGGCCGACCGCAGGACGTGCAGCGGCACCTCGAACTTGCCGATCAGGTCCGCCCCGATGGCGTTGACGTGCGCGTGCGGCAGCAGGTGCTCGCCGAGCAGCACCGGGCCGCCGCCGACCGCCACCGAGGTGACGGTGCAGATGATGTCGGCGGTGGCCTCGATCTCGGCGACCGTGGCCACCCGGACGTCCAGCCCGAGGAACTCCACGCGCTCGGCGAAGGACCGCGCGTGGGCCGGGTCGATGTCGTGGACGACGATCCGCTCCAGCGGGAAGACCCGGCTGAGGGCGTGGGCCTGGGTGACGGCCTGTGCGCCGGCCCCGACCAGGCCGAGCACCCGGCTGTCCGGGCGGGCCAGCAGCCGGCTGGCGATCGCCGAGGCGGCGCCGGTCCGGATGGCCGTGGGCAGGATCCCGTCGCAGACCGCCAGCAGACGGCCCGTCACGTCGTCGTACCGGGTCATGGACCCGATGATGGTGGGCAGCCGGTGCTCCTCCGGGTTGTACGGCGTGTAGCCCACGGTCTTGATGGTGACGGAGTCGCCGGGCCGGTGGTGCGGCATCCATTCGATGATCGCGGTGTCCCCCGGACCGCGCAGGAATCCCTCCCGGGCCGGGGTCACGCCGCCGTGCCCGCCGGCCCGGAACGCCTCGCCCAGACGGGAGATCATCCGGTCCATGAAATGATCGAAGCCCTTTTCCTTGACGATCTTGGCAATATGCTGCCGGGTGAGGACCACAGTTTCCATTTTTTCCCCTTGCCTAATGCCACGGAGTGGCATCTTCCTGTCGACGGATTTACCGAGCCGTGCGATCCGAAAGGGCGAACCGGAAACTGAAGCTAGCCGCCGGATTCAGTCCGGTCAAGATTTCCGCCGGGCGCATTACGGGAAACCGCACCGCCCGCGTTACGGGAACCCGCAGGCCACGGACTGCGGAAAACTGGGGACACCCCGGCGGTTTACCTCGTGTCCCGGACCGGCGCCCGGAACTAGCGTTTTCCCCATCGCCACGACGGCAGCCGCCCGAGCGGTTTCCGCAGCAATGGAAGGAAGCAGAACGTGCGAAAGAAGCCGGCAACGGTACGGGTCGCGCGGTGGAGTGCCACACATCCGTGGTCCGCCATCGGGCTCTGGGTGGTCTTCGTCGCGGCCTGCCTCTTCCTGGGCGGGGCCGCCGGGAGCAACAAGATCAGCGACCAGGAGTCCGGGGTCGGCGAGTCCGGCCGCTCGGGCAGGATCGTCGCCTCCGGCCACTTCACCGAGAAGCCCGAGGAGAACGTCCTGATCACGGCCGGGGCCGGCGGGGCGCTGGACACCAAGGCCGCCCAGCAGGCGGCCCAGGAGCTCGCCGACCGGATGAAGGCCCTGCCGGAGGTCGAGAGCGTCGGCAAGCCGGTGCCCTCCCCGGACGGCAAGGCCCTGCTGCTCCCGGTGACCATGAAGGGGGACACCGAGAACGCCGACCGGCGCATCCAGCCGCTGCTCGACGCCAGCGCGGCGGTCCAGAACGCCCACCCGGGCCTGCGGGTCGACCAGGTCGGCACCGGCTCGACGGCGAAGGGTCTCACCGAGACCCTGGGCAAGGACTTCCAGAAGGCCGAGTTCATCAGCCTGCCGCTGACCATGCTGATCCTGCTGGTCGTCTTCGGCGCGATCATCGCCGCCGGCGTGCCCGTGGTCCTCGCCATCTCCTGCGTCGGCGCCGCGACCGGCCTGTCGGCGCTGGCCTCGCACGTGCTGCCCGAGACCAGCGCGGTGAGCAACGTCATCCTGCTCATGGGCATGGCCGTCGGCGTGGACTACTCGCTCTTCTATCTCAAGCGGGAACGCGAGGAGCGCCAGAAGGGCGCCTCTCGGATCGACGCCATCGAGATCGCCGCGGAGACCTCGGGCCACACCGTCCTGGTGTCCGGCGCCACCGTGATCGTGTCGATGGCCGGGCTCTACCTGGCCCAGGAGGCCACCTTCGCCTCGCTGGCCACCGGGTCCATCATCGTCGTGGCCGTCGCCGTCCTGGCCTCGCTGACCGTGCTCCCCGCGCTGCTCGCCAAGCTCGGCCGCTGGGTCGACCGGCCCAGGGTCCCCTTCCTGTGGCGGCTGACGATGCGCTCCGGCGAGTCCAAGCTGTGGCGCGCGCTGCTGAAGCCGGCCCTGGTCCGGCCCGTGCTCACGCTCGTGGTGTCCGTCGGCGCGCTGCTGGCCCTGGCCCTGCCCGCCCTCGACATGAGCCTGAAGCAGCCCGGGTCCGACGACCTGTCCCGCGACATCCCGGTCGTCCAGGCGATGGACCGCCTCACCGCGGCGTTCCCCAGCAAGGGCACCACGCACCAGGTGGCCGTCCGCGCCCCCGGTGACCAGGCCGACAAGGTCAAGGCCGCCCTCGGCGGCCTGCTCGCCCGCACCGCCGCCGACCCGCTCTTCGCCCACGACCAGACGCCCGAGGTCCGCGAGTCGCAGGACCGGACCGTGCACGTGGTGCAGGTCGGCACGCCGCACTCGCCGAAGAGCGACGGCGCCCGGCAGTCCCTCGACCTGCTGCGCACCTGGGTGCCCGAGGCCGTCCAGGGCGTGCCCGGCGTCGAGACCGGCGTGGGCGGCAAGGTGGCGCAGGGCATCGACTTCACCGGCCACCTGAAGGACCGGATGCCGTGGGTGGTGGGCTTCATCCTGCTGCTGACCTTCGTCACCATGGCCTACATCTTCCGCTCGCTCGCCGTGGCGCTCTCCGCGATCCTGCTGAACCTGCTGTCGGCCGCCGCCGCGTTCGGCGTGCTCGTCGCGGTCTTCCAGCACACCTGGGCCGAGAAGCTGCTGGACTTCCACAGCACCGGCGCGGTGGTCTCCTGGCTGCCGCTGTTCCTCTTCGTGGTGCTGTTCGGCCTCTCGATGGACTACCACGTGTTCGTGGTGAGCCGGATCCGCGAGGCCGCCCTCGGCGGGGTGAACGTCAAGGAGGCCGTCCGCGACGGCATCACCCGCTCCGCCGGGGTCGTCACCAGCGCGGCGGTCGTGATGGTCGGGGTGTTCGCGATCTTCGGAACCCTGAGCATGGTCGAGTTCAAGCAGCTCGGCGTCGGCCTGGCGGCGGCGATCCTGCTGGACGCCGTGGTCATCCGCATCTTCGTCCTGCCGGCCCTGATGGCGGCGCTGGGCTCGTGGAACTGGTGGCCGGGCGGCCTGCCCGGCGGCCGTCGCGGACAGCGCGCGGCGCTCGCCGGCCGGGGCCACCGGGAGCCGGAGCTGGTGGACGAGCCGCCCTTCGCGGAGCCGTACGTCCCCTACGCGGTGCCGGACCGCGGCGCCGGCGCCTCGAACGGCTACGGCGCCCCGGCGCCGGCCTACCAGCCGGCCGAGCAGTCGTACGGGTCGGGCGGCGACGGCTACGGCCGCCAGCCCCACCTGACGCAGGCGTGGCCCCCGCCGCGGCCCCAGGGCCACGACCGACCTGACACCTACCAGCAGTAGGCAGGTCCCCCGAACGAGGGGGGAGAGGCGCCCGGGCCCCCGTCGGGCACCTCTCCCCCCTCTCCGTGCGCCGCGCACCGCGCCGCACGCACGAGCGTCCGGCCGGCCCCGGTTCTCCCCGGGCCGGCCGGACGCTCGTGTGCGTCCGGCGGATCGCCGCGACCGCCCGGCCGCGCCGGGTCAGTCGCTCCCGCCGTGCAGGAACTCCACCATGAGCTTGTTCACGGTGTCCGGGTCCTCCAGGTAGCCGTAGTGGCCGCAGCCCTCGACGAGCTCGAACACCGCGCCCGGGATCGCGTTCGCGACCTCCCGGCCCAGGTGCGGCGGGGTGACCACGTCGTCCGCGAAGGCGATCACCTGGCAGGGCACGCCGATGCCGCGGTAGGCGTCGAGCCGGTCGTCCAGCCGGCTCACCTCCATCTGGGCCCGCAGGCCGGGGCCGGCGGGCGGCGCCAGCTCGAACAGGTCCAGCCAGTCGGCCAGCGCGGCGTCGTCGTCGAGGGTGCGCGGCGACAGCGACTTCAGGGCGCGCAGCACGGCGGCGTAGCGGGGCGGCAGCGGAACCCCGGAGTCGTGCAGCTCGATCTCGGCCCGGGTGAGGGCCGCCCGCAGGGTGTCGGTGCGGCCGCGGGTGGCCATCAGCACGACCCGGCTCACCAGGTCGGGCCGGGCGAGGGCGAGCTCCTGGGCGACGAAGGCACCCATCGAGGTGCCGACCACCCGGACCGGGCCCAGCCCGAGCCGCTCCACGAGGCCGGCGACATCGCCCACCAGGTCCTGGAGGGTGAAGCCCTCGGGGCACTCCGAGGTCGGCGGGATGCCGCGGTTGTCGAAGGTGATCGCGCGGAACCCGGCGGCGGTGAGCGCGGGCACCTGGTGCAGCTGCCACACGGTGGCGCCGCCGCCCGTCCCCTGGATGAGCACGACCGGCTCGCCCGCGCCGGTGTCCTCGTAGTGAAGGCGTATGCCGTTGACCGGAACGACCGGCATCTGGGATTCCCCCTTGGTGTCGTCTGCAGCGTGCGTCGTCTGGGTCGTGCGTCGTCCGGGACGTGCGCCCGGGCCCGTGCGTGGGCCGTCCGGCGGCGGCCGGCCGCGGACAGCCGTGTGGCCCGCCCCGGGCGCCGAGGAGCGCTCGCGGGCGGGCCACACGGGAGGATCAGGAGGCGTCGGCGCCTTCCATCGCCCGCACCAGGCTGGCGGGGCGCATGTCGGTCCAGTGGGTGTTGATGTAGTCGAGGGCCGTGTCGCGTGCGGTCGCCTCAAGGGCGGTGCTCCACCCCTCGGGCACCTCGATGAACGCCGGCCACAGGGAGTGCTGCCCCTCGTCGTTGACAAGGACGAGGTAGGTGCCCTCGGGGTCCTCGAAGGGGTTGCTGCTCATGCGATCGCTCCTTTTTCGAAGAATTCTTTTTCTTCCGATCGTTTCCACTCGCAGGTCACAGCCGCTCCGCGAGGAAACGCCCGATGCGGGCCGTGTGCCGGGCATCCGTCATCAGATTTCCATGAGTGGACTCTACCGGGCACACCTCGACCGAACCACCCACGAAGGGTTGCCACAAGCTGACATCCAACCGGCCCGAACGGTCGGCTTCCGACTTCTCCTCGGCGGAGACGAAAAGCAGGTCGCCGTCGAAGAATTCGGGCCGGAATCGCCGCATGAGCCGGACATTGTTCACATAGACGTCCTTCAGCGCCAGGATGTCCTGCGCCTCAAGGTGCCGGAGGTTCTGGTTCCCGGACTGCAGGAACTCGCGGAAGCGCAGCAGGACCGCCTTCTCGTCTGCTATGAGCTCCTCGTCGTCGAAGGTGAAGCCCATCGCCCGCAGGTTGTGCGCGACGACCTCGTGCGGCACCGGGTCCTCGGTGACGGCGTCCGCGGCCTGCGGGTAGGCGTCGAGCAGGGCGAGGAGCGAGACCCGCTCGCCCTCCTCCTGCAGCCGGGTGGCCAGGGCGAAGGCGGTCAGGCCGCCGAAGGACCAGCCCGCCAGCCGGTACGGTCCGGCGGGTTGGACGGAGCGGATCAGGGCGAGGTAGTCCTCGGTCATCTCCTCCATCGAGGTCGGCAGGGCGCCCGAGCCGTCGAGCCCGCTGGCCTGGATGCCGTAGACCGGCACGTCGGGGCCGAGGTGGCGGACCAGGCCGGCGTAGCACCAGCTGAAGCCGCCGCCCGGATGCAGGAAGAACACCGGCGCCGCCGTGCCGCGCGCCCTCAGCGGCAGCAGCCCCCGGGTGGCCCGCCCGCCCGCGGCGGCCTCCTCCCCCGGGCCGGCCGCGTCCCCGGCGAGGGCCCGGGCCACGCCCGCGGGCGTCGGGGCGTCGAAGACCGCGCGCACCGGCAGGTCCGCCGCGAGCTCCTCGCGGATCCGGCCGACCAGCCGGGCGGCGAGGAAGGAGTGGCCGCCGAGTTCGAAGAAGTCGTCCTCGGCGCCCACCTCCGCCACCCCGAGGACCTCGGCGAACAGGGCGCACAGCGCGTGCTCCTCGGGCGTGGCCGGCGGCCGCGACCGCTCCTCGTTGCCCTGGTCGGGGGCCGGGAGCGCGGCCCGGTCGAGCTTGCCGTTGGGGGTCAGCGGCAGCGCCGCGAGGACGGTGAAGGCGGCCGGGACCATGTGCTCGGGCAGTCGGCGCAGCAGGTGCTCCCGCAGCCCGGCCGGGTGCGGGAGGGCGCCGTCGGACGCCACGACGTACCCGGCCAGGCGCCGGTCCCCGGGCCGGTCCTCGCGGACCACCACGGCCGCCTGGGCGACGCCGGGGGCGGTGACGAGGGCGGCCTCGATCTCCCCGGGTTCGATCCGGAAGCCGCGGATCTTGACCTGCGTGTCGGCGCGTCCCAGGTAGAGGAGCTGCCCGTCGGCCGTCCACCGGGCGAGGTCGCCGGTGCGGTACAGCCGGGTGCCGGGCGGGCCCCAGGGGTCGGCGACGAACCGCTCGGCGGTGCGGCCGGGGCGGTGCGCGTAGCCGCGGGCCAGGGCGGCGCCCGCGATGTAGAGCTCCCCGGGGACGCCCGTCGGCACCGGGTTGAGCCGGCCGTCGAGCAGCCGGACGGCCGTGTTGTCGACCGGCGCGCCGATCGGCGGCGCGGTGGGCGCCCAGTCGGCCGGGTCGTCGGGGAGCCGGACGGCGGTGACGACGTGCGTCTCGGCGGGGCCGTAGTGGTTGTGCAGGCGCCGCCCGGGCCGGGCCGCGCAGAAGGTCCGGATGGCGCCGTGCGGGGTGAGCGCCTCCCCGGCCTGGACGAGGTCGGTGAGCTCGGGCAGCGGGAGCCGCAGGGCGGTCGCTGCCTCGCACACCGCGTCCAGGACCAGGTTGGGGGCGTACAGCTCGTGGACCCGCTGCTCCTGGAGCCATCCGGCCAGCCGGGCCGGGTCGCGCCGGACGTCCTCCGGGCAGACCACCAGGGTCTTGCCGGCGAGGAGCGCGGAGAGCATCTCCTGCACGGACACGTCGAAGCTGACCGCGGTGAACTGGGCCACCCGGGTGCCGGGGCCGCCCGGCAGCTCCCGCTCGTGCCAGTCCAGCAGGTTGAGCAGGGCTTCGGCCGGCATGGTCACCCCCTTGGGGCGGCCGGTCGAGCCCGAGGTGTAGATGACGTAGGCGGGGTGGGCCGGGTGGTACGGGGCACGGCGCCCGGCCGCGGCGTCGGCGCCGTCGCGCCGGGCGGCGAGGGCGGCCGACACCTCCGGGGAGTCGACCGTCAGCCTCGGCGGCCCGGCCCGGTCCGGAAGGACGGCGTCCAGCTCACGTGTGGTCAGGACGAGCGCCGGCCGGGCGTCTTCGAGCATGTACGCGATGCGGTCGGCCGGGTAGGCCGGGTCCACGGGCAGGTAGCCGGCGCCGGCCTTGAGGACCGCCACGAGGGCGGTGACCAGGTCGGCGGACCGGTGCATCGCGACGGCGACGAGGCTCTCGGGGCCCACGCCGCGCTCGCGCAGCAGCCGGGCGAGGCGGTCGGCCCGCTCGTCGAGCTCCCGGTAGCCGAACGAGCCGGCGGCGTCCTCCACGGCCGTGGCGAGCGGGCTGCGGGCGGCGGCGGCCTCGAAGCGGGCGGCCGGGCCGGTGTCCCGGGCCCGGGGGTGCTCGGCGCCCTTCCCGCGGGCCAGCATCCGGTCCCGTTCGGGGCCGGTGAGCAGCCGCAGTTCGCCGAGGCGGCGCTGCGGGTCGGCGGTCACCTCGTCGAGCAGCCGCAGCAGCCGGTCGACGAGGGCCCGCGCCGTAGCGGGGTCGAACAGGTCGGTGCTGAACTCCAGCCCGGCGCCGAGGCCGTCGGGGGTTCCGTCCGGGCCGTGCCGTTCGGCGAAGGAGAGCAGCAGGTCGAACTTGGCCGAGCCGGTGCCGGACGACAGGGGTTCGGCGGTGAGGCCGGGCAGCCGCAGGCCGCCGTCGGCGGCCGCGCTGCGCTGGTCGGTGTTGTTGAAGGTGAGCATGGTCTGGAACAGGGGGTGGCGGGACTGCGCCCGCTTCGGGTTGACCGCCTCCACCAGCCGTTCGAAGGGCAGGTCCTGGTGCGCGTAGGCGGCGAGGTCCGTCTCGCGGACGCGGGCGATCAGCTCCTTGAACGTCGGGTCGCCGGAGGTGTCGGTGCGCAGCACGAGGGTGTTGACGAAGAAGCCGACCAGGTCGTCCAGGGCGTCGTCGGTGCGGCCCGCGATCGGCGTCCCGAGCGGGATGTCCTCGCCCGCGCCGAGCCTGGTCAGCAGGGCGGCGACGGCGGCCTGGAGCACCATGAACGGGCTGGACTGGGTGGAGCGGGCGAGGCCGCGGATCCGCCCGTACAGCGCTTCCGGGACGTCGTAGAGGACGCGGTCCCCCCGGTGCCCGGCGACCGCGGGCCTGGGCCGGTCGGCCGGCAGTGCCAGCTCCTCCGGAAGGCCGGCCAGGGCCTGCTTCCAGTAGGCGAGTTGGCGGGCCGCCGGGCTGTCCTCGGCGTCCTCGGCGCCGAGCACGGTGCGCTGCCAGAGGCTGTAGTCGGCGTACTGGACGGGCAGTGGCCGCCAGGCGGGGGCGGTGCCGCCGTGCCGGGCGGTGTAGGCGGTGACCAGGTCCCGGGCGAGCAGCGGGACGGACCAGCCGTCGCCCGCGATGTGGTGCACCAGCAGCAGCAGCACGTGCTCCCCTGCGCCGGTGCCGAACAGCCAGGCCCGCAGCGGGAGTTCACGGTCGAGCGCGAAGCCGTACCCGGCCGCCGCGGCGAGCTCCGCGTCGAGGCGCCCGGCCGGCACGTCGGGGACGTGCGTCAGCTCCGGCCGGCCGGCCGCGCCTTCGCGGACGATCTGGTACGGCCCCTCGGCGTCCTCCGCGAAGACGGTGCGCAGCGACTCGTGGCGCTGGGCGAGGTCGGCGAGGGCGGTCCGCAGCGCCTCCCGGTCGAGGTCGCCGGTGAGCCGCAGCGCGAAGGGGATGTTGTAGGTCGCGCCGGGCCCCTCGAAGCGGTGCAGGAACCACAGCCGGCGCTGGGCGAACGAGGCGGGGACGCGCTCCGGGCGGGGCGTGGCCCGCTCCAGGGCCGGCCGGGCGTCCCCGGCCGCGTCCAGGGCCCGGGCGAGGGCCGCCGGCGTGGGGTGCTCGAAGAGCTGCCGGACGGCGAGTTCGGCGCCGAGGACCGAGCGGACCCGGCCGACCAGCCGGGTGGCGAGCAGCGAGTGGCCACCGAGGTCGAAGAAGTCGTCGTCGATGCCGACCTGCGGCACGCCGAGGAGTTCGGCGAACAGCCCGCACAGGATGGACTCCTGCGGGGTGCGGGGCGCGCGCCGGTCCGCCGTGGCGGGCTGCGTCGCGTCCGCCGTCGGCAGGGCTCGCCGGTCGACCTTGCCGTTGCCGGTGAGCGGCAGCGCGTCGAGGAGGAGGAACGCGCCGGGCACCATGTAGTCGGGAAGTTCGGCGGCGACGTGGGCGCGCAGCGCAGCCGGGGACGGCTCGGTGCCCCGTTCCGCGACGAGGCAGGCGACCAGCCGCTTGTCGCCGGGGCGCGGCTCCTGGACGGTGACGACGGCCTGGGCGACGTCCGGGTGGCGGCCCAGGACGGCCTCGATCTCGCCCGGTTCGATCCGGAAACCGCGCAGCTTGACCTGTTCGTCGGCGCGCCCGAGGTAGTCCAGGGTGCCCTCGGGCGTCCACCGCACGAGGTCGCCGGTGCGGTACATCCGGGAGCCGGCCGGGCCGTACGGGTCGGCGACGAAGCGCTCGGCGGTGAGTCCGGGACGCCGCCAGTAGCCGCGGGCGAGGCCCGCCCCGGCGATGTGCAGCTCGCCGGCCGTGCCGGGCGGGACGGGCCGCAGCCCCGCGTCCAGGACCAGCAGCCGGGTGTTGTCCAGCGGGGTGCCGATCGGGACGGCGTCCGGGACGGGGCCGCCGGCCGGCAGCCGGTGTCGGACGGCGAAGGTGGTGGTCTCGGTGGGCCCGTAGCCGTCGACGACGGCCGTCCCGGGGCAGGCGGTCATCACCCGGCGGACCGACGCGGCGGGCACCACGTCACCGCCGGTCCAGACCTCCCGCACGCCGGCGAGGGCGTCCGGGGCCTCGTCCGCGACGAGCTGGAAGAGGCCGGAGGTCAGCCAGAGCCCGGTCACGCCGTGTTCGGCGACCAGTTTGCCGAGGACCTCGGTGTCGAGGTCGCCGGGCGGGGCGACGACGGCGGTGCCGCCGGAGAGCAGCGGCACCCACAGCTCGTAGGTCGAGGCGTCGAAGGCGTGCGGCGAGTGCACCAGGACGCGCCGGTGGGAGCCGCCCGCGAACGACCGGTCGTGGGCGAGTTCGAGCACGTCGCGGTGGGTGACGGCGACGCCCTTGGGCGTGCCGGTCGAACCGGAGGTGTGCATCAGGTAGGCGAGCTGCTCCCCCGGGACGTGCCGCGGCAGCGCCGCCCCGGCGGAGGACGGCTCCGGGCCGTCGTCGTCGACGGCGACCACCGGGCCGGTGCCGAGCTCCGCCGCCCGGCCGGCGTTCTCCTGGTCGGTCAGCACGAGGCCGGTCCCGGCCAGCGAGGCGACCTGCCGCAGCCGGTCCACCGGGTCCCCCTGGCGCAGCGGCACGTAGGCCCCGCCGGACTTGAGGACGGCGAGCACCGCCACCACCAGCTCCGCCGAGCGTTCCATGAGCAGCGCCACCGGCGTCTCGGCCGTCACGCCGAGCCCGACCAGCCGGCGCGCCAGCGCGTCCGAGCGGGCGTCCAGCGCGGCGTAGTCGTACGCGGCGGTGCCGCACCGCACGGCGACGGCGTCCGGGGTCCGCCTGGCCTGGGCCCGGAACGCCTCGGGCAGGCCGCCCGCGGGCACCGGGGTGTCCGCGCCGCGGCCGAGGACCAGGGCGGCCCGGCGCTCGGTGTCGGAGAGCAGGTCCAGCCGGGCCAGCGGCAGGCCCGGCTCGGCGGCGACCGAGCGCAGCACCCGGACCAGCCGGTCCAGCACGGCCCGGGCGGTCGCGTCGGGGACCAGGTCGGGCTGGTGGTCCAGGCGCAGCCGCAGTCCGCCGCGGCCGACCGCCACCAGGGCGAGCGGGTAGTGGGTGGCGTCCCGGTTGCGGCTGCCGGTGACGGTGACGCCGCGGATGCCGCCGGGCCGGTCGTTCTCGGCCCCGATGTCCACCGGGTAGTTCTCGAACACCATGGTGGTGTCGAAGAGTTCGCCGGCCCCGGCCAGCCGCTGCACCTCGGCCAGGCCGGTGTGCTGGTAGGGCTGGAGCCGGGTCTGCTCGTCCTGCACCCGGCGGACGGTGTCCACCAGGGACTCGTCGGACCGCAGGACGACGCGCACCGGCAGGGTGTTGATGAACAGCCCCACCATGGTCTCGATCCCGGGGACCTCCGGCGGCCGGCCGGAGACGGTGCTGCCGAAGACCACGTCGTCCCGCCCGGTGAGCCCGCTCAGGACGACCGCCCAGGCGCCCTGGACCAGCGAGTTGAGCGTGAGGGCCCGCTCGCGGGCGAGCGCGGTGAGCGCCTCGTGGGTGGCCCGGTCCAGCTCCGTCTCCAGCCGGCCCGGTACGACCGGGGCCCGCTCGCCCGCGTGCGGCGCGACCAGCGTGGGACCGTCGAGCCCGGCCAGGGCCTCGCGCCAGGCGCCCAGCGCCGACGCCTTGTCCTGGCCGGCCAGCCACTGCAGGTAGTCGCGGAACGGCCGGACCCGGGGCAGCGCACTGTCGTCGCCCGCGGTGGCGTACAGCGCCAGGAGCTCCCGCACCAGCATCGGCCGCGACCAGCCGTCGAGCAGGATGTGGTGGTTGGTCAGCACGAAGCGGTGCCGCCGCTCGCCGAGGCGCATCAGGGTGAACCGCATCAGCGGCGGGCGGCCGAGGTCGAAGCGGCGCGTGCGGTCCTCCTCGACGGCCCGGTCCGCGGCCGCCGTGCGTTCCCCCTCGGGCAGCCCGGTCAGGTCCAGCTCCTCCCAGGGGAGCCGAACCTCGTACGGGATGAGCTGCACGGGGCGCTGCACGCCCGTGTAACGGAAGGCCGCGCGCAGGTTGCCGTGCCGCCGCAGCAGGGTCCGGCAGGCCGCCTGCAGCGCCTCGGTGTCGAGCGCGCCCTCCAGGTCGATGGCCTGCTGCACGAGGTACACGTCCGGTGCCGCCTCGTCGTACACGCTGTGGAACAACAGTCCTTCCTGGAGCGGGGCCAGCGGCAGGATGTCCTGCAGTCCGGACTGCGTCGCCATTACCAGGTCCTCCACTCGTCTTCCAGCGATTCGATCTCGTCCTGGCTCAGCAGGCTCAGGGACACGTCCGAGACGGTCAGCCCGCCCGCGTCGGGGCGTTCGGCGTGCTCGGTCAGCGCCCGCAGGGCCTGGAACCAGAGGTCGGCCAGTTCCTCGACCTCGGCCCGGCCGAGGATGTCCCGCGCCCACGTCCAGGTGGCGGCCAGCTCGGGCCCGGCGGGCCCGTCGTTGGTGCGGGCGTTGAGCTCCAGCGGGTGCGCGAGCGGCACCCTCGGGTCGGTGCCGCCGGCGCCGGCCGCGGTGGACAGCACGGTCCAGTCGGGGACGGCGGTGCTCCCGGCGCCCTGCGGCCCGGCCGTGGTGAAGCGGCCCAGGTAGTTGAACGCCACCTGCGGTCGGGGCAGTCCGGCGAAACCGGGGGCCGTGGCCGGGTTGAGGTGGCGCACCAGGCCGTAGCCCATGCCCTTGTCCGGCACCGCCCGCAGCTGCTCCTTGACCGCCTTGAGCGCGGCCCCGGCGGCCGGGCCGCCGGCGAACGCGTCGGCCAGGTCGGCGGTGACCGGGTCCAGCCGCACCGGGTACAGGCTGGTGAACCAGCCCACCGTCCGGGACAGGTCCGCTCCGCCGACCACGTCCTCCTCGCGGCCGTGGCCCTCCAGGTCGATCAGGGCCGTGCCGGCCGGGCTGCCCCGCCAGCGTGCCCAGGCCAGCGCGAACGCGCTCAGCAGCACGTCGTTGACCTCCGCCTTGAACACCGAGGCCACCCGGGTGAGCACCTGCTCGGTCACCTCCGTCGGCAGGGTCACCGTCAGGTGCTCCGCCGTGGCGTAGGTGTCCAGCTCCGGGTCCAGCGCCCGCCGGCCGATCCGCGGGTCGCCGGGCCTCAGCACCTGCTGCCACCAGCCGGCCTCCGCCGCCCGGGCGGGCTCGGCCGCCTCGTCGGACAGCCGCTGCGACCAGCGCCGCAGCGAGGTGCCGACGGCCTGCAGCCGGGGCTCGTGCCCGCCGCCCACCGCCCGGTACGCCTCCGCCAGGTCGGGCACCAGGATCCGCCAGGACACCCCGTCGACGACCAGGTGGTGGACGATCAGCAGCAGCAGGCCGGGCAGGTCGCGGCCGCGGTCGAACCAGACGGCCTGGAACACGCTCCCGGAGGCCAGGTCGAGCCGCTCGCGCGCGGCCCGCGTCTCCCGGCCGACCAGCTCCCGCTGCGCCTGCTCGTCCAGCCCGGCCGCATCGACGCGGCGGACCGTCGCGGAGGCGTCCACGGCACCGGGGGCACGGACCTCCAGCCGCCGCTCGGGCGCCGGGGAGAGCCGGGCCCGCAGGGCGTCGTGGTGGTCGAGCAGGGCCCCGACGGCCGCCGCCAGGTGCTCCCGGGTCACGGACGCCGGGACCTGCACCAGCCGGGACTGGTTGTACTGGTCGGCGGGGCCGCCGCGTTCGAGGAACCAGTGCATGATCGGCGTCAGCGGCACCTCGCCGACCCCGGCGCCCGGCTCCTCGGCGCTCGCGCCCCCGGTCTCCCGGACGACCTCGGCCAGGGCCGCCACCGTCCGCTGCTCGAAGACGTCGCGGACCGACAGTTCGAGTCCGGCCCGGCGGGCCCGGCTGACCAGCTGGATCGACATGATGCTGTCGCCGCCGAGGTCGAAGAAGCTGTCGTCGATCCCGGCCTCGTCCAGGCCCAGCACGTCGGCGAACAGCGCGCACAGCGCCTTCTCGCGCTCGGTGCGCGGCCCGCGCCCGCCGGCGCCGTCCCGGTCCGCCCCGTACACGGGAGCGGGCAGGGCCCGCCGGTCGAGCTTGCCGTTCAGGGTGAGCGGCAGCGCGTCCAGCACGACCACGGCCGAGGGCACCATGTAGTCGGGCAGGGCGGCCGCGACCCGGGCGCGCAGGGCGTCGGTGTCGACCGGCGCCCCGGCGGCCGCGACGACGTACGCCACGAGGCGCTTGTCGCCGGGCCGGTCCTCGCGCAGGACCACGGCGGCCTGGGCGACCTCGCCGGGCGCCGCGAGCACCGCCTCGACCTCGCCGGGCTCGATCCGGAAGCCGCGCAGCTTGACCTGGTCGTCGACGCGGCCGAGGAACTCCAGCCGCCCGTCGCCGAGTCGGCGCACCACGTCGCCGGTGCGGTACATCCGCTCGCCGCCGCCCGCGAAGGGGTCGGCCACGAAGCGCTGGGCGGTCAGCCCGGCCCGGCCCAGGTAGCCGCGGGCGACACCGGCGCCGCCGATGTACAGCTCGCCCGCGACGCCCGGGGGCACCGGCCGCAGCCGCGCGTCCAGCACGTGCACCCGGGTGTTCCAGAGGGGCCGGCCGATCGGGACGACCGCCTCGGGCACCTCCTGCGGCGAACGCAGCCGGTTGACCGTGGAGAACACCGTGGTCTCGGTCGGCCCGTACTCGTTGGCCACCACGATGCCGGGGCAGGCCTCCAGGACGCGCCGAACGGCGGCCGGGGACACCACGTCACCACCGGCCCAGACCTCCCGGACGCCCCGGAAGCACTCGGGCCGCTCCTCCGCGAGCACCCGGAACAGGCCGGCGCTGACGAACAGTCCGGTCACCCCGCCCTCGGCGATCGCGGTCGCGAGGTCACCGGCGTCGATCCGCCCGGCGGGGGCGACGACGACGGTGCCGCCGGTCAGCAGCGGGGTCCAGATCTCGAAGGTGGAGGCGTCGAAGGCGTACGGCGAGTGCATCAGCACGCGCTCGTGGTTGCCGTCGCGCCAGAACCGGTCGGCCGCCAGGTGCACCACGTTGTGGTGGGTGTTGCCGACGCCCTTCGGGGTCCCGGTCGAGCCCGAGGTGTACATCACGTACACCAGTTGCTCGGCGTCCGTGGCCACGCCCGGATCGGTGACCGGTCCGGAGGCCGGGTCGAGCACGCCGCCCGGCCCCACCCGCAGCACCGGCACGTCCACCGCGAACCCGACGGCGTCCGGGGCCCGGTCGGTGAGCAGGGCCACCGCCGCGGTGTCCCGCAGGATGAACTCGGAACGGGCGGCGGGCTGGTGCGGGTCGATCGGCACGTACACGCCGCCGGCCTTGAGCACCGCGAGCGTCGAGACGACGAGCTCCGCCGACCGCTCCTGCAGCACGGCGACCCGGCTCTCGGCGCGCACGCCCCGGCCGATCAGGAGGTGGGCGAGCCGGTTGGCCCGCTCGTTGAGCTCCCGGTAGGTGACCGTCCCGTCGGCGCCCGCGAGGGCCACCGCGTCGGGGCGCGCCGCCACGTGCTCCTCGAAGAGCACGTGCACCGGGGTCCGGTCGCGGTGCTCGACGGCCGTGTCGTTCCACTCCACGAGGATCCGGTGCCGCTCGTCGGCGTCCAGGACCTCCACGTCGCCGATCCGGCCGTGCGGGTCCTCCGCGAGGGCCGACAGGACGCGGACGAAACGGTCCGCGATGCCCTGCGCGGTGGCCCGGTCGAACAGGTCGGCGCTGAAGTCCAGCGCGCCGGCCAGGGCGGGCGTGCGACCGGGCGCCGCACCGTGCTCGACGAGCTCGAAGGAGAGGTCGAACTTCGCGGAGGGCGCGCCGAGCGGGCGCCCGGTGACCGTGAGCCCGGCCGGGCCCGCAGCGGCGGGACCGGCAGGACCAGCGGGACCGGCAGCTGCGGCGCGGGCGCCGCTGTCGAAGCTGAGCGCCGTCTGGAAGAGGGGGTGCCGGGCGAGCGAGCGCTCCGGGTTGACCGCCTCGACCAGCCGCTCGAACGGCAGGTCCTGGTGCGCGTACGCCTCCAGGTCGGCCGCCCGCACCCGCTCGATCAGCTCCGCGAACGTCGGGTCGCCGGAGGTGTCGGTCCGCAGGACGAGGGTGTTGACGAAGAAGCCGACCAGGTCGTCCAGGGCGTCGTCGGTGCGGCCCGCGATCGGCGTGCCGAGCGGGATGTCCTCGCCCGCGCCGAGCCTGGTCAGCAGGGCGGCCAGCGCCGCCTGCAGCACCATGAACACACTCGCCCGGTGCTCACGAGCCACCCGGGTCAGGCCGTCGTGCAGGCCGTCGGGGAACGCGAAGGTCACCCGGTCGCCCCGGTAGGAGGCGGTGGCCGGCCGCGGCCGGTCGAAGGGCAGCGCCAGCTCCTCCGGCAGGCCGTCCAGGGCCCTTTGCCAGTAGGCGAGTTGACGCGACACCTCGCTCTCCGGATCGGCCTCGGAGCCGAGCAGCTCGCGCTGCCACAGGCCGTAGTCGGCGTACTGCACCGGCAGTTCCTGCCAGGCCGGGGCCGCCCCGAGGACGCGAGCCGAGTAGGCGGCGGTCAGATCGCGGACCAGGATGCCGCGCGACCAGGCGTCGCCCGCGATGTGGTGGGTCAGCAGCAGCAGCGCGCTACGCTCCCGGCCCTCGCCGTCCGGCTCCGGGGGGAGCCTGAACAGCGAGGCCCGCAGCGGGACTTCCCGGCCCAGGTCGAAGACGTACCCGGCCGCGCGACGCATCATCCGGTCCACGACCGCGTCGTCGTCGTCGACCTGCTCGACGGCCAGCGGCACCTGCACCTGCTCCGGCTCCAGCACCACCTGGTAGGCGGCGCCGTCGGCGTCCTCGGCGAAGACGGTCCGCAGGCTCTCGTGACGGGCGACCACGTCGGCCAGCGCGCCACGGAGCGCCTGCTCGTCGACCGGACCGGTCAGGCCCAGCGAGACCGGCATGTTGTAGGTGTCGCTCGGGCCCTCCAGGTGCTGGAGGAACCAGAGCCGCTGCTGGGCGTGCGACAGCGGCACCCTGGCCGGCCTGACCGCGCGGACCACCCGACTGCGCGAACCGGCTCCCGCATCCAGTGCGGTGGCGAGTTCGGCGACGGTGGACGCCTCGAACACCTGCCGGACGGCGAGTTCCACGTCCAGGACCGACCGGATCCGGCTCACCAGACGAGTGGCGAGCAGGGAGTGCCCGCCGAGCTGGAAGAAGTCGTCGTCGATCGACACCGACTCCGCACCCAGCGTCTCCGCGAACAGACCGCACAGGATCTCCTCGCGCGGCGAACGCGGCGCCCGCCCGGCGGAGTCCGCCCCGTACTCCGGTGCCGGCAG